>JBKJNY010000173.1:0-6412 GCA_046593355.1 Pirellulaceae bacterium | reverse complement strand
TGGAATTCTGACGGACGGAGCCGCCATGCAGAACATGTACGATGGTCGAGTGAGCCTGGGTCAGCAGATTTTTGGAGCAGCCGATCTGGGAGACCAGCGGCGGACGCAGCGTCTGGTGCAGGTCTTCGATCAGTGCTGTCAGCATCCGGGCGGGACACTGCCGGACAAAATGCAATCGCCGGCCGATCTCAAAGCGTTGTATCGCCTGTGCGAGAAGAAGCAAGTCACGCACGAGGCCGTTCTGCGGCCGGCCCGCGAACACACGCTGCAGCGGCTGGCCGAGCAGGAGGGAACATTTTTGATTCTGCACGACGGCACGGAGCTCGATTACACATCGCTGGAATCCCTGGCGGGTGAGCTGGGACAAATTGGCGAGGGGCACGGCCGGGGCTACGAATGCCACAATTCGCTGGCGGTCAACGAAGTGAAGCTCGAAGCTTCCGGCAATCTCTCGGCGTTCTTTCTGAAACTGAAACCCGAACACCGCCCCTTCTCCGCCCGAATCGAGGAAGTCACCCCCGGCTCCAAACGCCGCATCGTCATCTCCAACGAGCTGCCGCTAAAGACGGATTATTGACGCCTTCACACACGCACTAGGCACCGAGGACCCGCCCAAAACTTGACATGTCGTCGTCCGGGCGTTAGCGTCGGAGCAAACTGTTCGGCACTTGTCGGGTCTTGAGAGTTGTTCGGCTTGCGCGTCTCTATGTCCGGCGTTACTCACTTTCTGAAGCAGATCGATCACGACGGCCCACAAGCCGCCGAGCAGCTCCTACCGTTGGTCTACGAGGAACTGCGAAAACTCGCCGCGGCCAGGCTGGCCAGCGAAAAACCGTGGCAAACGCTCCAGGCAACGGCACTTGTTCATGAAGCGTATCTGCGCCTGATGGCCCATGATGGGCCAAAACCTCCGGGTGGTAACGCACAATCATGGGACAACCGCGGCCATTTCTTTGCCGCCGCCGCCGAAGCGATGCGGCGAATTCTGGTCGAGAGCGCGCGGCGGAAGGCCAGTGTGAAGCGCGGCGGCGGAATGCAGCGTCTGCCGCTAGAAGCCCTCGCGGCAACCGAGTCGGATGATGCCGACAGCCTGCTCGCGCTCGACGAGGCATTAGAGAAGCTGGCTCTGGTCGATCCGCCGGCAGCCGAGCTCGTCAAGCTCCGCTATTTCGCGGGACTGACGATGGAGGAGGCCGCCGAGGTGCTCGGAATGTCCCCTCGATCTGCGTACTACGCCTGGAGTTACGCTCGCTCCTGGCTGCACCAGGCCATCAAGTAGGATGGGATTCCTATCCCGTCCTTTATAGCTTTGGACGGCCTGGAAAGGCCGTCCTACAAAAATCTGCGAATCCTTTGCAGTGTCCGGTCCCGGAATACGCATTGAGTTATAAGTTCGCTTAGCCCTCGCGTCCACGCGAGGAGAAGCACCGCGTGGACGCGGTGGCTAAGCTTGGAGCCTAAGCCCCCTTCACTATGCATTTAGACGCACCCCCAATGAACGAACGCGAAATCTTTGCCGAGGCGATGCAGATTTCGTCAGCAGAAGAGCGTTTGGCCTTTCTGGACCGGGCCTGTGCTGACGACGCAGCGCTCCGTAAGCGGGTTAGCGGTCTGCTCGACGAACAAGAAAAGCTAGGGAGCTTTCTGGAAATCCCCGCCGCGGCCGTTGCCACGGTCGAACGGCCTGTCAGCGAGCGCGTCGGCATGCTGATCGGTCCCTACAAGCTCCTGCAGCAGATTGGCGAAGGGGGGATGGGGGTCGTCTACATGGCCGAGCAGTCCGAGCCGGTCAAGCGGCGGGTGGCGCTCAAGATCATCAAGCCGGGGATGGATACGCGGCAGGTGATTGCCCGGTTCGAGGCGGAGCGGCAGGCGCTCTCGCTGATGGACCATCCGAACATCGCCAAGGTGCTGGATGCGGGCGCGACCGAGAGCGGCCGGCCGTACTTCGTGATGGAGCTCGTCAAAGGGCAGCCGATCACGCAGTACTGCGACGAGCACCATCTCACGCCTCGCCAAAGGCTGGAGTTGCTCTTGCCGGTCTGCCAGGCGATCCAGCACGCCCATCAAAAGGGAATCATCCACCGCGACATCAAGCCAACGAACATTCTCGTCGCCGAATATGACCAGCAGCCGGTCCCCAAGGTGATCGACTTCGGCGTGGCCAAGGCCACCAGCCAGGCGCTGACCGAAAAGACCATGTTCACCGGCCTCGGCCAGATTGTCGGGACGCTGGAATACATGAGCCCAGAGCAGGCCAAGGTGAACCAGCTCGACATCGACACCCGCAGCGACATCTACTCGCTCGGCGTACTACTGTACGAGCTGCTGACTGGTAGCACCCCCTTCGACCGAAAACGCCTCCGTTCCGCCGCCTTTGACGAAATGCTCCGGATCATCCGCGAGGAAGAGCCCCCCAAGCCCAGCACGCGTCTCTCCGACTTAAGTACTCCTCACGCTCCGCGTGAGGAAAGCGGTACGCGAAGTGAGCTGCCTACTCTGGCCTCCATCGCCGCCCAGCGGCACACCGATCCGGCGAAGCTCACAAAACTTGTCCGCGGCGAGCTCGACTGGATCGTGATGAAGTGCCTGGAGAAGGACCGCAATCGGCGATATGAAACCGCTAATGGCCTGGCGATGGACATGCAGCGTTACTTGAACGACGAGCCGGTTCAGGCCTGCCCGCCATCGGCCTGGTACCGCTGCCGTAAGTTTGTCCGGCGGAACAAGCGCGGCTTGCTGGTGATGGGCGTTGTTTTTCTAGCGCTCACCGGCGGGATTTTCGGCGTGTGGAACCGGATCCTGGCCAATCGCTCGCGAGTGATTGCGGAAGAGAAGGAAAAGGAAGCTCTCACGGCGTCACTGAATGAAAAGCACGAAAGCCTGCTGCGGCAGATGCAGCTTTCTCGGACAGCGACCCATGTAGCGGCGACACGCGTGGAAGGTTGGTCCAAACGTGCCTGGAGCCTGGTGACCGATGCTAGCCAAATCCGCCCCGATGCTCAGTTGCGAAGCGAAGCGGCCGCGACGCTGGCCCAAATCGATGCACGCCTAGAAAAGAACTTGCAGCCCTTGGCCGGTTCCTCCGTGGCATTCAGTCCCGACGGTCGTCAGATCCTCGTTGGCGGCGCGCGGGGAACGGGGTATTACCAGGCGCGCGGAGCGGAGTTGTACGACAGCCAAAACTACCATCGGCGGCCATCGTCGTCTCCCGTTGGCTTCGGCATTGTCGGATTTCGCGGCGAAAACGCAGTGCAACTCGTAACAGGCCAAGGCGCTGAGCTAAAACTCTGGAACGTAGGTGCGAACAAGGCAATTCGCGAGTTTCGCTTTGCCGTGGGCAAGGACGCAGTGAATGTTTCGGACCTGGTACAAAACGATCACGGTGCTGCCGTTGCGGCCCTGAGTGCCAACGCCCGCCTGGTTGCGGCCGCCGCGAAGCGAACCGACGGCAGTCCGATCGTCACGGTCTGGGACGGCGCGTCCGGCAAGCAGCAGTTCTCGCAATCGGCGAGTGCTAGCGCACTGGCGTTCTCGACGGATGGGCGGAAGTTGGCCGTTGGCAATCATCAAGGCCAGGCCGCTGTCTGGTCAGTCTTGGACGGCAAACTGCTCACGTCGTTTCGGGCGGGGCGCGGCACCGTCAACTGTCTGGCTTTCAGCAGCGATGATCGACGATTGGCAGTTGGCGGTGCCGACGGTCTGCTTGCGATTTGGGATTGGGAGGCAACGATGCACGTGACAAACTGTCGGGCCTCCACCTACGACGTGTATGCCGTCGCCTTCAGCCCGGACGGAGTCACACTGGCTTCCGGTGGCCGCGACCGCGGTTATTTGTGGGACGTGGCGACTGGCCGGCCTCTGCTGGATTTAGGCACGCGTGACTTCGTAACCGGGCTGGCATTCTCGCCCAATGGCCGCAGACTCGCATGCAGCAGCCTCGGTGGATTCGACGAAGGGGGCGTCTACGTTTGGGAACTCGACGAAGATCGCGGTATCCAAACGCTTCGCGGCCTGGACACGCAAGTCGTCAGGCTCTGGTATTCCCAAGACGGGAAGGCGCTCGCAGCGCTGAGTCAGAACTGGCGAATCGGCGTCTGGAACCTCGCTTCCAGCCGTCTCCTGCATGTGCTGGACGCGCCCCGCGGGGTCTATGCGGACAATGCGGGCCTGGCATTCAGCCCCGACGGCAACCACATTGCTTTCTCGACGTCGGGCCAAGCCCAGATGTGGGACGTGGCAACCGGCGACACGGTGCGCCGGTGGACGCTGCCGGCAGGACTTCAGGACACGCTGGCCTTTGATCCCTCCGGCAAGCTGCTTCTGTTCCGAGAGGAGACCCGCGACAAGGAGGCTGGTACGCTCAGCAACGCTCCGCGGAGCGAGCATCCCCGCGTGGTGCGCATCCGCGACCTGCTGGATCCCGAGTCGGCAGAGGGATTGCCGGAGATCAGTGTATTTCCGTATCGAGCGTTTCCCGTGCTGGCGCCGCGCGATGGAACGTTTGTGGTAGTGCGGGGCCAAAGTAGCGCCAACGACAAATTGCGCACGGTCAAGGCCTTTGACAGCCTGACCGGCAAGGAGCTATGGACGCATACCTGGGACGCCGATATCGAGGTTCACCTGGATCCCGTCGGCAAAGTCCTCTCCATCTCCATGCCGGGCGACAAAACGATGTTCTATGACCCGCAATCGGGCAAAGAACTGTTTCCGGCTGACCCGCCCGGCGTGAGTGGGATCGGCGACGAAGGGCGTTGGCTTACGCGCGATCGCGCCGGCGGCTTTGCACTCTTTCGCCGCGGAACAAAGGAAGCGATTGTTAACCTTTCCCTGGACCAGAACGCGTGGGATGTCCGGTTCAGCGACGATGGCAATCTGGTGGCGGCTGGACATCCCGACGGCAGCGTGTCGGTGCATAACTTGAGCGAAATCCAAAAACGCCTGGCCTCTGTCGGCCTGGGCTGGAAACTGTAGTTCGATTTCCTAGTGTTTCCAAATCCTGCCCGACCGGGGAGCTTCCCGCACCAACGAGAAGGGCTCCCCAGCCGAGCGAACCCTAACCGCCCGCGCTTGCGCGCGGGCAGAGGAGATTTCATCATGTCACGTCCGCAAGTTTGGAGCAAGCTGTTCGCTCGGCGCGCGCTAAGCCGCACTTCGTGTGGCCCCGGCCGTACGCGGCGATTGATGGTCGAGAACCTGGAGGATCGCTTCTGTTTGGCGGCGTACCAGGTCGCGGTTCTCGGTTCACTCGGAACGGGACCGGTGACGCCGACCGCGATCAATGAGAGTGGTCAGGTGGCTGGTTACGGCTTGAACAGCGGCCAAACGCACGCCTTTCGCTACTCCGCTGGCTCGCTCTCTGATTTGGGAACCCTCGGGGGGGCCTATAGCTATGCGTTTGGAATCAACGACGCCGGTCAGGTCGTGGGAGAGTCCTCGCTCAGCGGCGGCGCGACCCACGCGTTTGTGCATTCCGGCGGAGTGATGAGCGATCTGGGCACCTTGGGTGGCGCAGGCCTGAATAGCACCGCGACTGCCATCAACAACGCGGGGCAGATTGCGGGCTACTCCCAGACCTATAGCGGCAGCCCGAATTTCGCCTTTCTGTACTCCGGCGGGTCCATGACCAGCATCGGGTCACTCGGAGGGTACAGCAACGCCTACGCGATGAACGAGGCGTCACAAATTGTCGGTCACTCAAACGGTCAGGCATTCATTCGTTCGGGCGGCGTCATGAGTGCCATCCCAAATGCCGTCACTGCGAATGGGATTAACGAAAGCGGCCAAGTGACGGGGTACACTTTCGGCGTACATGCCTATGTGTATTCGAGCGGCGCGACAACCGATCTAGGGACTCTCGGCGGGGCTTATAGCATTGGCCGCGACATCAACGACCTTGGCCAGATCGTTGGTGTCTCCGACAGGAGCACAGGCCCGGCGCATGCGTTTCTCTACTCGGGCGGAGTCATGCAGGATTTGAATAGCCTGGTTGATCCGCAGTATGAGGTATATGTGGCATTTGGGATCAACAATGCAGGCCAGATCGTGGCGTCCGGAATTGATACGACGACCGGGGAGCCGAAAGGGCTGCTACTGAGTCCGAATCTTCCACCGACAGCCGCTGCCGGCGGTCCATACTCAGTTGCCGAGGGGGGTAGCGTCACGCTTAATGGTTCAGGTAGCGACCCAAACGGCGACGCATTGAACTTCGCGTGGGATCTCGACAACAACGGCTCCTATGAGACCCCCGGACAAAGCGTTGCCTTCTCAGCAGTAGGGCGCGATGGCCCCGATAGCCAAACGGTGGGATTGCGAGTTACCGACAGCAACGGAGCCTCGGCCACGGCGACGGTCAGCATCAGCATTACGAATGTCGCTCCGACCGCGACCGCCAACGTGTACGCGACGGCGC
>JBKJNY010000086.1:0-17716 GCA_046593355.1 Pirellulaceae bacterium | reverse complement strand
TCAAAGTCACCAACGCCGAGTTTCAAAGCATCCAGCTTCAACGCCACAACATCTGCCCCCAATGGAATTACACCATCACCCCCCACTCTCGGAAGTAAAAAATGCACAGCCCCTAAGGTTGTGAACAATTGCCGTCCCTGCCACCAGCGCGTCACCAAGCTTCATGCTCCGTTGCGAGCGTAGATTGATCGCCTCCTTGATGACGGCCTGATCAAGGGGAAGCACCGTCGCCGAGGCAAAAAACTTTTCGAAGCTCATTTTGTCCGCGCTTGCCAGGCGAGGGAAGCCAAGCACCTCCACCAGACTCACTGCCGAAACAGAGGTTCCCGGCTGAAGCAAGTTCAGTAGCGACGAGTGAGCGGGGAGCGCCGAGTAAATGATGATATTGCTGTCGAGAAGCATAAGCACTATCGCCCTGGAAGCTCACGCTCTGCGCGCATTTCCCGTTGCCACTGGGCCGGGTCGGAAATGCCTTGCACTCCTCCGCGGCCGGCAATCTCTTGCAGGGCCGCCATCATTTCGGCAGCTCTCCGTGAGGCCTCTTTGGCATCTATTTTTTCAGGCTCCAGAACGGTGACCTGCACGCGAATGGATGCACCGGGAGCGATGGCGGGCGAAGATTGTCCGCTCCATTCCAAATGGTTGTCCTTGAGGACGGCATCATAGGATTGCAACATAGCCCTGCTCCGAGAGGCAAAATCACTTCATCAGATTCTACCATACTTCGGCATTTGCTTCCTCAAGTTTTTGCTCGCTACTCCTCTTCCTCCCGCAGCTTCGCCAGCACGCTGTAATCCTCCAGCGTGCTCGTGTCGCCGGCGGTTTCTTTGCCGGCGGCGATGTCGCGGAGGAGGCGGCGCATGATCTTGCCGCTGCGGGTTTTGGGGAGGGCGGCGGTGAAGCGGATGTCGTCGGGGACGGCCAGGGCTCCCATTTCCTTGCGGACGTGGGCCTTGAGGGCCGCCTTGAGAGCGTCGTCGGGAGTGCCACCCTTGAGCGTGACAAAGACGCTGATCGCTTCCCCCTTGATTTCGTGCGGCCGGCCGACGGCGGCGGCTTCGGCGACGAGCGGATGGCTGACGAGGGCGCTTTCGACCTCAATCGTGCTCAGCCGATGGCCGCTGACTTTGATCACGTCGTCGATCCGGCCCATGATCCAGTAGTAGCCGTCGTTGTCCTGGCGGGCGTTGTCGCCGGTCAGGTAATGGTGCGGGATCTTGGTCCAGTACTGCTGCACGTAGCGGTCGTCGTCCCCCCAAATCCCGCGGAGCATCCCCGGCCACGGCTGGGCGATGCAGAGCATGCCGCCGGTGTTCTTGGCGACCGGCTGATGCTGCTCGTCCAAAATGACCGGCACAATCCCCGGCAGCGGCTTGGTGCAGGAGCCCGGCTTGGTGGCGATGGCCCCCGGCAGTGGCGACATCATGATGCCGCCGGTTTCGGTCTGCCACCAGGTATCAACAATGGGGCAGCGCTCGCCGCCGATTTTGCGGTGATACCACATCCAGGCTTCCGGGTTGATGCCCTCGCCCACCGTGCCGAGCAGTCGCAGGCTCGACAGGTCGTGCTTATCGACGTGCTGATCTCCCCACTTGATGAACGCCCGAATGGCCGTCGGTGCCGTGTAGAGAATGTTGACGCGATACCGCTCGATGATGTCCCAGAAGCGGTCTTCGGCCGGCCAGTTGGGGGCTCCCTCATACATCATCGCGGTCGCCCCTGCGGAGAGTGGCCCGTAAACAAGGTACGTGTGCCCCGTCACCCAGCCGATGTCGGCCGTACACCAGAAAAGATCCTCTTCACGGTAGTCGAAGACCCACTGAAAGGTCTTCTTGGCGAACAGGTTGTAGCCCGCCATCGTGTGGCGAATACCCTTCGGCTTGCCGGTGCTGCCGCTGGTGTAGAGGATGAAGAGCGTGTCTTCGCTGTCGTGCGGCTCGGCGGGGCAACTGACCGACGCCTTGGCCGTCAGCTCGTGCCACCAGTGGTCCCGGCCGGCCTTCATGGTGACGTCATTTTTGGCCCGCTGATAAACGATGCAGTGCTTGACCGTCGGTGACTTCGCCAGGGCTTCGTCCACCGTCTTCTTCAGATCCAGCAGCTTCCCCCGCCGCCAGCCGCCGTCGGCCGTGATGATGCATTTGGCCTTGGCGTCGTTGTTCCGGTCGGCAATGGCTTCCGCGGAGAACCCGCCAAAGACCACGCTGTGGACGACTCCCATCCGGGCACAAGCCAGCATGGCGATGGCCAATTCCGGCACCAGCGGCATATACAGCGTTGCCACGTCTCCCTTTTTCAGGCCCAGTTCCTTGAGAGCGTTCGTAAACTTGCAGACCTCCGTGTGCAACTGTTGGTAGGTCAGCGTCCGCTGGTCACCTGGCTCCCCTTCCCAAATGATCGCGGCCTTGTTGCGCCGTGCGCCAGATAGATGAGCGTCCAGGCAGTTGTACGAGACGTTCGTCTGCCCGCCAACAAACCACTTCGCAAACGGCTCATTCCATTCCAGGACCGTCTCGAACGGCTTGAACCAGTGCAATTCCTTGCGGGCCAGATCCCCCCAGAATTTTTCGGGATCTTTTTTCGCGGCTTCATAGAGCTGCTCGTAAGCCTCTTTGGAAGGGATCAATGCCTTGGCGCAAAACTCCTCGCTCGGCGGAAACAGCCGGTCTTCGTGCATCACCGTATCAATTTGCCCGCTCATGTCTGCAGCCTTTCTGCGAATCCCTGAAGCACCGCAAAAGGCCGATTCTAAAACTAGCCCGACGCGCAAGCGAGGGGGAGCACGTTGGAGTTCTATCTCCACCCTATTTCGACTGCGGCCGATGCGGCCAACTGCGAGAGAGGACGTAAAGGCTCGCGATACTGCCCAGGACGCAGCCCGCGCCGAGAAAAAACGCACTTGCCGACCATGGGGCACCGCTGGAAAACGACATAACAGCGGCACAAGTGACAATGAATGGTGCGAAGCAGGCCACTACGGACGTGACGATGCCAAACCCTATCAGGCTCGGCAGCGCTCGATTCCGCAATGTCGGAGCCGCGGCACGAACGACTGCCTTCGTGCGGTAAAGCGTGGCGATGCAGAGAAACAGCGCCGAGGAAATCAGTATTCCAAGCTTTGGGCTCCAGTAAAATGCCCCCGCACAAACCGAAACCACAGTCGTCAGCCTGAAAAGATCGAGCAGCGAGAACTGCCACGGCCGCCAATCCGGCTCCGTGGTTAGTTCTTGCTCTTCCCGGTCGGTGATCATCGTCGCACTTGCAAATCGTTTCCAGCCTGGCGTTCTTCATTTTTCTGTCTCCCATTTTTCTGTCACACTTCCGTTTGAAGAGTTTGACAGAAAAATGGGAGACAGAAAAATACCGAGGAATGAGCAGCCGAGAGTTTACTCGGGCGAGTTCGATTGTGACCGCGTCCGTTCCATTTCATTGTCCCTCACCGATTCTTCCACCACCTGGCAATCCGGCAGCGACTCCAGAAACGTGCGGCCGTATTGCTTGGTTTTCAGGCGGGGGTCGAGGATCACGACGATGCCCGTGTCGGTGGCGGTGCGGATCAGGCGGCCGAAGCCCTGGCGGAGCTTGATGACCGCTTCCGGGAGCTGGTAGTCGCGGAACGGGTTGCCGCCGCGGGCGCGGATGTCTTCCAGCCGGGCTTCGAGGAGCGGGGCGTCGGGGACGCTGAAGGGGAGCTTGGTGATGATGACGTTCTGCAGGGCGTCCCCCGGCACGTCCACCCCCTGCCAGAAGCTGTCGGTCCCCAGCAGCACGCCGCGGGGATTCTCCTTGAACATCTCCACCATCTTCGTCCGCGGCACGCCGTCCGCCTGGCTGTACAGGGCCATGTTTCGCTTCGCCAGCCAGGGGGTCAGGTCGGCAGCGGCTCGCCTCAGCGATTCATAACTGGTGAATAGCACGAACGCTCGGCCATCGGTTCGCTCCACGTACCGCTTGATCATTTCGCTGGATCGGCTGTCGAAGAGGGCTTTTTGTGTCGATGGGTCGGGCATGTCGCGGACGAGAATCAGCTTCACCTGGCGGCGGTAGTCGAACGGGCTGCCGACGCGAAGGGAGGCGGACTGAGTGAGGCCGATGCGGGACTTGAAGAATTCAAAGCTCGGCTTCTTGCCGGTGGAAAGTGTGGCGCTCGTCATGATGACGCTCTTGGCCACGGAAAAAAGCTGCTCGCGGAGGACCGGGCCGGTATCGATGGGCGCGGCGGAGAGCTTCTGCCGCGGCTTGCCACCGCGAGAGAAGGTGTTCTCCAGCCAGTAGACGCTGCCCTGGCTTTGCTGCTCCAGCCAATGGGCGATTTCCCCGGAGAGCGCGGTAAGGCGGTTCTGGGCGGAGACGAAGTTGAGCTTTTGCGATTCATCCTTGATCTCGTCGGTACGGGCGCGGATTTCCTGGGCCAGCGCTTTCAGGGCCGGGCTGATTTCGTTGGCCATCGCGACCGGCGTGCGGAAGCGGCCGTTCTTGTTGCCGGTCTTATACATCGCCGCCAGCACGTCCGAGAAAAACTCGTCGGCCAATGTGTAGCAGTCGATAACCAGCTTCTGGGCCTTGGCGAAGCGGCCGCGCTCGCCATCCTTTTCGTTGACGAGCAGCCCCTTGTTAGTCCGGTCGTTGTAGAGGCGGCTGAGGATGTAATGGACCTGGCCGGAGGTGACGGAGAGGCCGAGATGGTCGCCGGCGACCGCCTCCAGCGTGTGGGCTTCGTCGAAGATGACCGCGTCGTACTCCGGCAGGATGCTGGCCCCCGACTGCCGCAAGGCCAGGTCGCTGAAGAACAGGGCGTGATTGACGATGAGGATTTGAGCGTTGTGGACGCGACGGCGGGCCTGATAATAGAAGCACTGCTTGTACGTCGGGCAGTTCCGCCCCAGGCAGTTGCTGCTGTCGCTGGCCACTTCGTCCCAGACCGCGGGACCGGGTTGAAAGCTCAAATCGCTGCGGCTGCCGTCCCCTGTCTTTTTCGACCAGGCGATAATCTGCCGCAGGTCATCCATTTCCTCCTGCGTCTGAAACAGGCTGTGGGATTTCTCGGCCGCGTTGTTCATCCGCCGCAGACTGATGTAGTTCCCTCGCCCCTTCACCAGCACCGCCGAGAATTCCTGCGGCATCACGCTCCGCAGCAGCGGAATGTCCTTGTTCAGCAATTGCTCCTGCAGAGAGATCGTATGCGTGGAGATGATAATCCGTTTTTTGGGGCCGGGCTCATCCTGTTCCCCCAGCTTAGCCGCCCCCTCCAGGGGGCGCTCTCCCCGCGTGGACGCGGGGGCTAAGCTCGTCACTGCAAGAATCGCCGGCACCAGGTACGCAAAGCTCTTTCCCACCCCCGTCCCGGCTTCGACGATCAGGTGATGCTTCTCCCGTAGCGCGCGCTCCACTGCCCCCGCCATCGCCAGTTGCTCCTGGCGATGCTCATAATTGGCCATCCGCGCGGCAATGCGGCCGCCGGGCCCGAGAATTTCGGCGACCGAGGACATGGCTTCACGATAACAGGAAGAAGGTAGGCCGTCTCTCCGAGACGGCCAGGAGAAGGCGTGGCGCAAAGGGAAGGGCGTTTCGCGAACAGACTTTGCACGAAGAAAGTGATCACTCCAGGCACGTCTCGGAGAGACGGCCTACTATTTGGCCACCCCATCCCGCTTGGCAATCCGCCGGGCCAGCGAGGTGCCGCTGTTCAGCGCCCCTTCCATATAGCCGACGAATTTGTAGCAGGTATGCTCGCCGGCGAAGTGCAGCCGGCCGATTCCGTTATGGAAGGTGGGTCCGATCGTGGTAATCTGGCCGGGAGCGGGGAAGGAATAAGCGGCCATCGTCAGCGGGTCTTTCGGCCAATCCATGAACCGGCTGCTGACGAAGTTGTCTTTGTAGCCTTTGAAGAGCTTGTCCAGCACCTCGGCATACTTCGCGTCCCGCTCGGCACCAGGAATCTTCAGGCAGGCTTCCGCCTGGGGACCGCCGGAGAAGCTGACCTGGCAGGCGGGGGTGTCGGCATTTTCCTTGTCCTGGTTGTCGGTCGCTTCCCAGTTCTGGCTGATGAAGGTGTCCGTGAGCGAATCGGACATCTGCTTGTTCCCCCGCCAGTAGCGCCCCTTTACGACTGAGAGATACTTGACCGCGATCCCCATCTGCGTCTGCAGCGATTCCGGCAGCTCGGGGGAGAACTCGATTTTGGACCAGGTGGTTGGCGGAGCCGCCAGCACGATGTCGTCGGCTTCAATGGTGCGGCCGTCGCTGCAAGTGACGACGACGCCGTCTTCGTTCACCTTCACCGTCTTGGCCGCCAGCTTGAGGCGGATACTATCGGGCCCAATTCCCTCGCTCAGTTTCATGGCCAATGCCTGGTTTCCTTCCGCACAGCGAAAGACTTCGCTATCGGTCCAGTATTTTTCCAGCCCGCCCCCCTTGATGGCGGTGAGCATGCCCAGGTAGCTGGCCTTGGCGTTGGAAACGGCGTTATCCGAGGCATTCTGGATATCGATGGCCTGCTTGGTCAGATCGTCCACTTTCAGGGCCTTGATCCAGTCGGCGAAATTCCGCTTGTCCAGCTCCGCGGCCATCGGGCTTTTCCAGGGCTCGTCGGCGTCGATCTTTTCCGCCTCGGGATTCATCGCGGCCATCGCCTCTTCCATGTCCTTGTAGAGCTTTTCCACCTCCTCGTCGCTGAGCATTTTGCCCCCCAAGTATACCGGCATCGAAGCATCTTCATCCTCCGTCACGTCGATGAAGTTGAGCTTGAACTTCTCCTGGTAGGCGACCCAGGTGGGATGGTTGGAACCAATCAGCTCGCCGCCACCTTCCACGTTCTTCCCCTCGATCAAGTCCTTAAAGCTCAGCACCCGTCCGCCGACCCGGTTGCGGGCCTCCAGCACGGTGACTTTGTACCCCGCGCTCTTCAACTCATAAGCGCAGGCCAATCCCGAAAACCCCCCGCCGATGACAATCACGCGCCGCGTATTGGCCGGCGCGAATGCCCGCGCGCCGCCGCTGCTGAGCAGCAGCCCAGCCGTCGCCGCCAGCGTCTGCTGCATGAACCGGCGGCGATCCTCGCGGCTGGTGGGATTGGCACGGTGGGCGAGGCGGGCGAAGAAGGAGCGGGAGGACATGGAGGGAGGAGGGGTAAAGAGGTAAAGGGGATGAGGGGAAGTTCGGGGTCGGGAGTCTTTGGCGAGAGATAATCTACTATGCGAACAGACTCCGCTCGCCAAAGACTCCCGACCCCTTGCTTTGACCAGCGGTTCGGCGGGGTCAGCGACCCGCGCCGAACTTGAGAATTCTGGGCAGGCTGGAAGCCTACCCCACCTTGCGACTACTCGTCGTTAATCGGTCCGGTCCCTAGCAGCCAGAGCTTGAAGAAGTTCACCATCTGCGTCTTCGTCAGCTTGTTGGCGTTGAGCGAGTAGACGATCTTGCTCTTGGCGGGGCTGTCGGTGCCGGATATGAACTGGTCGACGTACGTGATCTTGCCGGTGAGGCAGGGGATCGTATCATCGACCACGAAGAACGCATCTTCGTCGCTGAGCTTGTCGAAGGCGGCGGATTCGGTGGTGGCGGGCTTGTTCTTCCCCTCGTTGAAGCGGAGGTTGAACTCGTATTGCCCCTTGCCGTTGGACTTGCGGTTCTCGTCCTCCACCCACTTCACCGAGCCGGTCATCACATCCTCCACGTCTTTGCCGTTGAGGTTGTATTTGAACTTCACGCCGTCGGTCAGCCAGTTGCCCGTTTCATAGTCATAATCCAGCCGGCCGTTGACCACGGTGTGCGGATAATTGGGCGACGGGCCCTTGGCGAGCTCGACATCCTCAAACCGCATCGGGTCGACCTTTTCGACCTTAATCTCCACGGTCTTGTTCCCGACCAGGCGGCGGTAGGTGTAGGAAGCGAGTCCGTCTTCCTTCTTGCTCTTACCGACCAGCTTGCCGCTGAACTTGTCCACGAACGCCTGCTGGCTGCCGACGGCGTCGATGGAAATCCGCAGCGGGCTTTCCCCCTTCGCGCCGCCGGCAATGTCGTAGACGCCGGTCGTGGTATTAATCGGCAGCGTGCCGACCCACTTGCCGACGTTCTTCTTCTCGTCCAGGTTCTTGGGATTGCGGACCGCCAGGCTCACGTCGAAACCCAGGGCTGCTTTCTGCTTCTGGCTCTTGATGACCTTGGTGAACAGATCCCCCTGGCGAGTGATCTTGCCGCTGTATTCGGTCGTATTGCCCACCACCATTTTGAAGGTGTACGTATCCTTGGCCCCCAATGCGGGAGAGTCCTGGACGTAGGTGCCGGCCGTATCCAAGTCCGTGCGGGTCTTGAAATCAATGTCCATCGTCCCGGTGATGGTCCATTCCTCGGCGACCTTGGCCTCCTGCGCCCGGGCGAAGGAAGCAACCAGCGCGAGCCCGATAACAAGACTCGCGTGTACAACCAACAACCGCAGCGAAGTTCGTTTCATCTCGCAAACCCTTTCGTGATAGAGAGACCAGTCTCAAATTCCAAATCTCAAATCTCAAACAAATTCAAAGGAGGAATGCTGAATCGGGAAACGGTTTTGTTTCGTACATTCCTGGCTTTCCGGCCTTCGATATTGTTTGAGATTTGAGATCTCCGACTTCTGGCGCCACTTTGCTACCGCAGCCGCACAATATACGGCAGCCGCCCAGGAGCCGCAATCATCTCCCCCCCAGGTTGAGAGAGGTATTCGCCAGCGGGGAGCGAATCTTAGGGAGAAATGTGCTTGCGAAGGTTACGGCGTCTTCGGCAGCCGGAGGATGACTATCTCGTAGCCCATGGCGGCAGCGGCGTGCCGCCCATCGGGACTGATGACAATGGTCTGGACATAGGCGCTCTTGCCGACAGCGAAAGAATCGATCTTTTTGCCGTTCCTGGCGTCAAACATGTTCACCACCCCGTTCATCCCCGTCAGGATATAATTCGAGTCCGCGGTAAAGGCAGAGGTCCACTGCAATTCCCGCTCTTGGATGACGGGGAATTGCTTGCCGCTCTGGGTGTCAATGATGACAACTTCGGACCCCTTGCTGACGGCAAGCTTGGACGCGTCCGGAGAGATCGCCACGCGCAGGGAAAGAGACCTATGTACTGTCTTGGCAGTACGCGTCACCTTGCCTTGAATCAGGTCGAGGAACTGCATACTCTCGCCGTCGGCGGCCACGCCCAACTTGCCATCGATGGAGATCCAGGTTACCGATTCGCTCGAGCCCAGGCCATCAAAGGAGTACACTAGCTTCCGCTCGTCGAGATTCCAATACAGGGTCCTCTTGTCCTTGGCGGAAGAGAGGACAAAGCGGCTGTCGGGACTGAATGCCAGGGAGCAGATGTCGTCGCCATGCATGGCGAACGTGCCCGCGGCTTTGAATGTTCCCCCACGCTCCACTTCAAAGATTTCGATTTTTCCAGTGTGCTGCCCGACCAGCAGTTTGCCGCCATCGGGAGTGAATGCGAGGCACTTCGCGTAGTCGGTATTGACGGCCTTATTCATCTTCCCGGTCACGAGGTCGAAAAGTATCACTTCTTGGCCAATGCCACCAGCTACCAACCGCCCCCCATCCGCGGAAAACGACAGGGCGTTGATCGACATCCTGGTATCCTTGAACCGGCGAATCTCTCCCACGGCGTCATCGGGCGCGGGAATCTTTGCCAGGGGAACCCCGCGCGAGGCCAGTCCGCGGAAATCGGCCACCAGCTTGAACTCCAAGGCCACCCGCCCAAACATCTGCACGAAGACGTCCCGCTTGATGGTCCCTCCGGCGACCTTCAGCGAGCCCAATTCTCGTCCCAACTCGCTCATGTCCAGGCGGGAAGAGAATTCATCCGGGGTCAGGCCGAATTCCGAAGCCGTCCGCGCCAGGTCGAGCTCTTCCTCGAACCTCTGGGCCATGGAGGAAATCGGCTCGCCGGTGCGGGACAGCGTGCTGAACCCAATCTGCTTCATCGCATTGGCAAACCGCCGCCCATCTTCGTCATAAAAACGATCCAACTGAGATTTATCGGGATAGATCGCCAGGATCGACTCGACTTCCTTGAAGCTCTTGCGATTGGCCTCGACGAATGGCCGAATTTCATCCGCCTTGGTGATGATGCCGGCATAATGACAAGACATGCAAGACACGCCGTTGGTCACCAGCTTGTCCGGTCGCCGAGGGTCGCTGACGATTTCGGTCGGGCCCTTGTCGATCCGTTTGCCCTCCTTATCCACCAGCAGGTATCCTTGCAGGCCGTTGGGGAGAGAAAAGACAATTTCCCCGCCGTCATGCCGGAATCCGTCGGTCCCTCCCGGCCCGAGCGGGTGCTGGTACAGATTCTGCGCGCCGACGTTGCCGCCGAAGTCATAGCTCTTCCAATAGCTTCCCTGCGGCAGGGCATGGCGCTCGATGAGGCGGTTGTTTTGCGAAACGCCGGACCGGTTGAAGGCGGCCCGCGCCACTTTCTCCTGCTCGATGTTGGAGGCCACATTCACCCGCAGGTTTTGCTCGAGCTCCAGGTCGGTTTCCGGCAGACCGAGGAGCGTATGGTAAAGCGGCGGGCGGGAAGCGGCGAATACGAACCAGTCGGCTCTAACCGCCGGCATGTCCGTCTGCGCGTGCTGATAGCAGGTTTTGGCATCCACGGTGTCGAATTTCAGGCCATACGGATTACTGCGGGCAATGTCCTGCCAGTTGTCGAGCGTCCAGTTCAATTCGCGGATGTCCACGCGGAGAATCGTCCGGGCGGGGTCAATCGCCTGCGGCTTGACCAGCGTGGGATTCCAGGAAAGGCTGTTCACCAGCTTGGACAAGGCCAGGCGGTAGGTCTGCAACTCGTCTTCCGATACGCCGCTGTTGTAGAGATTGGAGAGCGTGAAATAGCGGTAATACTTGCGGCTCCGCTCGGGGGCGGCCTCCAGGTCCTTCGCGACCAACCCCATGATGTCTGCATTGCTGAAGAACGTCCGCGCGGTGCTTTGAGCCAGAGCGGGAGCGCCGACTTCAATCCAGCGTTTGACCAGGGCGATGTCCGCCGCGCTCGGCCGGGGATTCTCTCCTTCGGGGGGCATCCGCGAGTCACTGGCGGCTGTCATTCGCTCATAGAGGGGCGAGCCGGCCGGGTTGCCGGCTTTGACATACCCCTGCGATAACTTTTCCAAACTCAGAATGTAGTTGAAGCCCCCTTCATTCGAGCCCTCGTGCCCGTGGCAGCGATAACAGTTGGCCTGGAGCACGCCCAGGGCGCGGCGGGCCAATTCCTGCTTGTCCGTGGGGAGGCTCGCAGCCGGCGTACCTGGCACTGGATCGGCGGCGGGGGGCTTCGCTGGAACGGCGGGCGCGGTTCCCTTCTTGAGAAAGTCCTGGTCCGCCTGGCTCAGCTTCTCGAGCGCGACGGTGATGACCGCGCCGTTGGGCTTCTCCAAATAGACCTTGCCATCCCGCACCGCCACGAGCTCGGCTTCAACGCGGAAGGCGCCGGTGGCATCCTTCCATTCACGAGCTAGCGCCACAGTGGCCAGCAAGATCATCCCTAGCAACAGACATACAGGGAGCCTTGACCGCTGCATCATTGCCTCGTTACAGAAAAGGAGGGCGCAGCATGAAGGACGTTGCCGCGAATGGGGCGATTCTCCAATAGTTTGGGTGGAAAGTCAAGCAACTTTTTCAGCCGGAATCGCGGGATGCCGAGTTTTTCGGCTGAAACAGGGCCGGTGTGGTCCATCGCGTTGACAGCACCCGTTTTCGGGCAAGAATCTAGAGGGAGTAGCGAATTACTGCCGAAGCCTCTTCTCCCTTCTGCACGGAGTGCCGGCCATGACAGCAATTTTCGTCCTGTGTGCGGTGATCGGCGGTACGATCCTGGTCTGCCAGTTCGTGCTCACGCTCGTCGGTTTTGGGCATGATGTGGGGGAGCTGGCCCACGATGTCTCGGTCGATGTGCATGACCCCTCGGGTACACACGCTGATGCAACGGGCCAGCACGGCTCGTCGTGGCTGTTCGGCGTCATCTCCTTCCGCACCCTCGTGGCCGCCAGTGCGTTCTTCGGGCTGGCGGGGCTGGCGTCGGAATCCGCCGGCCGCGAACTGCCGATGCAACTCCTCATCGCCACCGGCAGCGGCGCGGGGGCCATGTTTGCCGTTCACTACTTGGTGAAGCAGCTTGGCAAGCTGAGCCAGGATCAGACACTGCGAGCCCACCGGGCTCTTGGCCAGGTCGGGACGGTCTACATCCCGATTCCCGCCCAGAAGGCCAGCGCGGGGAAAATCCAGCTCAGCCTGCAAAACCGCGTGGTGGAATACGAAGCCATCAGCGGCAGCGATGAGAAGCTCCCCACCGGCGCGAAAGTCCGCGTCATCGCCGTGCGGGGTTCGGTCCTGGAAGTAGAGCCCATCCTACAGGTGGGGTAGGCTTCCACCCTTTCAAGTTACAATCTCCTCATGGCACACCTGTCCCGTTTCGATCTTCCCCATCTCGGTCTCGGCGTTGGCCTGCGGAGTGTCCACTTTGGGCATATCCTGCAGCAGCAGCCGGCGGTGGACTGGTTCGAGATCATCTCCGAGAACTTCATGGATTCCCGCGGCCGTCCGCGGCAGGTGCTGCGGCAGCTTGCGGAGCGGTATCCGGTGGTAATGCATGGCGTCTCCCTCTCGATTGGCTCCACCGACCCGCTCGATTTTGACTACCTGACGAATCTGAAGGCCCTGGCCAAGGAATGTCAGCCCGCGTGGGTCTCCGACCACCTCTGCTGGACGGGGGTTGCCGGGCGGAACACGCACGATCTCTTGCCGCTGCCTTTGAACGAAGAGTCGCTGCGGCACGTCACGGAGCGGGTGCGGGTGGTGCAGGATTATCTGGAGCGGCCGCTGGTGCTGGAGAACCCCAGCTCCTACATCACTTTCGCCGCCTCCACGATGAGCGAGTGGGAATTCCTCAGCCGCCTGGCCGCCGATGCCGATTGCGGCCTGCTCCTCGATGTGAACAACGTTTACGTCTCCAGCGTGAACCACGAATTCGACCCCGCCGAGTACCTCCGCTCCCTGCCGCACGAGCGGATCGTTCAATTCCACCTCGCCGGCCACACCAACCTCGGCACCCACTGCATCGACACCCACGACGGCCGCGTTGTGGAATCCGTCTGGCAACTCTACCGCCTCGCCCACCAGCTCACCGGCGGCGCAAGCACGCTGCTGGAATGGGACGCCAAGATTCCGCCGTTTCCCGAGCTTCATGCGGAGGTATTGAAAGCGAGTGAATACCTCCAGCGCGAGCTGACTCCGAGGATGGAAGAAGTACCCCGCCAAGCCTGGCAAAGCGACCAAGGTTCGGCGGTCCCCCATCCGCTGCACTTGCTGTCGGCCGCGGTGGAGTGATTCCGCTTCAATGGCTCTTATCTTGCTGCCTTCACTTTCTGCCGGATTTTCAACGCAGTATTGCGAACTGGCCAAGCTCAGGCGTTCACGTCCACGAGGGATGCCGTATGGATTTTGAGGCTGAGCGAACTTTGATAGTAGAGGCGCTGTGACGCGGTGGCCGGGCTACTTCCAGGCTGCGCCTCGGGGGTCAGCGACCGGATAATCTGCGTAAGGGACTGGACGAATCGAAGCCGGACACTTTGCAGCACTTGAGTCGCCAATTGGGTGGGCGAAGCTGCGGCATCAGGTTCCGCGAGAGGGACAACGTCCCCCTCGGCCAGAGCGGGTTGGATGGTGGAATCCTCCTGGTCCGCGACAGTCACGTTCGCCGGAACCACGTCCTCGTCCGCGGGCAACGCTGGCAGGGGCTCCAAGTCGCTAGGTGCAGGAAGGGCAACCGGTGGAAACTGAACGGGGCTCTCGTCGCTCGTTGGCAGAGCCGGGGGAGCGTCACTTCCCGCGGCGGGGAACAGCAGAGTGTTCAGCGCATCCACCAAAGCGTTGAACGTATCCACGGTCTTCGTCAGCAGTTCATCGGCAGTGGAATTCTCCCCATCGGCAAAATGTTGCAGCGCGTCTTCGATTGAATTCAAGAAGGCCGAGAGCCCGTCCGAAACGCCGCTTTGCGTATCGCCGGGAACCTGGTCCGAGAGCAGCGGAGACAAATCCTCCGCTACCCCTTCCTGCAGCAGCGAGAACTGCAATCTCACTTGTGTCTTACTGATGGAATTGCCGGCCGCGTCCTGAATCGATGTCTGCCGCACATTGGCCTTCACATTCAGTTCAATGTGCTGTCCGTCGGCCGTCGTCAGGTCGTAGTGAAACTTCAGTTGGGTGCTGGTGCGCTCGGCGACCGTGCCGTCACGGTCTGTGCGCACCTCCGAGCGTGAGCGGATTTGCAGTGCCAGATGCGATTCCTGAACTGTTTGTCCGCTGAAACCCGTTAGCCCACGGAAGCCCGCCAGGCCGCCGGGCGATTGCGCCGCCGGCAACTGTGTTCCTGGCGCGAGACACGTTCCACCGGCAGCGCAAGCGGTGGCAGAGGGCTGCGCCACCGGCGGGTCCGATGAGTTGTCGTTGGCAAAGGACCGGACCCTCAGCGCGAAGTGTGGCGTCCATGACGAACTGCCGATGCTGCCAATACTCATGACGAAACCCGTTACCGGCTAGAGTCCAGAGGAATTGAGCGGTATTGGTTTTCTCGGCTGCCCGAGCGGTTCAAAATCCCCAATACTCCATCGATGCCGTCCAATCCGCCGCGGGTTGCTCGTGACGTCCGGATAACCGTCAATGCTGGAGCATCTTGCCAGCCAGAGATGCAAAGACGCAGTCCACCCGCCTAGAAAGAACATCACGCGGAGGCGCAGAGTCCGCAGTGGAAGAAAGAAGAGAGAGCGGAGTCGATCAACCCTTGGCCAGCAGTTCAGGTATCGGTGTCCCTTGATTGAGAATTGGAATCGGGCGGCCGGAGAAATCCTGGAACTGGACTTTGCTGGCGTTGACTCCCAGGTGGCGGTAGACGGTGGCTAAGAAGTCGTGAGGGGTGATGCGCCGCTCGATGACGTCCTCGCCGCGGCGGTCGGTGCCGCCGATGACCTGACCGGTTTCCAAGCCGCCGCCGGCGAACATCATGGAGGTCGCTCGCGGCCAATGGTCCCTTCCCGGCTGCATCGCGCCGCTTCCGCTGTCGGCGGCGTAGGAGATTTTGGGGGTGCGGCCGAATTCGCCCGTCACCAGGACCATGACCTGCTGGTCGAGCCCGCGCTCGTAGATATCGGAGATCAGCGCCGCCACGGCCTGATCGAAGTAAGGGGCTCGCGAAGCCATCGCGTCGAACACGTGATGGTTGACGGCGTGATCGTCCCAGTTCTGCACCCGGCCGCAGATTGGGCCGGCGAGCGTGGTGGTCACGAGTTCGACTCCCGCCTCGACCAGCCGCCGCGCCAACAGGCACTGCTGGCCCCAAGTATTGCGTCCATAGAGATCCCGCACAGCCGCGTCTTCCTGGGTTAGATCAAAGGCGTTTCTTGCCACGGGAGAAGCCAGCATGCTCCAAGCCATTTGCTCAAACTGGTCCCCCGCCTGCATGTTACCTCGCTGATCGACGCCGCGGGCGAAGTTGTCGAGCTGCTCGCGGAGCCCCATCCGCCGGCGAATTTGCGGAAGGCTATCCGCCGCGGCGGCCCCCATGTTGGGGACGCGGAATTCGGGCTGGTTCGGATCGCCGGAAACGCCAAACGCCTCGTAGGCCGGCCCCAGATACGCGGAACCCAGGTAAGGAATCGGGGGCGCGCCGACATAGTTCGGCAACAGCCGGCCGGCACTCCCCCGCAGGCGATTGGTGATTGACAGGAACTCCGGATGCTCGGATTGCGGCTTGAATTCGCGGATTTCATGGCCGGTAAACATCTGCTGCTGGCCGATCCCATGGCAGAACCCGGAATGGACCATCGAGCGGACGATCGTGAACCGATTGGAAATGGCCGCTTGCTTGGGGAGCAATTCGCAGAACCGCAGGCCCGGCGTCTGCGTGGCGATAGTCTGGAACGGTCCTCGGTATTCCAACGGCGCATCCGGCTTAGGATCCCAGGTCTCCAGATGGCTGGCCCCGCCATGCAGAAAGACCACGATCATCGCCTTGGGCTTGCCGGCAGCAGGGGCGGCGGCTTCCGCCCGCAGGCGATACAACTGCGGGAGGCACAATGGCGGGAAGCTTAGCCCCGCCAGTGAACACAGTCCCAGTCGCAGAAATTCGCGGCGATCTCGCATCCGTTTACCTTTCGCAGGCGTGCAGGTTTCCGGTAGTCTAAGCGGACGGGGCTCTGGGCGATACTCAGTCCTGGGATTGGTCGCGGTATCGTTGGAGTTTCCTGGCTAGTTCTTGGGCGTTCATGGAGCATTGTAGCGAGAGGGGGCTGGAAACAACTACACTTGCTGGACACCGCCCAAAAGCTCCCCTCACGATTTGGCATTTTCGCTGGGAATGGCCACACTCATCACTGGCATTTTCGTGCCCAGATATCGCGGCAGGTGACGCGGTAGGAGCCGCAGCAGGTGGCGGTGATTGCGTAGGTGATGCCAGCAACTTCCCCTTGCCCTCGCTGTTCCGATAGTGGCATATTTGGAGGGCTGCTTTTCGCCGACTTTCTCGCTAACATGGACGGGTTACTCATGGTCAAGGAGCGTCTTGTGCCGGAACGCATTTTGAGAATCACGCTTGCCGAATTGACCGTCGTCCGTATTACCTGCGAACAATGCGGAGCCATTAGCGAAGTGACCCCGGAGAGACTGGCCGAAGACGGAAAGCTGCTCTGCCCCGGTTGCTGTCGCGACCTCAAGGACCGCCCTAACATTGCGGCCCACCTGAAGTATTTCGCCAACGGTCTCGTTGGGCTCAAAAAAGCTCAGGCCGATAAAGAAAACAAAATCGCGTTCCATTTATCGATTGTCCTGCCAGAATAACGGCGTCGGGTGCGAAGCAGCAAGGATTTCGGCATGTCTAAGCCCCACGAATGGTATCACCGCACGGCTGGTTTACTCGGAGGGGTCTCGGAAGTAGGACCGATTCCTGAGTCCGAAATGCTCGCCCTGGCCATGCAGGGAAAACTGAAGCGAGACTCACTTGTGATGAGTCCCGGCCGAACAAATGGCGGCTGGCATCTAGTGACTCAGATTGCCGGCCTGGCCAAGGCCATGAGCGATGGGGAAGCGGCTCGGCAGGCGGAAAGAGAGGCAACAGCTCGAAAGAATGCCGCCTCTCGCCAGGAGGCCGCTGAAGCGGCGCAGGTACGATCCGCGAACGCTCAGGCCGCGAGGCAGCAACAACAGGCTGGCCAGCGTGAGAATGCAGCAGCCCCGAGCAGGCTCTCGCACCATCCCAATGCCTCGCTGGTAGATGGCATGTGCCAGAAAGTTCAGTCGATCCTGACCTCGCAGGAGGTGATTCAGTATGTGGCCATTCAGCAGAAGCCGCTGATGAATCTTTCTCCTGATGCGATGATTGCTACCAACCGTCGGCTGATCTTCTTTCGGTCGAAGCTGCTGGGCCGCTTTGAGTTCCAGGACTACCAGTGGTTTGACCTCAGCAATGCCCATGTTCAGCAGAACCTGCTCGGTTCCGTTTTCACAGCTCGTCATGTGAGCGGTCAAATTCTGAGTATGGATTATCTCCCCAAAGAGGGCGGTCTCAAATCTCAAATGCAATCGAGGCTCCAAAAATGAGCCTCGAAAACTGGTATCGGAGAAAACATCGCTGGGACGTTCCAATGGGAGAGGTCTTGCAAACTTCTCTTTGGGAACGGAGTCCCAGCGATGCCAGGTCA
>JBKJNY010000003.1:0-7120 GCA_046593355.1 Pirellulaceae bacterium | reverse complement strand
GCACGGAGCACATGTTCTTTGGCGAGGCCCGGATCGCGGCTATGCGCGAGATGATCCTGGCGAACGACGTGGAAGCCCGCAAAAAGGCCCTCGCCAAGCTGCTGCCGTTCCAGCGGGGCGATTTTCAAGGCATCTTCACCGCCATGAAAGGGCTGCCGGTCACGATCCGCCTGCTCGATCCGCCGCTGCATGAATTCCTGCCGCACGAACCCAAGGCCCAGGAAGAGCTGGCCACGACGCTCGGCGTCTCGCTGGATGTGGTCAAGCAGCGGGTGTCGGCATTGCACGAGTCCAACCCCATGCTCGGCCACCGCGGCTGCCGCCTGAGCGTGACCTATCCGGAAATCCTGGAGATGCAGGTGCGGGCCATCATCGAGGCGGCCATCGCCTGCAAGAAGGAGAAGATTGACGCCCGGCCGGAAATCATGATCCCCATCGTCAGCACCTCGCCGGAGCTCAAACTGCTCGTCGACTTGACGGCGCAGACGATTGAGGCCGTGAAGAAGGAGCTGAAATACACCGGCAAGCTGGAAGTGCAGATTGGCACGATGATCGAAATCCCGCGGGCCGCACTGACGGCCGACAAGATCGCCGAACATGCCGAATTCTTCAGCTTCGGGACGAATGACCTGACGCAGATGACGTTCGGCTTCTCGCGCGACGACGTGAACGGCTTCCTGCCGGATTACCTGCGCAAGGAGCTGCTGCCCTGCGACCCGTTCCAATCGCTGGACACGGCGGGCGTGGGGCAGCTCGTGCAGATGGGTGTGCAGAAAGGCCGCAGCACGCGGAAGGACTTGAAGGTCGGCATCTGCGGCGAGCACGGCGGCGACCCCGCCAGCATCGACTTCTGCCACAAAGTGGGCCTCAACTACGTCAGTTGCTCCCCCTTCCGCGTCCCCATCGCCCGCTTGGCCGCGGCCCAGGCGGCGCTGAGGAACGGAAAGCCGGGGAAGTAGCGGCGAGGCAGAAGTCCTCGTAGCCAGAGCCTGGCCATGCCTCACTATCCCAAAATTGCCCAGCTCAAAACGGTGGACGCGTTCCGCGCTCGACTCGTCGAGCTGCGGCTGGAACTGCCGGTGGAGGACCGGCCGCTATCGACGGAGGAGGGCTCACCCCTGGCGGAGCCCTTGGAGCTGACGAAAGGGGGTCGGGAGTCTTTGGCGGCAACCGATCTCCGTGGTGGGGAACAGTTACCGCCGCCAAAGACTCCCGACCCCGTTCCGCGTCGCCCGTTGAACGTCGGCAATCGCTGGTGCATTCACCCGATGGAGGGCTGGGACGCGAATCGAGACGGCACTCCCTCGGAACTCACGCTTCGCCGTTGGCGAAACTTCGGCCTCTCGGGGGCAAAATTGATTTGGGGCGGAGAAGCCGCGGCGGTGCAGGACGATGGGAGGGCCAATCCGAATCAAACGCTGGCCACCGAGCACAATCGCCGCGGCCTATCGGAGCTGTTGCTCGCGTTGCAGCAGGCCCATCACGAAACCTCTGGCTCGCTGACAGGGCTTTTTGTCGGCTTGCAGCTCACGCACTCCGGCCGATTCTGCAAGCCCAGCGACCACAATCGATTTGAGCCGCGGATTGCCTACCATCACCCGCTTTTGGATGCCCGCGTCGGCATCGCGGCGGAGGACGATTCCCGCATCTGGACCGACAATGACCTGGAGCGGCTGATGGACCAATACCTGGAGGCTGCGAAAATCGCCAGGGATGCCGGCTATCAGTTCGTCGATATCAAAGCCTGCCACGGCTACCTCTTGCATGAATTTTTGAGCGCCCGAATCAGGCCGGGGAAATTCGGCGGCGACTTTGCAGGGCGGACCCGCATCCTTACTACCATCATCCGCCGCATCCGCGATGAGTTGCCGGACCTGCTCGTCGGCGTTCGCCTCAGTGCCTTCGATACTCTGCCTTACAAGCCCGGCGGTGAAGAAAACATCGGCGAGCCGGCGGAATATCGCCACTTGCTGCCGTACCATTACGGCTTCGGCGCGAGCGAAAGCGATCCGACGCAAGTGGACCTTGCCGAGCCGATCAAGCTGCTCCATCTTCTGAAAGAGCTCGGCGTCTTCGCGGTCAACCTCAGCGGCGGCAGCCCGTACTACAACCCGCATGTGCAGCGGCCTGCCATCTTCCCCCCCAGCGATGGTTATCAGCCGCCGGAAGACCCGCTGGTGGGAGTGGCGCGACAAATTCACGTGACCCGCCAACTTAAAGTAGCGGTCCCCGGCCTACCGACCGTCGGCACCGCCTACTCGTACCTGCAAGACTATCTGCCGCACGTCGCCCAAGGGATCGTCCGCCAGGGTTGGGCCGACTTCGTCGGGTTGGGCCGCGTGGTCCTCAGCTACCCCGAACTCCCCGCCGACGTCCTGGCCGGCCGCGACTGGCAGCGGAAAAAAGTCTGCCGCACCTTCAGCGACTGCACCACCGCCCCCCGCAACAGCCTCCCCAGCGGCTGCTACCCGCTGGACCCGTTTTATAAGCAGCGGCCGGAGGCGGAGGAGTTGAAGAGACTGAAGGAGCGCGCTTAGCTGAATCGATCGAACTGTCGCAGCGGCTCAATCGCTCTGCTGCAACTCAATCTGCAACCAGGCGCGGGCAAAACGCCACCGCCGGTCAGCCGTGGCGGGAGAGACGCCTAGCGCGGCGGCGGCCTCGTCACCGCTCAGGCCGGCAAAGTAGCGCAGCTCGATCAGCTTCGCGTGATCCGGCTTCTCCACCGCCAGCTTGACGAGCGCTGCATCCAGGGCCAGCAGCTCGCCGTCCCGGTCCGGTCCAGCAACGTCTTCGAGCTCGACGCGCCGGGCTGCTCCGCCGCGCTTGGCAGCAACCTTCGCCCGAGCCCGATCGACGAGGATCCGCCGCATCGCCGTGGCAGCCGTCCGTAAGTAATGCGTGCGGTCCTGCCACTCCACCGACGCTTCCGCCAGCCGCAGCCAGGCTTCATGCACCAGCGCCGTCGCGTCGAGCGTCTGCCCCGGCTGCTCCGCCGCCAGTTTCGCCGTGGCCAGTTTGCGAAGTTCGTCGTAGACCTGGGGGAGCAACTCGGCTGCGGCCTGCGAGGAAGCGGCTTTCGCAATGTTCGGGATGTCACTCATGGGAGTGCAGGGTATAATAGCAACACGAAGGGAAGAAGTGACTGATGTCTGTTCTACCGACAAAAGCCCAGAAGCCGCCTGCCTGGTATAGCGGTGCGCATGTTCCGATGCGTTTGATCCGCAAGTTCGCCCGCGCGGTCTCCGAGCAATTTCACCCGGAAAAGATCATCCTCTTCGGCTCCTACGCCTACGGGACACCGCACGAGGATAGCGACGTCGACATTCTAGTGGTGATGCCGTGCCGAGATCGAATCCGGCAAGCGGTCGCGATCCGGTGGGAATTTCCGGTTCCCTATTCGCTGGATTTGATCGTTCGCACGCCGCGGCAATTGACGGATCGGCTGGCAATGGGGGACTCCTTTACGCGGGAGATTATGACCGAAGGCAAGGTGTTGTATGCAAAAGGCGACAGTTCCGTGGGTGAGAAAGGCAGAAGCTGATTACGACGCGGCGCACAGGCTCGGCGTCGATGCGGCGTGCCACGACGCTGTCTGTTTTCATTGCCAGCAGTGCGTCGAGAAGTACCTCCAGGCACACTTGGTCGAAGCGAACCTGAACGCTCCAAAAACGCACGATTTGGATCGCCTTTTGGGCCTCGTCTTGCCCATCCACGGGACGCTCCGAACTTTCCGACGCGGACTCCTATTTCTTTCCGCATTTGCCGTGGAGACCCGTTATCCGGGGTTTGATGCAAGTCAGCGCCAAGCCACTGCGGCCCTTCGTTGGACGGAGCAGATCCGCCGGGAAAGCCGTGCCCTGCTCGGCATCAAACCCCCACGTCCCCGAAAACGGACGTGATTTACATCATGGCTTCTTCGCCTCCTCCAACTCCGCCAGCAGCTTCTTGAAGTCCTCTCGCTCGCGGAGCGGGTCGAGGTCGGTGTCCTTCCTCATGTGGGCGGCGTCCTTGTAGCCCGCCTGCACGGCCTTGTGCAGCCACTGCATCGCCCGGTCGGCGTCGTCCTGGGCGAGCTTGGCGGCGTCGGCGGTCTTCGCCGTCGCTTGCACGCCGGCGGTGACGGCCCGGAAGCAGGCGGCGTCGTACAGGCTGCCAGCGTCCGGGCGGTTCAGCTTCTCCCACATCGCGGCCGTCGCCCGGCAGCCGGCGGGGTCGCCGACCTTCTGAAAATGCCCCATGCGGAGAGCCATGACGGTTGGGATCAGGCGCGGATCGACCGCCTGCCCGGCGGCTTTGGCCACGCACTCGTCGATGAGCGGAATGGCTTCCGCGCCGCGATCCAATTTGATTAGCGACTCGGCCAGAGCCCCCATGCTCTTGAGCGTGTCGGGATGGTCCTTGGGCAGCACGCGCTTCTGAATCGCCAGCACTTCCTCGTACAGCTTCAACGCCTCGCCGGGACGGTTCAGGTCCGCGTAGCTGTTGGCCAGGTTGTGCATGCCCGCGAGCGTTTCGGGATGGTCCTTGGGCAGCACCCGCTTCAGAATCTCCAGCACTTCCTCGCGCAGCTTCAACGCCTCGGCAGGGCGGTTCAGGGCCGCGTAGCTGGTGGACAGGTTGCTCATGCTCGTGAGCGTGTCGAGATGGTCCTTGGGCAACACCCGCTTCCGAATCTCCAGCACTTCCTCATCTAGTTTTAACGCCTCGGCGGGGCGGTTCAGGGCCGCGTAGCTGCTGGCCAGGTTGTGCATACTGCTGAGCGTGTCGGGATGGTCCGGGCCTCGGTGGCGCGTACACAAGGCCCGCGATTGCTCAAACTGGTCTCGTGCTTGCTCGTGCTCGGCGAGATAGAAGAACGTCTTGCCAAGGGCCAGCCGCAACCGGGCCTCGACGAGCGGTTGAGCGGCGAAGCCCTGCCCGAGCGCCGGCAGGCTGGCCACGATGGCGTCGCGCAGGCTCACCTCCTTGCCCAGTCCGCCGTCCTGTCCCTTCGGCCGGGCCGCCGCGAACACCTTGTTCTGGAAGAATGCCACGACCGCGTTCGCCTCCGCCTCTTTGGCCTGGGCATCGGCCTTCGCGGCGTCGGCCATTTTCCGCTCTTCGGCCTCGGCCTGGCGGGCGAGTTCCTTCTCCGCCGCCTCGCTCCGGGCGATGTCCTCTTGCCGCTTTGCCTCGAACAGGCCGAGCGTGGTGCCCACCATGCCGGCCAGCAGCGCCAACAAGACCAGGCTCGCGGCGATCACCTGCGGGCGGTTGCGGCGGACGAACTTGCGCAGGCGATACGCCGAACTCGGCGGACCGGCTTGGACCGGCTCGTGATTCAGGAACCGCTCGATGTCCTTGGCGAATCCATTCGCGGTCTCGTAGCGCCGCTCCCGTTCCTTGGACAGGGCCTTCATCACAATCCAGTCGAGCTCGCCGCGCACAAAACCACCCAGCTTCGCCGGCTCCAAGCGCCGATTCGCCGCCACGCTCGGCTTGGACTCCGCCGAGCTCAAGCGCTTGCTGGGTGTCGGCGGCTCCTCTTCGCGGATCGTCCGCAGCATCTCGTCGAAAGCCGCCTTTTTGAAGGTCTCGCGCTCGATGGGGGTCGTGCCGGTCAGGAGTTCGTAGAGGATGACGCCGAGGGAATAGACGTCGGCCCTGGTGTCGACGTCAATGGCATTGAACTTGGCCTGTTCGGGAGCCATGTACAGCGGAGTGCCGGCTACCGTGCCCAGAGCCGTGAACAGCGTGTTCTCCGTGAGCTGCATTCCGCTCGTGGCCTTCGCCAGACCAAAATCGATGACTTTGGGGACCGGCTTGTTGTCGTGGCTCTCGATCAGGATGTTCGTCGGCTTCAGGTCGCGGTGGATGATCCCCTTCTGGTGAGCGTGCTGCACCGCCGAGCAGATTTGCTGAAAGAGCTGGAGTCTCTCCAGGATCGTCAGTTGGTGGGCATCGCAGAACTCGGTGAGCGGAACCCCCTTGACCAGTTCCATCACGAAAAAGGGGGAGCCGTCGTCGGTCGTGCCAGCATCGAGCAGCCTGGCGATGTGGGGATGGTCCATCAGGGCGATGGCTTGCCGCTCCGCCTCAAACCGGGCCAGGATGGTGGACGAACTGCCTCGCTCGGCCCGAATCAACTTGACCGCCACGCGGCGTTTCACCGGCTCGGTCTGGTCAGCCATCCAGACGCTCCCCATTCCCCCTTCGCCAATCTGTTGCAGCAGCTTGTACTTGCCGGCAATGATCACGCCCGGCCGTTCGAGCACGGACGCGCCGCGGGCACCGGCAAACGAACCGGTCTTGTCAAGCAATGGCTGGGCCTTCAGCAAGTCACCGGGCTGGGCATCGGCCCGCAGCAAGGCTTCCACCCGCCGACGCAGTTCCAGGTTGCTGGCGCATTCGCGGTCCAGCAGAGCGGCCCGATCCGCTGCCGGGGTATTCAGTGCGAGTTCAAAGAGGCTTTCTTCCGTCATGGCGAGTCCCTTTCTACCCTATCAGCGAGAAATAGTGCCGAGAAGCGTCAGGAATAGGGTAAATTATTCCGTAGTCTAGACTCCGATCCTGAACTTCGACACTTGAACAGGCGATCTAAGTGCGCTGCGAAGAAGGCTACCTCTGCGACGTGTGCGGAAAGGATGTGGAAAACATCTGGGAGAGCGATCTGTACTTGCGCTATGTCATCGGCCTGATCGATCCGGAGACGCTGCACACCACCAAGGAGCGGCACATCGGATGCAACCCCGCGCTGGCCCAGTTCATTGTCGACCCTGAGTTCCCCGCCGTGGCCGCTGACGGCGACTTTCGCAAGGAGCTGCTTGATCCGGGGTTCGTGAAGGAGCGTGAACAGGTCGTCACCCGCGGCTGGCGGCGGCTCAAGGAATTGGGAGCGCTGGAAGGGCTTTCGATACTGGAGTATCCGCTGGAGGAGGTGCGTGCGCGGATGAAGAAAGACGCCGAGTAGCTACAGGTAAACCCGCTTGTTGTAGATATACCACTCGAAGATCAGCAGGCCGACGGCGCCGAGCAGCAGCCACTTCCAGATTTCCTGGCGGGCGCTTTGCTTGCTGACGGTGGCCTCCACCACGTCGTGCTGGATGTCGAGGCGGTAGGCAGGGAATATGTCGCACTC
>JBKJNY010000162.1:0-18428 GCA_046593355.1 Pirellulaceae bacterium | reverse complement strand
TGGGTAAAGTACTTTTTTTCCGCCCTCGTAGCTCAGGGGATAGAGCACCGGTTTCCTAAACCGGGGGTCGCAGGTTCAAATCCTGCCGGGGGTACTTTGGCTCCTCTTCGCGGCCGTCGCCGCGGTGCTTGATTTCAGGGAATACGTTTCAGGGAATGCCGCTTATGTTGCGCTCCATTTTGGCCGTTTGTTTCGTGGCCCTGGGTGGGCTTTACTCCTTCGCGGCCGAGCCGGCCCCTCTCCGGCTGCTCTTCCTGGGGGACCGCGGCCACCATCAGCCGGCGGCGCGGTTCAAGCAGTTTCAGCCGGTGATGGCGGGGCGCAAGATTGAGCTGGTGTATACGGAGAACGTCGGTGATTTGAACGCGGAAACGCTCGGCAAATACGACGGGCTGCTGCTCTTCGCCAATATCGACGAAATCAAGCCGGAACAGGCGAAGGCGCTGCTGGACTACGTGGCGGGCGGGAAGGGATTCGTGCCGCTGCACTGCGCTTCCTACTGCTTCCGCAATAACGACGAGGTGGTCGCGCTGATGGGGGGCCAGTTCCAACGGCATGGGACGGGGACGTTCCGGGTCTCGCCCACCGACGACGGGGCCAAGCACCCGCTGCTGCAAGGGTACAAGAGTTTTGAAAGTTGGGACGAGACCTACGTCCACACCAAGCACAACGAGAAAGACCGGACGGTTCTGGAATATCGCAACGAGGGAGAGAAGCGGGAACCCTGGACCTGGATCCGCACGCACGCCAAGGGGCGCGTGTTCTATACGGCCTGGGGGCACGACGAGCGGACCTGGGGAAACCCCGGCTTTCAAAATCTGGTGGAGCGGGGGATCCGTTGGGCGTGTGGCCAGGACGTGAGCGCGGTGCCGACATTCGCCGATAAGCCGGAGATGACGCCACTGACCAAGGACGTGAAGCCGTTTGAGTATGTCGAAGCCAATGTGCCGTTTTATCCGCCAGGGAAGAACTGGGGAACGATCGAAGAAGGCAAGCGGACCATGCAGCTCCCGCTCTCGCCGGAGGAATCGATGAAGCACATCAGCGTCCCCGTCGGCCTTGAAGTAAGTCTCTTCGCCAGCGAGCCGATGATTGGGGGCAAGCCCATCTGCATGAATTGGGACGAAGCGGGGCGGCTGTGGATTTGCGAGACGATGGATTACCCCAATGAATTGCAGCCGAAGGGCAAAGGGCGGGATCGGATCCGCATCCTGGAAGACACCAACGGCGACGGCCAAGCGGACAAGCACCACGTCTTTGCCGAGCAGCTCAGCATCCCCTCGGCGCTCACGTTCTATCGGGGCGGGGCCTTGGTGCAGGACGGCCGCGAGACGGTCTATCTGAAGGACACCGACGGCGACGGCAAGGCGGACTTGCGGAAGGTGCTCGTCACCGGCTGGGGAATGGGGGACACGCACGGCGGCGTTTCCAACTTTCAGTACGGCCTCGACAACTGGTACTACGCCATGCAGGGTTACAACAACTCAACTCCCGTGCTGACCGACGGCACACGCGGGCAATCATTCCGCCAGGGCTTCTTCCGCTTCAAGGTAGCGGGGGAAGGGGAGAAGACGGCAGTGACGGAGATTGAGTTCCTCCGCTCGACCAACAACAACACCTGGGGCCTGGGCATCAGCGAAGAAGGGCTGATCTTCGGCTCAACCGCGAACGGCAATCCCAGCGAGTTCATGCCGATTCCCAACCGCTACTACGAGAGCGTCCGCGGCTGGTCGGCATCGGCCCTGAATGGCATCGCCGACGATAACCACTTTGAGCCCATCACCGAAAAGGTCCGCCAGGTCGATCATCACGGCGGCTTCACCTCGGCTGCGGGGCACGCGCTCTACACGGCCCGCAACTACCCCCAGGAATACTGGAACCGCACCGCCTTCGTCTGCGAGCCGACGGGGCATCTCGTGGCCACTTTCGTCATTCGCCCCGACGGCGCGGGCTTCAAGAGCAAGAACTCCTGGAACCTGTTCGCCAGCAACGACGAATGGACCGCCCCGATCATGGCCGAGGTCGGCCCCGACGGGAACGTCTGGATCCTCGACTGGTACAACTACATCGTCCAGCACAACCCGACTCCCGCCGGCTTCAAAACGGGGCGGGGCGCGGCGTATGAATCGGAGCTGCGGGACAAGAAGCACGGGCGGATTTACAGGATAGTGCCCGTGGGACAAGCTGCTGACCTGCCCAAAGAAGAAGAAGGCAGGGCAGGCTGGAAGCCTACCCCACTGACGAATGCCACGCCGGAGCAGCTCGTCGAAGCTTTGAAGAGCGACAACATGTTCTGGCGGAAGCACGCCCAGCGGCTGTTGGTGGAACTTCACGGCAAGGTCGCACTTGTCCTAGGGGCGGTCGGATCCTTAACCGACGCACCTTCTGTTGGTAGCAATTCGCCCGATATTCGCCGATCAATCCTCCTCGCACTGCCACCTGACAACCACTTCACGGACATGATTTTGACGAGCAAAGTGCTGGACGATGGCAATCCCCAGGTTCGTTTGGCGGCACTGCTCGCGTTGGCGAACATGCCCGCGGATGAGGCGGCTGGGAAGCGACTTGCGGACTTGGTGCGCGACCGAAACACAACTGGCGACCGCTGGCTGGCAGACGCCATGACCAGTGCGTCAGCACATCACGATGCCGCGTTTCTTTCTTCACTCTTGACGGTGAAGGCGTCCGACGTCGATGCCGCTGCTTCTAGGATCATGACGATCGTCGCGGAGCATTATGCTCGTGGTAATCCGGCGGATCATGTGGGCAAGCTCATTTCGGCGATTCCTTCCGCCAATCCGCAAATCACCGAAGCCGTCCTTGACGGCCTCGCCCGCGGCTGGCCAAAGGATAAGCCGGTGAAGCTCAGTGCTGACGAAGACAAGGCGCTTCTCGCTGCCTTTGAAAAGGGAACCCCTAACAGCCGCAGTCGCCTGGTGACGCTGGCCAATCGCTGGGGGAATGAGAAGCTCGCGGCTCATGCCGCGGAGATCGCCAAAACCTTCCTCGCCACGATTGAAGACGCAACAAAGTCCGATAAAGACCGGGCCGAGGCCGCCACGCAGCTCATCACGTTCCGCAAGAGCGATGCGGAAGCGGCTGGGCAACTGCTGGAGCAAATCACGCCGCGAACTTCACCGGAACTGGCCAGCGCATTGGTGGACGCGGTACGGCAGAGCGAAGCACCGGCGGTGGGGGCTGCGATTGTCGAAAAGCTGGCAGCGTTCACACCGGCAGTGAAACAGGCGGCGATGAAGACGCTCCTCAGCCGCGGGGAATGGACCGGCAATCTGCTCGATGCACTGGAGAACGGCACGATTCTGCCCGGCGAGTTGTCGCTCGATCAGAAACAGGCCCTAGCGGCGCACCCCAGCCGGCAAATCTCGGCGCGGGCCAAAACGCTGCTGGCCAAATCGGGCGGCTTGCCGAATGCCGACCGGCAGAAGGTGCTCGATGAGCTGCTGCCGCTGACGAAGAAGTCCGGCGATGCGAAAGCGGGGAAGATCGTCTTCACCAAGACCTGCGCCAAATGTCATCAGCATTCCGGCGAGGGAACCAAGGTCGGTCCCGACCTCACCGGCATGGCCGTCCATCCCAAAGCGGAATTGCTCACCCAGATCATCGACCCCAGCCGCAGCGTGGAAGGGAATTTCCGCGTCTATACCATCGCCACGTCGGACGGCCTGGTGATGAACGGGCTCCTGGCTTCCGAAAGCAAGACGGCTTTGGAGATCATCGATACGGAAGGGAAAAAACAGACGATCCTTCGTGAGGACATCGAGAAACTCATCCAGTCCACCAAGTCGCTGATGCCCGAAGGGTTTGAGAAGCAGGTCTCGCAGCAGGACATCACGGACCTGCTGGAGTTCCTCACCCAGCGCGGCAAATATCTGCCGATCCCGCTCGCCAAGGCGGCTACCATCGTCTCCACGCGCGGCATGTTCTTTGACGAAAACGGCCAAGTGGAACGGCTGGTTTTCGACGACTGGAAGCCGAAGGTGTTCGAGGGAATCCCCTTCGTGCTGGTCGATCCGCAGGAGGACCGTGTGAAGAACGCCGTCCTCCTATACGGCCCACAAGGGACGATCCCTCCGAAGATGCCGCGGTCGGTCACGTTGCCGTGCAACGCCCCGGCCAAGGCCATTCACATGCTGTCGGGCGTCAGCGGCTGGGGCTTTCCGCTGGGGCGGAAGGGCTCGGTGACGCTGATCGTGCGGCTGAAGTATGAGGACGGCAAGACCGAAGATATTGAGCTGAAAAACGGCGAGCACTTTGCCGATTACGTCCGCCGCGTGGACGTGCCGGAAAGCAAGTTTGCCTATCAGCTTCGCGGCCAGCAAATTCGCTATCTGGCGGTGCATCCGGCGCGGAAAGAGACCATCAAGGAGATTGAGCTGCTCAAGGGGCCGGATGACACGGCCCCTGTGGTGATGGCGGTCACGGTGGAAGGGCCGTAAAAAAAGCCGCGCCAGCGCTCTGGGTCAGAGCGCCGACGCGGCGCAAACTCGAATTCCAACTCCTCAGGACTAGGAAACCAGCAGGTCAATCACTTCCTCGAACTCAAACAGGAAATAGTCGCTCCCTTCCACGCCGTTGCCGCCGCCGTCGGTGAAGGTATCAAAGCCTGCACCGCCGTAGAAGCGGGCCCGGCTGCCGCCGGCCGCGGTGGTGGCGGTGATCGTGGCGGTGTCGTCGCCATCGAGCAGGAACGCGTTGATCGCGGCGTCCGTGGCGACGGCATCCATCGTCAGGTCGTCATTACCACTGCCGAGGTCAATCAGCACGTTGCCAGTGAGGCTGAGATTGGTGAGGCTGACCGTGTCGTTGCCGCCGTAGGTCCAAACGTTCAGAGCTCCCAGCGCAGCGGCAAAGGTAAAGTCGCCAACGACATTCACCTCGTCATCTCCCGCCCCCGTATCAATGTGCAGGAGGCCGGTGACCGACGTGAAGTTGCTTTCGTCCACGAGCACCGGCGTGGCCGGATCCTCCACGTTGATCGAGTCATCCAGCGTGATGACATCGTTTCCTAGCTCGCCAATGAGCGTCGCGCCCCGCACGTCCAAGCGGGCGACATTGATGGCGTCACCCCCCCGTCCGCCGATAACCAGCAGGAAATTTCCGGTGAGATCCGAGAAATTCAAGTTGTCAACGTTTGCGCCGCCGAAGAACAGAATGTCCCCGCGGGTCTCCAATCGAGCGGCTGAGATGTTATCGAAATCAAGAGCTCCGCTAGTGACGACCGCTACTCCGGCGTTGACGACCACCGCGACCGCGCTACTGTCGGTCAGCAATATGTTGTCGTTGCCGGCGAATGTGTTGATCACGAGGGCACCCCGCGTGACAACGACGTCGCGGACGCGAACGAAGTCGTCTCCGTCCGTCGATTGATTGCCCGTATCCGCGTTGATCAGGAGCGCGGTGGCCGTGCTCCCTTCCACCACGACGGCGTCGGAGCCGGCATTGGAGTCCACGAAGATATTGGCCGAGGCATTCAATTGCACGGCAATCGCATCATCTCCCAACCCGGTGCGGATGTTGGCATAGCCGCGAAGGGTCAAAGCGTCCGCGGGAAGTCCAGGAGCAGCCTGGGGGCCGCCCAGAAACTCGGCTTGCAATTCGGTCAGGTAAACATCGCTGTTGCTGATCCCGAGCGAATCGTTGCCGCCGCGGAGGTCGATCTCGAAGTTCCGCACGTTGTTGGCGACGAAAGCGGTCCCCAAGGTTCGACGGTTGACCGAGGTGTCCGAGCCGGGAGCCCCGGCGACGGTGAACCGACTGGGTCCCGTCTGCTGAATCACGACCGAGTTATCAAGGTTGTCGCCGCTGACGAACAGCGTGCTGCCGCGTACGGACGCGGTGACATTACCCGCGAGCATGGCCCGCGTTTCCAAACCTTCCACAAACAGCGGTCGATGCCGCAACCGAGACGTGCGATGTTTCTTCATTGCTGAGGACTCCTGAGCAAAAAGGTGCAAAAATAGAAGCGAATTGCGGTGCCTTCCGGTGCGCAGTACCAAGCCGTAGCCCAGCTCCACCCACATGGCAGGCATCGACACGCGGCTTGCTCGCAAACTGCGTGCCCAAGTTCACACGGGGAGAGTTCGGCGAACTGTGATAGGGGTTTAGCAAGGATTTGCTTGGCCGGAAGAACCTGTGGCCGCTGGGAATCCAGCTTGGAAGTGAAATGCACAGCACAGACTTTGGTTGGCCAACCTGGAACGTCCTTTTGTTATCATGGTTTTGCGAAGCAGCTTCGTCCTCGTACGCTTTGGAGCGTAATCCATGTCCACCGCTTTCCAAATCTCGCGACGCAGATTCCAGGCGGCTGCCTTGGGGGCGCTGGCTGCCGTCAGCGCTCCGATCCTGGGAAAGCCATTGCCCGCCGACGAGAAAAAGTCCTTCCCCAAGGGAACCTACGTCGATATGCACACGCATCTCGGCCAGACCTGGAACACCACGGTCCTGCTGACGGCGGAAGAGCTGCTCCGCTGGATGGACGCCCACAGCGTAGCGCAGGCCGTGGTGCTGCCGCTGTCGTCGCCGGAGTCGTCGAGCTACATGATCACCACGGACTTTGTCCTGGCTCAAACCGCTCCGTTCCGTGACCGGCTGATTCCCTTTTGCAGCATCGATCCGCGGACCAGCTACAGCGGCGGACGCAAAGGGCTCGTCGAGATGCTGAAGAAATACGTGGACGCCGGCGCGAAGGGCTTCGGCGAGCATAAACCGGGCATCGCCTTCGACGACCCGCGGAGCATGGAAATCTACGCCGCCTGCGCAGAGCTCAAGCTGCCCCTCCTTTTCCACATCGACAACCTCCGGAACCTCGACAAGCCGGGATTGCCCGGCCTGGCCAAGGCGCTGGAGGCCAACCCCGACTGTAACTTCATCGGCCACGGCCCCGGCTGGTGGGCCAGCATCAGCGGCGGCATCACGGAGAAGGACCTCGGCGGCTATCCCAAGGGAAAGGTTGCGCCCGGCGGCGCGATGGACGCCCTGATGGAGAAGTTTCCCAACATCTATGCCGACCTCTCCGCCGGCAGCGGGGCCGGCGCGATTAGCCGCGACCTCGACTTCGGCCGCGAGTTCCTGATTCGCCGAGCCGACCGGGTCATGTTTGGCACCGACTTCCTCGCTCCTATGCAAGGCGTCCCCCTGTTCGAGCTCTTCGAGCAACAACTGAAGCTGTCGGACGAAGTGCAGGCGAAAATCTTCCGCGACAACGCCCGGCGAGTGCTGGGGTTGAAGGCGGGGTAGGCTCGCAGCCTGCCCTAGAATAGTACTCATCTCGCTCCGCGAGATGATTCCTCACGCGGAGCGTAAGGTGTACTTTCTAGATCACCTCAAACTTCACCCCCTGCGCCAGCGGCAGATCGGTTCCGTAATTGATCGTACAGGTCTGTCGCCGCATGTACGCCTTCCAGGAATCGCTGCCGGCTTCCCTTCCGCCGCCGGTTTCTTTCTCGCCCCCGAAGGCCCCGCCGATTTCCGCGCCGCTGGTGCCGATGTTGACGTTGGCGATGCCGCAGTCGCTACCCGCCGGCGACAGGAACCGCTCGGCATCTTTCAGCCGCTCGGTAAAGATGGCGGAGGAGAGTCCCTGCGGAACGCTGTTGTGGATGGCGATGGCTTCGTCGAGAGTCTTGTAGGTAAGCACATACAGGATGGGCGCGAAGGTTTCCTGCTCGACGATCTTCATCCTCGATTTGGCGCGAATAATTGTCGGCTCCACAAAATGGCCGGGGCGATTCACGCGCCCACCGCCGCAGACGACCTTTCCGCCTTCCTGCTGCGCCCGCTCCACCGCGGCGAGCATCTGTTCGATGGCCTGTTCGTGAATGAGTGGCCCCAGCAAGACGCCGGCTTCCCAGGGATTGCCAATCGGCACGCTGCCGTAGGCTTTCGCCAGCCGGGCGACGAAGGAATCCGCGATGGATTCATGAATAATGAGCCGCCGCAGCGTGGTACAGCGCTGCCCGGCTGTTCCCACCGCGGCGAAGAGCACCGCTCGCAATGCCAGGTCTTGATCAGCCGACTCCGTGAGAATCAAACCGTTGTTTCCACCGAGTTCAAGCAGCGATCGCCCCATGCGCCCAGCGACAGTCGCTCCGACGCTCCTTCCCATCGCCGTGCTGCCGGTCGCGGAAATGAGGGGGAGGCGCGGGTCTTCGGCCATCCATTCCCCCACTTCGCGCTCGCCGACGACCAGGCTGAAGACGCCGGAATAACCCAGCGGCCGCACCACTTCCTCCACGAGGTTCTGCACGGCAATCGCGGTCAGCGGAGTGAGGTGCGAAGGCTTCCAGATGCATGTGTCTCCGCAGACGGCAGCCAGCATGGCGTTCCAGGCCCAGACCGCGACCGGAAAATTGAAGGCCGTGATGATGCCAACCGGCCCCAGCGGATGCCACTGCTCCAGCATCCGGTGGTTGGCCCGCTCGCTGGCAATCGTCAGGCCATAGAGCTGCCGCGACAGCCCCACGGCATAGTCGCACATGTCGATCATTTCCTGGACTTCGCCCGCTCCCTCGCTGCGGATCTTGCCGACCTCCAGCGTGACCAGCAGTCCCAAATCCTCTTTGTGCCGCCGCAGCGCATCCCCAATTAGCCGCACGACCTCTCCCCGCCGCGGTGCCGGCAGTAGTCGCCAGGATTCAAACGCCTTCTGAGCCACGGCCATCGCCCGGTCATAATCCCCACGAGACGCTGAACGCACGCGAGCGATTGTCTCCCCCGTCGCCGGATTTACGGATGCAATTTCGGCACCGCCCGGCTTTGAAACATATTCCCCCGCGAAGACGCCGGAGTTAGTCTCCCGAATCCCCAGGCGCGACAGAACGTCGGCAAACTGCGTATCCATCCTTAGAGTCCTCCGCAGTCATTATAGGGGAAGACACGTCGTGGGGACTTTAGTCCCCGCGTCGAGTCGATCTGGTCTTGGCGGACGGTCCCTGGAACTGAAGTCCCAGCTACGACTTTCCGAAGAAACCCGAAATCTTTCCATTTTTCTTGCCCGGTTTTGACCCTGGATTGCGATTTTAATAGTAGGGGCTGCGCATGGGGCGTGAGCCATGATCATCCAAGCAGGGAGAATCGCCGTGGAATATGGGAAAAAGAGACACACAACGTCGAGTCAGGAGTCAGAGATCTCTTTCGTCAATAGAGTCGATCTCATGAGTTGAAGGGGTCGGCGACCTCGGTACAATAGGCACACCGCCCTTTTCGGTGCTCACGGATTCTTTCTGCAAGAAGCACACGCATGGACGTACCAGGCGCGATGAAACCGACGCATAAGACGGTCAAGGCGTATTACGAAGCCCTGGAGGCCTATGCCAGCCAAGGGGTGACGCACGAGGGAGCCACGGAGACCGCCTTTCAGCGATTGCTCGGCGAAGGCGGACGCTGGAAGACTTCCGCGAAAAGCAGCACTTCCTCAACACCGTCTACGAGCGATTCTTCCAGGGATACTCCGTCAAGACAGCCGACACGCATGGCATCGTCTACACGCCACAGGAAATCTCGTCGATTTCATGTGTGCCAGCGTGGAAGAAGTCCTGCAAAAGAAATGCGGCAAAAGTCTGTGGGACAAAGAGGTCCAATCCTCGACCCCTACACCGGCATCGGCAACTTCATTGTCAACTTGGTCAACCGCCTGCAGTTGTTTTGTCATTGTCCGAACAGACTTCGACCAACTCTCCCGTATCAAGCCAATTCTCGAGTGCTTCTCGTCCCAGAATTCGGTATGGCTCCACTCGCCGTTTGCCTTGAAACACGGCAAAGCCCCGTATGCAACGATAATACTTGTCTGGCTTCCGCCGCACGGTAAAAACTCGGCCCGTCAACGATATGCGGAAGGTGATTTGCTCTCCATCCTAAACGCGTGCAGAATATGGTTTGCCCATTTGGTTGTCCAACGCCGGAAAAGAGAGCGTTCGGGAAACTCTGGAAACCAAAATGTACACGATTTATGAGGGCCGTACCGAGATGGGCGGTTGCCCAAACCCGGCGAAAACCAGTGTCCAGCGAGCAGGCTCTTGCCAGCCCGCCGGCTCAAATGCTCCTCCAGAATCGCCTTTCGTTGCGTAGGTCCAGCTTGTCGGCGGCGTTTTCGAACAGTTCCTCAAGCCGAAGCTGATTCCAACCGTAATATCTGCACTGATTCCAAAGCAGATGGGCGAGCGATTTCAACACGGTGGCTCCTAAAAGGGCGAAGCCATTAGTTCTACATCGCAGGATTGGGATTGCGTAAACCGGCGATTCTAGGGAATCTGCGGTCCTTTACTGGGTCGAGGAGGACTAGGCATGGACGCGGATCAGATTCGCCGGTTCGACATGACCGGCCAGCTTACGCAAGCCGCTCGCCGGTCACTGGCAGCCTGTTGGCGATTCTCACTGCATGGTGAGAAATGCGGGCTAGAAACCGGCGCTCACAATCTCATTGCCGCTGCGGGTGGCGAGCGCCGGCAGAATGGGGGCGGCGGAATAGTGGAAAAAGCGGGCCGAGCCGTCGGCGAACAGAAAGTTTCCGCCGCCGGGATGCAGGCTCCAGAAATGATAGCGGTCGCACGGATTGTCCAGCCGCCCTGGCCCGAAGCCTCTGCCGGAAGGGGAACAAGGGTCTTGAGGGAAACCTCCAGGCGAAGGGATGAGCATACCGCCATCGGGTCCGGGAAAAAGCCCGCCCACGCCATTTGCCGAGTACCAGCGGCCCGCCTGTCCCGAGGCCGGTGGCGGCCGTTCACCCACCATCAGCGTATTGCTCAGGCCATCGGTCACCTCTCCAAAGTTGGGTCCGGGACTATGACCCAGCATTCCCGGCGCTGCTTGAAATGTATTGGGACCGATTTGGATCATGCTATTCATGGAGCCGGATACTCCCAGGTAGGAACTGAAGGCGGCGAGGTCTCCGTTGGGCATCAAGAGCGGCGATCGCAGCCGCCGGTCGTTAGGACAGATATAGGACTCAATGGGAGTGATGTGCCCTATATGGGGTGGGTTGTGGTGCGAAACTGGGTCAATACGACACGCCTGCTCGGTAAGCGTCCATAGTCCGCCTTGTTCAATCTGCGGGAGGATCAAGGCGCTCCAAAGCAGCATTTTATTGGGATCGTTGGGGTCGCCCGACGGAGCTTTCGGAGGGAGGCTACGGTGTAAGTCGTGGTGGAGATGCAAAGCGACCCCAATCTGCCGGAGCTTGCTCAAACACTCGACGCGCGCCGCTGATTCTCGCGAGTGCTGTACAGCCGGCAGCATCAGGCTCACTAAGATGCCGATAATCGCAATCACGATCACCAACTCCAACAAGGTAAAGCCGCCATAGTAGCCGGCACACTCCGTGTGCGGGCTACTATTTTCCGCTGCTCGCTTTCTGTAATGCATCAAGAATCTCCCTGCATTCGACAGTATATCCCGACTTCCATGATCGTTTCGTTCCCATCCACCTTGGCCCGCAGCCGAACCTTGGGAAAACCCCCCGTCGGCCGCTCGACAATCTTGGCCGGATCCCACTCGATGCGAACGGACTGGCTGAAATCGGCGGCTGGCGTTCCCAATACTACGCTGAGGCCGGCCGGCGGCAAATCCGCCGTCAGCGTGAACGCCTTTCCGTCGGTGCCGCGGCAAACACACTCGCCAATATACACCGGTCCGGCACTGGACGCTCGCGGCAGCGCCAGGAACGACGGTGAGACCTCCACAGCGGCAGCAACTCGGCCGCTCACTTCGATGACGGTAGGAGGCCGAAGTTCGCCTTGTAAATAGATCTCCAGTTCACTCCTTAGGGGTCCGGGGGCCGTGGTCATCGCACTGACTTCCAGGCGACCGATCCGGACGCCAAGCATTCGGTCCGTGGGGGCCGCGCGGTCCTCTGGTACTGGTAACATTCGGACGGAAACACGATCCGGATTCCGGCTGGCGACCCGCTCCATGGCCCGGGGCTTCCTGGAGCTATCAAATACGTCCAGCACCTGGCGGCCTTCCCCGCCCAAGGACAGAGTGCCGAAGCTGGCACTGGTGGGAATCGTCGTCACCCCCGCCATGACTCGGGAAACCACTGCTTCAATGGCCATCTCCGGGCGGTCGGGATCGTTGGTCCTGAACCTGACGCCGGTGCGATTGGGAATCCCGGGAGTGCCTTGCACCGAGACTCGCATTACCAACTCCGCCTTTTCGCCCGCGGCAAGACGGAGCGAATCGAGGCGAACCAACTTGCCATCGCGCTCTTGCTCCAACCCCGAGCAAGAACAATTGCTCTGCACATGGGTGATCTCCAGTTGTCCGCCGCCACGATTCGCAATGGTGAAGCGAGACAAGGCGACTTCACCGAGCTCACGTTTCCCCAAGTCAAGCGTTTCCGGACATTCCAGCACGGGGCCAATTCGGGCCAGAGTTCTCAAACTCCGGCTATTTCGCCTGGCGGCATAAACGGAAAGGCCGATCAGGATTGGGACAATCGCCCATAAAAAGTGGCGGAGTTTCATGGAAAATCCCCTTGTTTTGGAGGAAGGGGTCGGGAGTCTTTGGCGGGACATGTTCCTCCGTGTGTAATAACCACCGCCGCCAAAGACTCCCGACCCCGTTGTCGTTCACCCTGATTTCGCACCTGCCCGCAAGCGGCCGACATACCAGATACTGCCCGATACCGCCAATACAAACAGGAAACCAAAAACGATCCAGCGTATCACAGGCTTCGGTTCCGTAATCGTCTCGACTTGCGCGGGTCCAAAGGAACCTTTGGAGTTTCCAGGCGGTTGCCCGCTTCCGGCGGCAAGGGGCATCACTTTGATGAGGGAGCGTCCTGGACCAATTGCTTTGCCCCCCGCATCCACTTGATATTCTCGGTCCTGAATTTCATCCATCACGGTGACACCCGGTGGAATCGGCAACTCAAAGATGTTTGGCGGCAACGGTTGATTGATGCGGATATCAGAAAATGTGGCAATCACATGCCACGCCAGTTTGCCGTCTTTATAGCCTTTCTTTTCCGTTTCCACGGGAAAATAAATCCCCGGCGCAGCTTCCGTGAACCGCAAGACTTGCGTCTCCTGGCGAAAATTCAGTTGATCCGACGGACGTTTGGAATCCCGAATCAATTTGCAAGCCAGATAATTGACCTCTGGATCGAACCAAATCTCGAAGTCGGTGTTCAACCCCACGGTCAATTCAGTCGACATCTGGAGCACGACGCACTCATGTCCCTGGTACGGTTGTCGCGTAATCTTCCCGAGCTGGTGGGGGCGCTTGAGGATCTCTTCCAGCGTGAAGTGCTGGCCTGGGGGGCCGAACAACTTGAGCAGCCCATGTTTATACGCATCGAACTCACTATTGGATTCGTGTGGATCCGCGCGCTCGATCACAAAGATGGTTTTCTCTCCACTGCTCATCACCTTTTTCGTGACGAATTCGTGCCGCACCCAATCACTAGGGTGGCCCACAAGCGAACTACGCATGCGCTGCGAATCACCCGACTGCCAGTAATCGGCCGTGGAAGGCTCCGTCGGACCTATCGGTGATATGGGAGTAGCGACGGTAATCCGGCAGGACAAGGTGCGAATCGATTCCAGCGCGGCCTTGTTTCCGGCACGGACCTCGTCCAATAACTCCTGCGCACTCGTGCCGGAGACGAAGATGAACGCTCCTAATCCAATTGCGACTAGGAAGATACCCCAACGCTTGGCGATGCCACTCATGCGTGAACCTCCACAAAGGCCTGTCCGCCCCGCATTCAATCTCAAGGCACTCGCTAATTCACGTCCCTGGCGTGTTGCCGAAGTCCTAGGAATGAACTAACCATAGGTCACTGCAATCTCTCTCGAACTAGGGATTCACGGGGTGAATACACTTGGGATACCAGTGGCCGCAGAGCCATCCCATACCATCCACACCTATGCATTCCATGAATGCAAAACTCTCCACCTCGCAACCATCTGGATCGAACACGACGAAACACGTTTGGATCGTCCGCGTCTCGTTGAAAGTGCATCCAAATTCCGATTTGCCCTTGCATTTCCAGTTGAAACACTCTTGGTCCACAACTATATAAGTGCCCCCAGGTTGGGCTCCAACAACGGCAGCGATCGTGCAAATTGCCACGAAAGAGAAAATCTTGATGAACTTGAGCATCGAATGACTCCTTAGAAAGAGCTGGAATCGCCAAGACCACGGAAAATCCGCGGTTCTGGTGGAAAATTCTATTCGATTATTTTTCGCAGTTGCCAGGCATTCTTTCAAATCCGACCGCCGCGACCAGCCGGAACGTCATCCTACGGCGAGCGAGACCCGCGTCAAGCGAATTCCGCGCAGTCATTTTGACCATGTACGTTCGTCACCTATCGGGCGGAAGGAAGAATACGAGCAGCTCCGCTCGCGAACCAACGCCCGCCTTCTGTTCAATCGCCGACAGGTGTTTGCGGATCGTGGATGCGGCTGTCTTCAGAAGTCCGGCGATTTCCTTGTCGTTGGGATTGACCAGGTAATGCTCAAGAATCTGCGTTTCCCGGGGGGTGAGCAGGGCCCAGATTTCCGGATGGACCCGGTGGGGAGGCTTCGATTTGGGACGCCGGGGCTTAGCCATTTCGCCCCCCCCCCCCCCAGTTTCCCGCCTGGTTTGCCTCCCTCGCTGACGCGTCGGGTTACGAGGGGTTCTGTCCGCTTTTTCGCCATTTTTTTGCCCTTGTGAGGTGCCCCGGTGCGGGCGCACGCTGCGTCCCTACTTATATAATCGCAATCCAGGGGTAAAACCGGGCGGACAAAATGGCTCAAAACGAAATATTCCCGATTTATCCGAAAAACTGAACACATCCCGCGTGCATTTCGCTGCCGCTCATGCACCCTACAGCCGGCTCATTCCAGACCCAGCGCCCCCGCCGGCGGGATCTGCACGCCGCCCACGCGCCCCAGGCGGCTGCCGGGGAGGAAGCGGGGCTCGATGCCGAACACGAAGCCGACGTTGTTGCGGCTGGCGTCGACGTTCAGGCCGAGGCGGACGAGGAACGATTCGCCGACGCGGGTCATGGTCAGGGTCTGGCCAATGTTGCCCGTGTTGGCGAAGTCGATGGCGGTGCCGCCGGTGGCGATCCATTTCTCGCTCATCCGGTAGCTGAGGCTGGCGACGAGCACGCTACTGACCAGCGGCCCGTCCGTGGAGCGATAGCCGACGTACAGATTGCCGTACTCCGGCCGCGAGAGCAGCCCGCCGATGGTTAACTGGCTCAGGCCATCGTCGAAGAAGTCGTAGAAGCCGTCGGAGAGGAGCGTCACGCGGTCGCCGACGTGCCAGGCGAAGTTGTAATCGACCAGGCCCAGGCTGGAGCCAAAGTTGTCGCGAGTCGGGGAGGGGAAGAAGACGGCGTCCGTTTCCGTGGTGATCCAGTCCACCAGGCGCTCCTGCCCCGGCAGGCCGCGCTTCGTCTGCCAGCGCTGCTTGATTCCCATCCGCACCTGCATCATGTCATCGGCGATTTCCGTGACGGGGGATGCGACGGAGCCTTGCAAGTTGTTCCGCAAGGCATAGAAACGGTCGTCGAACCGCGTCGGCACAAAGGTTCCGTTCGCCTGACCGAACGTGTTCACGGGAATGCGGCGGCGGAAATGCTCGGTCGCGTCGTCGTCGAGCCCGTCATACCGCGGGAAGCGGGTCATGTCCTCGTTGGCGTCGGCGATGAAAGCGTCGACATCGAAGACCACCTTCTGCGCCAGGCCGTTCAGATTGAACAGCTCGCTCTGAATGTTCGGATTGGCCCGCCACAGCGGCAGGCTGGCCCGCACCCCGGCCTGGCCGTAGAGCCGCGAGGCCTCCTGGTCGTTGATGTCGCTCCCCCAGTACGCCGCTTCGCCGAGCACGTACGGCACGACTTTCACCGGCCCGGCTTCCAGCGGGATGTCGATTTCGTTGCGAGTGGCGGCCCTGAGGCCCTGGCGGTCCACTTCCCCCGGCAGCGGCGAGAAGTTGGCCAGGTCCACAGGATTGGTAGGCGTGCTGGCGGATCGCAAGTCGTCGTAGCCGGCGAAGGTGTGCGAATGGAACGTGGCCCGGTCCCACGCAAAGGGCTGGCCGAAGATGAAAAAGTCCGCCCGCGGCAGTCGCTGGGTCTGCATGAAGAAGTCGTTCATCCGCGCGTCGGCGGAGAGATTGAACGACATGTTCTGATACAGCTTTTTCAGCTCGACGCCGGTCGTCTGGTCCTTGAGCGTGTCCCACTCCTTCTCGTAGTACTGCTCCAGGAAGTTGCGGTCGCTGATGAGGCCGAACTCGCCGGTCAGTTGCCAGTCATAGGGGAGCGTCTGGCGATGGTTGGCCAGGATGCGGCCGCGAAACTCCTCCTCGGCGAGGACGATGCGGCGGTCAAAGCCGAGATTATCGACCCCCTTTTCATTGATCAGGGCCCAGGCGTCGATGAAGCCGTTGGTCGGTCCCGGGATGCCCAGGAAGCCAGGGCGCTGATAGCGAAAATCGGTGCCGACGCCGAAGCCGCGCTCGCTGAGGAGGTCGGTGGAGAGGCCCCACTTCGTCCCTTCCGGTTTGTTGCGAATGCCCAGGAGTTGATACAAGTCGAGGTCGAGCAGGAGCTGCTGGCCGAAGACCCGGTCGCTCTTGATGCGGATGCGGTCCACGTAGTACGTCGGCTTGGTGAGGTCGGTGGCGATGGTGGGCCAGTAGAAAACGGGAACCTCCGCCAGATAGACGAAGTTGTTGCGGCTCGTCGCCATCAGTTGGTGGTCCACCTGCGGCTCACCCGTGGCGGGGTCCACCAGCGGCTGCTGGCTGAAGGGGTCGAGAAGCGGCCGCTGAATGTCTTCGAGCTCCACCATGCCCGAGGCGAAGCGATACCGCGGCACCCCCAATCGGCTGCTGGTGAGGTCGGCGTCCATCGCCGCGAAGTGCTGCCGGTCGCGCTGCTCCAGCACCTTGGCCCGCATTCGCAGCAGGCCCTGATAATCCTTCACCGGCGTGAGCATCTCCGCATTGAGCACCACGCCATATTCGCTCGTGATGTTGTAATACATCCGGTCGGCGTAGATGACCCGGTCCCCCTGGCGGAAGACGATGTTCCCTTCCAGGTAGACTTCGTACCGCGGGTCGCCCTCCTGGATTTCGCGGCTGGTGGGATTGGCCAAGTCGAGCTTGGGACTCCAGAGAACAATGTTGTCCGCCTCCAGCGAAGCGTTGCCAAGCTGATCGATTCCTTCCACAACAATCTGCACGCCGGATGTGAGCAACGTAATCTGCTCGCCTGCCGCCTTATCCTCAAACGACTTGACTTGCCACCGCCCATGCCCGCGAGGAAAGAACCGCACGCGGCGGTTGGAGGGGCGGATCGGCTGGGCTGTGGGGGGAGCGATTTCTTCACCGGCAGCTCGCGGCTGTGAAAACTGGGCGGGGGTCACTTCACTTCGGCTGGAGCTGGGAGAGCGGGCATCAACACCGCGCTCAAAAATGGCCGGCGCAACCTGCGGTGTCCCCTGGGCGGTGAGAGGCGCGGCAATCTGAATTCCCGCCAGCGTGTGAAAGCGGCCGAGCCAGGTGCGGTCGGTCAGCGAAGTGGGTTTGCCATGACCAAGCGCGCCGGGATTTCCCTCCGGCCCGAACTTCACGCTCACTTTTTCACTGCCACTGCCTTCCAGGTACGCAATGACCTTGCTCGGCCGGCCGCTGAACGTCTCGGCGCGGTCGATCCAAAAAATGCCTTCCGGCGCGCGGGCCACCACCTGGCCCTGGCGAATCTCCGCCCCGCCGCGGATGTGCCAGACTTCGTAGCTCCCTTGCTCCCAAGTGCGAGCCTCCTGGCCGCGGATGACGATTTCGCCCGCTTGATCGGCAATCGGAACGTCGACGGCAGCGAGGGCCGCGGAGGAGCTGATTAGCAGCAACAATAGCGAAGCGGAGCAGGCGGATTTGAGATTGGAGATTTGAGATTTGAGATTTGGTAACGGAGAACAAATCTCTGAGATGCAAGAGCAGAGATTTCTGCTCTCTCGTCTCAAATCTGAAATCTCAAATCTCAAATTGCAGATTTTCCTCTCATCCTGCCGATACCTTTCCGCGGATAACAGACGACTGCGCGCGAAACCGCCAGTGGCGCGCATCAAGAACAGCGCGCTCGTGAGAGCGAAGCGAAATAGCGTGAGGTACGGTTTCAGTTCCAAGCTTCCTGCTGGATGAAACGAAAGGAGCGCAAAGGGAACCCGCCTATGGGATTGCCAACCCGGAATTCGGGCCGCGGAGTATAGATAGAGCCGCTGGCAGCGGCAAGGTAAGTCGCTGGGAAGCGCCAGGGCGCGTTGCTAGCGTCGCCTGGCACGCTAGCACTCTCCACACCAGCCTTCTATGTTCGCGCGGGTGTCAAGGGTCGGGGTGGTTTGGGGTCGTCGTAGTGATGCGGGGGCTGCGTGAAGAGTTGGGAGTGCGTCCCGAACTACCTTCTATCCGT
>JBKJNY010000044.1:0-160351 GCA_046593355.1 Pirellulaceae bacterium | reverse complement strand
CGCTTCCTGGGAACCAGCGACCTGCGCAAGACGGTGCTCCTGCAGCGGCTCGTCATTCGCGCTGCGGTGCAGAGAATCTCCACGCTCCGTCCCCGCCAGGCCGAAGCCGCCGCGCTCGTTCTGTCGAGCTTGGAAACTGCCGACGCGAGTGCGGAAAATCTCCTCATCCAGCTTTACCGCGGTGAAGCGGCCACTTTGAAATTGGGGATGCTGTATGGGACGAATTAGACTCCGCGGCACATGCCTGGTGGCAATCTTGCTAATGGTGCAGCCAGCGTACGCCGTCGTTGTTTACAAGAAGGGCTCGAGCAAACCCGTCGCCGGGCACCTGGTGCGGCAGAACGGGAATGAGGTCGTGATCCGCGATGAAAGTGCGCCTGGGCTCAAGGAAATTGTCATCCCCCGCAGCGAAATCGAGGATCTGATTGAAACCGTCTCGGCCGAGCGGCTGGCGGCGCTCGACCCGAGCCGGCCGCGGGAATATCGGGAATATGCCGAGGAGCTGGCCGAAAAGCAGCTCGACCCCGAGGCCCGCTTGATGGCGGTCCGCCTGTTTCAGATTGCCGCCTGGCTGGATCCGGAGAAGACCGGCCGCGGCGCGCTGCTCGGCCTGGTTTCCGTGGCCCGCCCAGGAGCAGAGGAGGCCCGCTTCCGAGCTGCCGCGTACCTCTTTGACCCCCGCCATGACAAGGCCCTGATCGGACAAACGCCAGCGAATGGCGGACGAGAGAAGAAAGTAGATGACCCCGTGCAAGGTCTGCTCGAGGCTCTGCGACTGCTCCGTCGCGGCCACGGCACGCTGGCCCGCGCCGCGCTCGCGCCTCCCGCCGTCCACGACGAGCTTACGGCACATCAAGGAATTCTCAGTCACGAGGAGTTTCTGGCGGCTAGCTCCTCCAAGGAGCTTTCGGACGAGCAACTCCGCAAAGTGGTCGAGTTGGAGCTCGCTCTCGACAGCAAGTTGCATGGCGGCGAGGAGCAACGGGCGCAAACGACGCTGGCTTCCTGGAACGACGATGTGCGCGCGGGAAACCTGGCCGCGATTCCCGCGCTCCAGTTCGATAAACTCACCCAGTTCGACCCGCGCGAGTGCGTGTTCCGCCAGGGGAAGTGGCAGCGACCAGAGGCCGGCAAGTAGAATGACGCCATGCAAATCCTAGAGCTGAATCACGTTGCCTTGCACGTCGCCGACCTCGAGCGGAGCACCAAGTTTTACACCGAAGTCCTCAAGCTGGAGCCCATGCCCCGCCCGGCGTTCGCGTTTCCCGGTGCCTGGTTCCGCCTGGGACCCCGCCAGGAGCTGCATCTGATCGGGGAGCGGACGACCCCCGTGATTTCTCACAACAGGGGGAACCACTGGGCCCTGATGATCGATGACATGGACGCCTGGGAACAGTATTTCAGCAAGAGCGAAATTCCCTTTCTCCCCCGCCGCCGCCGGCCCGATGGAGCTTTTCAGATTTATCTCATCGATCCTGATGGGCACTACATCGAGCTGTGTACGGCGGTGCCAAGGTAGGCCGTCACTTAAAGTACTCCTCACGCTCCGCGTGAGGAATTCATCTCGCGGAGCGAGATGAGTACTATTCTTGTTTTCTTGCACACTCACTTTGCCAGCGACGCGCAGACGATTTCCTTGTCGTTGCGGGCGAAGATGCACTTCTGGGCGAAGGCGGGATGGCTCCAGACGACCAGGCGGCCGAAGGCGTCGCTGGTCGGCTCCAATAAGTGGGCGCGACTGATTTCTTCGTAACCCTTGGGGCTGAGGCGGGCGATGATCAAGTCCCCCGTTTCGTTGAACAGAAAGAAACGCTCCTCATTTTTCACCAGGAACGCAGTGCCGGAATTCTGCGGACGCCCGCCGGTCGTCGGCTGGAGCGATTCCCAGAGCCGGTTGCCGGTGGCGAGGTCCACGCCCCGCAGTTGGCCGCGCTGGCAGACGCCGTACAGGGTGCCGTCGTCGTCGATGATCGGCGTGGAGCAGACGCTGTAAACGGACGACGTTTTCTCTCCCCGCCAGACCTCCTCCGCCGCAGGTTTATCCTTGGCCAGCCTCAGCAGGACGGAAACTTCGCCGATGCCTCCGGCATAGAGATAGTCCTCGAATTTCCGCGGCGCCATGATCGACATGCCGTACATCGGCTTGAGGGGGATGGACCAGTATTGCTTGCCGGATTCCGGGTTGAGGCTGCAGAGCTCTTCCGCGTGCCAGATGAGCAGTTGTTTCCGCCCGCCGGCCTCAATCATGGTCGGCGGAGCGTAACCGGCTTCTTTCGCGGTGATGGACTTCCAGATCTCCTTGCCCGTGTTCTTGTCGAAGGCCACCGCCACGCTTCCCGGACCGCCAACGAGGCAGATCAGCTTTTCGCTGTCCACGAGCGGATGCCCGGTGAAACCCCACTGGGGAGTTTCCGCCTTGTATTCCTTCCTCAGGTCTTTCGACCACAGGACTTTTCCCTTGGCGGCATCCAGACAAAACAGGTTCCCTTCCGCACCCAACGTATAGACCTTGCCGCCGTCCACGGTCGGAGTGCAGCGCGGCCCGCTGGCGTAGGAGATTCGATACGGGCAATCGTATTCGTGCTTCCAGATTTCCTTGCCGCTGGCGGCATTCAGGCAGAGAACCCGCTCTTTCCCTTGGACCTCGCTGCGGACATCGGGACTCGGCGTGGCGTCCCCCGCGCTGCGAACAAAGTCCATGACAAAAACGCGCCCGTTCGCGACCGCCGGCCCCGCATAGCCGCCGCTGATGGGTACTCGCCACTTAATAGCCGGGCCACCTTCGGGGAACTTCTCGAGAATGCCGGTCTCCCGCCAGACGCCGTCCCGCTTCTCCCCCATCCACTGCGGCCAGTCAGCAGCCAGGCAGGAGTGCTGCGAAGCAAATACCAAAATCGCCGCGCAGAGGCCGTTGTAAAATCGGATCATAGTTTCGTCGCCAAGAAAGACAGGAAGGCTACCCAAGCCTCAGGATAGCCTTCTTTGAATTTGGTTTGTAGTAACCCGCTTCAGCGGGTTAACCGGCTCAAGCCGGTTACTACGAATAACGATTAACCTTACGCCGCTTCTTCCGGCGTCATTTCCCGCCGGCTATAGGATCCGCCGCGCGGATTATCCTCGTCGCTCAGGCGGCGCTCCGCGGCCCGGGCGCATTCGATGCACTCGGTGGCGTGCGGGACGGCTTGCAGGCGGGCACTCTTGATGCTCGTTCCGCAGCTATCGCACTTGCCGTAGCGGCCCGAGCGAATCCGTTCCAGCGCCTCGTTGATCTTGGAAAGCTCGCGGCTCTCCACTTGGGCCAATTGGCCACCCAACTCCATCTGCTCGGCGACGAGCGAGGCGTCGATCTCGTCCCCTACGCCGGACTCATGGAGGTTCTTGAGCGAACCCATTTCACCGGCCAGCGAGCGCGTGAGCGATTCGCGGCGGCGGATCAGTTGCTGCTTGACCTTGTGGATATATTCAGTGCGTACCATAGTGTTTCCTCCTGGCGACCCGACTCGGAGGTGTCCCGAATCAAGCCAAAACGTCTCATTCTGAGCCGCAGTCTTCCGCGCGGCTCCGCTTGTTCGCGGCAGTCGTGCGGCGCGTGCCGGATAAGATGCACATGGCGTGCCAAGGCTTGGCTCCGATGCTGTCCACAGATTTCGCCGATGGACGCAGATTGGAAATCAAGAATTCAAGATTTTATCTGCGTCAATCCGCGAAATCTGCGGACACTCTCCATTACGACGAATGCAGCCCGCACTCGGTCTTGGCAAAGCCGCTCCACCGCCCGGCCCGCTCGTCTTCCCCGGCGTTCACCGCGCGGGTGCAAGGCCGGCAGCCGATGCTGGTGAAGCCTTGGTCATGCAGAGGGTTGTATGGCACGTTATGGTCGGTGATGAACTTCCAGACCATCGGCTTGGTCCAGTTGGCCAGCGGGCTGACCTTCACCAGACCGAACTTCTTGTCCCAGCCGACGATGGGGGCCGTCGCGCGATCCGAGCTTTGGTCGCGGCGGATGGCGCTGGCCCAGGCGTGATAGCCGATGACCGCTTTCTCCAGCACCTGCACCTTGCGATGGAAGCAGCACTGATCGGGATTACTGCGATAAACCGGCCCGCCGTGCAGTTTTTCGTACTCTTCCACGGTGGTGTCGGCCCGCCTCAGCTCCACCGTCATTCCATAACGGTGAATCACTTCCTCCCGCAATTCCAGCGTCTCCTGGAACTGATAGCCCGTGTCGAGGTTGAAGACCGGCGTGGTCTGGTCAATTTCGCTCAGCATGTGCAAAATCACCATCCCCTCCGGACCGAAGGCGGTGGCCATCGTAAACTTAGGGGCGAATCGGCTGAGGCTCCAGCGAAGAATCTCCTGCGGAGTGGCCGATTCTAGCTCGACATTCTTCCGCTCCATTTCCCCGGTGAGCTCTGGCGTAAGCTGTAACTTGCCGTCGGCGGTTTCCAGGGGGGGCATCGGAAGCTCATCGGGAAAGATGACGCGGAGTAAAGGGGGTTCCCGTAAAGAATTGGGAATTGGCTGCACCAGAGCAGCTTGCCGAGCCATGGGAACCTCCAGCCGCACGAAACCCTAGCGAGGACGCTTTAGCGAACGGGGAATCATACCAATGTTGGTCATCTAAGTCAACAATCGGCGTTTCTTGCGGCGAGGCTTCATTCCAGCGGGTGACTTCCAATCGGAATTCCATTCGAAGGTTGAAGCTAGCACAGGACTTAGATCGCTCAACTGCTCTCGCTCACCATTTCGGTGCCGGCTGGCCAAACTGACCTGGTTGACCATACGCCGGCTGGACCGGGATCTGACCGGCCATCATCAGGTAGGCGACCGTAAAGAGCATGGTTACCAGTGGTGCGGCAAAGATAAACCCAATGCAAAGGGCCAGACATCCAAGAATCATGATCCCCATGCTCATCAGAGCCAGGAGAAAGGCAGTTCCCCAGTTGCCCTGAGTGACTCGCGCGGCGACGGAAAACGACTCGATGACTCCGGTCTTGCGATCAACAATCAGCAGGTTATACGGCCACCACATCAGGGCCACAATGATGCCGGGAATGATCAACAACAGCAAACCAATAATGTAGGCAATCCCAAACAAGATCGCCCCTCCTAACACGGGCAAAAAGAGGGGGCCGCCGCCAAACAAATCCGTGTATTGCGCCGGTTGCCGTCGTGCCAATTTGAGGGCGATTTGAGCCTGCCCGATCCCCAAGAAAATCTGCACGACATTGGACACGATGGCCCCCAGGCCGTTCACGATTTGTGCCGCCTCGCGCTCGCCGTTTTGTTCGAGCGCAAACTGAGGAATCATGAACAAAAAGGAAATGACGTAGGAAACCGCGATGATCGTGACCGTAACTCCCAGCAGCAGGCCCAAATTCTGCTGCCAAAGCTGCCAGGCATAATTCCAGATCGGTTCGACGCCGACAACTTGCGGATTGATCGGCACATCTTGAGTCATCGGCGGCTGGTACGCCGACTGGGGCGAGGCATAAGGATTAATGCTGGGCGCACTTCCTCCGAAGCCGGGCTGGCTGCCAAAGGGACTGGACGCGGCGCCCGCATCGGAAAATGGATTCTTGGCAGCCGGCACCTCGCCATAGGAACCGGTTGTCGGCGGACCATAGCTGCTCGGCAGCGGCGCGCCGAAGGGAGTTCCGCCGGAGAATCCCGGCGTCGTACCAGCGTCCCCCGCGGGAATACTTGCCAGGCCGTTGCACTTGGGGCACTTCGCGGTCTTGCCGGCGCTATCGTCACCCACGCGAAGCAACTGGGCGCAATGCGGGCAAGGAAATTCGATGGCCATAAAAGCGCCGGCTGAAAAGTGGAAAGCATCGGGTAAAGTGCAAGACGCCTGTCAAGCCGCTACAATAGCCGAGGCTGCACACAATTCACACTACATCGGACCACTTTCCGCCAGATTTTTCCGCACCGAAGAAAGCAGCATTGCCAGAGGTGTACGCCCTTCCCATTGACCTTGCTCGACAGCACGGCATGGCCTATACGTCCAGCTTGATAGCGAGCAAATGACGGGTGAGCTGCAAGACCCTCACCCCGGCCCTCTCCCCAAGGGAGAGGGAGGTTCCGCTGGCCCACAAGGATGCATGGATGGCAGGAATGGAAGAGAGACCGGTACCCGCGCCCCACTTTCGCGGCAACCTGCGCAGCCCGCTGACAAATACACAGCGCCGCGAGGTGGTCGATAGCGCACTCGCTCAGGCCGTCGCCGAGGGTCAAGAGCGAACCTGCGACTGGCTTCTTTCCCGGCAGCATCCCGATGGCTATTGGTGCGGCGAGCTAGAAGGGGACACTATCCTCGAAAGCGAATACATCCTGCTGCTCGCCTGGCTGGGACAAGAAGAAATTCCGCTCGCTAAGAAGCTGGCCGCCTACATCGTCGAGAAACAGCTTCCCGCCGGCGGCTGGGGAATGTATCCCGGCGGCAAGCTCGACATCAGCGGCAGCGTGAAAGCCTACTTCGCCCTTAAGCTGACCGGGCACGATCCAGAGTCCGAATATATGCAGCGGGCCCGCCGCGCCATCCGCGCGGCCGGCGGAGCCGATGCGGTCAACAGCTTCACGCGGTTCTATCTGGCGCTGCTCGGGCAGATTTCCTATGACCATTGCCCCGCGGTCCCCCCGGAGCTTGTACTGCTCCCCAATTGGTCGCCCGTCAACATCTACCGGATGAGCGCCTGGTCGCGGACGATTGTGGTCCCGCTCTCCATCATGTGGGCCCATCGTCCGTCCCGCACCCTCGCGCCCGAGCGCGGCATTCGCGAGCTGTTTGTCAAGGAACCCGCCCACTGGCCTCAACTCCGTTGCCCGGGGCTTTCGCAGGAGCTGGGTTGGTTCTCCTGGGACCGCTTCTTCCGCCGGATGGACTCGGGAATCAAGTGGTTGGAGAAACGCCGCTGGCGGCCGCTTCGCAAACGGGCCCTCGCCGCCGCCACCGAATGGATGACCAGCCGCTTCGCCCATAGCGACGGCCTAGGCGCTATCTTCCCGCCCATCATTTGGAGCGTCATCGCCCTCAAGTGTCTGGGCTACGAGGACGACAGCGCCGAGGTCCGCTACAACCACGAGCAACTGCGGGCTCTCGTCATCGAAGAGAAATTTACCGCCCGCGTGCAGCCCTGCCTTTCCCCGGTCTGGGACACAGCCATCGCCCTCCGCGCCCTCGCGGTCGCCGGCCACACTCTCGAAAGCGAACCAGCCGCCAAGGCAGTGGACTGGCTGCTGGAAAAAGAAGTCACGCGCAGCGGCGACTGGGCCAACCGCGTTTCCGCGGCTCCCGGCGGCTGGTATTTCGAACATCACAACGAGTTCTATCCCGACGTGGACGACACGGCGATGGTGCTGATCGCGCTGAAAGAAGTGCAGAGTGCAGAGTGCAAAGTGCAAAGTGACGAGCAAAGCAAGGAAAAGAGTTCTTCACTCTACACTCTGCACTCTGCACTCTACACTTCCTCCTCCCGCGCTCTTCGCTGGATGCTTGCCATGCAGAACCGCGACGGCGGCTGGGGAGCGTTCGACAGGGATAACGACAGCGAGTTCCTGTGCCGCGTGCCGTTCGCCGATCACAACGCGATGATTGACCCCAGCACGGCGGACCTGACCGGCCGCGTGCTCGAATCGTTGGCCCTTTGGGGAGCCAATCCCCGAGACGCGAATATGGAAAAGGCCCTCCACTTTCTCCGTCAGACCCAGGAAGCCGACGGCAGTTGGTATGGCCGCTGGGGAGTGAACTACATCTACGGCACCTGGCAGACACTCGTCGGTATGGCGGCGATGCAAGTTCCCAAGGACGACCCCGCGATGCAGAAGGGGGCCAACTGGCTCCTCGCCCATCAGCAGGCCTGCGGCGGCTGGGGGGAATCCGCGGACAGCTATGAAGCCCCGGAGCTTCGCGGCCAAGGCCCTGTGACCGCCTCACAAACTGCTTGGGCGATACTCGGCCTCATCGCCGCCGGCCTCGCTCGGCATCCGGCCGTCGACCGTGGCCTGAGTTACCTGCTCGACACCCAGCGTCCCGATGGCGCTTGGGACGAGCTCGAATTCACCGGCACCGGCTTCCCCCGCGTCTTCTATCTCAAGTATCATCTCTACCGCGTCTACTTCCCACTGCTGGCATTGGCGACGTGGGAGCGAGAAATCCGAAATTCGAAATCCGAAATTCGAATTTCGAACTTCGAGTTTCGGATTTAGGATTTTTCATGTCCGTCCCCCTCTCCCAAATGTGGACCGTCGCCAGTTACGTCCTGCGGCAGAAGCTGCGGGGGGTCAAGCGGTATCCGCTGGTGCTGATGCTGGAGCCGCTCTTTCGCTGCAACCTGGCGTGCGCCGGCTGTGGAAAAATCCAGTTCCCGGCGGAAACCCTCCGCCGCCACCTCACCCCCGAGCAGTGCTTCGCGGCGGCGGACGAATGCGGCGCTCCCATCATCTCCATCCCCGGCGGCGAGCCGCTCTTGCATCCGCAGATGGACCAGATCGCGGCCGGCCTCGTCGCCCGCCGCAAATACATCTACCTCTGCACCAACGCCCTCAAGCTCGAAGAGTCGCTGCCGAAATTCAAGCCCAGCAAGTACCTCTCCTTCTCCGTCCACATGGATGGCCCGAAAAAGGAGCACGACCACGCCGTCTGCCGCAATGGCACCTTCGACATCGCCGTGCGGGCCATCCGCGCCGCCCGGGCTCGCGGCTTTCGGGTGACGACGAACAGCACGTTCTTCGCGGGGACCGACCCCGATCGCATCCGCCCCTTCTTCGACGAGATGATGGCCCTCGGCGTCGAAGGGATGATGGTCAGCCCCGGCTACTCCTACGAGAAGGCCCCCGACCAGGACCATTTCCTCCGCCGCGAAGAAACCATGAGCCTCTTCCGCCGAATGCTCGGCCGGGCCAAGCGAACCTGGCAATTCAACCAGACGCCGCTGTTCCTGGAATTCCTCCAAGGCCGCTACGACCTGCAATGCACGCCGTGGGGCAGCCCCACCTACAACCTCTTCGGCTGGCAGAAGCCCTGCTACCTCCTGGCGGAAGGCTATGCCAAAACTTTCCGCGAATTGATGGAAACCACCGACTGGGACGCCTACGGCCAGGCCAGCGGCAACCCCAAATGCCGCGACTGCATGGTCCACTGCGGCTACGAACCGAGCGCCGTCGCCGCTACCTTCGGCACCCTCAAAGGCTTCGTCCGCACCGTCCAGCTCACGCTTTTGCCTCACTCGACAAAAGCCTGAAGCGCCAGCGAAGGAAAGCTCCTTCCCTCTATGAGCCATTCCGCCCCGCTCTCAAGCCAGCCACTTGGAAAAATCCCTCCCCACCAGCTTGCCCAATCGCTCAATCTCCGGAGCGAATTCGCGGTTGAGTTGAGCGCGGAGCTCGGCGGACAGAGGCTCGCGGGGTGCGGCGGGTGAGTTAGCTCTTTTGAGGCGGCTGATGAGGGAGCGGCGGAGGGATTGAGGGATGAGACGACTGAGCAGGATGGCGAAGGCACCGGGGTTATTGAGAAAGTTATGGAGCGGCCGGCTATGAATCTGCTTGTTGGGGTTGCGGATTTCAAACTCACAGCGGAAGGAAGGGTCAACGCCAAGGAACCGGAGCACTTCGGCAAAGACCCGCGGCGTATCGCGCGAGAAGTCCTCGAAGTCGATGATGTACACTTGCTTGCGGGGGAAGACATCGAGATAACGGCGGACCTGTTCGGCGAAACGGGCGACGCGGCGATAAAGCAGCCCTTCGCGGTAATTCGAGCCTGGCGGAAGACGGCGGCCTTGGCTGCGGTCTTCTTCCGCGGCTAAGGCGGCAGCGAAGTCGGCGAGGTTCTCGTTGCTCTCGAAGAGAAACTGGCTGTGGAGCGAGTGCAGCATGTCCGCCGGACTTCTCAGCATGATGATGATTTTCGCCACGGGGCAGAAGTCGTGAATTTCCTGCGCCGCCAACTGCGAGAAGAGATACCAGACGGAAGCTTCCCCCGCGATTTGGCCGGGCTGGGCAGGGGCAAAGTCGGCCAGGTATTCGCCGCGCGTCGGCCGCTCGGATTTGAAGAATCGCAGGTCGCTGCCGAAGTGGTGCAGCTCCTTCCGCTCCGGTATGAAAATCCCTGGGTGCTGCCGCAAGTAGTCGTTGAGCGAAGTCGTTCCGCATTTGGGCGCGCCGACGATGAAAAAGCTGGGAACGGGCATGATGGCTTCATTTTAGGTGAAACGGCTTCTCGCTGCGTGCCGCGCCGGTACAATGACCGCTAACATCACCCACTTACGGAGAATCTCTCGTGCCCAATCTTGAAATCGACCGCCGGACATTCAATCAATTGACCGCTGCCGCCCTGGGTGGCATCGCCGCAGGGACTCTCGCCGGGTGCGGGGGAAACAAGCCGGCCGCGAACACCGCAGCGACCGCGGCGGCGGAAGTGCATCTCTGCCGCGGACTCAACGATTGCAAAGGAAAAGGGAAGGGAGGCGAGAATACTTGCCGCGGCCAGGGGGCCTGTGCGACGGCCAAAGAGAGTTCCTGCGGTGGAAAGAATGAGTGCAAGGGGCTCGGCGGCTGCGGGGCGAATGCCGGCGAGAATGAGTGCAAGGGGAAAGGGGGCTGTCATGTGCCCCTGATGGAAGGAGCCTGGAACAAGCTGCACGCCAAGCTGGAAGCCCAGTGGAAAGAGAAAAAGCTGGTCTATGGCCAGCCGCCGGCCGCGAAGGAATAGTAGCGTTTCCGTCTGCCGCGCTGTCCTTCGCTGGCGCTTCAGGCTGGTGTCAAGAAACGAACCAGCCCGCTGGGATTGCTCCCCAGCGGGCTGGAAAATTCTTCGGTAACGGATTAGCCGGAACTTATTCGAGGATCTTGGCGGTGTCTTTGATGACGGCCTTGATGCCGGCTTCGTTGAGCTTGCCAGCGGCGAAGGAGTGGTTTACCACGACCTTGCTGTTGACCCATTCCAGCACGGTGACTTCCGCATCCTTGGAAATCTTGTAGTCTTCCGGCCCGGCGGCGTTTTCGAACGTGGTCAGCGGGATCTTGATCCCTTCCTTCTTGGCCAGCTCTTTGAGCTTGGCTTCGTTGGCGGCCGGATCATCCGAGAGGACGACCACGAAGGCGGCCATCTTTTTGTCGCTGTTCTTGGCGACCTTGGCGTCGATTTCCTTCACCAGGGCGGCGACCTTGTCATCCAGCTTGCGGGTGAAGATGGCGACCACGGGCCGCTTGCCGTACTGGCAGCGGTAGCAGAGCGGATCCTTGCCGGCCGAAGGGCCGGTCACGTCCTGAACGTAGAACGCATTGACGCCTTCGCCAACTTCCAGGCCCGACTTCAGCTCGGCCGCGATGACGGCGGAACCGCACAGCAGGACTGCTGCAACACATGCCACAAACTTCTTCATAATAAGGCTCCTACAGGGTGACCAGGGATACGGACCGAACTATCAGAAAAGCTTAATGGGTTCGGAGGCTGCTGTCGAGCATCCGAGAGCCCCTCAGGCACTCTTCATGGCTAATTAACCAGCCGCACGCATCAGGGAGTGCCGTGGTCCAAATTACGAATCGCCGCGGGAAGTGGTTCGCTCGTTTCCTTGACCGAACCAGAATGCTAGCCCGCCACCGAGGAGAAGACTCAGCCAGAAGTGCCACTCGAGCTCACCAAGGTTTTGGAGAAAGAATCCCAAACTCTCGTCTTTGATAAAGGGAAAATTCCACCATTCCGAAACAATCATGTTGGCCGCCCCCATGCCGGCGCACACGATGCCCAGAATGAGCGAGCGGCGGTTGAGGCAGTAGCCGCATACCACGCCGACCAGCGCGCCGGGAATCGCCATGGCATAGATGCCCACGTACTTGAGCAAGAGCGTGAAGGCGGCAAGACCAATCGCGGCCCCGGCCAGCGCGCCCCCTGTGCCGCGGATTATCGCCAAAAATTCGCTGTTTGTGGACTGCGGAGCGGAGGGAATTGAATCGCGCATAACGAACTCTTTGATAAAACCCATCCGGCTATTTGTGCTTGAGCTGCTCGCCAAAAAACTCGAGCGTCTGAGCAAAGCTCCGTTGCACATCTTTCCCGCCCCAGCCGTGGCCAGCGCCGACGAGCAATTCCACGCGGCCGGAGACGCCGGCGGCGGTCATGGCATCGGCCATTTTGTAGGCCTGGGTATGAGGCACGAGCGGGTCTTTGGTTCCTTGGAAGATCAAGAGCGGAGCGTCGTCCTTGGTGACGTAGCTGATCGGGGAAGCTCTCCTCCGCTCTCCTTTGTCGTCCTCCTTCTTCACACCGACGAAGTCATTGAGCAGCCCCACGCTCACCACGGGAATGTCGTCCGCGTTGAAATCCGTCGGGCCGAAAAAGGCCACCACCGCCTGCACTTTGCTGGACAGATCGGGATGTCCCCCGCTCCCCTCCAAGCCGTCTTCCTTTCCCATCACTCCCAGCAGCATCGAGAGATGAGCGCCGGCGGAAAAGCCGATTGCGCCCAAGCGGTCGGGGTCGATGTGGTATTTCTCGGCATTCCCCCGCAGGAAGCGGACGGCGCATTTCACGTCCTCGACTTGCGATGGAAAAGTGTGCTGGGGACAAAACCGATAGCCGACGCTGACCGAGACGTATCCCTTTTTCGCGAAATCGAAAATCTGCGCCGTGTGCTGCGATTTGTCTCCGGCGCGCCAGGCTCCGCCATGAATGACGACGAGACAAGGGGCCGGCTTGTCCAGCTTCTCCGGCATCGCCAGATGCAAGGTCAACGGCTGATCGCCTCCTTTGCCGTACTCCACGTTGGATAAATAAACGACGCCGCTGGGCGGCTGGGCCTGGCCTTTCTCCTGGGCACTGGCCGAAGTCAAGCTGGCCAGGAGCGCGAGGAGCAGGACCGCGGCGGAACGAGTTTCTAGAGAGTGAAACATGGAATAACGTATCCATGGGACTATGTGGACTATTCTTCACGATGCCCATGATGATTGACATCAAGGGCGCAGCAAGCTGGTATCGCCTTGGGTGGCGCGCGGCTCATTGTAGCAGGCGCGGCAAGCCCCCGCCCCGCTGCCAAGACACTCTTTGTTCACTGCCAGGAAACGTTGCCGCAGGCCGCCGTTCCTTGCCCGCGGGAACCCCAAACTTCCCATGCGGCTTGCCAGGAGAGTTTTAGCCCCCCCGAAATAACCTGTTACACCATTCTAAAGTATCGTTCGGACGCCCGCGCTCGCAGAACTTTTTTTGCCCAGCGCCTCGTAACTTGATGCCCGGTCGGATATCTTGATGAGATTAGGTGGCGGAAGGTTTTCACAGGCTTCTCATCGAGACGCGCTGTGCAATTTGCGAACAATACCAGAAGGGTAATCACCCTGGCTTTGCTCGGCGCGGTATGCGGCTGCGGCGGCCGCGGTCGTTCCAACCAGGCGCAGGAAGCTTCTCCTCTCAAGCCGCTGGTGAAATTCTATGGGGACTTTGTGAATCAGCACGCGGGAAGACCTCCGGGCGGAGAAGCGGAGTTCAAAGCGTTTCTGAAGGAATCGAAAAACGCGGAGAGGCTCAAAGTTGAGTTCAAAATCACGGACATTGACAAGCTACTGATTTCGCCTCGAGACAACAAACCCTATGTCATTTATTACGGAGCCATGTCCAAGAGTCCCGGTCCAGGCGGGGCACCGGTAGTGGCGTACGAGAAGGAAGGATCCGGCGGAAAGCGGTTCGTGGCCAGCGCGTTGGGAGCCGTTGAGGGAGTCGACGACGCTGCCTTCCGCAGAATGGTTCCCGACGCCCGCTAAGAAGAACAGGCGACGGTTCGATTGACCGAATTGAATTTGCGAATTTCGGAGCGCATGAGCGCGCCATTATTTTTCCTTCATTAGTTTTGTTGGGAGGTTCGCATGGTCATTGTTCCCCGCGTTTTTTCCCGCCGGCGAGCGTTTACGCTCGTTGAACTGCTGGTGGTCATCGCCATCATCGGCATCCTGGTGGCCCTGCTGCTGCCGGCGGTGCAGTTCGCCCGCGAGTCGGCGCGCCGCACCCAGTGCAGCAACAACCTGGCTCAGATCGCCAAGGCCATCCATCTGCACGAAAACTCGCTGAAGGTACTGCCCACGGGGGGGGACATGCCGGACCCGTACCTCCCCAATTATCAGACCAGCTACGGCACTATTTATGGCCCGGACAAGCAAGGGGCGGGTTGGCCATTCCAGATACTGCCCTTCTTCGAAAACACCAATGTCCGCAGCCAGCGCGGGGCCAATGACGCCGAAACGCAATTGCTCATCATGGGCTCACCCATGGAAATGTACTTTTGTCCGACCCGCCGGCAAAACGCCAGGTATCTCGGCCGGGTTTTGATTGACTACGCGGCCTGCACCCCCTCGAACGACTTGAATCTTACCGACACCGATGCCAGCCAATATGCCACGCTGTTCCCCGGCAACTCCATTAACATCGGCTCCGCCACCGGCCAGACGTATTCGGGGGTCATTGTTCGCACCAATTGGAACTTTGCCGCCAACGGCGGCACGGGAGCCGGCGTGGGCGGCACCGACCCGATCAAACTCACCCACATCAGGGACGGCACCAGCAATACCGTGATGATTGCCGAAAAGCGGCTGATTCCCACCGAGTACAAAGCCGGACCCTTTCACGACGATCGGGGCTGGACGGACGGTTGGAGTCCCGACATCATGCGGCTCAGTTCGGCCCCGTTCGGCCAGGACAGCCGCGCCCAGACAGATCAGAATAGCGGCACCGTGGGCAACATCGGATACCACTTTGGTTCCGCACACTCCTCCGGAATGAACTGCGTTTTCGCCGATGGAAGCGTCAAGTTTATGCCCTATGTGATGAACCGCAACAACTTCAGCCGCATGGGCCATCGGGCGGATTCCATGACCGTGGATATGAAGTTCTAAGCGGCGGGGTGCCACGTCCACGGCTCTGCGTGGGCGTGCCACCCATTTTTCCACACGCAATTGGGTTTTTTCGTCGGCGAGCTTAGCCCAAGATATAGCTCTTAAGGTAGTGATTTTCCCGGCACAGTTCGTTGTGCTGCGCCTTCACCACGTCGCCGATGGAGACAACACCGACGAGCCGCCCGCCGTCAATGACGGGCAGGTGCCGGATGCGGTGTTCCGTCATCGCGCCCATCGTATCGGCAATCTCGTCATCGGGAGTGGCCGTGACCGGGCAGCGAGTCATCCGGTCGCGCACGCTCAGGACTGCCAGCGACTGGCGCGTCAGGGCGCAAGCCCGCAGGATGTCCCGCTCCGTAATGATGCCCACCATATCCCCATTCTCGCTCACGACCAGCGAGCCGCAGTTGTAGCCCACCAGCAGCTCGACCACGTCGGCCAGCGAATCATTGGGGCCGCACGTATAGACCGTGCGCCCCTTGTCGCTCAATATTTCGCGCACCTGCATGAGACATCCCTCCGCCTAAGAACCGGCTGTGACTAGGAAACGCTCTCTCTGTTCCAAGACCGCGAACTAGATTCGTTCGCGGCGACGCGGCGAACTTCTAGATTAGAACCTCTTGAACGCTGCCGTCAACAAAATTCAACCCCAAAAGGAAGAAAAAGTACTGGCTTGTGAAATCTCTCACAAGGACTACCTCGGAAAGGTGGATGGTAGACGCTGCGAAGCAGGTGGAGTAGGCTTCCAGCCTGCCCACAAAATCAGGAGCGTCCCTCGCATGAACTCGCGTCCAAACACAATCTTGTGCATCACGGCCCTCCTTGGCTGGTTCGCTACCGGTGCTGCCAGCGGCGCGGAACCGGGCGTCCTGAGCAGCGAGTTCATCTACGAGAAGGCCTCCTTCCCGGAGTGTCACGCTTCCACGATTGCCGAGACGAGCGAGGGGCTTGTCGCTGCCTGGTTCGGCGGCACCGCGGAAAAGAACAAGGACGTGGGAATTTGGATTTCCCGCCGCGGCAAGGAGGGCTGGAGCGAAGTGCAAGAGGTGGCGACCGGCAAAGAGTCGGACACGGTTCGGTATCCCTGCTGGAACCCCGTGCTCTTTCCGATGCCCGAGGGGCCGCTGCTGCTCTTCTACAAAGTTGGCCCAAGCCCCAGCTCGTGGTGGGGAATGAGCATCAAGTCCGCGGACGGCGGCAAGTCGTGGAGCCAGCCCACACGTCTGCCGGATAACATCGCCGGACCCATCAAAAACAAACCCATCCCGCTGGCCGATGGGCGGCTGCTCTGCGGCTCCAGCACCGAAGACAAAGGCTGGCGCGTGCATATGGAGTGGACCAAGGACGCGGGAAAATCCTGGCAGCGAACCGAGCCGCTGTGCGACGGCAAATCCGTCGCCGCCATCCAGCCGACAATCCTGCGGCAGGAGAAGAGCCTCATCATTCTCTGCCGCCCGAAGTCGGTGCGGTCCATCTTGCGTGCCGAGTCCGCCGATGACGGCCGCACCTGGTCGCCGCTGGAGCCGACCGAGCTTCCCAATCCAGGCTCGGGCATCGATGCCGTCACCCTGAAGAATGGCCGGCATCTCCTCGTCTACAACCACACCGCCACCGGCCGCAGCCCGCTCAACCTGGCCGCTTCCAGCGATGGCAAGACCTGGCAGGCAGCCGCCTTGCTGGAAAACGACGCCGGCGAGTATTCGTACCCCGCCATCATCCAGACGGCGGACGGCCTCGTTCACATCACCTACACCTGGAAACGGCAGCGGGTGAAGCACGTGGTGGTTGACCCGGCGAAGCTCGCCCTTCGGCCGATGGAGAACGGAAAGTGGCCGGAGTGAGGGAGACCTTGATTCGCGTTAATCAGCAAAATATGTGGATGTCAATCTCAAGGCAAATGGTCCGCAGATTGGGATGATTTGCGCAGATGAGGCGAATCCCACGCCTGTTCCGCCTACATTTTCCAGAACGCCTTGAAGCTCTGTTCCCGCGTTTGCCACTTCCGCAGATATTCTTCGTGCTTCTCGTCCTGCGGAAAGGGTTGGTCCGGCGGGTAGGGATAGCTCGGCATGGCGTTGTACGGCAGCGGGTCGGTGGTGGTGCCGTGGATGGTGTTCATGTCGCAGTCTTTATCCCAGCCGACGCTGTACAGCAGGAAGTCTCGCTTCCAGCCGGCGGGGAGGGGCTTTTGCGGCGCGTGGAAGCGGACGGTCATTTCGTCGCCGGAGCCGAGGATCACCATGCAGTCGTCGGTTTCGGACAGCAGTTCGCGGACGTCGCCGTAACGGGTGAATTTGCCTTGCATGGGGGCCCACATGGGGGCCTTGTTGACCTGGGAGTAATCATAGAGCTGTGGGGCGCTGGCCTCTCGCGGCAACTCGCGGGAGAAGCCGCGGTAGTGGAGGTGGGCCGAGGCCAGCTCCAGGGGCGTCTCGGTTATCTCAGCCGCCGGCTCATCGACAGTGAAGAAGACATCGTCCCAGTAGATTTCCGCGGAGGTGACCATGCGGACGCGGTAATCGCCGGGAGGAAAGACGGCAGGGTCGATTTCCACCGCCATCGTTTTGGTCTTGCCGCCGGGGAAGCCCATGAATCCCTGCGCGAGTTTCCACCCGCCGCTGCCATCCGGCACCCACAGCGACGGCAGCTTGGGATACGCCAGGTCGGTTCGCTGGGAGAGGTTTACATTGATGGAGGTGTTGGTGGGATAAATCCAACCGGTGAGGAAGAGGGTGAGATGGTTGGGTTTGCTGACCAACTTCCCCAAATCCAGTTCCAGATAATGCTCCTCCACCAGCCCCTGCCAGATTCGCTTGTCAAAGAGCTGGACAAACTTGCCGTCGCGCTCGGCAACGAGTGGCAGTACGTCGCGGCCGCGCTGGTCCTTGGCGGAGATTGGTTTTCGCGGTTGGCGAACCGTGTGGATTTTCTTGCCGGCGATGTCCGGCGGGCCGACCTTTTCGTTGGAGTAGATGTCGAAATCGGCCGGGTGGTCGACTGCGATGAGCTGCACCCGGTCGAAGTAGCCGGCTTCCCAGAGTTCTTCGGTGATTTGCAGGTCATAAGTGCCGTTATGTTCCTGAAGGCGGTCTCCCGGAATCAACAGATATTCCCAGGCCCGCGACGGCGCCATTTTTCCTTCGGCCACTTGGAGGCCAATCGGTGCAGCCCACAGACAATCGGTGAAGAACTCGAACTTCTCCCCAGTCCAGGTGTAGATGAATGGGCAGGAGCCGTGGAGCTTCTGCCGTTCGGCGTAGCGCTGATTGCCGCCCGAGAAGCGGGAAGCCTGCGGCACCCCGTTCGAGAACAGAAAGCGAACCAGGCTGGCCCCTTTTTCCTTCCCCAAGCCGATATGCACCGGCTGGCGGGTGATGACCTGGGCGGTATAGCGTCCGGGGAAGAATGTTTCCACAGTCGTTCCGAGCGCTGTGTTGTTGGTGCCGATGGCCTGATCGTTGACGTAGCCGGCGAGGCGAATGCCCGACCAGTTGTTCTGATTTCCCCCCTCGTTCACATGGAGATGCAGCAGGTCCGGCTCGGCCAGCACCAGGTCCAGGTCGCCATCGCCGTCGATGTCTCCGTAATCGAGCGCAACCAGCCCGCCGCTCAGTCCTATCGGCAGTCCCAGTTCGGCCGCGGCGAACTGGCCCCGCGGCAACCCGCGATACACGTACGGCTGGCGGGTGTTCCAGACAAGCAGATCGGTATAGCTGTCGTTGTCGTAGTCCCAGGTTTCGACGTGGCCGGCGATTTGCGTATCGACGCTAATGTCTTGGATGTAATTCACCTTCCCAGCCGCGGGCGTTTGCGTGAGAACGACGCGAGTCCCTTGCTTCGCCGCGCCAATCAAGTCCCAGGAGATGTTGCCATCCAGCTCCGCCACCGCCAGCGATTCGCTTCCCGCCAGCGACTGCATGTTCTTGTCCAGCGGCAGCCAGCGCATCTGCCCGTGGCGCAGGTTTTCGAGATACCCCAGCGGTCCGGCCTTGCCCCCTGCGCCGGCTCCGCACAGGAGAATGTCGTAATCCAGATCCCGGTCCCAATCGACCTGAACCATCGACGTGAAAACATTGCCCTTGGGAGGCAGTTGGGAGATAGCACTGAAATCCATGTACTGGAAAGTGGCGTTGCCGAGCGAGCGCCACAGATACACGCCGCTATCCTCTGTGGCGAATGCCAGGTCCAAATCCTGATCGTGGTCGAAGTCGATCGCCAGGAGAGCGGTGATTTTTTGCGGAACCTTAGGCTCGTCAATCATGACGAGCTCCAGTTTGCGGTCGATGAGCCCCGCCTGATTCAGCGCGGCCGCCTGCGCCGGCTGGATATTGCGGACCAGCGCCAGCCCCCCTGAGCCGTAGACGATAAAATCGGGAAACGCCAGCTCAAACTGCTGCGAAGCTTTATAGTCGCCGGGCAGACTCTCCTCTTTCTCCGCAGCGGAAGCGGGCAGCTTGGCGATGTCCCGATCCAGATCTCCGACGAGGAGATGCTCCATGCCGTGGGGGAGGCTCACGGTCAATTCGCTCCCCCAGTTTTCGTCCCTGGCCCCGCGTCGAAAAACGCTGAGCTGGAGGCCGTGCAGCACGACCAAATCCAGCCGCCCATCCAGGTCCACGTCAAACAGCTTGATGTCCTTGACCCCTTTCACCACCGGCAGCGCTTGCTCCGCCGACGCCGGGACGAATTTTACGGGGATGGAAGCGGGAGCTGCCGGCGGGGGAGCGCGATATTTGGAGTCCAAGTCACGCCTCAAGTATTCCAGGGTCGCCAGCTCGACTCGGCCCAGATCGCTGCGGGTGATGAGCAGCGGTTTGGCCGCTTCGCGGATGCCGAACGTTTTCTGATAAACCAGCGGCCAGTCCTTCCGTCTGGCGGCTGCCAACGCTTCCTGCCGCATCTTCTCCACGTCCGTCTTTCCTTCGGACCGCTGCAGCATGATCATGCTGACCGGCCGCAACGTCGCCTCCGCTCTCGCCAGCGTTTCCACAATCGCGGGGTCGGGAGCCTTGGGACTTGCCTGCTCTCGCAGCAGCATGGTGAGAATCGCCAGGTTTTCCGGGACCGCCTGATGCGCTTGGGCGAGCGCGGCCCGACCGGCCAATTTGGCTTTCTCATCCTTGCGATAGGCGGGTTCCTGCGCCCGCTCGTGCATCTCCAGGAGAATCGCCGGGTCGCTGGGCGCCAGCTCACGGGCGCGGCTCAGCGAGGCGAACGGCTCCGGCAGTGGCGGCTCAATCTCAATTCTCCGATCGCGCAAGAGCCTGGCTGCCCGCGACGCCAGAATATGGCTGACAGGGTCGTTCGGCTCGGCTTGGAGCAGCGCATGGATAGCGGCGGCAAGCTGCTCCGGCGGAAGCGGCGGTTGCTGGGGCAGATCCGGGTTCTCTGGGCCTTGCTCGTCGTTCTGCCGGTCGAACCGATTGAGCCGCACGACCGCCAGATTGCGGAGGATAAAGGGATCATTCGGGACCAGCTTGTCGAGCTGCAACAGCACTTCGTCCGCCTCAGCCGACTCCCAATTTTCCGCCAGTCCGATGGCCTTTTCCTTGAGCCGGGCGATCTCCGCCAGATCCTTCCGGGGAAATAGGAACAGGCCGATGCAAGTGAGGAGCGCGGCGACGACAAATCCCAGCCGCACTTTGCCCGGCGTGAGCGAGAGGAAGGATCGTCCGGGCTTCTTCGGCGGATCATCGAGCTGCCGCGGCTGGAGCGGTTTAGGGCTGGGCATAGTGCCGCCATTGTAGAGTGCCAGAGACTCGCGGTCAGGGAGATATTACGAGGCGGGAGATAGCGTGGTTCTGGACGCACAACGCTACTTACTGGGAATGACCGCGACGCAGGCATCATGCCGGTCGCTTCCAGCGAAGCAAAATGCAAAGGGATAACCGCGGAGGACGCCGAGGGGCGCAGAGGAAAGACGAAGATTGTGGTGAGAGGGGTTGTGAGCTATGCATCCTCTCCGCGCACCTCGGCGTCCTCCGCGGTTATCCTCTTCGGCTGCCTTGACCGCCCCTACGACCCGCGCTGAACTTGGCGTCTCATTGAATTGTGCCGCTGGTTTCTTCGCCCGTGGCGTCGTCGGAGTAGGAGTAAGTAGCTAGAGTTGGGCGAGGGTCTCTCGACCCCGCCCACACGATTGACCGAAGGTCTCCGGGATGCCCGCAGTGGAGACCTGCGGTCAGGCGTTTCGGCGGGGTCAGAGACCCGCGCCGAACAGGGCATCACGCCGCGCGGCGAATGGTGGGCGACGACACTTTGTTCCAAGGGACGAGGGCGCTCAGTTTGGGCAGATAGCCCTTGGCCAAGGAGTGATCATCTTCGCAGTCGAACAGGAGTTCCAGCGTCTCTTCCAGCCAGTGCAGCAGGCCTTGTCGCTGCGGAGTGTCAATGAGCAGTCGTCCGCGCTCATCGAGCTCGCAATACCGGCCGCAATGTTCAAAGCCAAGGAACTTGGGGGCTACGTCGGGGATGATATCGGCTTCGTTCACCACGCGGAACGTGCTTTTGCTGGCCAGGCGGTCGAACTGGCTGGCGAACCGCATGTCGCCGCAGCGCGGCGCTCCATAGGTATACAGACCTTGCGCGGGGCGGCCCATCTGAATCAGGCGGGCGACCGTGAGCTGGGCGAGAGCCCCGCCCAGGCTGTGGCCGGTAAACCAAATCGCTCGCTTGCCTTCCTGCCGGATAGCGATGGCGCGCTGCAGCTTGTCCCAAATCCCTTCGAGCGATTCCCAAAAGCCCTCGTGTACCTTGCCCAGCGGCCCGGGGACCATCGTCAGCTCGATGTCCGTCAGCAGATCCTTGAGCTTCGTGGGCTCGGTGCCGCGAAAGGCGACGACGATGGCTTGCCGAGTACAACCCACTAGTGCCTGCGTATCCGTTTCCAGATCCTCAATCAGGCGGCAGTCGGTCAAATCCAGATTCGCCAGCTCGCTCCGCAGCTTCGTCTCGTTGGTTTCATAAGCGGCGAGGGAAAGCTCCCCCAGGAACCGCGAGTTCCGCATGGAAAAGTCACTCGCCCGCGCGCGGAACAACGGAGTATCGTCAACGAGCCGGGGGTTGAAGTGATTCATGGCTTGGCCTTCGTAGCCCGCACACTCCGTGTGCGGGCATGTCCGCTCACGGAGTGAGCGGACTACTATTCAAACACCATCAGCCCAAACGCCTCCCCGCGCTCCGGTATGCTCGCGGGTTGGGTGAAAGATTGCTGGCCGATGTTGGGGATGATCCGCTGAATGCCGATGGACCAGACGTCGCTGACCCGCGGTGCCTTGGGGATGAGCTCGGCGAGTGGAATGGCGGCTTCAAAGGTCCAAAACTGGGCGTCGCCGCCGCTGGCCACGTACCAGGTGGGGTTCCAGGTCGCATCCCCAAAGCAGCTTTCGGCCGTGCAGCCGCGGCTATCGACGGCGAGCTTCCAGTAGCTGCCGTAGTCGCGGTCGATGTCCAGGCAGATCTCCACGCGGTCGTGCGCGGCGAGGTAGGCGTCGTGCTTTCGCGGCTGGGCATCGGCAGTGTAGACCGCGCCCTTCGGCTTGCGGCAGCTCGCGCCGATGTAGAGGAACTCTTTGTCGAACGCGGTGACGACAACGGCGGGCCAATCGGCGTCATCCTTGCGCGGGCTCTGCAGGCTCACGCTCTTCACTTGCCGCCAGACCGGGTCGTTCAATTTGCCGTCGAGCTGCGGGCGGCTGCCGGCAGTCAGGCAGGGGAGCAGCTTCTTGGGGTTCGCTGGCGTGGGATGCGCCAGCCATTGCTCCGCCGTGGCGCACGCGGTCCAAGCATCATCCAGCCCCGCTGCCGCGAGCGCCGTCATCAGTTTTTCGGCGTTTCGCGGCTGGCCATGCTGCCGATGGGCCGTGGCGAGCGCGAAGCGGAAGGCTGGGTCGGAATACAGGCGCGGCCGGGTCTTTTCGATGGTCTTGGCGAGGGCAATCGCCTGGCCGGCCCGCTCCTCGGAATTCATGCCCGGCGCGGCGGTCTTCACGGACTCGACCCCCTGGCCGCGAGCATTGACATCTTCGACATCGATGGCCTCGGACTGGTCCTCGGGAAAGATTGCCTTGTTGCGAGCTGAAGTATCAAGGGGCTTACGCCCCCCGCTCGCCTGTTGTTTTCCTTCCAGCGGCAGCTCCGCCGTGGCGAGGCCGACGCTGAACCGCGTTGCTCCCCGCTGCCGCCAGCCCGCTTCGCTGCTGGCGTAATATTGCACCAGCCAGAGAGCCGACGCATCGGCCAGCGGATGCTGCGGATGCTTGGTCAGCAGCACGCTGTGTAACTGGGCGGCGTATTCGGATTTTCCCGCGGCCTGATAGCGCGTGGCCAGTTGATACAGAATCTCCCCCGCTCCGCGGTCCCCCAGCCCTTTCGTCAAGTCATCCACTTGTGCCAGCCACGAAGCTCCCTGCGATGAATCCTCGTCCAGCCGGCCGATGAGCTGCATCACGTTGTTCCGCTTCTCGGCAGCTTTGAAGAGCGTACTCAAATCGCCGCCGGGAGGATCGCAGAGTTCCCTCCGCGCTTCGCCGCCGGGGAGCAGCGCGATGCCGGAGAGAACATCTCGCCGCCCAGTCTGCTGAGGCAAATGATCGACGAGAAGCGAAAGGCCAATGTTCCGCGGCGAAGTCTCAATCTCTTTTCCCAAGAGCGACCGCCCTTGCTCGGCGGACTCCGCCAGCGAGCGACCGGTCCGTGGTGCCCACTGGCCTGGCGTGATATTCACGGTTCCTTGTTTATCGCCGTCCTGCACGGCAAACACTTTCTTCACCCGCCAGGCTTCCAGTCCCAGGAGCGTGAGCTGGTCGGAATAGGCGGTGGCGTCGGCGGCTTTTTCGGTCGCGGCGAGCACAATCTGGTTGGTGAGATGGGCCAGCGGATTTTCGCCGCGCGGGCTCAGGTCCTCCGTGAGGATTACGTCCGGCCGCCAGGTGCGGATGCGGCGGACCAGATGCTCTTCCAGCAGCTCCGCGGACTTGCCGTCGTTCGCATCGTTCCAGGATTTCAAAATGGCCTCGGAGGAGCGGGCGATTTCCGCCGGCCGCAGCGGGAACCGCCACGCCGTATCCACTTGCGAGCCGCCGACAGCCAGCAGCGCCTCGTGCGTCCGCTCGGGAAGGGACGCCTCGCGGCTGGTGGCGTCTTCATCGAAACGGCTGATGATTTCGACCGCGCCGAGGTAAGCTTCGTTGCCGGACTGCTGGGCGAAGACTTCCAGCGGCACGCGGCCCGGCTCGCTGAAGATGCCGAGCACTGCCACCCGGGTGCCGCCGCGATGCTGTTCGCGCCAGGTGCGTCCGCCGTCGCGCGTCGCCAGGATGGTGCCGAGCGAACCGACTGCCCAGCCACGGTTCTCGTCCAGGAAGGTGAGCGAGCGGAGCGGCAGGCTCTGCTCGGTGCGGTACGTTTGCCAGGTCTGGCCCCCGTCGTGCGAATGGAAGATGCAACTGCCGGGGTTGCCCGCAATCCAGCAGTGGGTGCCATGCACGGCTACGGCGCGAAAATCGAAATCGCGGGCCGCTTCCGGCAGCGGCGATGGCGGCGTGCTCCAGGTGAAGCCGCCGTCCTTCGTCGTCAGAGCCAGGGCTCCGTCTCCTACCAGCCAGCCGCCGGATTCACCCGCCAGCACGAGCCGCCGCAGGTAACGCGTCCCAAGATCGTTCGTGCGCGCTGGCTTGAGCTCCACCATGCTGGCGATGGCCACTTCTCCGCCACGCCCGGCCACGACACCCCCGCGTTCATAGCGGTCGCCGTTACGAAAATCCGCCGCCGTCCAGCCGAGCGTGCGTCCCTTGGCAATCGGTATCCAGGTGCGGCCGCCGTCCTCGGTGCGGAACACGCCGCCGGGATACAGGCTGGAGCCATCTCCCGCCGCCCAGCCCCGCTTGTGGTCGAAGAAGCGAGCCACCTTGAGGGCGGGGAGCGTGAGGTCGGGAATGATTTGCCAGTTCTTGCCGCCGTCGCGCGTGCGGAGCACGATGCCGCTGGTTTGATGCGTATAGGGATGCGTCCAGCCTCCCACCGCCCAACCGTTTTCCGCATCGAGAAACTGCACGGTCTCCAATCGGCAAGTCGCGGGGGACCGCTGCGTCTGCCAATTGCGGCCGCCATCGAGCGTGTGCCAGATAGCTCCGCGGTCTCCTACCGCCCATCCCAAATCCGCGTTAACGAAACAAACGCTCGTCAACTCGGCATCCGCGAGCATCTGCGGAGGCGAAGCCGCGGGCTGAGCGCAAGCTTCATGGACCGCTGCCAGGATGAGGGCGAGCGCTGCGAACACCAGGTAAGTCAGCCGAAGTCTGGCCATGCTCGCCCCTCCTTGGGCACGGTGCATTGCTGGAGTCCCGCCTTCAGGCGGTTTCCAAAGACCGCCTGAAGGCGGAACTCCAACGGTTTCCAGCCGTGGGCTGTGGATTGTAAGGTGTGACGGCGTAAGGGCCTAGGGCAAAAAGAGAGTCTGTAGGGTGCCTGAGCGATAGCGAAATGCACGCGTGTTCCGTTGGACAACCTCTCGGAAGATTGCCGGCACGAAGGCGACTACAATCTGGATGGACAGAATTCGCAGCTTTGCAGGTCTACCATGTCCATTACGGCCACTGAAAACCCGGAATTTCCACTTCTCACCAAGCCCAAAATCTCTTCCGGCCGCCTGGTACTGGGCTGCCTGGGGATGGCGCTGCTCACGGTGGTGGCCGCGGTGGCCATTCCGTGGATGGCGTCGAACCGGCAGGCGGCGGCAAAGCTGAATGCTGCCATCAAGCGGGTGAGGGCGCGGGGGGAGCCGCTGACGACGTCAGAACTCAACGATTTTTACGTACCGGCCCAAGGGCGGCCGGACATGACCAAGGAGTTGATGGCGGCACTGGCCATCTGCGAAGCCGCCACGAAAGCGCCCACAGTTCCGGCGCTGCCGATTGTGGGGCAAGGGGCCGTGCCGCCGCCGCGAGGCCAGGCGTGGGGACAAATTGCCGAGGTTGAAAAATACCTGGCGGGTCAACAGCAGGCCCTCGATACGTTTCACGAATTTGCCCGCCGCAATGGAACCGCCCGGTTTCCCGTCGACTTCACTCCTGGCACCGCCACGCTCTTGCCGAACACGCAGCGGGTGCGGGGAGGGAGCCGGTCTCTCTCGTTGCAGTTCCATGTCCATCGGCACAAGGGGGAAATTGCGGAAGCGGTCAACTCCATCATTGCCCAGATGGCACTGGCCAGCTCCCTCGAACAGGAGCCGCTGCTCATCTCGGAGCTGGTCCGGACCGCGGTTCTCAATGTTCCCATCATGGAGGCGCAGCAATTGGTGAAGGAATCGCCGGTTCCGGATGACGATCTGGGGCGACTGCAAGCACAACTGCGGAAAATTGACTCGCTCGGCTGTTTGAAAAAAGCGCTCGCGGGTGAGCGGGCCATGTGCTACACGGCTTGCCAGAACCCTGGGCGGATGGCGGACATGCCAGGGCCGCAGGGGCTGGGCCGCGAGATTGTCCAGCGGCAGCCCAATCGGATCTTCGATGCCGCCAAGTCTTTGGAATTGAACCTGCAGATTTCCGAAGGGGCGGACCAGAGCCTGTATCAGGCGCGGCAGGCATCGCTGGCTGCCGAGAACGAGCTTAACACTCTCGCCAGCAGCCTGACGGCAAGATTCTATTACATGTACACGTTGCTGCTCGCTCCCGCCTATCAGCAGGCCGCCGCCGCCTTTGCCCGCAACGCCGCCGAGGTGGACTCAGCCGATGCCGCCATCGCCGCCGAGCTCTATCGCCGCAAGAACGGCAAATGGCCGACGAAGCTCGATGACCTCGTGCCGGAGTTCCTTCCCGCGGTGCCAACCGACCCGTTCACCAATCTGCCGCTGGTCATGAAAGCCAGCACCGAGTCGTGCAAAGTTTACAGCGTCGGCCCGGACGGCGTGGACCACGGCGGCAATCTGGAAAGCACCATGTTTCCGGGAACCGACATCGGCTTTGAAATGCCCGCTGCTAGCGAGAAAGTACCCTAGAGTCTCGACAACAGGGGAACGAATCGATATCGTGGAAAATAGATGACCTGACTGTGAGGAGCAAGTCTTCTCTGGGAGGCTTCGCAATGTCAATCGTCACCGAGGAACGCAGTCGCCGCCGCGCAGCGGCAGCCGATGCTCTGGCCACCCTGTCCCGCCGCCCGGACCCCTTGCAAATTGTGGCCCGCCTGGATGACGGGCTCTCGCTCCTGCGTAACCTGCTCTATACCCGGCTGCAGACGGACGTCCAGCGGTTTTTTGGCAAGGACTCCATGACGATGCCCCTCTCGGAGTCCCTGACGGAGCATCAGGTGAAGGGAGAGACCGAAGCCTACCTCGTCGCGGAAGTATGGGACGAGCTGGCAAGCGCGGGAATTCTCACGCCGCCTGGCCAGCATCATCAGTGGCTGCTGGAGCTCCGCCTCGCCGACCGCCAGGACCGCGCGGCGCAAGAAGCCCGCGCCGACCATTACTTCCAGCTCGCCAGCCGCGACCGGCAATTGGAGTTTTCGGACAGGCTGGAAGAGCTGCTTCACGAAGCCCGCCTCGTGCCGCTGGTACTCTATCAGCTCTTTCCCCTGGCCGCGCGTGCCGCTGGTGCGCTGGCCTTCGGGGACCATCTGCGCGGCGGCGAAATCCGCAACCGCCAGGCATCACTACTGCCCGCCATCACCTACTGCCGCAATTGCCACGGGCGGCTGCTGGAGGTGGATGAATCGTGCCGCGAGTGCGGCAACCCGGTTTGGACCATCCGCTGGATGACGCAAGCGGATTGAGGCGCACAAGTAGGGTGCATGAGTTTCACGAAATGCACGCGGGAGCAGAGCCGCAATACGCGTGCATGGCGCTTCGCTTATGCACCCTACAGTTACGTCCTCGCGTCCCCTGCTACGTCTTCTTCGCCACCCAGTCCATGGTCTGCGCTTTGCCGTCCCGGTCGGTGCCGTCGCTCTTGCCGGTGATAGTGTCGGCGCTGAGCTTGCCGGAATACTTCGTCGTTGACTTGACGCCGTTGCGTTCGCGGGTGATGGAGAACGCGACCGTGCCGTCCTTGAAGGACGCGTCTTCAATCGGCGTGACGGTGTTGTTGCGGCCCGGCATGTGGCCGGTCAGCTTGTCCCCTTCCAGCTTGAGCGTTAGCGTCACATCTCTCGTCTGATCACCCCGCTTCACTTGCCATTTCCACGTTCCGCTCGGGTCGTCGGCCCCCAGGGCCGTTCCCGCTAGACCGAGAGTCACCAGGCCAAGCACGATACAAAGAACCGATTTCATCGCTAAACCCTCCCGCAAAAAGTGAACCCTGGAGAGCCGCCTCCGCCGCGCGGCGGAGTATCGGCCTCACGGTTATGATAAACGCCCCTCCATTAAACACCTCCCGATATCCAATTACCACCATGAAACCCCAAGAACAGCCGGTAGGTTCCGGCGAATTCAGTTATCTGGCCTCCAGCGACTGGGCCCAGTGGCCGGCCGGCTGGCAGGTTTCCGAAGTCACCGCGGTGGCCACGGACTCGCGGGACCGGGTTTTCGTTTTCAACCGAGGGGACCATCCGGTGGCTGTCTTCGACCCCGGCGGCAAGCCGCTGTTTTCCTGGGGAGAGGGGCTGTTCGTCCGGCCGCACGGGTTTTGGATTGGACCTGACGATGCCGTTTACCTGACGGACGACCTGGATCACACCGTCCATAAATTTACGCCCGAGGGAGAGCGCCTCTGGACACTCGGCACCAGCGGCCAGCCGTCAAATACCGGCGCCACCAGCGTGGACTTCCGCACCATCCGCCAGGCGGGGCCGCCGTTTCATTATCCCACCAACCTCGCGCCGGCCCCCTCCGGCGACGTCTACATCGCCGACGGCTACGGCAACGCCCGGATTCACAAGTTTTCCCCGGACGGTCGGCTGCTCCTGTCCTGGGGCGAGCCCGGCAGCGGGCCGGGGCAATTCCACGTCCCCCACGGCATTGCGGTGGATGCCGCGGGGACCGTCTACGTGGCCGATCGCGAAAACAGTCGCTTGCAGCTCTTTTCACCCGTGGGTGAATTCTTGGCGGAGTGGAAAGATGTGGCCCGCCCCTGTGACCTGGTGATTGACGCTGCCGGCCGGGTTTACGTCGCCGAATTGGGCTACCGCGCGGGGATGTGGCCGGGAATCGTGCCGCCGCATCCGAATGCCACGGGCGGCCGGGTAAGCATCTTCGATTCAAGCGGCCGGCTGCTCGCCCGCTTTGGCGGCGGAGAAAAGCCCAGCGAGCCGGGCGACTTCTTTGCTCCGCACGACATCTGGCTGGACTCGCAGGGGAGCCTGTACGTCTCGGAAGTCATCCGCTCCGCAGCCGGCGGAAAAAAACCGGTGGGGCGGGACTACCATACGCTCCAGAAGTTCGTGAAGGCTTAGGCACCTCGTTCCCACGGTCCCCGTGGGAACGCAAGGCCTTGGACGCTCTGCGTCCCTCTTTCGCTTCGACGCGAAACCAAAAGCTGCGGAGCGGCGAAGGTTCCGGCGCGCCGGGATTCCCACGCAGAGCGTGGGAACAAGGACAATTATTTCGCTGGAGGACCACCGCCGCCGCCGCCACCCGCGGGGGCCGGCGCACCCAGTCCGCCCGGTCCGAAGGGACGACAAACGCCATTTTTGCAGAACTCGAGAAATTCGGTCGTGCCCCCAACGAGCCGACTATCGGACTTCGTCTTCGTCTGCGAAACAACGATAGTCAGGTACAGTTGGATGGCACCTTGAAACGAGGTGCGAGCGTCGTCCAAATTTTTGGCATACGTCGTCACTTCTTCCTTTTGAAGCGGACTCAGTTCAAGTTCCGTCAAACCGCCGGCAGCATAGACAAAGGCCGTGGCCACGTTGAGGCGGCGCACGTAGGTGAGGGTCTGGCCATTGGGCTTGAAGGATTTAGTGAGCTCCGCGAAGTCCGGATCGTTGGTCAGGGCCCAGAAGTGGAGCTTGGCGCCGTCCAGAAGCATTTCCTTGTACTCGACGAGATCGTATCCCTTGCCAGCGACCGCGGCGAAGGGATTGGGATGGTCGGTGAAACCAGCCAGCATCGCGCCGACTTCCACTCGGGCCAGGGCGGTGACCCAGTTGAAACCCTGGCGGGCGAAATCGTCGCCGGGAGAGCGGGGCGTTTCCGCCAGGCTGCTGCGACCTAGCTCCAGCCGGCGGGAAAGGTTGGTATAGATGATGAACTCAGGCTCGGACTTGATGATCTCATCAATGGCCTTCATCTCGTCGTATTTGGCCAGAGCGGCCAACTCGTCAAAGCTCTGGAGGGCCTTGGAATATTCCAGAAATCCAACGAGGCGGTTGATGAGGTAAGGATCGTCCTTGGGGAGATATGCTTGCGCGTAACTCGTGGTCGTTGTTGTCGTGGACTTCGTCTTAGTGGTCTCGACGACCGTACCGGTCGTGCCTGGGGGAAGATGCACTCACAAAAATCGATTGCCCTGCCAGAAGTCGGGCGTCATCCGCATTGGGTGGCTGAAAGTGGATGTCTGAGTCGAAACACTGGAATTGCTCGAGCTACTCGACCCCGTTCCGACCATCTCAAACTGCCGCGTCTGCCAGGCCCAAGTGTAATGGTGGCGGCGGTCGTAGTCGGGAGTCTGCTGGAACGGGTTTTTGGCCGGGTCGACGGGGATGGGTGATTCCCGCGGCATCAGCAGCGGGATTTGGGCCGCCAGGTTGGTCTGGGCCTCATTGCTTTTGAGCAGGCCGTTCAACTCCGGGCCGCGGCCGTACCGGCCGCGACGCCACCAATGCATTCCCGCGAAGAGGAGATGAGATTTTTTCACCAGATCGCCGGCCAGTTTCTTCCCGCGGTCCACGTCGTTCCGCAGAGCTTCTTCGTAGCCGGGGTTGTTCAGCGCGGGGCGGCCAAAAGCTCCCTGATGTTCCTTGAAACCGCTGAGCAGCAGCTCGCCATCAATGCCGACCGCGTAGGCTGCGAAGAACCGCTCCTTCACGTCCTTGGAATCCGCCAGAACCTGGACGGCGAACTTGACGCGGGCCACGCGCAGCTCGACCGCTCGCTCGTTGAGCTCTTGATGGAGCCCCTTGATGCGGTCGAAAACCTGCTGGTAATTGGTGGCAAAGATCGCCTTATCGGCGGGCGTGGTGCTGCGGGCCTTGGTGACGACTTTCGCTTGCGTGAGCAGCTTTCCTTGGTGGGCCAGCCCCGAGGCATTGATGAGCTGATTATTCTGGACGTGAGCCGTCCAGAGATGGTCGCGGAACTCCATCAGGCTTTTGGGCTGCGGCAGGGGATCCTGCATCAGCTCCAGATTTTCGACCTGGGCGACGATTTCATCAGCCTGGCGCTTCAGCTCCCGCAGCACGATAGCCGCTTCGCGGGCGGAGTATTCCGGGCCGGAATCGGCCATGCCCACGCGGATGAGGTTCATGCGAACATCGGTGATGATTCTGTCCAGCGTGGGGGCATCGTTCTCCGCCAGGAGTTGGTTCATGCCGGCGATTTGCGGATCGGTCCAGCGGGGCATCTGGGCCGAGACCAGGTTCAAGAGAGTCAGCGGCTCGCCGGCTTGAAACGCGGGGAGGATCTCATTCTTGACAAATCTGATTTGATTGGGCGTGAGCTTGGCCGGCTTGATCGCCACCGGCTCTTTCGCGGCTGGCTTCTCCGCAGTCGGTTTCGTTACGACGGCGGGCGTCTTCGTCCCCTTGCCGCTGATTGCTTTCAGCAAGCGTTCGGGCACTTGAGAAGAAGCGCCGCCCTTTGTGGTCTTAGGGGCATCATCGCCCCGCATATCTCCCAGGCACAACACGCTGGCGATCGCCAGCACAAGCAAAACAAAACGCGGGCGCGACATAGAGCACCTCGATTTCAACCGCCGATGCCTTGGGGCGAATACCCCAGGTCGGCGGGTATCGGCATCGTAACGCGCTTCGTGGGCGAAACGCAAGAGTTTGCGGAGCCGTTGGGACGTAGAAGATTAAGATGAAGAGTAAGATTAAGATTAAGAGTCATAATGTCCATTCACGCCCACAATCGCCGAGCTTGGGACGAGCGGGTCCGGGAGGGAGAGTGCTTCACGCGCCCGGCCAAGGACGAGGATTTTGCCGATCCGCTGAAGACCGTGGACGGGCTCGGCTGGCTGGGTGGGGATATTCGCGGCAAGCGGCTGCTCTGCCTGGCGGCGGGGGGAGGAAAGCATGGGCCGCTGTATGCCGCGGCGGGGGCGGATGTGACCGTGGTGGATATCAGCCCCGCCATGCTGGAACTCGACCGGCTGGTGGCGGCCGAGCGGCGGCTGGCGCTGCGAACGGTGGAGGCTTCAATGGACGAGCTGCCGCTGGCCGCGGGGGAGTTCGACATCGTCATCCAGCCGGTCAGCACCTGCTACGTGCCGGAGATCGCCCCGGTCTATCGGGAAGTCGCCCGCGTCACCCGCGGCGGCGGCCTCTACATCAGTCAGCACAAAAGTCCGACCAGCCTGCAAGCGGAAATCCAGCCGACCGCCCGGGGCTATGAACTGACCGAGCCCTACTATCGCGCTGGCCCGCTGCCCCCCGTCGTCGGCAGCCCGCACCGGGAGGAAGGGACGCTGGAGTATCTGCACCGCTGGGAAGAAATCCTCGGCCACCTCTGCCGCAGCGGCTTCGTGATCGAGGACGTCGTCGAGCCCCTGCACGCCAAAGCCGGTGAACCCCCCGGCGACTTCGGCCACCGCAGCCGCTTCGTCGCGCCATACATCCGCATCAAGGCCCGGCGAGTGGGGGGAGGTGTTGCGGCGGGAAGCGGCGCGAGGATTTTGTTGCCGTGACGACACCAGCCCGACGCGCCAGCGAGGGAATGACGCGCTATACACTGCATGCGCCTAGCTGCGGCATTTTAGCCAGGCAGTAGCGGCCAAGGAGAAAAGACATGGACAAGACAAAGCGAAAGGCCCTTGAGGCTGCCGGCTATCGAATTGGCGACGCGGAAGATTTTCTCGGCCTCTCCGAGGAAGAACGCCGCCTCGTGGACCTGCGACTCTCCGTGAGCCGCACCGTCCGCCGCTTGCGTCTGAAGCGGCGTCTGACGCAGCAGCAACTCGCGGACAAGATTAAGTCCAGCCAATCCCGCGTGGCCAAAATGGAAATCGGTGCGGACAACGTCTCTCTCGACTTGCTGTTTCGAGGGCTGTTCGCCGTGGGGGGCAAGCTGAGCGATGTCAGGTCTGATAAAAATGAGGGCCAATCTCGACAACAAGCGAGAAGGCCTGCATGACCGGCCGGGAAATGCTCTCACCGTTAGCGTGCCTTAAGGCCGCTGATACGAGTGAGCGAGCGTCGATCAGGAGGGACAAAAGGGAGGGACAAAAGGGACGGGTCCATATATTATATCTATGGTCCCACCGTCGGCATCGGGAAGCGTATTAGTCGTCAGGCGGTGGCAGATGTCGTCAGCGTAGCAAGTAGTGAAATATGGACCTGTCCCCCTTTCTTCCCCTTCGTCCCGCGACGGTAAACAATCCGCTTGTATAGAGCTTTCGCCGCTTCATCGTACCCATGTGAGTACAGTTCCCAGCCATCGCTGGCGAAATGCAAACAGGCGTTAAAGTGGCTAATATCCATCGACGGACCAAATAGCCGCCGCTTTCCTGATTTCATTTTGCTCACCGGGTTTCTCCTTAGAGGCCCTGACAAAACCCCCAGGAGACTCTGGGAAACTGGGCAATTTCCTGGGTTTTGTCAGAGCCTCTTACAGTTCACAGACATGCCGCCGAACTATAGGGTTCACAGTCAAAAGGGGATGTCGTCGGGCGGGGCTGGCGGAGATTGTCGATACTGCAATACAATCTTATCCGTATTCTCTTCAAGAAATGCCCACCCAGGCTTGGTGATTCGGCAAAGCGGCGGAATGTACCGGTCTTCGTCGGCATAGTCACCGTGTGTCTCAAGAAGTCCCTTCCGCTCCAATGCAGCGATGCCTAAAGTAGTAGCAATCGGGGCGTAATTAGCCTCTTGCATGCGTCTCCGTACCGAGTCAACCCGAATGTCTTCGGTGGGAGTGACAGCTACATTTCCACATGCCATCAGTGTGGCAAGCTCATAATCTTGCAAGCCTTCAGTTTCGGTCGTGAGTGCCTTGCGTTCAGCCTGAACAATCTTTTCCGACGTTAATTCAAAAGCCTCAACGGTCGCAATGAACTCACTGAAATCCACTGCCGGCACCTCGCAGCCAAGCGTCTTTGCCAACAGCAAAAACACGTTTTTCATTTCTTGTTCGCTGGTTGCTGTTCCACCCTGTAAGGTGTTGAGAATTGGCAAGCAATTGTTGGGAGTCGATCCAGAGTGACAAATCGGGATTACTGGAATCTTGCGAATCCATCCGGCCCCAGCTTCAAAATTGATCCACTGGCGTATGAGTGACGTTGGACTCGTAAAGACTAGTTCCACGTCGCAAGCAGTCAAAGCATCCTTGATTTCATTTAGCCAGACCGTTCCCATCGACAAGCTCTTAGGGTCGCTGGAAACAAATACGTCTATCATCCCCAAGAATGCTTTTTCGACGATTGCCTTGAACGCCAGGGCGATTTCTTTTTCTTCGGTGATATGGGAAATGAAAACGAGTTTCTTAGCCATCGGGGAGAAACCTTCGGTCGTGAGTGGTGGTTCGGCCCGCGTATTCTAGGCGAGTTGCAAGAAAATGCAACGAAAGGCCGTTTCCTCATTACGTCCACTTTCCTAGGCAAAACAACGGGGACATTCTACTTTTCCTTGGGTTTAAGGGGTCTGCCGCGAGGGCGCGAGGCGAACTCTAACCCGAATTGGGTCGCGGTGCGGCGGGTCCAGGATTCGTTGTCGAAGGAGGGTCGAGGAAATTTCCGGAATTCTGGTGGGCAAGGGCTTGCATGTGCCAACCGGGATGTATAAACTTACGTACAGTAGTAGGGGTAGTGTTCGGTTTTCAGTGTTCAGTTTTCAGCGGGAGCCGCCTGAAGGCGGGACTCCAGCGGGAGGAGGGAAGAATACCCCCCTGGTGTTGAAAGAGGGGGGAGGCGATTCAACACGGACCCCTGTTTTCTCCCCGAGGGGGGTGTTGAAACAGGGGGGAAAAGTTTCAACAGGCAGGGTTAGGGTGCAGTTTTCAGTTTTCAGTTTTCAGTTGGGGACCGCCTGAAGGCGGGACTCCAGCGCGGGCTCTTTGACAAGTTGGTGGTAAGGGAAGAAAATGTGCCGCTAAGAGGCTGGGTGATTGTGTAAGTGTGTTTGAAAAACAGGTTATCAAATCGGTGATACATCCCCCGGAATGGGGTGGGTTGGGGTGGTATCAAGAAAGTCGCTGATACCGGCCTGGTTGCGGGCGGTGGTGGGGCGGAAGTGGAAGGGGGGCAAGGGGTTGCGAGCGGGCGCGCGATACAGGATGTATCAAAACACGGACGCGAAAACCGGCATCAAGGCTGACTTATCAGCCGGTTATCGCGCGGATGCGACGCCGACGTGCTGGGCAGGTGGTTAGTGGTGGACTCCCTCGCTGGCGCTTCGGGTTAGTGAGGCGGCGGGCGGGTGCTGGCAGCACGATTCCAGTGGCGGCGATGGAGGATTACACTAAGCGGCATGTCCTTTGATGACCGACTCCGGCAGGCGATTGAGCGCGGGCAGAAGCGCGGGGAGGCCCGTGCGCATGAGGCTCAGAAACGGGCCATGACCGAGGAGGAGTGCAAGCGGCTCCACTCGCAATTGCGGCTGAGGCTCTCCGAGCAGATCGAGGCCTGCATCAAGCGGCTGCCGAACGTGTTTCCGGGATTTCAGTACGAGACGATTTACGGAGACAAGGGCTGGGGCGGGGCCTGCTTCCGCGACGACCTGCGGATTGTCGGCGGCCAGCGAAGCAGCAACTACAGCCGGCTGGAAATGACCGTCCGGCCGTATTCGCCGTCGCTGCATGTGCTGGAGCTGGCGGCGAAGGGGACGATCCGGAACAAGGAGGCATTCAACCGCAACTATTACGAGAAGCTGGAAGAGGTCGATGAGGCCAAGTTCCACGATTCGATTGACGCCTGGGTACTGGAGTACGCGGAGATGTTCGCGGCGGGGAAGTGAGCCGTCGTGGGGTAGGCTTCCAGCCTGCCCAGAATACGGCCCTGTGAAAACTCATGTCTGGGCAGCCTGGAAGGCTACCCCACTAACCTAGGTCTTCGAAAGTTCCGCCCCACGCCAGGTCAAATCCGTCGTGGGCTCGACATCGATCGCGTGCCAGCCTCCTTCTTCGCACTCGGCTTTCCAGAGGTCGCCGACTTCGGCATCTTCCAAAAGGCTGCGGACGAGCGTGAACAGCGGCTCGGGAACGACGAGGGCAATGGTGCCGATGCGGTTCTTCTTGATGAGGCGTTCCAGGGCGGTTTTCACGCGGTCGAAGGCAATGCCGAGGGGCTCCCCATCGGGCGGGCAGACCGTTTCCGGATGTTCCTGCAGTTGGCGGTAGACCTTGGGCTGGCCGTGGCGGACTTCATCAATCAGCTTGCCGTGCCACAGGCCGTGATCGAGGTTCTGAAGTTCGCTGAGCTGCTTGACACGAAGCTTGTGGTCGCCGGCCAGGATGGCGGCGGTTTGCTCGGCACAGCGGCAGGGAGAGGAGTAGACCTGGTCGATTTTGGTCTCGTGGAGCTCCTGCACAATGCGGGTGACTTGCAGGCTGCCGGCTTCGCTGAGGGGGATGTCGAGGGTGCCTTTAATCCGGCCCTGCTCATCAAAATCGGTGGAGCCGGGGCGAACGAGGAGGATGCGTACCATAAGGGAGAGGATGTCCTGATAGTAGCCTGCACACTCCGTGTGCAGGCCTGTCCGCTCACGGAGTGAGCGGACTACTTTCAAACGGGTTGTGGGGTTGCCAGGTGGGTCAATTCCGTGACCGCCTGCTGATAATCGGGTTTGCCAAAAATTGCCGAGCCAACAACGAACAGTTGCGCCCCGGCCGCACTGGCCTGGGAAATGGTGGCCGGGCTAATGCCGCCGTCAATTTCCAGCAGCACGTCGTCGGCGACCAACTCGCGGACTTGCCGCAATTTGTCGAGCGCGACCGGGTTGAACGATTGCCCGCCAAAGCCGGCCTGCACGCTCATGACCAGCACGAGGTCGCAGAGGTCCAGGCAACCTTCCAGGCGGGAGATGGGAGTGGGGGGGTTGAGGGCGATGCCGGCCCCGCAGCCCAGGGAGCGGATTTGCTCCAGGACGGGGCGGGGGTCTTCGACCGCCTCGATGTGGATGGTGAGGTGGTCCGCCCCGGCTTCGCGGAACTGCCGCACGTAGTTCTGCGGCCGCTGAATCATCAGGTGAACGTCGAGCGGAAGGTCCGTCAGCCGGCGAATGGCCGCGACAATGGGCATGCCATAGGACAGGTTGGGCACAAACGAGCCATCCATCACATCCAAGTGCAGGCCCGGCACGCCCGCCTCCTCCAACTGCCGCACTTCCCGCTCCAAATTGCCGAAATCGCAAAGGAGGAGCGAAGGGAGCACAGCCGGCACCGAGTGCCGGAGGCGATCAAGAGTGGAGAGTCGTATCATAAAGGGGACAAGCAAACCGGCAGTGAGCTTTAGCTGCAGGGAGCTAAAGCAGATGGAGTGCCGGAGGCTTGTTCACAGCGCCGTAGTCTTTGCCGCCAAGCCAAAACAGGCATTGGGGGGCGTCTTCTATTCTAGTAGTCATTTGGCGGGGCGTCATCACGTCTTCTCTTTGGGCGCAACCTCGCGTCGCAACACGTTCTGCTGTCAAGAGTTGCGAAAAGTGCTGGCAGCGGCTGGCCGCGCGGAAGAATTGCCACAATCGTTACAATGGACGATCCACTTGGGGCAAATCGTCCAGGCTCTCGAGCCCATAAAGATCCAGGAACCGCTCCGTGGTCCGATACGTTGGCTTGGCTCCTTTCCCTTCCGCTCGCTCGTACGCCAGGATGTCCCGGCGGACCAACTGGGAAATGGCGGCTCCGCTGGACCGCCCACGGATGCGATCGATCTCCTGCAAGGTGATGGGCTGGTTGTAGGCGATGATGGCCAGGACATCGATGGCTCCCTGGGTCAGGCGGACCTCCTTGATGCGGCCGTAGAACCTGTCCCGGAGGGGAGCGAATTCCTCCCGCAACTCCAGCAGGTAGCCGGCTCCGCGGGACTGAATCAAATAAGGGGCAGCCTCGGCGGTGTAATTCTCGTTAAGCTCGCGGACTAGCTCGTCCACTTCGTCCGCGTTCACCCCCCGCATCAGACCGGCAATTTGCTGACTGGAAAGTGGCTCGCACTGGGGATGGCCGACGAACAGAATGGCTTCCAAGATGCTCCGGGGGGTAATTTCGCACCCGCGGTCGTCATCGCCATCGACGACCCTTCGCAGGGGGGCTTGTCCGAGCGACGTTCCTGAAACGCTTGGGGTTTCGCGCTCTTCCAGATCGCCATTCGCGGGGAGACTCGAACCTGCCAGCGCTTCCGCAAAGAAGGCGTTCTCGGAAGGCGAGTCTGCCCTTTCCTCAGGATATGGGTCCGCCCCCTTCGACAGGAGCGCCGCATAGGTCTGGCCCAGCTCTTCCAGCGAGATGCCGGCATCGTCCCCCTCATCGGGCGCGAGGTCGGAGAGTCCCAGCGACTCGGCGCTCGGCGGCTCGAGAATGGCTCGGCGGGGAGGCTCGTATTTGGGTTTGCGAAAGGTCATCTGCGGGGGGACAATTTTCACATCAGCTTAGCCCCCGCGTCCACGCGGGGAATGCAGGCCGAGCGGCCTTATTGTATCCTGTCGATTACCTTGAGCGAATAACAGTCCGCCGCGCCTCGTGGACGAGGCGGCTAAGCGACGCAGGAGAACACCCATGGACCGACGCACCTTTCTCGCCGCCAGTTCCGCCTCGCTCCTGGCTTCTCGTTTTTGCCGGGCGGAAGCGGACGATGGCAAGACCAAAAATGTCCCCTGGCTTAAGGAAATCCAAACTCCGCCCGAAAAACTGCCGGCTGACGCGCCGCAGCTCAGCGATGTGCTGATGGATGGAAGCGGCAAGAAGATTGACTCGCTCGATGCCTGGAAGAGCCACCGGGAAGGGCTACGGAAATGGTGGCTGGAGTTTATGGGCCCCATGCCAGCGGAGCGGAAGGCGGCCCCGAAGTTGGAAGTGATTAAGGAAGACCGGCCGGAGGGAGTCATCCGGCAACTGGTCCAATACGAAGTCGAGCCGGGCATCCTCACCCAGGGCTATCTTCTTAAGCCCGCCAAACAGGAAGGGAAAGCGCCGGGCGTGGCCGCCTTCCACTCCACCGTCAACGAATCGATTCGCCAGCCGGCGGGAGTAGAGGGAGTGCCGGAGAAAGCGTTCGGGCTGCGATTCGCGCGGCAAGGAAGAGTCGTATTCTGCCCGCGGAACTACCTCTGGCCGGACAACACCCACATTGCGGCCAAGGAAGAGGCGGAGAAGTTTCAGAAGCGGATGCCCCAAGCCAACGGAATGAAGTCCAAGGGGATGGCGAAAATGCTTTACGACGCATTGGTGGCCGTGGATATCCTCGCCTCGCTGCCGGAAGTGGATGCTGAGCGAATCGGCGCGGTGGGCCATTCGCTGGGTGCGAAAGAAACGCTTTATTTGGCTGCGTTCGATGAGCGGGTGAAGGTGACTGTCAGCAGCGAAGGAGGCATCGGCACGAAGTTCTCCAACTGGGACGCCCTCTGGTATCTCGGTGACTCCATCAAAGGGCCGGGTTTCACGCACGAGCACCACGAGCTGCTGGCGCTCGCGGCTCCGCATCCGTTCTTGCTCATCGGCGGAGACAGCGCCGACGGCGACCGCGGCTGGCCGTTCATTAAGCAGGCGCTGCGGGTCTATACGCTATATGGAAATCCGCTCCGCGTCGGCCAGTACAACCACAAGAAGGGACACGCCGTTCCGCCCGAGGCCGAGCAGCGGATTGACGAGTGGTTTGCAGCGTACCTATGAACCGCTAAGGCCCGGGTGGACCCACTCGCTGGTCCCGTCGGACCAGTTTTCCTGCTTCCAGATAGGGACGTCCTCTTTGATGGAGTCGATCAGCCACTTCCCCGCCTCGAAAGCCGCCTGGCGATGCGGCGAGCTGACCGCAATGGCAATGCTGGCCTCCCCCAGCCCAAGCCGCCCCAACCGATGAACGATGGATACTTGCACGAGGGGCCATTTCTCGCGGGCCTGTGCTTCCAACTCCGCCAGCTTGGCCTCGGCCATCTGCGGATAGCACTCGTAATCCAGCGACGCCGTTTGCCGCCCCATGGTGAACTCGCGGGTGGTGCCGAGAAAGAGCACGACCGCGCCGGCATCGTTTGAGGCGACCTGAGCCAGAATTGCGGAAGGGTCGATGGGAGAGTGGGTGAGAGAAATCATCGCCGGCACCGCTTATGCACTACGGGCCGCATTGGCCGAGCCATTTGCTTTTTCAGACTCTTCCTCTGCAAACACTTCTTCGGGCGAGAGAATAACGACCTTGCCATCTCGCCAAACTGAAACGGGAAACCCCAAGCGAGCGCGATTGAGAACAGCTTCGTGAATGCCGCGGAAAATTGCAGCGTCAATAGCTGCGTAATCCAAGTCGGGCATTCGCGGGGGATTCGCGGGGGCAATCATGATTCGCTTCCTTTCTGCATCATCTTCCAGACTCTCGGGTCCGCCACCAACTGCGGCGCTTCTCGGGAGCCGCAGGTCTGATCGAGCCAAAACGCGACCTTTTGCAGTCGCTCCACTTTTTCCGCGGGGACGACCAGCTTGACTTCAAACAGCCGCGATTCCAGGAGGCGCAGCGCTTTCTGGCCAAGCGCCGCCTCATCCCCGTGCAGCAGCCGGTCGTCCACATGCACGGTCCAGCCCTCCAAGTGCCGCTCGGTATGGCTGGCTGGCTTGGATGGTAAGGCATCTTCTCCTTGGGCCGCTGCTGGAAAGGCGGCAAATGCGGCACCAAGACAATACGTGATCAGAATCCTCGAGAGCATTCGCATAGTTCACCAGCGAAGCGCGAGTAGACCTACGGGGCAAGCCCGTAGGCTCATGACTTAGGATACCGAGAAAGACCGCAAATTCCTTACCGCGAGACTTTGACCTTCTCTTCGAGCCCGCCGGCTTTGTGCAGCATGTTGAGGAGCTCTTCAATCTCCCGGTGGACTTCCTGAGTGGTACTCACACTGAGCAGACCCTTGAAATCGGTCATGCTGCCTGGTCCGCCCACATCGTCCCAAGAATCAGGAGAAACCGTCGCTGAGATCACATCGATGAGGTCGTCAATCTCGTAGTTGCCATCGAGCCCAATCTCCTCCTTGGCCTTCTCTTCAATCTTGACATGTATTCCACTCCCCCCTCCCACGGAAGGAGGATTGTCTCGGACGTGCTTTGTCTTTTTAATCGGCGACGGCAATTTCATCAATTCGCGGCCGTCGTAGACGCGGGTAATGAGTTGGGAACCGGCATCCTCGGGAGTCGTAATCATCAGCACGTTATCGTGAAGCACATATGCTAACCCCAACTGACCCAGGATAAGCTTCAGCCCCGTCTGCAGGCGGACGTTCTTCAATTTGTAGGTGATCGGCGTATCCGTATTGATCGCAGCTTCTTCCAGCTTCTTGGTCGCCAGAACGACCGAAGTATCGAGAGCCTTCTCGAGTGCGTCGGCGAAAGATCGGAGCGTTGCCTCCTCCGCCTGGAACGACGCCTTGGCCTCCAGCCGCTCTTCCAGCGACTGCGCGGGATCCAGCGGCTCCATGAGCTCAATCCGGTGACCGGCCGGCTGGCGCGGCGCGGCGCCATCCTTTTTGCCGGCATCAAACGGATCGACCGCCGGTTTGGCCGGAGCATCCTCTTGCCCCGCCGCGAGTGGCGCGAAAACCATTCCGCCGATCAATAACCAACCGAGTAAATGCAACCTGCGCATAACAGCCTCCCTCTTGGTGAACGACCCCTGTGGATGCATCGCATCCGAACCTTATTGTAGACTCGCGGGACGCCTGCCGTACAATCGGGCGAAACGCTGATTGCCATTTAGTAGCCGGCACACTCCGTGTGCCGCCATGTCCGCTCACGGAGTGAGCGGACTACTTAAAGGAACCACATGCCGCTTCCTCTCGTCATCGCCGACACGCCTCTGGATGCCACCGTGACCGGTTTGCTGAGCGGCCAGGTCGAAATCCTCCCCTGGTCAGCCGCGGGAGAGCCGATTGCATCGCAAGTGCTGGGCCTCTACACCTATGGCCATCCGCTCGTCGATGCCGCTTTGCTCGACCGGCTGCCGGGGCTGAAGGTCATCAGTAACTATGGGGTGGGGGTGGATCACGTTCGCCTCCCCGCGGCGAAGGAGCGGGGGATTCCGGTCGGAAACACGCCGGGCATTCTGGACGGCGCGACCGCGGATATGGGAATGACCCTGCTGCTGGCGGCGGCGCGCCGGCTGGCGGAGGGGGACCGCTATGCCCGCGGCCCGGAGTTCACGCGGTATGATCCGGGCTACATGCTGGGCCGCGAGGTCCATTCCAGCACGCTCGGCATCATCGGCCTGGGGCGCATCGGCCAGCAGGTCGCCCGGCGGGCGCGGGCGTTCGACATGCGGGTCGTCTATCACAATCGGCGTCGGAACGAAGCGGCTGAAGCGGCGGTCGGCGCGACCTATGTGAGTTTCGACGAGCTGCTCATCCAGTCCGATTTCGTCATGCTCTGCTGCCCGCTGACCGACGAAACTCGCGGCCTCATAAGTCACGCCGCCTTCGCCCGGATGAAGCCGACCGCCATCCTCATCAACATCGCCCGCGGACCGGTGGTCGATACGTCCGCGCTCACAGCGGCCCTGCAAACCGGCCGCATCTACGCTGCCGCCCTCGACGTCACCGACCCCGAGCCGCTGCCGCGGGACCATCCACTCCTCAAGCTCGATAACGTCACCATCGCCCCGCACCTGGGGAGCGCCACCGAGCAGACCCGCCGCCAGATGGCGGAGATCTCGGTCGAGAACCTGCTTCGCGGATTGCGGGGCGAGGAGTTGCTGCACCGGGTGGCATAGCGGTAGATTCTTAGCTACCGAAAAGGGTGCATCGAACGGTATGGCTAAGCTGCCGGGGCCGCCTGCAATGACGTTGAAGCGCGGAAAACCAAGATGGCGGCCCCGGTCAGCTTCAGCCGTTGGTTAGCCGCGGCTCGGCCTCACGCAGCCAACCGGGATAGTGTAGGTTCCGTCTCCATCGAACTCCATCCCAGGCATGATCCCGCCATTGATTACTGCGAAATAGGGTCCGCCGAGCGCCTCGACAATCTTGCCGAAGACTGCGTCGTCTTGGAGGCCACGCTCGTATTGCTCCCAGGTCAACAGATTAACGAACTGGGGTAGGTGGCCAACATCTGCAACGATCAGCGCGCCCGAATCAACAGCCGCAAAGGGAAAGGAGGACGCCTTGCCAGCGGGTTCCTCTTCCGCTTGATCGCCTTCACTGTAATCGAAGTCCTCTTCCTCGTCCCCAAACTTCTTGATGTTGTGCGGGTCAAGCGTGAAGAGTCCGGGCCGAAAGTCTGGAATCGTAAAGCAGGCCAGCGCGGAATGATTGACATTCGCCCGTTCAAGTAGCCCGTCAACGTCGAGCGGAGTGCCCGCCGGCAACAAGTCACGAAGCAGGTCCAGGGCAAGCGGATCGAAACAGGCAAGCAAAGGCGAATCCATCCGGAACTGTACCGGCGATCCATCGAAAGACACGTTGGTCAAGACGGTGGCCATGCAACGGACTCGAAGCGGCTAACTACTTATTATCTCTCGCCAGTACAAGATAAACTAATGTTCCGGCGGTGACACGTCAATCCGCAATTAAAGGCGGAAGTTCTTGTGCGAACGAGACTTGAGTGGCGAATTGGACGGAGAGATTCGCCCAGAGGTTTCGCGCGCCGAGGTCCTTTCCATAGAACCCTGACGCGAGCAGCCCCCCCGCGAAAGAACTATACACTTGGGATGTAGCGCACTTCTGTATAATATAGATTGTTAGGGGCGGAGCTCCGCACCGACCCAGGGACGGGATGCTCTTTTACAATCTGGTTGTGAGAATTAGTTTTCTGTTTTCAGTTTTCAGTTTTCAGATGGGGGACGGGAGAATTGCGCGCCCCACGAGCTTTGAAAAAGAGCTTATCACTCGCCAAAGTTTTGGTGAATAATAATTTGTGGCAGTGAATCAACTTACGTCGAGAGCAAACTATGGAACATACGTGTACATAACGAGTTCGGTGAAGCCCAATCGCCGTAAGTCGCCGTGCGGAAGAGTTGAAAATGTGAATAATTCCGCTCCTCCGGGGGATGCGAAGGGGCTTATCAACTGATCGCCGCACTCTTCCCCCGCATCTGCTTCAGTTGCTCGCAGATCTCCGCCAGGTTGGCATTCACCTGCCGCAGCGTGGCGCGGCGGGAGGCGAGGATGAGCAGGACTGTCAGGAAGGCGGCCAGCGTGGTGATGAACACGGAGAAGGCGATGAGGAGCGTTCCCATGTGGAATTCGATGATCAAGTCCCGTTGAATTTGCACGAGCTGCGCTGGGGGCACGGTGCCAGCGTCGATCTGCTGGAACAGGAGAGCTTGCCGCGGAAAGAGGAGGCCGAAGAATACCAGGTCGCCAAAAATGAGCACAAGCGCTATCAGCCAGATGGCCATCGTGGACCAGGTGAGCAGCCGAAGGCGGAGGCGGTCCCGCTGCAAGATGGCGGAAGTTTTGGCGGGCAAGTCGTTCTTACCGGCGAGGGTGGCGGCGTCGAGGTCCAAAAGGGCGTGGCCCAGGTCACGGTCGGTCATGGCAATAGTCCTTGGAGAGTAGTTGGCGGAGTGTTTCTTTCCCATAGAACAAGCGCGAACGGACGGTCCCCAGCGGAGCGGCTGTGATGGCGGCGATCTCTTCGTAGGTCAGCCCTTCAATGAACCGCAGCACCAGCACTTCCCGCTGCTCGGGAGGCAACTCCGCGAGGGCGCCATGCACGGCGGCTGCGTCCTCGGCGGAAAACTGCGGCTCTTCAGCGGTTGGCGGCAGCCTGTCTTCGCACAGCGATTCTGCCGCCGGCCGTTCCCGTCGCAGAAGCCGCCAGGCCCGGTCGCGGGCAATGCGGTAGATCCAAGCCGGAAAGGCAGCCGCATCGCGCAGGGAGCCCAGCGAACGGATGGCATCCCACCAGGTTTCCTGGAGCAAGTCGTCCGCCTGGCTGTTGTCCCGTCCAGCGCTTCCCGGCAGCATTTTCCGCAGGTAATACCGCAGCCGCGGCGAGTAGAGCAGGACCAGCTCCGTGAGGGCTCCCTCGTCTCCGGTCTGGGACCGCAGCACCAGCAGCCGCTCATAGAGTCGATCTTCATCCGTCATCGCCGTCACCGCAGGGGGTTACATCCATCAAGGTTGCGCGGCGGCGGGAAAAGTTCAGACGGCTCGCCTACTTCGGAATCCGCTCCCCGCGGATGATGTCGTCAAACGTCTGCCGCTCGCGGATGAGCTCGGCTTTGCCGTTCTGGATCAGGACTTCGGCAGCGATGGGCTTGCTGTTGTAGTTGGACGACATCACGGAGCCGTAAGCGCCGGCCCGTTCCAAAACGAGGTACTCGCCGATGCTGGCGACGGGAAGGGTCCGTTTACAGACGAAGCCCCCTTCCTCCTGCGTGAAGATGTCTCCCGATTCACAGAGCGGGCCGCCCACGACCACGTCCCTGGTGGGCCGCTCTTTCGCCCCATCTTTGGGGACGACGGACATGGGGTGATAGGCGCCGTAGAGGATCGGACGGGCCAGGTTGTTGAAGCCCGCATCGAGCAGATAGAAAGTGTTGTCTCCCATCTGCTTGATCGCCCGGATTTCGCTGATCAGGTAGCCGCTCTCGGCGACGAGGTAGCGCCCCGGCTCGATTTCCAGAGTGAGTTTGTGACCGAGCCGCTCTTCCAGCCGTTTGCGAGTGGCGTCCCAGAGGCGGAAGTATTCGGGCAGGTCCACGTAGGTCTGTTCGGAGCGATACGGAATCGGCAAACCGCCGCCGGCACTGATGTTGGTAACGCTGCGGCCGACGGTGAGGACTGTTTTCTCCAGCGAGCCGCAGACCTGGGCCAGGTGTTCCAGATCCGTGCCGCTGCCGATGTGCATGTGGATGCCGCTGATCATCAGGCCGTGGCGGTCGGCTCGCCGCAGGCAGTCTTCAAGCTGTGCGTGCCAGATGCCGTGCTTGGATTGCTCGCCGCCGGTGTTGGTCTTTTGGCTATGCCCGTGCCCGAAGCCGGGGTTGATGCGGAGCGTGATGTTGCGGCCCGGCGCTCGCTCGCCAAGCTGGTCGATCATGTCCGGCGAGCCGCAGTTGACGTGGATGTCGTGCCCCACGACCAAATCCAGCACTTCGCGGTCAAAGATATCCGCCGTGTAGACGATTTCCTGATTCTGCCCTCCCGCTTTGTACCCTGCCGCCATCGCGCGGCGGATTTCCCCGGCACTGACGGCATCCACTTTGACCCCCTGCCGGCGGACAAGGTCGAGAATTGCCAGATTCGAACAAGCCTTTTGGGCATAGCGGATGACATCGAACTGCCGCAGATCGCTGGCCCGCTCCAGGATATTGGCGGCGTCGTAGACGTAGGTGGGGGTGCCAAAGTCGCGAGTGAGATCGCGGACGGGTATCCCGGCGATTTCGTGGCGGAGGGTGGGAAAGCTCGGTGGGGAGGGCATGGCAAGCGCTATAGGAAAGGACCAGTCATCAGGGGAATCCCTTCATTTAACGCAAAGTTGTCCAGGCGCACAGGAGCGTAGGCGACGATCGGGGCGTAAAAGTGGCTGTTTTTCGCGGCCAAAACGCTGTTCAAAAAAGTTTTTGGAATTCCCGCCCGGTTTTGCGCGCCGAATGCGATTTTATTAATAGGGACTATTTGCTGCGCCCTATTCCCGAAAGCGAAATATGAGCGGAAACCCAAGCCACATAACAACTTGCCCCCATTGCAGCGAGTCGATGATTCCAGCCAAAGGCGAGATTTATTACTTTTGCTCCCGCTGCTGGCGCCGCCTGGATACCGGGCAAGAGCTCCGTCCCCCGCGACCCCATCAAAACAAAATTCAAGGTACACCCTTGGACGAAGGAGGGACCAAGAAATAGGTTCGCGCAGGGATCAACTGCCGGTTTTTCCTTGATTAACTTTGCCGCGCGTCTTACCATGGCGGGCAGGGGAAAAAATGGCCCATTCCGCGGCTTGAATTTGAATCTGGCCGCGAAGGAACCTTTAGGTTTCGCACGGCGTCTAAGGGCCGATGTCGGCTGCTTTGAAAAATGCGAGCTGATGAAGCGAACCTGTTTCAGCCGCTTGACGTAAATAGCTCGGCTTGTGGGCAGGGTGAATTCGTGGCATTTTGCATTCCAGCAGCGTTTTCGCATATGGGCCTTCGCGGCTTCGCGGGGATGGTCTGCCTGGGAGCCGGACTGATGCTGCTTTCGGGTCGCGCCTGCGAAGCCAGTTGCGGCGACTATGTTTTATTGCGGGGTGGGCATCTGAAAACGCATGACGCCGTGCCCACGCCAAAGCCGACTCCTTGCAACAGTCCCGCTTGCCGCGGTGAAGTACCACCTCTGCCAGCGCCCCAAGTGCCAGCCGGTGGCAGCTCCGCTGAACAGCCGCTGGCACTCTTTGCCGAATCGCTCCACCTGGAAGGGGACAGTCCGAATTGCGATTGGCTGACCTCCAGCGAACATGCCCGCCCGGGCTTCCGCTCGCCGCTCAAGCGCCCGCCGTCTCTCGAGGCCGCATTCAGCTGACGTCTTGAGGGCTTGTGCGCCATCTCCGCCGCGGCCCGTTGATGTACGAAGTTCTTGCGGATTCCAATTGCGGTGTTCATTCGTAGGATGGGTTTGCTCATGGACGGCCTGGTTAGGCCATCCTACGAAGAATGGAAGGCGGTCGTTCATGTCCAGCGCAGCTCAGCCACAAAGGCAGAAGTATGTCCGGGCCGTCGGCCCGAGGCTACGGGTGCTGCTGTACGTCGTGTTCTCGCTGGTCGCCTTGCTGACGGCCAATTCGCTGTTCCTCTTCAGCATCACGGCGCTCGAGTGGGTGACGCGGGCGACGTACCAGGACTACTTCTATCTGTGCATGTTTGCCCTGCACATCGCGCTGGGCCTGGTGCTCATCGTGCCCTTCGTGGCCTTCGGTCTGATCCACATGGTCACGTCCTGGAACCGCAAGAACAGGCGGGCCATCCGCATCGGCTATGCGCTGCTTTCGGCTGGCATTGTGGTGCTGGTCACCGGCCTGTTGCTCATGCGGATTGATGGGCTGTTCGATCTCAAACATCCGGTCTCTCGCGCGACCATTTACTGGCTGCATGTCCTGGTCCCCGTCGCCGCCGGCTGGTTGTATTGGCTCCATCGCCTGGCGGGGCCGAAGATCAAGTGGCGGATCGGTATCACGTACGCCGCGATCGTGGCCGCGCTCGTCGGCAGCATGGTCATCCTCCGCTCGCAAGACCCCCGCGGCTGGAACCGGCCCGGCTCCGTCGAAGGAAGGAAGTATTTTGAACCATCCCTGGTTTCGACGCCCGATGGCAAGTTCATCAACGATCAAACCTTGATGATGGACAGCTACTGCCTGAAGTGCCATAAGGACGCCTACAAAGGCTGGTTCCACAGTGCCCATCATTTCAGCTCGTTCAATAATCCCGCGTACTTTGCCAGTGTCAAAGAGACGCGCGAAGTTGCTCTCAAACGGGACGGCAACGTCAAAGCCAGCCGTTGGTGCGCCGGCTGCCACGACCCGGTGCCGTTCCTCAGCGGCAAGTTCGACGACCCAAAATACGATCTGGTAAACGATCCCACCGCTCACGCCGGCATCACCTGCACCGTCTGCCACGCCATCACGCACGTCAACAGCACCAAAGGCAACGCCGACTATGTGATCGAAGAGCCCGTGCATTATCCCTTCGCCACCAGCAAGAATCCCGTTCTGCAGTACATCAACAACCAGCTCGTGAAGGCCAAGCCGTCCTTCCACAAGCAGACCTTCCTCAAGCCGTTCCACAAGGATCCGGACAAGGCCGCCGAATTCTGCTCGACCTGCCACAAAGTACATCTGCCCAAGGAACTGAACCATTACAAGGAATTCCTCCGCGGCCAGAACCACTACGACTCCTACCTCCTCAGCGGCGTCGCGCACGGATCCCAGAGCTTCTACTTTCCCCCCAAGACTCAGAAGAAGTGTGCCGGCTGCCACATGAACCTGGTGCCGTCGGGTGATTTTGGGGCTCGGGATTTCGACGGCACTGGCAAGCTCAGCATCCACAACCATCTCTTCCCCGGTGCAAATACCGCCATCGCATTTTTCAAGAAGAAGATGCCGGAGAATGAAACCCACGCCCCGTATCTGGGCGAAGTCCCCGAGGGCTTCACACCCGACTTTGACGCCGCGATGAAGGCCCATCAGGATTTCCTGAAGGACTGCGTTCGCGTGGACATCTTCGCCCTGCGCGAGCGCAAACCCGCTAAACAGCCCGGCAATGAAGGTGAAGAACGGAGCCTCGTCTCGGGAACGCTGCACGCACCACTCCGCCCGCTTCAGCCGCAACTTAAACCGGGCGAGAAATACCTGCTGGAGACGGTCATCCGCACGCTCAAGCTGGGGCACCCGCTCACGCAAGGAACCGTGGATTCCAACGAAGTGTGGATGGACGTGACCGTGAAGTGCGGTGACAAGATTATCGGCCGCAGCGGCGGACTGGATGCTAAGAAGGAAGTTGATCGCTACGCCCACTTCGTCAACGTCTTCATGCTCGACAGGAATGGCAACCGCATCAATCGCCGCAATCCGCAGGACATTTTCACCCCGCTCTACAACCACCAGATTCCCCCCGGTGCGGGCTGGGTCGTGCATTACGAGCTGGAGATTCCCGCCAAAGAACAACTGTCCGGGCCGATTACGATCGAAATCAAGCTGCAATACCGCAAGTTCGATCACGAGTATGTGGACTTCTTCACCCGCGCCGCCAAGGCAGGGGACAAGCCGTTTCCCGGCTTCAATCCCAACCGCCCCGCGAATGAACCGGTGATCAACAGGTTCCCCATCACCACGATGGCCACGGATAGGCTCACGCTGCCGGTGGACGGGTTCGACGCCAAGGTCACGAATCCCCCATCTTCCATCAAGGACGAGTGGCAGCGGTGGAATGACTACGGAATCGGTCTGCTGTTGGAAGGCAAAAAGGGGGAGCTGCGGCAGGCGGAAGAGGTGTTTAAGAAGGTGGCCGCGCTGGGACGCTTTGATGGGCCCCTTAATTTGGCCCGCGTCTATCAATTGGAAGGCCGTCTGGACGAAGCCAGCGCGATGCTCAACACGGCTGCCGCCAGCAAAGCGGAAGACTTGCCGATCTGGACGGTCAACTGGCTGAAGGGGGGCGTGAACGCCCAGCAGGGACACCTGGAGGACGCCATCCAGAATTACCAGAGCGTGCTGACCGACCGCACCGAGATCATGCTCAAACGGGGTTACGATTTCAGTAAGGACTATCGAGTCATTAATGACACCGGCACGGCCTGTTTCAATCTCTCCAAGCGGCTCCGCGGCGAAAGTGCGAAAGCGGAGCAGCAGCGGCTGCGGTTGCAAGCGCGGGACTATTTCCTGAAAACGCTGGAGCTTGATTCCGAGAACGATACGGCCCACTTCAACCTGTCCCAAATCTACCAGGTGCTGGGAGAGACCGACCTGGCCCAGAAGCACGCCACATTGCACGCGCGGTATAAACCGGACGATAATGCGGGGGACAAGGCAATCGCCATCGCTCGCGGGAAATATCCCCACGCCAACGCCGCCGCCGAAGCCGTGGTGATTTACCCCCTTCGCCGCCGCGGTGCCCCGGAACTGCCGCCAGCAGCAGCCACCCAGTCATCCCAAACAAACACCCCTGGCGCGTCGCCCGCCGGCACTGCATCCGTCGGTGCCGCCTCCGTCAACAACGCCCCATGACCACTTGAACTTTATGAGTAAGCCTGAGCAAGTTGAAAAGTACGAAGGCGAAGAGCTTGTCGCCCACGACGACGCCGTCATCGGCCGCGCGCTCAAGGTCTCGCTGGTCATCATTCTGTTCGCCGTCGCCATCGCCAGCGGCGTCATCTTCTGGATGAATCGGCCGCCGTCCGAGCAGGTGCCGATGGTCACCAAAGCTCCCAAGGCGGGTACTCGGCCCGCTGCCAGCGTGGAGTTGCCCGAAGTCAAATTCACCGATATCACCTCCCAGGCCGGCATCAAGTTCAAGCATGCCACCGGCGGCTATGGGGACAAGCTCCTGCCGGAAACGATGGGGAGCGGGGCGGCTTTCTTCGACTACGACAACGATGGCGATCAGGATTTGCTCCTCGTCAATTCCAGTTATTGGCCGTGGAAGCGGCCGGCAGGCAAGGAGAAGGACGTGCCGACTTCCGCCCTTTACCAGAATGACGGCAAAGGCAAATTCACGGACGTCACCACGGTCGCCGGACTCGATCTCACCTGTTACGGCATGGGAGTAGCCATCGGCGATTACAACAGTGACGGCTGGTTGGATGTGTTCATTTCCGCCGTCGGCCAGAACCATTTGCTTAAGAACGACCAGGGAAAATTCACGGACGTAGCCGCAGCGGCGGGTGTCGCCGGCATCCCCGAGCAGTGGAGCACGAGTTGCGGCTTTGTAGATTACAACAACGACGGCCGGCTGGACCTGTTCGTCTGCAACTACATTAAATGGTCGCGTGAAATTGACCTCAGCCTCGGCTCCAGGCTGGACGGTGAGCACCGGGCGTTTGCCCCGCCGTTGGCGTTCGAGGGTGCGTTCTGCTATCTGTACCGCAACGAAGGGGACGGCAAGTTCGCCGACGTCTCCAAGGAGGCGGGCATCCAGGTCCGCAACGTCAACACGAAAGTGCCCGTCGGCAAGTCTCTCGGCGTTTCTTTCGCGGACCTCGATCGGGACGGCTACATGGACATTATCGTGGCCAACGACACCGTGCAGAACTTCCTGTTCCACAATCTCAAGGGAGAGCAGTTCGAGGAGATCGGCGAGAAGTCCGGCATCGCCTTTGGACCCGACGGAACGGCCCGCGGCGCGATGGGAAGCGACGTGGCCGCCTTCCGCCCCAACGGCACCTACGGCATCCTCATCGGCAACTTCGCCAACGAGCCCACCTCGCTGTTCGCCACGCAAGACATCCGCAACCCCCTGTTGTTTTCCGACGAGGCTTTGTCATCCGGAATTGGCCCGCAGTCCCGCCTGGAACTCAAATTCGGAGTCTTCTTCTTCGACTACGACCTGGACGGCCGGCTGGACGTGCTGACCGCCAATGGCCACCTGGAAGAGGACATCGCGATCGTTCAGAAGAGTCAGACCTACAAACAGCCCCCGCAGTTGTTCTGGAACGCCGGAGACGCGGAAAGTGAGTTCATGCGCGTCCCCGCGGCTTCCCTCGGTCCGGACTTTATCGCCCCGATGGTCGGCCGAGCGAGCGCCTTTGCCGATATCGACGGCGACGGCGATTTGGACTTCATCCTCACCGGCAGCGGCTCGGCCCCCCGCCTGTTGCGTAACGACCAAAAACTCGCCCACCATTGGCTTCGGATCCAGCTTAAGGCCAAAGGAAAAAACACCTTTGCTTACGGTGCTCGGGTGGAGGTCGTTGTCGACGGTACGGTGCAGGAACGGCTGGTCTCGCCGACCCGCGGCTACCTGTCGCAGTCCGAGCTGCCCCTCACTTTTGGTTTGGGAAAGCACGAAAAGATTGAAAAAGTAACCATCAATTGGCATGATGGAAGCAAGCAAGATATAGTGAACCCCAAGGTTGATAGACTGCACGTTATTGAGCAGGCAGTTTCGAAATGAGTCGATTCCGACACATCACTGCGGCCCCTTTCGCGCGAACGACCTTCGCGCTCGCCGGGGTGATGCTGTTGGTTTTGGTTGTCTTGATGAACTCCGCGGAAGCCGGCTGCGGGGACTATGTCTTTGTGCGTAACGCCAGCGGCCAGTTGGTCCGTGCTTCCAGCCTGATGAAGGACCACGGCAGCCAGCACCCCGATGGCTGCACCGGCCCGCACTGCCCTGATTACAATCCGCTGGCAATTCCATCGGAGGCGGATCCGGCGCCGCGCGAAGAGAGTCATCCCATCAAGTTGCCTTGCCAAGGCCCCAACTGCTCGGACCGCTCCCAACTGCCGGCGGCTCCCGTGCCACCCCCCGCTCCGCATCGCAGCACGCAGGAATCGACCGCGCTGCTCCTCCAATCGAACCGTGGTGATCAAGAGGCCGGCGCGCGATTCGGCTCCGCCCGCTCCAGCGGCGACGACGAACTGCACTACCCGCAGTTCATCTTCCATCCTCCGCGGTAGTCTCTACTTTGGCGGCGCTCTCTTTGCGCCGCCGCCCGCACTGTCCTGGGGACAAGAATAGTACTCATCTCGCTCCGCGAGATGAATCCTCACGCGGAGCGTGAGGAGTACTTTGGTATTCATCCTTTGCATTCATGCTCGCGCCCGCATTTCGCGGAGGCGAGAACTTATTCGTATTCATCTATTATCTTTTCTGTCAGGAGTTTTGTCATGTCCCAGAAACGTCCCGCTTTCACGCTTGTGGAGCTGCTGGTGGTGATCGCCATCATCGGCGTCCTCGTCGCCCTGCTGCTTCCCGCGGTGCAATTCGCCCGCGAAGCGGCCCGCCGCATGCAGTGCGCTAACAATCTGCGGCAGATCGGCGTCGCGCTGCACACCTATCACGACACCATGAAGGAGTGCCCCCCAGGGCGCACGAGGCAAGGAATCTCCCCGCACGCCCATCTGCTCCCGTTCATGGAGAATTCGAACATTCACCGGCTGGTGGATTTCACCGTCGACTGGGACGACCCGCTCAACGCGGCGGCCTGCAATGCCAGGGTGGAAAACTTCCTCTGCCCATCCGATCTGCAGAGCAAGACGCCGGTGGGCTGGGCCGGCACGAATTACCGGGCCTGCCAGGGAAGCGGCATCCTGTGGGGCAACCCTCCCACCAACCCAACCAACTCGAACTACGGCATACCCGCCCCGAATGGCATCTTCTACGATCGCAGCGGAACGCCCTTCGGCGAAATCAAGGATGGATTGAGCAATACGGCCGCCTTCAGCGAGCACAACAAGGGGGACTTCAGCAACGGCATCGTCACCAAGACCGATACGTTCCGGACGAGTCCCGCCCGTCCCAACACGCCGGACGACTCCGTCCAGATGTGCCGGGCGATCAACTGGCAAGACCCGTCACGGCAGAGCTTTTCCAACATCGGCGCTCCGTGGCTCTATGGCTACCATTCCACGACGGTCTACTTTCACGTCGACACTCCGAACAAGCCCTCCTGCATGTATCCCCCGGGACGCATCGCGACGGCCGCCAACAGTGGCCACTCCGGCGGAGTCAACATGACGCTCTGTGACGGATCCGTGCGGTGGGTCAGCGATACCATCAACTTGCAAACCTGGCGAGCCATCGGCACGCGGGCGGGCGAGGACATTGCGGGCGAATTCTAATCGCCTTTTGCCTCAATTGTTTTGCGACCGGCGGCGCATTTTCGCCGGTCGCGTCCGAATTCGTTTTTCCTCCGCTTCCGGAAGAATACTTTCCCGGGGCGGGATGCTTTCATACCTAACCATTCAAGGAATTATGCCGTGTCACAATACCATTTTTTAAACGGCTGCCTCTTTCCGCGGGGAGCGGGCGCCAGCCTGCTGATTTTTCCGTTGCTGCTTGCCGGCTGCGGCGGCGGGCATTCGATGCCGAAAGCCGCCGATCCGGCGACGGCCGTTGCCACGCTCAAGACGACCCTCGACAAGTGGAAAGCCGGGGCCACCGCGGATTCGCTCCGCCAGGAAAAACCGGCCATCCACGCCGTCGATGAAGACTGGGAGGCCGGGAGCAAGCTCGTCGCCTATGAGCTTCAGCCGACGAAGCCCACCACAGGAATCAGCGCCCGTATCCTGGCCGTCCTGGATATCCAGACCGCGGCGGGCGTGGAGCGCAAGACCGTGCAGTACCTGGTGGAAACCGATCCCGGGCTCAGCGTCGTCCGCGAGTTTGAGTAACCGCCTCCAAAACCCATGAACTCCAAAATACCACCTTTCAAAAGAAACCATCCATGAAACTTCATCACCATTTTTTCATTGCCTCCCTCCTCCTCTCGCCGCTGGCTGTTCGCGGCGAAGAATCCGTCACCGCTCCCCGCCCGGTCCCGCTCACTCGCCCCGAGATGAAGCGCCTGCTCGAGGACATGAAAAACCGCAAGCCCCGCATCCCCCTGCCGGAGCCCACCGCGGAAGAAAAGGAAAAGCTCGCGTCCGAGACCCCCGGCCGCGTCGGCGGCGGGTATGAAGGCCGGCTTCGTTCGCTCTACCTCCCGGCCGGCAGCGGCTTTAGCGGCGGCGGGCGCTCCTCGGGAGACAAAGCCGGCGATAAGACCGGCGACAAGAAGGGAGAACCGGGGAAGACCGGCACCCGCGGTGGCTTCGGCCAGCGCGAACAGGAACCGGGCATGACACTCGGTTACCCCTTCAAGGTCGAGCTCTTCTGGATCGTCTCCCGCACCAACAACTGCCAGTATTGCATGGGGCACCAGGAGTCCAAGCTCCTCGGTGCCGGCCTGAAGGAAGATCAGATCGCCGCGCTCGATAGCGACTGGTCCCGCTTCACCCCCGCCGAGCAAGCCGCCTTCACGTACGCCCGCAGATTCACCTACGAGCCCCACAAGCTGGGTGATGCCGACATCGCAGCCCTCCGCAAGCACTACACCGACCTGCAAATCCTGGAGATGAGCCTCTCCATGGCCGGCAACAACGCCATCAATCGCTGGAAGGAAGGGGTCGGCGTGCCGCAGTCCGCCGGTGGCGGCGGCTTCCGCGGGCCGGGAACGGCTCCGGCTGAAGGGACCCGCACCGTGCAGACTTACCTGACGCCCACTTCGGAAGAATTCACCAGCGTCATCACCAAGGTCGCTCCCTTCCAGCCGGACGAGAAGACCGGCAAGCCCACCACGCTCTCGCTCTTCAACCGGCCCAAGCTGGAATCGCGCGAGGCCGTGGAAAAGGGGCTCGCCGCCGCCAAGGCCCGCAAGCCCCGCCTGCCGCTGGTGGACGAAGCCAAGGCCCGCGAAGTCTATGGCGAAGCCTGGACAGATAAATCCATGCCGCAGTGGGCGAGATTGCTGGCCAATTTCCCCCGTGAAGGGCAAAGCCGAGCCTTGGGCATCAAGACCGCCGAGGAAACCGGCGATCTGAAGCCGGTCCTCAAAGCCCAGGTGTCGTGGATCATCGCCCGGCAGGACCGCGCCTGGTATGCGACCGGCCTGGCCAAGCAGAAGCTGGTCTCGCTGGGCGTTTCGCAAGACGACGTCTACAAGCTGGACGGCTCGTGGGATGGATACTCCCCGGCTGACCGGGCGATGTTCACCGTGGCCCGCAAGCTGGCCGCCTCGCCGGTCATTCTGACCGACGCGGACGTGGACGAAGCGGTCAAGCAAGCCGGCCCGCGCGAAGTGGTACAGCTCATTAACTTTATTACGACGCGGGCCGCTTTCGACCGAATTACCGAGGCTGCGGGCTTGACGGCGGAGTGACTATCCTTCGTCCGATGCCGAAAAGAATATGCTCGATAACAACTTTAACGTGTAGTATTAATCTAATTCCCATTTTTGGAGTAAGACATGTCTCAGAAACGTCCCGCTTTCACGCTCATCGAGCTGCTGGTGGTGATCGCCATCATCGGCATTCTCGTGGCGCTACTTTTGCCCGCGGTCCAGTTTGCCCGCGAGGCAGGCCGCCGCATTCAGTGCGCCAATAATCTCAAACAGATGGGGGTGGGCCTGCACCTGTACCACGACGCCATTCGCGTTTTTCCGCCCGGCAAGGGAAAGAGCTATCCGGGCGAGGCTCCCTATGCTCGCTGGTCGGTTCATGCCCTCGTCCTGCCGTTCATGGAACAGGATCCGCTTTACAGTTCGCTCAAATTTGACTTCGCTCCTTCCACTCCGGGAATGGGTGGAGTGGTGGCGTTCATGCCGGCCTACAGCAATGTGAACCTCAGTGCAAGCAAGTCGTTGGTCCCGACCTTTCTCTGTCCTTCGGACGGCAAAGCGCCAGGCTCAGATTGGCCGGGACAGAATAATTATGCCGGCAACCAAGGAGGATTCCTCTGTGATCGCTCGGACTTCCCCGCCGGACCCGGCGATACCCTGCCCAACGAAACCAATCGTGGCATGTTCATGTTCGCCGGCGTGGCGAACATGGCATCGGTAACCGACGGAACGAGCACCACGGCCTTCTTCAGCGAACGCCTGCGCGGGCTCGGCAATCCAAATCCCCGCCGCGATTTGTTCGTGATGTCCAACCAGACGACGCTGGATAACACCTTCAACACCTGCAACGCCACGAATCCTAACACTGCCACGCCGCTCACGAGCAAATGGGGGTTTAGTTGGGTCATGGGGGAAAACTGCTGCACGCTTTACAATCACGTTGCCCCGCCAAACTCCATTGCCTGTGCGGGAATTCCTTTTAACGGGACCATGACCAATATGGCCATGCAGGTTCCTCCCAGCAGCAGCCATCCGGGCGGCGCGCAGCTCATGATGGTCGATGGCTCAGTGAAATTCTGTCCCGGCACAGTGGATCTCAATGTCTGGCGGGCGATCGGGACGAAAGATGGAAACGAAGTGGCGTCACTGCCGTAACAAAGGATGGCCCCATGGAAAGCGGCGATAGCCAACGCACGAGGCACGATCCCCGCGCTGTCCGCGGCGCTATTCTGCTCCTCGGCGTTGCCTTCCTCGCCGGCTGCCAGACCCGTACCGCGGACGATTACCGGCCTTCCGCAGAGCTCTGCCGGCAGGCGCTCACCGCGGCACTCGATGCCTGGAAGTTGGGCGAGTCCCCAGGACGAATCGAAGGTACGCCCGCGATCGAGATAGGGGATACGCTCAGACGGCCAGGGCAGAAGCTCGAAAGCTATGAGATTCTTGGAGAAACTGCCGGTGACCAGGGGCGGCAATTCGCCGTGCGGGTTATCTTCACCAACCCGGCCGCCGAAGAGAAGATCGACTTCATCTTGATTGGCATCGATCCAATCTGGGTCTTCCGCCAGGAAGAGTACGACATGGTCACGCACTGGGAACACAAGATGCTTCCCGTGGACGATGCCAAAGAGGCGGTTGCCCCACAGAAGTGAGACCTAATTAGGACATTCAATGCCGCCCATTTCCGAACATTCGCCTTCCACGGTGGACAGCCGCACTCCAGCCTCGCGACTGGGGTATGTCCTCCAGCTTGTCCAGGTGAGGCTCCGTTTCATTCTGATCGTCGGCGCGATCTTTGCGCTCGTCGCCTGCTGGCCGCGGCTTGCGCTCTATTGGGACCGAGTTGTTGTTTGGACAACGGGTTCGAGCAGCGGCGAACGGGGGATTTCCACGGACACGGAGTATTTCTGCCCCATGTGTCCAGGCGTGCTTTCCACATGGCCGGAAAAGTGTCCGGTCTGCAAGATGCCGCTCGTCCGCCGCCAGCGGGGCGAAGCGGCCCTGCTGCCCGAAGGTGTGGTTGCCCGCATGCAACTCTCCCCTTACCGTGTCCAACTGGCGGGGATCAAGACCAGCCAGGTTGCCTATCTGCCGCTCCTGCGCGAGGTGAGATTGTCGGGAAGGAGTGAACCCGCGGCCAGCGGTGGCGTGTACACGATTGTGGCCGACTTGAGCCCGCTCGATCTGTCGCTCGTCTTCGTTTCGCAGCAGGCCGAGTTGACGGTGGCTCGCGACGCAGCCCCAATAAGGATGACGGGCAAAGTTGTCTCCTTGGAATTAAAGAACCCAAATCAGAACTCGTATCGTCTGGCTATTCAACCCGAAGAAGGCACCGCCTCGTTGCCGCCAGGGACGCAGGTCAGCATCTTGCTCCGCATTGCCGCGGCGGAGCTTGAGCCGCTCAAATCCCAGCCGCGTGACCCGCCACCACTGAAAAAGGGAAGCCCGCGAGCCGTCTTTCTCTGTCCGGATCATCCTTCCTATCTGCACTTGAAAGCAGGCAAATGCCCCTTCGACGAAAACAGTTTACATGAGCATCCGCTGCTTCCGAATCAGCGTCTGGATTGGTGGTGCCCCGTCCATCCGCGTGACAAACATGCTGACTCTGGAACCTGTGCGACTTGCAGCCGGATGAAGCTACTGCCGCGGGTTCTCACGTACGCCCCACCAGGTCAGGTTCTCGCCGTGCCCGAATCGGCCGTCATCGATACCGGCGCGGCGCAGTTTGTCTTTTTGGAGACGATGCCGGGCATGTTCGATTGCGTCCCCGTGGAGTTAGCTCCTCCAGCGGAAGGCTATCACCCGGTGGTCTCGGGCCTCTTGCCGGGGCAACGCGTGGCGGCCAGCGGGGCTTTCCTGCTGGATGCGGAGACGCGGCTGAACCCGAGCCTGGCGGCAAGTTACTTCGGCGCAGGAGCGCGGGAAGGCCAAAGCGTGGCGACCACGCAAGTTTCCGGCGCGGGCCCAATCGCGGATCTCCTCTCCTCACTCAAGCTGTCGCCGGAACAACTCCTTCTGGCCCGCCGACAAAAGATCTGCCCCATCACCCGGCTTCCGCTGGGCTCGATGGGAGAGCTCGTGGAAATCGAAGTTGATCAGCGGCCGGTTTATCTCTGTTGTGAAGGGTGCCGTTCGCGCGTGAAAACCACGAAGACTACTTCGGCAGCCACCCCATGATCGAAGCGCTTATCGCCTGGTCGATTCGCCACCGCTGGCTGGTGGTGTTCGCCGCGGTTGCGCTCGCGCTGGCGGGCGGGTGGGCGGCCTATTTCACGCCGATGGACGCCATTCCGGATTTATCGGAAACGCAGATCATCGTCTTCACCGCCTGGGAAGGTCACGGCCCCGAGGATGTCGAAAACCAGGTGACCCATCCGCTCTCGCTGCGGCTGCAAGGGATTCCCGGAGTTCGCACGCTGCGCGGGTCCAGTGATTTCAACTACTCGATGATCCACGTGATCTTCGAGGACGGCGCGGGCCTGGAGGCTGCCCGCCGCCAGGTGGGGGAACGCCTGACCGCGTTCGAGGGGGACTTGCCTCCCGGAGTCACGCCGCGCCTGGCACCGGATGCGCCGGCCACGGGACAGGTCTTCTGGTACACCGTGGAAGGAGCCGGCTACGATCTGGGCGAGCTTCGCAATCTGCAGGATTGGCAGATCAAGCATCAACTCGCCGCGGTGGAAGGGGTGGCCGAAGTGGCCAGCGTGGGCGGCTTCACTCCAGAGTTTCAGATCACCGTGGATCCGCCGGCCCTCGCAGCCGGCGGGCTGACCATTGCGGATCTGGAGCGCGAGCTGAAACGAGCAACCAGTCCCGCGGGCGGACAGATTCTGCAAAGTCAAACGGCCGAGTTCTTTGTTCGCTCGTCGGGAGGAATTGGCTTTGCGGCAGAAAGTTCCGGCAAGTTCTCCTTGGAACAGGCGGCGCGCGACTTGGCAAGCCTGATGATTCCCGGTCCTGCCGGGAAGAGTGTCATGCTTGGGAACATCGCCCGTGTCCATCTGGGCCCGGCCCCTCGCCGCGGCATGCTGGAAAAAGACGGCAGCGAAGTGGTCGGCGGCGTCGTGATGATGCGGTATGGCGAGAACCCGCTGGCGCTGACCCGCCGCCTCAAGGAGAAAATCATGGAGCTACAGCCGGGGTTGCCTCCCGGCGTGCGGATTGTTCCCGGTTACGACCGGACGCACCTCATCACGAGCGCCGTCGGAACCGTGACTAGGACGCTCATCGAGGCGATTGCCACGGCCACGATCTGCGTGCTCGTGGTGCTGCTTCATTTTCGCACCTCGCTGGTCATCGCGATCACGTTGCCGCTCGCGGTGCTCGCCTCGTTCCTCATGATGTGGCTCCTGCGGACGCTGGGGATCGTGAGTGTGGAAACGAACATCCTATCGCTGGCTGGCCTGGCCATTTCGATTGGCGTCCTCGTCGACTCCTCCATTGTCATGGCCGAAAACGTGATGCACCGCTTGCATGGCCAGTTCGGCAGTCAGCCGGTGCGCGGCGACGTGCGGGCGATTGTCATTCCCGCCTGTCAGCAAGTGGGACGGCCGATTTTCTTCTCCGTGCTGATCATGCTGTTGTCGTTCCTGCCGGTCTTCGCGCTAGGGGGACTGGAAGGGAAGATGTTCCGCCCGCTCGCCTTCACGAAGAGTTTTGCCCTGGCGGCGGTGGCCATTCTGAGCATCACGCTCGTCCCCGCGCTCTGCACGTTCTTCGTCCGCGGCCGATTGCGGAGCGAGCGCGAAAGCTGGCTGGTACGAAACCTCATTGACGTGTATCTCCCCCTGCTGCGATTCCTGCTGGATCGCCCTGCCGCCATGGCGTGGCTGGCGAGCGTCACCTTTCTGCTAGGCGCGGCAGCTTTGGGATTTCGCTGGATGGAGTATCCCGTGCTCCTGCTGGCGGTCCTCGCGGGCGCGCTATTCTTCGTATTATTCCTGGGAAAGAAAACATGGTCCAGGCTGTGCATGGCCGGGAGCCTCCTCGTGATCGCCCTGGTTGCCGATCGTCAGATTCAGCCGCTGCCAAGCGAGTTTCTCCAGCCGCTCGACGAAGGGACCGTGATGGATATGCCGATTACGGTGCCGCGAGCCTCCATCCGGCAATCGGCGGACGACCTCAAGGCGCGCGACATGATTCTGTGCCGCTTCCCCGAGGTGGAAATGGTCATGGGAAAGGCCGGGCGGGCCGACACGCCGGCCGATCCCGCGCCGCTGGACATGATCGAGACGATGGTGAGCTTTCGCGAGCGAGATTTCTGGCCCAAGCGCAAGCTTTCCCTTTCCGATGCGCGGGCCTACACCACTCGGGCGGTCAATTTGCTCGCCAGCCGCGGTTTGCTGGAACTGCCGAGTGTAACGGCGGACCATGAACAACTTCGAGAGGATTCAGCAACTGCCGCGCTGGCCAAATTCGACATCCTGATGCGCGAAATCGCCTGGCAGCGGAATCAAGAGCAGCAGCGGGAACTGGCGGAGAAATTGCTCGTTGCCGCGGCCCGCGAAACATTGCGGCAAGCTATGGCGGCTGGGCTTCTGGCGCGATCTTACCGTGAGGGTGATATCGTCCTCCTCGCCGGCCGCTTGCCGAAGGCAGCCGGCCGCAGCCTGGCCATGGGGCCCAACGAAATCGATGCCGCGGAAATCGCCCGCGCTGCTCTGGCGTCGCTGCGCGAACAAAAACTGATGACGGAAGACGCTAGCCTTAACCTGCAACTCTGGTCCTCCCTCCGGGCGGAGTATCGAAAGCAGTGGCGTCAGCACGTTCGAGAGCTTGATCAAGACCTTGCTGCTCGCGGGCCTGGAACCTTCGTGCGGGTGGTGCTGGAAGACCTGTCGATCCGGCTTCCGGTGAAGGATCCAAAACTGGCGGCTGAAATTGCCAAACTCACGGCGTTTCGCAGCGCCCCCGCAAAATCGCTTCCGCAGGCGAGCCACCACGGCACGGTCCAATACGAACGCCCGCAAATCGATCCGCTTCCGGTTCTCGACGGCTTGCAGACGGAGCTCACGAGCCAGATCGCCGGCGGCTTTACGCTCTGGCGCAAGGAGCGGGCCGATCTCGTCGGCTTTGGCGGAGAACTCGATCTGGCGGTCCAAATGCCCGGCTGGACCAATGTCTGGACGATGCCGATCCAAAACCGGGTCGATATGCTGGCCACCGGCGTCAATACAACCGTGGGAATTCGCGTGCTGGGAGATCAACTGGACGACGTGGTCGCTGCCAGCGAGCAGGTGGCCGAGGTGCTGCGGCAAATGCCTGGGGCCGTCAGTGTCGTAGCGGATCCCGTGCGCGGCAAGGGTTATCTGGATATCCGGCCCGATCTGGCGGCAGCGGCCAGATTGAGGGTTAGCGTATCGGACATTCATGACGTGATTGCCATCGCTCTTGGAGGGAAACAATCGGCGGTTCTCGTCGGACAGCGGCAGCGTCATCCCATACGCATCCGCTTTCCGGCGGACCACAGCGAAAACGTCGAAGCGATCCGCCGCTTGCCGGTCCTGTCTCGCGGCGCGGACTCTGCTGCCACGAATTCCGTGGTCTCGCTCGGCCAGGTCACCCAGGTGCAAATCGCCCAGGGACCGGCCAGCGTCAAGAGCGAAAACGGCCTGCTGAGGAACTACGTGCGGCTGAATGTCAAAGGGCGCGATCCGATTGAGTTCGTGCGCGCGGCGCGGCAAGTGGTGGCCCAGAAGGTCACGCTGCCACGCGGGGTCCATCTCGAATGGACAGGACAGTTCGAACACCAGGTCCGCGCGCGAAACCGGCTGATGCTCGTCGTCCCCCTGGTGCTGGGGCTGATCCTGGTGATCTTGTATTTCACGTACCGCGATCTGGCGGACGCGCTGCTGGTCGTTCCGGCAATCGCGGGAGCGCTAGCGGGAGGCGTATTTCTGCAATGGCTCCTGGGCTATCCAAGCTCGGTTACGGTGGCCATCGGATATATCGCCTGCCTGGGGATGGCGGCATCGACGGGCATCATCATGCTGGTCTATCTCCGCGAATCGGTGGAGCGCGCGGGGGGGCTGGAAAACATGACGCTCCCCGAACTGAAGGATGCCGTGCTCCGCGGAGCAGTGCATCGTTTGCGGCCCAAGCTCCTCACGGAGGCGACGACGATCCTCGGACTCGCCCCCATGCTGTGGGCAACCGGCGTGGGATCTGAAGTCATCCGTCCGATGGCAGCTCCCGTCCTGGGTGGGATTCTGATTGCCGACGAGCTCGTCGATCTGCTCCTGCCGGTCATGTTCTACTGGGTGCGCCGCTGGCGCTGGCATCGCTTGAGAGAGCATGCGAACCCCGAGAATGCGAACGACTTGACCCCCCTCATTGTTCCCAGCCAATTGACCGTTTCGACTGCGGCCCCCCAGAATGGCGGTGCCGGCCAAAGCATCAGGAGTACAATATGAATTACCGTTTGCTACTAATCAGTTTCCTCCTAAGCAGCGGTCTGCTCGCGGTCCCGGCCGGTTGCGGCAGTGGCGGTGGTAGCACGGCGAAGTACGTCCCCCAAGAGGCTCAGGCCAAGGCAGCTCTGACGGTTGCTCTGGATGCTTGGAAAAATGCTTTGCCCCCCGATCCTGCGGGGAAGCTTCCTTCCGGAGCAGTCGTGAAGGCAATTGATATGGACTGGAGCAGCGGGCAAAAGCTCGAGAGCTATGAAATTGGCGCGGAAATCGCTGGAGAAGAGGGGCCGCGGAAAATCGCGGTAAAACTCGGCTACCCAGGTGGGCAGCAAGTCGCGGCCACTTATTTCATCGTGGGTATCGACCCTGTGCAAGTTTTTCGGGACAAGGACTACGAAAAATATTTCGGGAAAGCGGAATGATTCGTGCTCACCAGCCGAGTGTCTTCTTGAGATATCCCCTGAATCTACTCTTGGAGCGTGCTATAATTTCCGATATAAGCTCAAGCCGTCCGCGAGTTGACTCGTGGAGGCGCAACTTGAAGAATCAAGGTGGACGGCCGCCTGTCACAATAAACCTTTGGTGAAAATTCCGACTGAGGGACCAACATTTCCGGGATGGCCTAGATCGCCAAACGGCACGTGCAGAAGCACGCCAGATCTCGCCAATCTCCCAGCGACTCCATCTTGTCGCAAATCTAGCCAAAGGCCTTGCAAACGCGGCTCCGGGTGAAAACCCGGAGCCGCGGTTGTTTCTTGATCGGAACTACATTGTCTCGAGGAGTTGATCGTAGCTGGCATGGGATCCGATCCAGAACCAAACGATCGTGTCTCCGTCGAACGCACCAACAGACCGATATCCGATTCCAACACGTGCGGACCAGATCGGGGGATTCGTGCGGACTTGCTTGAATCGCAGTCCCGGATGCCGCGGGTTGACGGAAAAAAGCGTATAGGATTGGCGGACTTGAATCTGGACCCGAGCGGGCAGTTTTGCGAATAGTTCCCGGAATCGGCGGGAGGTTCTGGACTTCATAGTCGCTCCGGGTCGAGCTCCTTGCTCTCTCCGGAGCGGTGCTCGTCAATTGCCTCTTGTGCCAGGACCGATAATTTCTCGGCGGATCCTGTGATGGTGCAATCAAAGTCATCCTCGGCGGCAAGCTCGGCGAGCAAGCGGGAAGCCAGTACATTCTGCTCATCCGCGGAAAGCATTTCCGCTTGGGCAAAGGCCTGTTTTAGGAGCGTGGTCATAGGGTTTACCTCTTCATCATTCTAGCTCCACTCACATCCCCCACAAGCCAAACTATCCGATAAGATGAGTTCACCGCCGCCACGCAAGCTGGTCCGCCTCCCATGATTCTGCTTATCGACAACTACGACTCCTTCACCTACAACCTCGTGCAGCGGCTGGGGGAAATCGATGGCGGGCTGGAAATCGAGGTCCATCGGAACGACCAGATCACCACGGACGAAATTGCGGCCAAGAAACCGAGCCATCTGATCGTTTCGCCGGGGCCCTGCACGCCGAGCGAGGCCGGCATTTCGGTCGAGTGCGTTAAGAAGTTCATGGGCAAGCTGCCGCTGCTTGGCGTTTGCCTGGGGCATCAATCCATCGGCCAGGCGACCGGCGGCGTCATCGTGCGGGCCAAGCGGCTGATGCATGGGAAGACCGACCAGATCCACCACGACGGCCAGGGGATCTTCCAAGGGCTGCCAAACCCGCTCACCGCCACGCGCTACCACAGCCTCGTCATCCGTCCCGATACGCTGCACCCGGATTTCCTCGTTTCCGCCTGGGCCGAAGCGCCGGGCGGCAGCCGGGAAATCATGGCCATCCGGCACAGAACGCTGCCGGTCGTCGGCGTGCAGTTCCACCCCGAGAGCTTTCTCACCGAGCACGGGCACGACATGCTGCGGGCGTTTTTGGCGCTCTAAACTCCCACTAGCCCGACGCGCCAGCGCGGGAACCCATCGTGCTCAGCGTCCACGAAGCCCAGGAATTGATTGCCGCGGAGGTCAGCATCGCGAGGCGGCTAGTGATTCGGTCCGTGCCGCTTAGCGAAGCGCTCGGCTGCCGGCTCGCTGAGAATGTCGTGAGTGATATCGACTCTCCCCCGCATGATAGGTCCATCGTGGACGGGTACGCAGTCGTGGCGGAGGGTCTCACCTCCCATTCCAAGCTGACGGTTCTGGAAGAAGTTACCGCGGGAACGGTTCCAACGCTGGAGCTAAAAACCGGCACCGCGACTCGCATCATGACCGGCGCGCCGCTGCCGGCGGGAGCGACGGGAGTCGTGATGGTGGAGAAGACCGAGCTCATCGATGGCGAAGCGGAAATGGTTCGGATCCTCGAGTCTCCCCGCGTCGGGCAGAATATCGGACGGAAAGGGACGTCGCTGCGGCGTGGTGAAACGGTCCTGCTGGCAGGTGCGCGAATCAACCCGGCGCGGATCGGACTCTTGGCCGAGGTCGGATGCCCCTGCGTGAAAGTAGCCGATTCGCCAACGGTGGCCGTGCTCGCGACGGGGAATGAAATTGTCGCGGTCGACGCCATTCCTGGTCCGGGGCAGATTCGCAACAGCAACGGCCCCATGCTGGAAGCCCTGGTGAAACAACTAGGGGCCGTGGCGGTCTCTTTGGGCGTGGCCCGCGATGAGCATGACAAGTTGGCGTCGTTGATCCGTCGCGGTTTGGAAGCGGACTTTCTGGTCCTCTCCGGCGGCGTCTCCGCCGGCGTGCTGGATCTCGTCCCCGGCGTGCTGGCCGAGCTCGGCGTGCGCCAGGTCTTCCACAAAGTCAATCTCAAGCCCGGCAAGCCCATCTGGTTCGGCGTATTTCCCCATGCCGATGGCCGAAAGACCTTCGTGTTCGGCCTCCCCGGCAACCCCGTCAGCAGCTTTGTCTGCTTTGCGCTCTTCGTGCGCTACGCCCTGAGCGTTATCCACGGGGATTCCGCCTTGAAGATGAAGCCGGCGCGATTGGCGGCGGATCACTTCCAGCGCGGCGAGCGGCCCACTTACTGGCCGGCGGTCATCGAAGAGGATGCGGACGATGTGATTGTGACGCTGCTTCCCTCGAAGGGATCCGCTGATCTGAAGACTCTTGCCGACGCCAATTGCCTGGCGTTCTTTCCGGGGGAAGAACGCGTGTTTCCCGCGGGCGAAGCCCTGACGGTATATCTTCTCTGATGCGGTTGCCGGATCGCGTTTTCCTCGCGCAGGCCAGGCGTAAATTGCTAGGAATTTGCCGATGGCTCTGGTTTAATGGAAGTTACCTGCCATCGGCGGCCGCGCCACCCCACCCTGCCGCCGATTCCATCGAAAAGGATCTCCGAGCGATGCCGCGTGATTCGTCCCCTATCGCCCTGATCTGCTGCGCCCTGCTGGCGGCTGGGGGAGAATTTCGCAGCGCCCGAGGCCAAGCCACTGCCTTGCCGCCAGCCGGTGAAATGAAGGTCGATTTTTCCCAGATTGAGCCGATCCTGCGGAAGAACTGCTTTTCCTGCCATGGGGCGGAAGAACAAGAGTCCGGCCTGCGGCTTGATTTGAAAAAGCGGGCGCTGCAAGGGGGAGATAACGGCGCGGTCATTAAGCCCGGCAAGAGTGCCGAGAGCCGGCTGGTGCTGCTGGTGTCGGGACTCGACAAAGAGACCGGCCCGATGCCGCCGGAAGGCAAAGGAAAGCCGCTGACGCCGGCGGAGATTGGGCTGATTCGGGCCTGGATTGACCAGGGGGCGAATTGGCCGGACGGGGGTGACGCCGAGTTGGCTGCGAAACATTGGTCGTTTCAAAAAGCCGTCGCCATCCCGAGTCCCGTGGTGAAGGACGCCGCTTGGCCGGGGTCCCCCATCGATAGCTTCATCCTGGACCGCCTGGAAAAAGAGGAAATCGCACCTTCGCCGCCGGCGGACAATGCGACGCTGCTGCGGCGGGCGTACCTCGATCTTGTCGGTCTGCTGCCGTCGCCCGAGGAGGTTCACAGTTTCGTGGCCGATACGCAGCCCGATGCCTACGAACGGCTCATCGATCGTCTGTTGGGTTCGCCTCACTATGGTGAGCGATGGGGGCGGCATTGGCTGGACCAGGCCCGCTATGCCGATAGCGACGGCTATGAGAAAGATGGCAAGCGCCCCTTCGCCTGGCGGTATCGGGACTGGGTCATCGCCGCCCTGAACGCTGACCAGCCGTTTGACCAGTTCACGATCGAGCAAATTGCCGGCGATTTGCTGCCGGGGGCCACGCAAGAGCAGAAAATCGCCAGCGGCTTCCACCGCAACACGCTGCACAACACCGAAGGAGGAGCGGACCCGGAGGAGGACCGCGTGAAGAAGACGGTAGATCGGACCAATACCGTCAGCACGGTCTGGCTGGGGCTCACGCTTGGCTGTGCCCAGTGCCACACGCACAAGTACGACCCAATTTCGCAGCGGGAGTACTACCAAATGTACGCCTTCTTCAACAGCATTGACGAAGCGAACATCGAGGCCCCATCGCCCGAGGCGGCGGTGCTGCTGGCAGCGGAACGAGAGAAGCACACCAAGACGCTTGATGAGTTGCGGTCCGCGGTGAAAGCCTATGAACAGGGGGACTTCGCCAGGAAGCAAGCGGAGTGGGAGACGAGCGCAGCGAAAAATCCGGTTGTCTGGCAGACGCTCGATATTTCCTCCGCGAAATCGAAGCACGGGGCGAAGCTCGACGTGCAGCCGGACAAGTCGGTGCTGGTTTCGGGCAAGAATGAACTGTCCGATGTTTACACGCTGGAAGCGGCGCTGAAAGGCAACGAGCGAATCACCGCACTGAGATTGGAAGTGCTTCCCGGCGACAAGCTGCCGGCGAAAGGACCGGGAAGGGCGAATAATGGCAACTTTGTGCTTTCGACCTTTGCCGTCGAAGCGAAGCCGGCCGCGAATGAAGCTGCGGCAGCAGCCAAGATTTCCTTCGTCAAGGCGCTCGCCGATTTCTCCCAGGCCCAGTGCGACGTGCAGCAGGCCATCAACGAGAACCTGGCTGATTTTTGGGCCGTAGTCCCGCACGTCGGCCAGCGGCACGTAGCGGTGTTCGAGTCGAAGGAGGCGTTCGGTCACGACGGCGGGACGAAGCTCACCATCACACTCGACCAGGCCTACAACCAGACCGAGCCGCACAACCTGGGGCACTTCCGGCTGTCGGTGACGACGGCCGCCTCGCCGGTGCCGCTGGAAGGGGTGCCGCAGGAAGTTGCCGCCGCACTCGCCGTTGATGCCGGTCAAAGAAACGACGCCCAGAAGAAGCAGGTGGGGGATTACTTCAAGACCGTGGACGCCGAGTATGTGAAGCTCGCCAAGGGAGTGACTGACCACGAGGCCAAAGGGCCGAAATTCCCGGAAGACCTGAAGGCCCAGTCCGTCGTCGAGCTCCCCAAGCCGCGAGTGACCAACATCCATCTCCGCGGCGATTTTTTGGCGAAGGGGGATGTGGTGGAGGCGCAAACGGTTGCGGCGTTGCCTTCTCTGGCGAGCGGGGGGCGCTTGCCTACAGAAACGCAGCCCCCTGATATTTCGGCTGGCGGAGAACGTAAGTATCAGGGGGCTGACGCCCCCCGCTCGCCTTCGCGTCTCGACCTCGCCCACTGGCTCGTCAGTCCCGCCAACCCGCTTCCCGCGCGCGTCACCGTCAACCGCCTCTGGCAGCAGCACTTTGGCCGCGGGCTGGTGGCGACGAGCGATGATTTTGGCAGACAAGGTGAGAAGCCGTCGCATCCCGAGCTGCTCGACTGGCTGGCGAGCGACTTCGCCTCCCGTGGCTGGAGCCTGAAGCAGGTGCATCGGCGGATGGTCCTCACGACCACTTACCGGCAGTCGGCACGGATGCGGCGGGATTTGGCGGAGCGTGACCCGGAAAACATTCTCGTCGCCCGGCAACTGCGGCGGCGGGTGGAATCGGAGGTCATTCGCGACCTGGCTCTCTCCGCCAGCGGCCTCTTTGCCAGCCGCGTCGGCGGGCCGAGCGTGCGGCCGCCGCAGCCGACGGAGTACGCCACCATCACCTATGCCGGTAGCGCGAACTGGCCGGAGAGCAAGGGCGCGGACCGCTATCGCCGCGGCCTGTACACGTTTTTCCAGCGGACCTCGCCGTACCCGATGCTGATGACGTTTGACACGCCGGATTCCAACGAGTGCGCCGTCCGCCGGACGACCAGCAACACTCCGCTGCAAGCCCTCACGATTTGGAATGACCCCGCTTTTGTCGAAGCCGCCCAGGCTCTCGGCAGCCGCGTGGTGCGGGAAGTTCCCGGCCCGACCAGCGACGAAGTCACCCGGCAGCGGGCGCGGCGCGCATTTGAGATCTGCCTGGCCCGCTCGCCCGACAGCCGGGAGGAAACCGCTCTCGTTGCCCTGTATCATCAGCAGCTCGCGCTCTGCTCGAAGGACGCCAAGGCAGCTACCACGTTGCTCGGCAGCCAAACGCCGTCCGCCGAAACGCCTGCCACGGAGTTGGCGGCGTGGATTAGCGTCGCGCGGGCGATTCTGAATTTGGACGAGTTTATCACGCGCGAGTAACACTCCTTTACCATGAACACTCCCATCGACCTCGTCCGCCGCCAATTCTTAACCTCCAGTGCCTCCGGCCTGGGGATGCTCGCGCTCGCTTCGCTGCTCCAGGGGGACGGCCTGCTCGCCGACGATTCCGAGCGCGGAAAAGATGCAGCCAATCCCCTTGCCCCCAAGGCGCCGCCGTTTGCCCCCAAGGCCAAAAACTGCATCTTCTTCCTCCCCGAAGGCGCGCCCAGTCACATCGACCTTTTCGACCCCAAGCCGAAGCTCAAGGAATTGCACGAGCAGAAGCTGCCGGACGAGATGACGAAGAACGTCCGCTTCGCGTTCATCAAGAAGGAGACGGCTGTCCTGTGGGGGAGCAATGCGAAGTTCACGAAGCACGGCCAGTGCGGGATGGAGCTTTCTCACTGGCTGCCGAATTTGGGGAAGCAAGCGGACGATATCTGTCTCATCCGCTCGATGCACACGGACGCGTTCAACCACCATCCGGCCCAACTGATGATGATGAGCGGCGTGCCGCGGTTCGGCCGGCCGAGTATGGGATCGTGGCTGACTTACGGATTGGGAAGCGAGTCCGAAAACCTACCCGGCTATGTCGTCCTCACCGCTGGGCGCGGCGGCAGTGGGGGAGTCTCCAACTGGAGCAGTGGCTTCATGCCCTCGACGTATCAAGGCGTCCTCTTCCGCGGCCAAGGCGATCCGATTCTGAACCTGGCGAATCCTCCCGGCGTGACCCCCGAGATGCAGAAGAGCGGCCTGGATGCCATCGCCGCGCTCAATCGTCGCCATTTGGAAGACCTGCAAGACCCCGAAATCGCCAGCCGCATCGCCTCCTACGAGCTGGCGTTCCGAATGCAGTCCGCCGCGCCGGAACTGGTGGACCTCTCGCAGGAATCCCAGCAGACGCTGGACATGTACGGCGTCAATCGCCCCGAGCCGAAGGGGAAAGGGGGCCGCGGGTCCGGGACGGACGTTTACAAACGGTTCGCCACTAACTGCCTGCTGGCCCGCCGCCTGGTGGAGCGGGGGGTGCGGTTCGTCACGATGGTCCATGCCTCGTGGGATGCCCACAGCGACATCGACAATGAGCTCGACTATTGCACCGGCATGGCCGACCAGCCGCTCGCCGCGCTCATCCAGGATTTGAAGCAGCGGGGCCTCCTGGATAGCACGCTACTGGTCTTCGCCGGCGAATTCGGCCGCACGCCACTGGCCGAGAACCGGAACGGGCAAATGTCCGAGAAGGTGGGCCGCGACCATCATCCGTTCGCATTCAGCGTTTGGATGGCGGGCGGCGGCGTGAAGCCCGGCCTGACCTACGGCAAGACCGACGAGCTCGGCTGGGCACCCGTGGAAAACCCCGTCCATATCAACGACTTCCACGCCACCATCCTGCGGCTTTTTGGCTTCGACCACAAACAGCTCGCGGTCAACTACAAGGGGCTGAGCATGAGGCTGACGGACCAGGGGGGGAAAGTTGTAGAGGGCCTGATGGCGTGACGTTGGTAGAAGGGGCGCCCGGGGCGTAGAATAGAGGGATGAGCCAAAAGAGTCCTTTTCCCGGCATGGACCCGTTTCTGGAATTCCATTGGCGGGACGTGCATACGCGGCTGGTGAACGGTGCCTGCGACCAACTTCAGGAGCAGTTACCGCCGGACCTGTGTGCCCGGATGGAGGAGCGAGTTTATTTGGCCGATGAGGGCGGACTCGCCATCGGTCAGGGGCGCTATCCCGACGTGCGAGGCTTTGAAACGAATCCCGCGAGGGAGATCTTTTCCACGGAAAGCGCGCCCGTTGCTATCGCCGAGCCGGAAATCATGCCGCTGGAAATGGCTCCGGAAACGATCAGCGAGGCGTACATTGAAATTCGGGACGCCAGCACCCAGAACCGGGTCGTCACGGTCATCGAGTTTATTAGCCCCTCCAACAAGGCGAGCGAGGACGGCCGCGAGCAGTACCTTCGCAAGGCGCGCGAATGCCGGCGGGCCAGGGTCAATCTGGTGGAGATTGATTTGACGCGGGAGGGAAATCGAGAGCTGCTTCTGCCCTTTGTGAAACGGCTGCGTCCGCCATGGCCGACTTATCTGGCGTCCGTGGAGCGGCAAATCGATCCAATGCGAAGAGAGTTCTATCGAATGAATCTCGACGCTCCGCTGAAGTCCGTTGCCATTCCGCTGCGGACCGCGGATCACGAGCCGATCTTGGCCCTACAGTCGCTGATCGAGCAGGCGTACCGCAACGGCCGATACTGGAACATGAATTACCAAAAGGCTTTGCAACCGTGCCTTCCGCCGGCGGAAGCAACTTGGGTATTGGAAACCCTGCGTACTGCGGGCAAGTTATAATCGGCGTGAATTCTGAGTATCGCGTTGAAGCCGCCTCCCCGCAAATCTTTCGCAGCTTGCGCGGCTTGTAGCGGGGGCGAATCTTTCCCCGAAAAGCCGCAGGTTTAACACAGAATTTACTCGCCTCGTCGGCATCGGCTGGTATGATTTCTACTTGGCGAGGGGTGCGAGCGTTTCCTCTTTGGCGCTTGCGGCGCACTTGCCAAGCATCCCTCGCGAAAGCTTGTATGTCGTTGTCCGTCGAACTCGCTCCTTCTCCGGCTGCGCGCCCCGAGCCGATTGCTCGCCCGGAGCCGATGTCCAGTCCCGCGAATTCGCGCGCTCGCCGGCGCCTGCCGTATCCCGCGCAGGTATCGCGGCGGATTCTGTGGCGCTATGCCGTGCCGCTGTTTATCGGGCACGCGGCGGCCCTGTTCGTGTTCGTGCCTTGGCTCTTCAGTTGGTCCGGGGCGGCTTTGCTGTGGGCGGGAATTTATTTCTACGGCGGAATCGGCATCAACCTCTGCTACCATCGGCTGCTGACGCATCGTGGTTTTCGTTGCCCCCTGTGGCTCGAGCGATTTTTTGTGTTTGTGGCCCTGTGCTGCATGGAAGACGCACCCGCGAGCTGGGTGGCCACGCACCGGCAGCACCATAACGAATCCGACCACGAAGAAGACCCCCACAGCCCGCTCGTGAATTTCTTCTGGAGCCATCTGGGCTGGCTGCTGGTCGATAATTCCGCCGTCCGCAACACGTCCGCGTTTGACCGTTACGCCCGCGACATCCTCCGCGATCCGTTCTATATGAAATTGCAACGCTCGCTGTTGCCGGTCTGGATTTACCTCGTCCACGCCCTGCTCTACTACTTGGCGGGATTCGTGGCCGGGTATCTCGTTTCCGGGACCGTCATGGCCGGCGTGCAACTCGGCCTGAGCTGGCTGGTCTGGGGCTGCATCGTGCGGACGGTCTGCGTCTGGCACATCAGCTGGTCGGTGAACTCGCTCTCGCACGTCTTCGGCTATCGCAACTATCCGACGAAGGACAACAGCCGCAACAACTGGCTGGTGGCTTTGCTCAGCAGCGGGGAAGGCTGGCACAACAACCATCACGAGGATCCCGCCGCCGCCAACACCCGCCACCGCTGGTGGGAATTCGACCTGATCTTCATCGTCATCGAATGTCTGGAGAAGGTCGGCTTGGTGACGCACGTGGTTCGCCCGCGGGCGGAGCGGAAGAAGGTGTAACTGCTGTCGCCACCGGTGCCGGCGTTGCCGAGTCGTTTTTCAATCCGATCACAAACCAGCCCTGCTTGAACCCCACGTCAAACTGGTTCTCGACCTTCTGCGTGGGATCTTCCGGCGGGGCACCGAACATCAGCTGCAAGACTTGCATTTGGGCCGCAGAAGGCAGCACGCGGTCGTCGATTTTTTCCACGATCGCGGCGAGGCCCCCCAGCCGCTGCCCGATCATGGAACTGTGGACCCACACCTCGATGGGCGCGGGCTTCTCCCGCTGGGGCGGATAGGTGACCAGCCGCTCGGGGCTTTGCTCATTGCCAATGCCGATCAGGATGCTGTTCTGGCTGGACCTCGTCGCCAAGCGCGGCTTGGACATCGGCCCAAACAGAGCGTTCACATAGCGGGCGACGTCCAGCCGCCGGTTAATTCCCGCCAGTTGCTCATCCAGTCGCTTCTCGAACGCCTGGTGAACTTCCGCTTCGTTGTCGCGCAGGGCGATGGCGCGGACCTGCTCAAACGACTCACCGGCCCGCCTCTGGGCGACGCGGGCCACCAGCCGCCGACCCAAAGGGCCGCCCGACGAGTCAAAGCCATCGTAAACCAGGGACGTTCGCGCCCTGCTGACGCACGGCCCCGCCACCATCCCGATCCGCGGATCAAAAACCACGCGGCGAGCACACTCAAAATCCGTAAAGGTTCTGCTGTAAATGAGAGCCGGTCCGTTGGACCCGGTGGTCTTGGTCTGGGTTTTCCCCAGAAAGCGAATCGTGAAGGAAGCATCATCCCGATCGGGAATCATCTCCACGTCAATCGCCCCCGTCGTCCAGCTGGTGCCAATCGCTCGCGTGCCCAGCACGATCCGGTCGACGGTTCCCTGCCGGCTAATATCCTTTTCCCGCAATGGATCCAGTGCCGAGTTGTCGATCCGAACCACGAGCGGAAATTCAGGGACGGATGATCCGGATGCGGCTGCTCGATCCGGCGCCGCCACGGAAGAATTGACTCGCAGTTGTGCCAGCGTCGTTGCCGGGATTGAAACGAACAGTCCCAGCAGAATGAACACGCGGTTAGTTGACATGGTCGGCACCCTCTCCATTTCCATCTCCGTCCTGAAGAGCCAACAGGGGCGCGCTCCGCATGCCCCATGAAACGAGATTTCGCCGACTTGAGTTGCACGCCGCGTGCCAAAGACGGCAGACAATTGGGAACCACCAGGACAACCTGCAAAATATGGAGGTAAATGATCTCCGCGATTGCGTTTGCTGGCAACGCGGCCAAAGTGAGCCTCCAACCGTCAACTTGTTGGAAAGCGATCCTACTACGCTGTCTTCGCCTTCAAATGCCACACCGGATCAAACTTCTGCGGCGGGTTCTGGAAGTGGGCCATGCTTCGCTGCAGCAGGTTCATCGTCGGCACGTCGGTGGGGTAGTCCCCCGCCAGTTGGATGAGCAGGGCCATCGCCTGTCGGAACTGGGCCTGCTCGAAGAGCGCCAGGGCCTGCTCATACTGGTCCTTGAGCCGCGGCCAGGCGGCATCCGCGGCGGCAGGCAGTTCGTAGAAATCGACCGGCTCCGCGATGTTCACCGTCGTCGCCGTGCACAGCCGCCGCAGCGGATAAGCACCGCCGAGCATATCCGCAGTCCCTTTCGTCACCAAGAGCGGACAGCCGACGAGCTTGGTCGCCCCTTGTACGCGGGCCGCGAGGTTCACCGTCGGCCCAAACGCCCCGTACTTGATCTTCCGCCGCGAACCGATGTTCCCCACCTGCGCCGGCCCGCTGTTGATGCCGATGGAAATCCCCGTCGCCTCCCCCAGTCGCGGCTGCCAACGGGTGTTGAATTCGGCCAGCCCTTCCCGCATTTTCAGGGCGGCCCGGCAAGCGCGCACCGCGTGGTCCGGCGTGACTTCCGGCGCTCCCCAGATGGCTTCCAATGCGTCACCGCTGTAATCAATGAGCACCCCTCTTTCCTGGGCTACGCAGTCCGACAGCAGGCTCAAAACGTCCCGCAGCCACTCAATGGTGATCTGCGGGTCCTTTTCCGCGCTAATGCGGCTGAAGCCGTTGATGTCGCAGAACAGGACGGTGATGGTCTCGCGTTTGGCGGCCAGCATCTCGTCGCCGCGGGCCTGCAACATGCCGGCCAGCTCAGGGGTAAAAAACTGCTCGAAGCGGACCCGCTCCGCCAGCACCTGCCGCTCCTGCTCCGCCCGTGCCAGGCCCGCGGCAACTCCGTAAGCGAGCAGCTCGAAGAGGCGGGCCTGCAGTTCATCAATGGTGCCGCAGCGGGTGAGGATCCCTTCGTTCCGCCGCTCGCCATAGAGCAGCGCGATGACCTCCCCCTCGCGGCTCAGGATGGGGGCTGCGACGAGCGACCGCACGCTTTGCAGGCTCTCGCCGCGACTGACCGCGTCCTGCCCGCCTTGCGGTGGATGAAAGACGGTCCGCTTATCCGCCAGCACCCGCTCCAGCATCGTGCGACTCGGTCGCCAGGCTTTCGGGAGCGTGCAGTCAGGAGCGATTTCGCTGGCCCCCTCTTGCCATTCATTTTTCTGGCGCTTGAGGACCACGACCACGTCCAAATCAATGAGCCGCACCGCGGATTTCGCTGCCTGCTGGAGATAGTCCGGCGAGGACGCCGCGCTTTGCAGCACGTCCATCGCCCCTTGCAGCCAGGCGAGGACATCGTCGGCGGAACCGACCAGCGATTGCATCATCGGTTGCAGGGTGCTGCCGGAGACGCGGCCCGGCGCGAGCGCCGGCTGGGCCAGCGTCTGCACGTTGAAGTCGTCGGTAGGCCGCGTCTCCCCTTCCAGACGAATCGCCTTGACCTGCAAATCGCAGTACAGCGGCAGATCGCAAACGCGGCTCTCCTTCGCCGCCAACCGCCCATGCGGTCCCAGGCTCAGGTCCACGTTGGCGCTCAGGTTGGTCACCAGTACCTTGTCATTTCCTTGGGGCTCCAGCCGCAGATGCTGCCGCGAAACCTGCGTCTCCAGCGCCCCGGAAATAATCAGCCGCACCCGGTCGGGCAAATCCACGCGCACGACATGCTCCCCCTTCTCCGGCTGCGGCGCGGGTTCCCCCTTGGCCATATCCTGCCGGCCAATTTCCACGCTCTGGCTGAGCGAGAACGAGGCGACGGGCTTGCGCTGGTCGTAGATGGTGAGCTGAAAGGGCATGGGACAATTCTAGTGCATGGATGGGAATCGATGCCGACCGCTCCTGCCTTTAACATGTGTTGGCTTACCTCGGGCTCTGATCTTCGCAACTTCTGATTCTGCAATAGGTTACAAAAAATAACCCCCCTGGGTAAAACAACAGTCCCCCTCTTCGCCGCCAACAAACGTGTCCAGAGACAACCACTTCTCCTGGGGGGCCATTAGACGCCTTTTGCTCCGCGAAGGCACGCATTTTACCGTAGGACAACGGGGCCATTTTCTCGATTTTTCCAGCGCTATCATGGCACTTCTCCTGAAATATACCGCAACGACACTTGCCGACTTGTCCGCCAACTTTGCTAATTATACATCCGTATAGTTGGCACTGTCAAGTCTCCAGCCGCCAGAATTCCTGGAATTTCTTTTCTGGTTTCGCCCCCGCCGAGCTCGCCTCGGCGGAGCGCGGTTTGCAAACCAGATCGCAGTGCCCGCTCGCGAGCTGCCACCGTTGGAGTCCCGGCTTTAGCCGGTCTTCAGATTCCGCCTAAAGGCGGGACTCCAGCAAAGGAGCCGCCTAAAGGCGGGACTCCAACGGGCGGAACTCCTGCGCGAGGAGGGAGGCGAAGAGGTGCTCGGCCTGGCGGAGCGACTCCCGCTGCACCGCCCGCAGCCGCTCCACGCGCTCCACGAGGGCCGCGAACTTCTGCTGGAGCGCGAGCGGTGGAAGCTGAATCTCTATCGATTTTAGCATTCCGACATTGATGCCAGCCATAATGGCTCCGCCGCTGATCATTTCGATTTGTCGTTCTATGTCACGGCTATTGTGGAGTTGGTGCGTGAGGAATAGGGGAGAACAGGTTCCCGGCTTAAGGCGAATTCTGAGCAAATCCGAGTGCATAATGCCGCGAGGGAAGTGCGCTGGATAGAGAGCGCAATTGCCCACAGTGCCTTTGCGGGTCATAACCAAGTCACCAGGCAGAAGTGAATACTCATCCAATTCGTCGGCTTTGGTTCCCGTTAAAAATTCGCGGGTTTTTATCCCGAACGCCGCATTGACGTGCTTTATTCCCCAGAGAGGGATCCCGAAAGTCCGGAATTCGCTTTTGTTAAGTTGAGTTCCAAATGGACCGCAACGCACGTCGTCCTCTTTGTCGCAAAGTTCGACAAGTTCTACTTTCGGCCATGCAACGGATTCGGAACGTGATTTACCGAAGAGTTGGACGAAGGCAGCGGGGAGGAAGGTGTCGCTGAGTTCGAGGGCGTAGCGGCGGGTGCGGCGCAGCCGGTCCGCCTGCTCCAATCGCTCCGCGATCCGCCGCTGTTCGGCGAGAGGAGGGACTGGAATTGGCAGTTGCTTTAGTTTCTCACCAGTCAGGTGCGCAATAGTTGCGCTCGTGATATAGTCATTAAGACCGCCGGAACCCGCGAGCCACCAGAAAAGGTACAAGAGGTACTCGGGAATCGCCATCGACGAGATGGGCCGGGCTCGATGCAGCGCTTTCTGAAAGTAGCATTCTTTCAGCTCTCCCCGCCAAATTGCGCAGCGCCCGGGTTCGCCTCCCTCGCAAATGATGAGGTCACCTTGATTTAACAAGAACTCCTCTCGGTCGCTCTCATCAAAGTCCATCGTTGAAACGTCGGTGAGATCGAATCGCCCCCACTGCACGTTTTCATTGCGGAGATACGGACGTGCGTGTTTGCCGGTCTGCTTCTTGCCATCCAGCATCTTGCCGAGTCGGCTGGGTGCGACCTCCTCAAACGGAATTCGTCCCCATTCACTCATTGGTCTTCCACCGCGCGAGCATGCCTTCTAGTGCCTCCACATCACTCGTCGCCACCGCTTCCAATTGCCGCAGCCGGTCCAGCGTGACGTGCGGCTGTTCGTAATACTCCTCGTCCTGCTCCACCTGCCGGTAGCGGCTGGCGGAGAGGTCGTGTCTCGATACGTTCGCTGGCCTCATGACACAACCGTCACCGTACCCGGTTTCAAGTCCGCGAGGAGCGTCAGCACCTGCGGCAAAAGCGGCGAAATGTCTTCGATCTTGTTGGATCGGACGCGCAAAACGATCACGGCCAGCCTTCGCCCGGCGAGTTGTTGCTGTTTCACGAGGCTCTTATCCACGGTGATGAAGAGATCAAAGTCGGCGGCGACATCGAGGAGTCGGCCGTTGCTGAGGCCCAGCCAGTTCATCTGGCGGACCGTTCGCACGTCATGTCCGGGGAGCGACTTGGCCAGCCGCATGGGGAGACATTCATCGAGCAGGATCTTCACGCCGCGGTCTCGGTCAGAAGATGGCGGGCTTCTTCCAACCCCTGGATCGCCAGCTCCCGGGTCACGGACGGGAAATCGTCGAGGAATTCATCGAGCGTGTAGCCGCCTTCGAGGTAGTCGATCAGATTCTGGAGCGGGACGCGCGTACCCTTGAAGACCACGGTGCCGCCTAGAATCTCCGGATCGGAATGAAAGACGGAGCTCTTGTTCATGCGGTTATTGTACCTTTATAGGGAGTGGCTGGGGCAACATTCTTCTCTAAAGCGGCGACTTCGCGGGTGGCGTGTGCCTCAAGCTGCCGCAGCCGTTCCAGAGTGACATTCGGCCGTTCGTAAAACTCCTCGTCCTGCTCCACCTGCCGGTAGCGGCTGGCGGAGAGGTCGTATTTGTTGGCTTTCGCCTGGTCCTTGGTCACCCAGAACTGGCGGGTGAGCTGGTTGATCTCCGTTTGCAGCGGCGTGATGCGGGATTGCAATTCGGCCAACTCCGCTTCGGCCTGCTCGCGAGCCTCGCGGGCCGTTGGAGTCCCGGCTTTAGCCGGTCTTTGCTTTTTGGAAGCGGAAAAAGAGCCGCCTGAAGGCGGGACTCCAACGGGTCCAGCGGGGGCGATGGCTTCTTCGAATTGGAGGCGGTGGATGATGGCGTGGTGCTCCAGGCGGTCGGCTTTGAGCGGGGCGATCTGCTTTTGCAGGTCGGCCAGGCGCTGGGACCGCTTCTGCTGGAACTTGGCCTCCTTCCGATGCTGCCAGCAGTCGAGGAGATCGGGAATGTCGTTCTCCGCGACCTTATTCCGCTTGTCGTCCAGCGAATAGCCATCGTGCTCCATGTCGTAGAACCAGATTTTGTCGGTCGTCCCCCCCTTCGTGAACAAGAGGATGGCCGTGGAGACGCCGGCATAAGGACGGAAGACGCCGGACGGCATCGAAACGACCCCATCGAGGCGGTTCTCTTCAATCAGCTTCTTACGAGCATCGACATGGGCATTCGACGACCCGAACAGGACCCCGTCGGGAACGATGACCGCGGCTCGGCCTCCATTTTCCAAGAGGCGGAGGAAGAGATGGAGAAAGAGGATTTCGGTTTTCTTGCACTTGGTGGGCAATGTCGGGTTCACGTCGGAGGCATCGATGGCCCCTTTGAACGGCGGATTGGCGAGAACCACGTCGTAGGCTTTCTCCTCCTGAAAAGCCTTCGACAGCGTATCCGTGTACCGATAATTCGGCGTGCTGATGCCGTGCAGCATCAGGTTCATGCTGCCGATCCGGAGCATGGTCATGCCGGAATCGGAATCATAGCCGGTGAGGGCCTTGGTCTGGCTGAACTCCCATTCTTCCTTGCTGAGCTTGGTGCCGGTGAAGCCGTGCGGATACCCCTCTTCGTCGTAGGTCAGGTCGCGGGGGTCGGTATGGGTTTCTTGCAAGTGTTGCCAGGCATTCACCAGGAACCCGCAGGTGCCGGCGGCTGGGTCGCAGACCCGCTCGCCGGGGCGGGGATCGCGCATCTTGACCATCATGCGGATAATGTGCCGCGGGGTGCGGAACTGGCCATTGGTGCCGGCCGTGTTGAGCTTGCTGAGCAGGTACTCGTAGAGGTCCCCTTGCACGTCCTGGTTCTGGGCGGAAATCTGCATGGCGTCAATCGCCTTGCAAGCTTCGATGAGCAGGCTCGGCTTGTTCAGCTTGAACTCGGCATTCTCCATCTGACTGGCGAAAGAGCCCCCCGCACCCCCCAGCGTCTTGATGAAGGGGAAGACGGTTTCCTTGATGTGCTTCAGGGCTTTGTCGGCGGGCAACTGGGTCCAGTGGGACCAGCGGAGCCTGGCGTCGGGAAAGACCGGCGTGAACTTCTTGCCGCGGAGCTTGGCGGCCCGCTCGTTGTCCTCCTCCCGCTCATCGAGCCGCTTGAGGAAGAGCAAGAACGAAAGCTGCTCGATGGCATCAAGCGGATTGGAGAGCCCGCCGGACCAGAGCTTGTCCCAAAGAGCGTCAACGGAGGAACGGAGGGGAGCGTCGGTGAGCATGGGCTAGCGCGCCCCTTCGGGGCTTGGGGGTTTCGGCACCTCTACCCAGGGCTTCGCCCTGGGCTGACATAGTCTGCCCCCTTGGGGCACAGAAATCAATGCTCCGCAGGCGGCCGGGGGCACAGAGTCTTAGGTGCCGGCGATTGTTCAGTTAGCCGGCACTTGCCTTTGCCCCAAGGGGGCAGTCTATGTCAGCCCAGGGTGAAGGCGGCGCAGCCGCCGAAGCCCTGGGTGAGCGTGCAAACGATTTCCGGAGCCCCAAAGGGGCGCGCTTCGGCGTCAGGCGGCGAGCTTGGCGGTGAGCTCGAGCAGGTCTTGGATGTCCTGCGGCGTGAAGAAGCGGTCCACGGCGTTGCGCCCGAAGCTGGTCAGCGGCGCTTCGTAGAGGTCGGCTGCGGAAAGGCGGCGCTTTTGCAGGAAGACTTCCTGCACCGAGCGGAGGAAGCGGATTTGTTCGGCGCTATAGTTGTGAGACTCGATATGCCGCTCGAAACCGCGATGGACCAGCTCGGTGTAATCGGGGATGGATTCCAGGGCGAGCAGGTTACGAAGGAAGGCCAGGAAGTTATCGACGCGGAAGCCATAGGCGAGGCGGATATTGCGGGGTGAAAGCTGGATGTCGTCGCGCCCCAGTTCCCGTTGCAGCGTCCGCTCCAAATCGACGAGCTGTTCGTCGGTGACTTCCCGCCCCTCGCGGAGGGCGGTCAGGGCGGGGTGAGACTCCACGATTTCGAGCACGCGGCGGTCCACGCGCTGCTTGTATTCGTCGATCAGAACCTGATGCCCATCCTGCCCCACCGAAATGTAGCCGCGAGTCTGGATGAAATCGGGGAGATCGATTTTCAGGAATGCACTCGGCCTGTCGCGGCGGTTTTTCATCTCCGGGGCCAGCTCGGTGATGACTTTCGTCAGTTGCGCCGGGGTGGCGGTGGCGAGGTCATTTGACAGGGCGAGCTTGGCGCTTTCCGACGTGGCGATCCGCTCCGTAATGTCTGGGAGGCGGCTGACGTCCTCGGTAATCGATTCCAGTAATTGCGGCGTGGGAGTGGACTGGAGGATTTGCAGTTTCAGACGCTCGACTTTGCTGGTGAACGTCTCGGCAGCCATATCGACGTGCGGAGCGAAGCGGAGGAGCGGGGCGGCCTGCGTCCGCAGAAAATCCAGCTTGGCCGGCGTGACGTGCTGCCAGAAAGCGTCATCGAAGGCGGGGGCAATTTGTGTCCAGACCTTCTTGACCGGAAAGGAGCTTTGCGGGATTCGGTCTAGCATCACGCGGAGGTCCGCCGCGGTCTGGCCGAAGGCTTCGGCGGATTGATCGGGGAGATGGCACTCCAGGAGCTTGAGCCGCGTATTGAATACGGAGACAAGCACGGGAATATCGACCGGCGGCTTGGCATCCGCCTTCTTGTTGAAGTCGTTTTGCCAGAAATCGATGATTTTGAATTCTGTTTTCTTGCCATCGGGGAGACGGTCGAAGAATTTGCACGCCTCATGGTTGCGCGTGCCGCGTCCGATCATTTGCCAGAGCTTGATCAGCGACTGGACCGGCTTCATGAAAACCAGATTGACGGTTTCCGGCACGTCAATTCCCGTGTCGAGCATGTCCACGGAAATGGCGATCCGGGGAAAGTCGTTCTTTTTGAACTTCTTAATCAGGCCATCCCCGTAGCTCCCGTCACGGACCCGCTCGGTGGTGGAGGTGATGACCTGGGCCAGACCGACGTGCTGGGGATACATCTCCTCAAAGATTTCCCAAATGCGGTGGGCATGTTTTTTGGTCATGGCAAAAACAATTGTCTTGCCTGGCAACTGGCCGGACTGGTCCTTGAGGCAGACCTCCATGATTTCCTCCCACTGCCTGCGGAGGGTCTCCTTGTTGCTTACATTTACTTCGATTTCCGTGCCTTCATAGTCCAAGGTGTCGGGATCGATCCCTTGCTCGGCAAGGGAATTGCGATCCTCTTCGCTCAGGTCCACCCCTTTGATGCCTTTGCGCTGAAAGCCGGTCTGGGCCTGATAGAGGCTGAAATCGACGAGAAAGCCATCCCGCACGGCTTGCGGGTAGTCGTAGAGAAATGTCGGCGCGTTGGCGTCGCAGCCAAACAAGCGGTAGGTGTCGCGGTCCAGAAAGTTGGCCGGGGTGGCGGTGAGGCCGATCATGCGAGCGTCGAAATATTCGATGACTTCGCTGAACCGTTTGAACAGGGAGCGGTGGGCCTCGTCAAAGATGATCAGATCAAAGAAGCCCGGACTGAATTTGCCATAGCAGAGGGCTAGAGTCTGCTCGGTGGCGACGAAGAGACGTTTGTTCCTGTCGACCTGGTGCGTATAGATTCGGTCCCGCGGCTCGTGGGGGAGGTGGTCCTTGAATCCATCGGAGAGGGCCTGTTGCACGAGGGCGTCGCGGTCCGCCAGGAACAAGACGTTCTGAGCCTGGTTGGCGCGGAGAAAGACATCGATGAGCGCCATCGTCGTCCGGGTCTTACCGGTTCCCGTGGCCATGACCAATAGCGCGCGGCGCTTGTTGGCGGCGAAAGCTTCGCCTACGCGGCGAATCGCCTCATGCTGATAGGGGCGCTCGACAATGGTGGGGCTGATGGAGGTGCTTTCCAGCGGCAGCCGATTTTGCCTGAGGAACTTGAGCCTGAGCAAGTCTTCGACGGTGAAGAACCCGGCAACCTGCCGTGGATTCGCCAGGCCGATTTCCCAGAACCAGATGTCGCCGCCGTTGGTCATGAAACCGAACGGGGCGTAAGACTGTTTTTTGGCAATCTCCGTGACGTAATGGCGGAGCTGCTCGTCCGCTTCGCGGGGATTGCGGGTGCATTTCTTTGCCTCGACGACGGCGAGGACTTCGCCGGAGGCATCGTAGAGGCAGTAATCGGTTACGCCGTTCCATGGCTCGGCGTCGTACCCATCGACGGGTATCTCGAACCCGACCTGACTCCGGTCGTTAAGCCGCCAGCCAGCAACCCGCAGTTGAGGATCAATGAGTTGCGAGCGGGTTTGCGATTCATTCAGCGTCATGGGCTGGCAACTTCAGGCAGCGAGCGTCGGAGCCTTTATCTTAACACGCTCAAATGACGAAAGCAGCGCGCGAGGGCAAGGGCTCGATTCCAGCGAACCCAGGCCTGCGGCCTGGGCTTTCGTACGGTCGGCCCTGCGGGCCTGCAAAAGAGTCGGGTTAGTGGCTTATCTACGCCAGCCCATACAGCGGCTCCAGCTTGCCGCGGAGGTGGCGGATGAGGGGGGCGTGGGTGAGGGGTTTGCCGGTGACGAGCTGCACGAGCTCGGCGGCGGTGTAGCATTGGCCGCGGTGGTGGATGTTCCGCTGCAGCCATTCTTTGAGGGGCGTGAAATCGCCGCAGGAGAATTGCGCCGCCAGGCCCCCCAGGTCTTTGTCCGCTTGTTCGAAGAACTGGGCCGCGTAGAGGTTGCCGAGCGAGTACGTAGGGAAGTAGCCGATGAGGGCCGCGGACCAGTGGATGTCCTGCAGGCAGCCGTCGGCGTCGCCCTGGGGCTGGATGCCGAGATACTGCTCGTACTTTTCGCGCCAGGCGCCTGGCAGGTCATCCACGGGCAAGTCGCCGCTGAGCAGGGCCTGCTCCAGCTCAAAACGGACGATGATGTGCAGGTTGTAGGTGGCCTCGTCGGCTTCCACGCGGATGAGTGAGGGCTGCACGCCGTTGATGGCGAAATAGAAGTCGTCGAGCGAGACGTCGCGGACGATTGGGAAAGTCTCGCGGAACTGGGGATAGAAGTGCTGCCAGAAGGCCCGGCTGCGGCCGACGAGATTTTCCCACATGCGGGACTGGGACTCGTGGATGCCCAGCGAAACGTACATGCCGGGGGGCAGGCCGAAGAGCTCCGGCCGGAGGCCCTGGTCGTACATGCCGTGGCCGGCTTCGTGCAGGGTGCCGAAGAGGGCGCACGGAAAGAAGTGCTCGTCGTAACGGGTGGTAAGGCGGCAGTCGTGCGGACCCATGCCGCTGCAAAAAGGGTGATGCGTCACATCCAGCCGCCCGCGCTTGAAATCAAACCCGACGGCAGCCGCGGCGGCCTTGCCGAATGCCTCCTGGCCGGCGGTTGGATACTCGCGGGTGAGGATGCTGGCATTGGGCCGCTTCTTGGCTTGCTGAATGGCCTGGACGAGCGGGACCAGCTCTTTCCTCAGGTCCGCTAGAACCTTGGCCACGTCGGCAGTGAGGGCGTCGGGCTCGAAGTCGTCGAGGAGCGCGTCGTAGGGACTCGCCTTGTAGCCCAGGGCCTCCGCCTGCTGCCGCTTGAGCTCAAAGAGCTTTTTGACGTGCGGGGCGAAGGCGGGAAAGTCGTTGTTCTTGCGGGCTTCCACCCAGGCTTGCTGCCCCAGTACGCTGGCCCTGGTCAATTCCTCCACGAGCGCCTGCGGCAGCTTGACTTGTTTGACGTAGTCCCGCTGGAGCTGGCGGATGGTCGTGGCTTCGTCGCTGTGTTTGTCTTTGTTCAGCGGGCTGGCGACGAGCGCCTCCAGCAGTTCCCCGATCCGCTTGTCCGTCCGCCGCTGATGGATGAGGCCGGACAGATACGTCATTTGCTCCGCGCGATACTCTCCCGCGGCCGGCGGCATGTAGGTCCGCTCGTCCCAGCCGATCAGAGCTTCGATGGATTGCAGCAGGGCCGTTTCGCGGGTGAGACGGCAGAGGGTTTCGTAGGGGGAGGAAAGCATTTGAGATTTGAGATTTGAGATTTGAGACTTCGGGGATGCCGAAATTGTAGCGTTTGGTGCTGATGCGGGGGATTATTTCACACCAGCCTGACGCGCAAGCGAAGGAAACCGCTGCGCTCCTGAGCGGTCGCGTTACTGCCGATCCCCCCGCCTCCAGCGGTTTCCTTCGCTGGCGCGTCAGGCTGGTGTCGGCGGCGACGAGAGCAGCAGCGACTGGAGGGCGTCGAATTGCACGGGCTTGACGAGGTGATGGTCAAAACCGGCAGCCGTGCTGCGATGGCGGTCCTCGGGCTGCCCCCAGCCGGTGAGGGCGATCAGCTTGACATCGTGGAAGTCAGCGTCCTGCCGAATCCGCCGCGCCAGTTGATATCCGTCCATGCCGGGCATCCCGAGGTCCGTCAGGATCACGGAGGGGCGAAAGCTTTCCAGGGCCAGCAAGGCGGCAGCGGCGCTGTAGACCACCTGGATTTCCATCCCTAGTGCCCGCAGGAGCATGCCGAGCGTATCGGCGGCATCCTTATTGTCGTCGACGATCAGGATTCGCCGCGGCGGAATGGCCGTGGCGCTTGCATAGGGCGTTCCCTTGGAATTCACAACACGGGATTGCGCGGCCGGCAGCAGCGGCAGTCGGACGGTGAATTCGCTGCCGAATCCCCGGCCGCCGCTGCGGGCTTCCACCTGTCCACCGTGCATCGTGACCAGGCGCTTGACGAGCGAGAGACCGATGCCCAGGCCCCCCTGGGGCCGGTTGCGCTCCACCTGGGCGAACAGGTCGAATACTCGCGGAAGCGTTTCGGCCGGGATGCCGACGCCGGTGTCCTTGACGGTGACGATCACTTCTTCCCGTTCGCGGCGCGCGGTCAGCCAGATCTGTCCGCCGTGGTCCGTGTACTTCGCAGCGTTGTTGAGTAGATTGGAGAACACCTGGGCCAGCCGCACCGCGTCACCATCCAACATCAGCCGTTCCGCCGGGAGCGAGACCGACAGTTGATGGCCGGCAGCTTCGATGTGCGTCATGCTCGATTCGAGCGCCGCTCGGACGATGGACGAGAGCTCCACCGGCTCGCGGCGAAGCTCCATCTTGCCGCGGGTGATGCGGCTGATTTCCATCAGGTCGTCGACGAGGCGGACCAGGTGCTCGACCTGGCGCTCCAGCATCTCTTGCACCCCTTCGCTGGGGGTGGAGTTTCCGGTCAGGCGCATGATGTGAAGCGAGTTGCGGATGGGGGCCAGCGGATTGCGCAGCTCGTGGGCCAGCGTCGCCAGGAATTCATCCTTGCGGCGGTCGGCCTCTTCCAGTTTCGTATAAAGATTGGCGTTTTCGATGAAGTCCACCGCCTGCCGCGTGGCGAGGTCGATGAGGTGCAGCTCGCGCTCCGTCGGACGGCGGGGCTGCCGGCAGAAGGTGGAGAGGACTCCCAGGATTTTGCCGGTGCGGGCGATGAGCGGCGTGCTGTGAACCGAGCGGAAGCCGGCCTGGCGAGCTTCGTCGCGGTAGGGCTCCAACAGGGGGTCCGTTTCCACGTCCTCAACGACGACCCGGCGGCGCTCGGCAAAGCAGGTGCCGCAGGAGCCGCTGCCGGCGGGGATCCGCTCGACCTTTTTGAGAAACTCTTCCTCAAATCCGATGCTCGCACCAAGTTCCAAGTTCTGGCCCTCGGCATCGCATAGGGACAGCAAGCCGAAGTCGGCGTTTTCCACGGCGACGGCCATCTTCAGGGTCTCGTCCAGGATGGGACGGAGCCGCAGCGAGTTGGAGAGCCTCATGCTCAACTCGTGCAAGCGATTCAGGTCCGCGATCTGGGTGGCATAGCGGTCCGTGAGGGTTGCGAGGGCAACTTCGGCCCGTTTGCGGTCGCTGATATCGACCAGGACATTGACCGCTCCGACGAGCTTCCCTGACTCGTCATGAAGCGGATTGGCGTGCGCTAGAACAGTCGCTCGGCTGCCATCGGACCGCTCGACAATGATTTCTTCCCGCAAAAAGCTCCTGTTTTCCCGGAGCGCTAGTGCCATCCAACACTCGTCGTGCCTGATTGGGTCGCCTTTCGCGGAAAAAAGCTTGAATGACCCGCAAAACCGGTCCTCGGGGTCGTTGAGTTTGGGAGCCCGTCCCCACAGCTCCACCGCCTGGGAGTTGTAGTAGGTAATGAGGCCCGAGGCATCGCAAGTGTAAGCGGCGGCAGGGAGTTTCTCCAAAAGGTGCCGAAAATCCAGTTCGCTTTTTTCGGGGCAGCATGGGGAGGGGAACGTGGCGTTCATCGCCGGAGTTTGCCCGTTGATAGCCATGTGCGGTCTGCTAGCAAGTTGTGGAGGAAACTTACAACGCGGGTTCCCACATCTTGGCGAGCCAGTCATCCTTGAGCCGGGCGGCTGCGCTGTGGGGAACCAAGGGCTTTCAGCAAATAGCGTGCCATGAAACAAGCCTGAAGCGCAAGCGAAGGAAACCGCGGGAGGCGGGGGATTGGTATTATCGCGACCTCTCCAGAGTGCGGCCGTTTCCTTCCGCGATTTCCTTTTCTTTGCGCTTCAGGCTGGTTTCAAAACTGCCCGTCCTTGGAGGTCTCGTCCTCGTCCCCTGGCGGGATTTTCGTCGTAGCGGGGTCCGGCTTCTCTTCCACCCCCAACTCACGGGCCAGAATGGCGTTGGTGTGCCCTTCGAGGGCCAGGCGAGTGTACTCGCTCTGGACCCAACTGCGGTCGAAATTCTCTTCGCTCGCTGGCTTGTCCACCATGCCGAAGGCCAGCATCGTCAGCCGCTTGCCGTGGTCCTCCTGGGTACTGTGCAGCACGAGGGCGAGGGCCATCCTGGCGTCCATTTCCATTAGCGGGGACGTTTGTTTCTGGTCCCCAGTCTTGTAAGTGACGAGATCCCCTTCGTGGGAAACAAGCTGGAATTCTTGCTTGCGAAACTTGATCTTCTCACCGCCGGCCACCTTGCCGTTGATGGCCGCGTCTCGCGCGAGGGACCAGAATTCTCCGTTCATATTCAGGAGCAGGCGGAGCAACTGGACCTGCACCTTGAGCTGGGGGTCAGCTTCGGGATGGCCGTCGAGCAAGTACTCCGCCGTGACGACGTGACTCTTGCACATGTCGGCGTCCCGTTTTTCCAGTGCCTGCCGGCCGAGAAACAGCGCTTGCCGCAACTCGTCCTCCAGCAGGCCCCGGTCCCGCGGCTTTTTCTTGGGCAGCTCGGGCTGGGCTTGCTCGGCCGGCGTGCTGTGGAATTTGAAAGAATCCTTCGTGTCCTTTTCCTTCGCGGCAGTGCCGAGAGGGAAATTCGTGGGCGAGGCGGAAGACTTCTTGGGAGTTTTCTCCGCCGGCTTGGAAAACGCGCCGCTGAGCACGACGGCAACAATTCCGCCGCCAAAGATAATCAACAGCCCAATGATGGCGATGGCGATGGGGAGCGATGCACTGGCGGACTTCTTGGACCGATAGGTGGAGCGGCTGGGCCCGCTGACCATCAGCGGCGAAAGGGCGTGGGGGATCGAAGGGGAGAGCCTGGGCGGAGCGGCCACCGCGATCCCCCGTGGCATGGGAATGGGCACAATCGGCGGCTCCGCCGGCAGGGGATCGTCCGCATCGGTCTTCCATCGCGCGCTCAAGGTCCGGCGGACCTCCGGCATTTCTTCATGCGGCTGGTCTTCGTCCGCCGGCGGCTCGTCCATCACTTCCGAAGGGGCCAGCAGGTTGCTGGAAGAGAGTTTGCCCTCCGCGGCAAGTTTGACGCGTAACTTATCGTCGTACGGGGCTTTCTTCTCCGCCTGAAGCAGGCAAAGCTTGGCTGCGGCAAGCTCGTTGAGGATCTTTTGCGAGAGCGCTGAATGCTTGCCCGATTGGAACGTCCGCACGTGGACCATCTGCCGCGTGGCCGCGTTTTCAATCACGTCCGGATCGTCTTCAAAGTGAGCAATCCCCAGCAGCCGATAATGGTTCGGGGGCTGGTCCTTGAGCGGAATGCCGAGCCATTTGCGATAGGGATCGAAAGGCTCCGTCATGGGCGCGACTGCCTGTGCGTGCAGCGAGATCATTCCTGGGTCGCCTTTCATTATCACTGGGGCGAAGGAAAGTGACAAGCGCTAGGGGGTGGCACGCAGGGCTACTCAGTGTTTCAACCTGTGCCCGACACCAACCCGAAGCGTTAGCGAGGAAAAACGACGTAAGCCATGGGCTCTTCCTCGCTTACGCTTCGGGTTAGTTTCGTCGAACACGATGCAGGTTGAAACACGGAGTAGCCGTGGGCGTGCCACCCAGCAAACCTAAGATGGCTTCGAAAGTGGTCGCCGTGACAGCTCCACGACCGTTATTTCCGGCTGGTGCTGGAACTTGCGACACGCAATGGGGTCGCTGGGCAACACGAACAGCCGAAACGGGCGGCGAGGCGAGTGCCGCAGGCCGGTGGTGAACGAGACTTGCGGCCGCTCATCCGGTGGAATGCGTTGGAACAGGGCGGCGAAGATCGAGCGGGGGGGGAGCGAAGTCGCCAGGCCAACCGACGAGTTTTCCAGGACGGCCGTTGCCAGTTTGGACAGCGACTCCGGTGCATGTTCTTCGCTCCATCGCTCGGGGCAGCCTTGGTCGGTTGGCCCCGCCCGGCCAATCAACGGCAGGGACCGCAACCGCTGCGGCAGCTGCTCGTATGCCGCGGCGCGCCCCGCGGCATCGATCGCTCGCAAGATCAGAAACGGATTGTTGTCGAACCGTGCCAGCGCCTCCCGCGGCAAAACGAACATTTGAGTGTAAACCCGTGCGCCGGCCCGACTGCTGTATTCCGCTCCGGCGGAGCTGGTCAGCGACAGGCAGAAGTGGTCCCGGCCCAGCGGATGAAAATTGACGCTTGGTTCGAGGGCAGTCTCGTCCAGCAGCGAATCGTGTGCCGGTCCCCAGGCGGTCAGCTCGCGGGCCAGCTCGTCCCCAATCTCCGCGCTCTTGGCGGCCAGTTGATAGCCAGAAATCTTCTGGCTGCGAAGGGAGGTGAAGATGGCCTGGGGTATACGCACTCCTCCTCCAATTGCTATTAATCTTAATCTTAATCTTAATCTTAATCTTAATAATTATCTTCATCGTATCTCTCCCCGAACCAGACGAGGATTAAGATTAAGATTAAGATTAAGATTAAGATTAAGAAAATTCCTTACGCCGCCAGCCCTTCGATCAGCCAGCGGAAGGGCTCGACGATGCCGCGGGGCTCAATGCGCAGCGGCACGTGGACGCGGCCGAAAAAGTCGCTGCGAAAGGCGCTCGCGCCTGCCACTCCCACGCCAAAAAATCGGTGCTTCGCCAGACGCTCGCGGCACTGCTGGTAGAGCCCCGGCGCGTGCTGCCGGGCAAAGGCGTGCGGGTCGTCAAAGCAGTTCGAGCACTCGTCGGCCTTGGTAAAGACCAGCGACACCGGCCGAGCGCCCCAGGGCTGATTGTTCTCGTACTTGAGCTCGCAGAGATAGCTGATGAGTTTCATGGTCTGGAAGTCCTCGTCGGCTTCTCCCCGCTCCACGCGAGCGGCATCGACCATGACGAGCACACCGGAGCATTTGGCGAGAAACGCCCGCACGACGGGATAGGTGTGCGGATGCTCGACCTCTTCCATCAGCGCTTCGCCGGCCAGGTCCGGGAGGATCAGCTCCACGGGCCGGTGCTTGCGGCGGAGGATCTGGCAATGGACCCAGTTCCAGCGGTCGGGCTCGCTGGGGGTCTTGCCGGGGAATTCGCACCGCGACAGCGACGCCATGGTGGTCTGTTGCAGGCCGATGGAGAATGCGCCGCGGGAGAGCATCTGCATGGGCTCCGTCTGACGCGAGAGCATGTCGGTGAGCATGCCCAAATAGACCGTTTTACCGGCTCCTGAAGGGCCGATGGCGGCGATCATCTTGGGGTGGATTTTCTGGGAGTTCGCCTGGTGAGCCAAAGCCATCGGGGCCTGGCAATGGCGGCACAGCTCCGCGTCAAAATTGTTGCCGCCGCCGCAGATATAACACGGCGCCGACTCCGCGTATTGCGACAGGCGGTAGGAATCGAGCAGGACTACACCGTTGGCTCTCATGGCAGCACCTCTTTCTAAAGTACTCCTCACGCTCGGCGTGAGGATATTCCTAACTCGCGGATTCCGAGGAGCACAATTCTTGGGCGGGCTGGCAGCCTGCCCCCCCCTCTTCAAAACCGGGCTCGTGAATTTCGTCGTCCCCGCTGACCGGCGCGGCCGCTTCCTGCCGCTCGGCAACGTCCCGGAAGCCCACCGAGCAGCGGAAGCCGATATTGTGCTTGCGGGCCAGCGGGCTGTCGCCGGACTGAAACTGGCATTGGGCCTGCGCCTCGAAGTAGGTGTCGAACGCGCCGCCGCGCAGGCTCTTGAGCGGGATGTCCGTTTCCAGCCGGACCGACGCCGGTTCCCAGGCCCCAAAGGTCGTGCTGGTCCACTCCCACACATTCCCCACCAGTTGCTGGATGCCGCCGACGCTCGCCCCTTCGGCATGGTGCGTCACCGGGACGGTGTCGCCGCAGCCGCTGCCCCACAGGTTCGTCAGCTCGCGTTCCATCGCGTCTCCCCAGGGGAATTTCCGCTGCATCAGGCGGGAGCCTTCGGCCGTCACCGGCCACACGCCGGCTTTGACCCACTCGGCATCACTGACCAGGCGTTTGCCCGCCCAGCGCGCATAAGCGGAAGCTTCAAACCAGGAGACGCCCACGACAGGGTGGTCTTCTTTGCCCGTGGGGTAACGGCCGTGCTCCCAGATCCGCGGGCCAGACTGTCCGGTGCGGTCGACAAATTGCAGCATCGCCGGCCAGATCGCCTCGTCCCACAGAGGCAGTTGTTCGTACCCTCCGGCATCGACGAATTTCTGGTACTCGCGATTCGTCACGGGGAAGCGGTCGAGGTAATACCCTTCGACGTCGACTTTCTTTTCCACTTTGTGACGGTCTTCCTCCGCCACCTCCTCGAGCCGTGACGACCGCATGACGACAGTTCCTTGCGGCACCACGGCCATCGCCGAATCGAGCGCCTCATGCGCGCCTTGAAGTTGCGACGCGGTGAGGTTCTCGGCAATCTCCGGGCGGAGCAACAGCGAGTAGCGGCCCTGGGCCAACATCTGATCGACCAGGCTCCCGCCTCCGCTCACCGCGGCCACGGAGCGGCTGGCTTCGGCCAAAGTCGTCTCCGCCAGCGGATAGGTTTCCGGCAGTGGCCGCCGGAAGAAGCGGGCCAGTGACAGTCGGGCCGCCGTCGCCCCCCGAGGAAGCGGCGCAGCCAATCCCGCCAGACAGAGCAGCGCTGCCAGCCCCCCAGCCATGACCACGCCATGCTGTTGGGACAAGCCGGCCGCCACGCAGGCGAGTGCGCTGCCGCCCACGAGCAGCATCAGAAAAATTCGATAGTTTGTCGGCATCAGGCCACCTCTCTGGTCACTTTTTCTTCCGCCGCTGAGCGATGTCTCGCTGCAAGCGGGCGAATTGGGCCATCACGGAATTCACAACGGGGTCTTGGGGTTTTGCGGAAGGTTCTTCGTGGACGAGCGTGGACGAAGAAGATCGCTGCTCCGCCGCGAGTTCATGGTAGTCGGCCGATCCGACAAACGACGCGGGCTCGTGCTGGGCGAACAGCTCCGCCTGATCGGAAATCAGCGTCCGCAGCTCTTTCAGCTCTTCACTCACTTCCAAGCGCTGGGCAGCCAACTCGCGCTTTTGGCGGGAGACTGTTTCCTGCAGTTCGGCGCTGCGGGCTCGGACCATTTCCAACTCGGCCTCGAGCTCCTGCCGCTCTTGCTTCAGGGACTCGAGCTGCGAGGCTTCTGGCGGATCCTGGCGGAGGACCAGGAGTTTCTCCTGGAGAGCCAGAAACTGCTGGTCAATCTGACCCGTGAGGGACTCGATGGCCTGCGGGGAAAGACCGCTGGCTTCGCCCGGCGATGGCGGGCTGGCCGCGGTTTCCAAGCGCGCCAGCAACACCGCCCGTTCCACTTGAAGTTCCGTGAGCTGCTGCCGCAGGTTGGCGCACTGGGAATCGTCCACAGCCGGAGTTTCCGGCCGATTGGCGAATTCGGCCCGCAACTCGCGCAGCTCCTCCAGAGCTTTCGTGAGCTGGGTCTCTTGCTGCTGGAGCAGATCCTGTTTGAGCGCCTCCAGATCCGCGGTTGCTGATGGATTGGGCTGGGCAGAATCCAAATGTTGTTTGAGGAGTGCGAACTGCTCGGCGAATTGCGCCGAGACGTCTCGCAGCGAATCCGCGGATAGGCCCGATACGAGGGGCGCGGCTCCCGGCTCGGGACGCTTCGCCAGCTCTGCTCGCAGCTCGCGCAGCTCCGCCAGCGCCTCGCTGAGCTGCGTCTCTTGCTGCTCGAGCTTGTGCGAGAGCTGGGCGGCTTCCTTCCGCTGCTCCCCCAGTTGACGGCCGCGCTCGGCCAGATGGCGGCGGCCTGCTTCCAACTCATCGGCCTTCGCGCCGAGCTCGCCCCCCAGCCGTTCCAGGTCCGCAAACAGGTCCTGCACGAGCTGCTCGTGCGACGAGCATTCCTCGCGGAATGCGCCGGCGGCGGTTTGCAGCGGCAGCCAGGCGGACAACGACATGGTAGGACGGAGCGTGGCGGTCACGATATCTTGGTGCGGCTCGTGGTGTTTTATGCGGTGGACGGGGCGAATGCCCTTCCCGAGACTTCGGGATTTCACCGCGCGGCACCAGCCTGACTGGCAGGCGGGTGCCATCGGAAATCTAGGTCACAGATCGAAGGTCGGCAAATCAAGGTCGCCTGAATATCGGCGCAGCGCCATCTGCGCATGCCCCTTGCCGAGTGTGCCGATTGTGCCATCCTGGGGCCATGTCCAAGAAGAAAAAGAAGCGGCCAAAGCCTTCGCCGCGGCGAGCGAGTCCCGCTGGGTATCCGACCGATGGCGAAACTCGCCAGTCCGTGGCCGTGACCGTCGCCTGGATGTTGACGCTGCTAGTCACGGTCGCTGCGGAGATAATCGCCGTTCCCGCCGTCATCATTTCCCGGGCCGATCCGCAGCCGCTGGGAGAGGGAGTCACCACCGCACATATCGCCGACCTGTTTCTCTTCCTGGCGCTCGTCACCAGCCTGGTCTGTGTCGGGCTGCTGCCCCTGGTCTACCGCGTGCGGCCAATTCCGCCTCCGCCGGCTATCGTCGTCGCCGCCCTGGTCGCAGCGGCCGTTCCGCCGATTACAATGGTGCTTCGCTGGCTGCTCTAGCCGCTCGCCGGACATTTGCATCCTGTCGGCGAGGTTCAACAATCTTTGAAAGACCCTTATGGACGGCCGCGAAAAGAAACGCCTGGAAATCATCAAGCACAAGCTGCAAATGCTCAAGCAGCAATTGGCCGGCGCAAAAAAGCAGGACGACGAGCCGGGCGAAGTGCAGGGTCTGGAGAAGGAAATTGCCTCCCTGGAAGCCGAGGCGGCGAAGTTGCGAGGGTGAAGCCGGCACGTGCTACGACCGATTCGTCCCGCACATCTTTCCCAGTCGTCGTTTCCCTGCCCTGCCGATTATGCGGATGGGCCATGCTTTGGCGGACGAGGCCGCAAAGTTGTAAGGTTCGTCTCCACGCTCCGATGAGACAGAGAGGGGCAAATGCGGGAATGGATTCCCGCCATCGATTTCAGCCCTCTGCTAAAGTGGCGCAGGGACCGTGCTATGGATGGCCGAATCCGCTATCGACATGCTGGGGCGGCGGCCGCCTGCCTGGCGCTGCTGGCCAGTTCCTGCTTCGCCGCGGAACCAACCCCTTCACGCCAGCGTGTCTACGGCCCCGTCGCCCGACTGCCGGCGGCGGACGACTCTGGCGGCGACCTGTTGGGCGAAAGCAAAGACGACAAGGACGACCTGCTCGCCCCCGCGCGGCACGCCCCGCATTCCGTCCAGCCCAAGCCTCCAGCAACCGGCGATGAGGCCAACGCCAAGCAGCTCGCGCCGGGCGAAGACCCTCATGCCGCCTGCTTCGCCACTACGGACTATCCGTCGGCGACGACCTGCGCGGAATGCCACAAGCAGATCTACGACGAGTGGCGAGTCTCCTCCCACGCCTACGCTTCCATCTCGCCGATGTTCCACAAGTTCGAGCAGACCATCACGGAACTGTCTCGCGGCACCGTCGGCTATTTCTGCCTGCGATGCCACGCTCCGGTCGCCACCATCCAAGAATACCCGCGGCACCTACCCATCATCGATGCTCCGCAAGTGTTCAAAGAGGGCGTGACCTGCGTCGCCTGCCACCGCGTGCAGGAGCGATACGGCCGCGTTAACGGCGAGCGGCGGATTGAGCCGGGGACCGTGAATGACCCGGTCTTCGGCACGCTCGGAGGGGACGGACTACGCGAGGTGATCGCCAAGAAGGACTTCTACAAGGTCAAGCCCGACCCAAACGACAAGGGACCGGGCATTCCCATTCACCGCGGGGCAATTCAGTTTGAACAGCTCCATCAAAGCTCGTTCTGTGCTTCGTGCCACCAGGTGACGGTCCATCCGGGCATCGCCTTGGAAGTGGTCTGGGCCCAGTATCGGGCTTCGCCGGCCAGAAAGTGCGGCGTCTCCTGCCAGGACTGCCACATGGGAAAAATCCCCGGCATCGCCAGCGGCTATGAGATTGGTCCGGCGGCACTCATGGATGGAAAGGCGGTCAACTCCAAACGCAAGCACTCGAATCACGGCTTTTACGGGCCGGGATATTCCATCGCCCACCCCGGCATCTATCCACAGAACAAGAAGGCCGAGCGCTGGTCCGCCGATGCCTGGCACAAGTTCGACTATCGGGCCGGCTGGGGAACCGAACCTTTCGAGAAGCAGCTTGAACAGGCCGGCAGCGGGGCGATTCGCTTTCCCGCCGAATGGAAAAACATGGACGACCGGATGGATGCCGCGGAAGTTCTCAAGGAAAACTTCGCCCTGCTCCAGAAGAAAGACGAGTGGCGGAGCCAGGTGATGGAGAACGGCATGAAGATCGAAGGGCCGTTCTTTAATTCCAGCCGCGGTGTCGGACAGGATCTCAAATTCGAGTATGTGGTCGTCAGCACCAACGGCGGCCACAATACTCCGTCCGGCTCGCTCGGCGCTCAACCGCAACTTTGGCTCAACGCGGTGCTCACCGGTCCGAGCGGCGAGCGTGTCTGGGAGTCCGGCTATGTGGACCGCAACGGCGACATCGCCGATCAGCACTCCTTGGAAGTCCGTTCGGGAAGCATCCGGCGGGACGCCCAGCTCTTCAACCTGCAAACCAAGTTCCTCATCACGGGCGTAAAGGGGACCGACCGGGAAATGTACCTGCCGATCAACGTGGACGTTGATCCGCTGCCGTTCCTGCGTCCCGGCACCCTTCCCATCACGGTCCTGAACCATCCGCCGCTCATTCGCATGGAGGCACACTCCATCGCTCCCTACGGCAAGCGGGCGGCCAAATACCGCGTCCCCGGCGAACTGCTTTGCCAGCCCGGTCGTTACCGCCTCTCGGTCCGGATGCGGAGCCGGGCGGAGCCGATTTACTTCATGCGGTTCTGCAAAGCCACGCCGGAGATGGAGTTGGCGATGAACGAAAAAATCCTCGACGTCCATGCCTACAGCGTGGAGTTTGACGTGCGGTGACTATGCCTCGTGCTGCTTCCCTTTACTTCCGCCTAAAGCTGGCGGCCCTGCTGGCAATATTGCTCGCCGTGGCGGCCGGGGTCTCGGCTGCGCGGGGCGAGGGGTCGGGAGGGGTTTTCGCGGCGGCAGACGATTCGTCGCCAATGGACTCTTCCCGCGAAAACTCCTCCCGACCCCGTTACGGTGGCCCCGAGACCGATACCGATTCCAGCCTAGGGACCACGCGTCGAGTCATCACCGAATCGCAGTTTCCCCAGACCCCACGCGAACGGGGTCAGGAGGAGTTTTCGCGGATGGAGTCTTCCGTGGTTCAAAGTGCAAGTCCGCGAAAACCCCTCCCGACCCCTACCCAAAGCGACGACCTACTTGGTCCCGTCCGACTTCCTCCCGCCAGCGAAGAGTTGCCCCCTCCTCGTCAGTCCTTCGCCGGTGAAGTTCCCAGTTCCGACCCTTCCGCCACCATCGCCCCATACTCTCCGCTCGACTTCGGCCCGGACTCCCTTTCCTACGTTCCCGATAGCGACGAGAACTCCGCCGACGCCACCTACCGCGACAAGCAGCCGGTGCCGGTCCAGCGCCCCTGGGTCGAATGGGGCCGCGGCTTCTATCTGCCGGGGCAGTATCCCGCCGGAGGAACCCTCTTCGGTCCGACCAACCTCACGCTGCCGCACTTCCTGGTCTATGGCGACCTCCGCACCGTGCTTGCGTCCAACCACGGCAACAACATGGACACCAGCGTCTGGGCCACCACGCTGCAGCTCGAGACCGACTGGAAAATCACGGCCACGGAGCGGTTTCACGCCCTCTTCACGCCGCTCAATCGCTTGGGCAACGTCACTCGCCTCGAGCATCAAACCGGCCAAGGGACAAGGTTCGTGGACGTCTTCAATGCCAACCCCACCACCGCCTTCTTGGAAGGGGACGCCGGGGCCATCCTGGGCGGGATGCGGGGAATCGACTCGCCGTTTGATCTGCCCTTCACCGTCGGTTTGATTCCGCTCTTCTTTCAGAACGGCGTCTGGATGAACGACGCCATCCTCGGTGCCGCAGTCAACATTCCGGCCAGGAACAGCCCTTTCCTCGATTGGCCGAATTACGAAGTCACCTTCTTCTGCGGCTTTGACCAGGTGACGAGCGACGCCTTCCGCGGGGACAACCAGGCGGCGGATGTCTTCGGCAGCGTGACGTTCATCGAAGCCTACGGCGGCTATATCGAAACCGGCTATGCCTTCCTTAACGACGACACCGCGAGGAATCACAGCTACCACAACTTCACCGCGGCATTTACGAAGCGCTACTTCGACCGAGTTTCCAACTCGGTCCGCGGCATCGTCAACTTCGGCCAGGACGGCGTGAGCCCGCAAACTGCCGATGGCGTGCTGCTGCTGATGGAGAACTCGCTGATCACCCGGGACGAGCAGCACCTGGTGCCCTATTTCAACCTCTTCGCCGGCTTCGGCTCGCCGCAATCGGTCGCTCGCGGAGCGGCAGCCGGCGGCGTGTTGACGAACACGGGCATCTCGTTCGAGATCGACAACATCACCAACTATCCCACGCTCGACGCCACCGGCCACAACGCTTGCGGCGGGGCCCTCGGCATCGAGCTCCTCGGCCCGGAATTCTTCTACCAACTCGTCCTGGAAACCGCCTACGTCCACGTCTACGGCAATCCCGCCGACCGCCTCGCGGTCGGCGACCAGGCCTCGATCAGCGGCCGCTTCCAAGTCGCCCTGAGCAAATCGATCCTCCTCCGCACCGACCTCATCTACGGCGCACTCGAAGATGCCCCCGACATCCTCGGCGGCCGCGTGGAGATCCGGCACAAGTTCTAGTGCCGGATGCACCTGACACCGGCTGGCGCGACGACACGAGGGACATGGCATAGCCTCCGGGGTGCCTGGTTTGTGCTTGCCGCTCACATGGTAGTGGGGGACAATGGGTGTACCTGCCCTCCTTCCCACCTGCCGAATTCCCACCCATGACCAGACCCCTCCAGCGCCGCAGCTTTCTAGGAATCGGCATGGCCGGTGGGCTTACGCTGTGGGCCGGCAATTCGTTGGCGAGCGCAGGTTCCGAAGCGAAAACAGCTAAGGCCAAGAGCGTGCTCTTGATCTATGAGCAGGGGGGCCTGTCGCACATCGATACTTGGGATCCTAAGCCGGAGATGCCGGCGGACCATCGCAGCCCGCACGCGGTAATCGCGACCAAGGTGCCGGGGATGCAGTTCACGTCGCTGCTGGCCAAAACGGCTGGCGTGGCGGACAAGCTGACGGTGGTCCGGTCGATGGTTCACAAGGACGGCGGCGTGAACGGCCATCCCGATGGGACGCAGTACGCCCTTTCCGGTGAAGTCCCCGGCGGTCCGGTGGAGATGCCGGATATCGGCGGCGTGGTCGCTCATCGGCTCGGCTCTGCGTGCAATTACCTGCCGCCGTACATCATGATTCCGGGAAATCACGAGCAGGCCGCGATGACCCGCCAGGGTTTTCTACCGCCGGAGACCAAGGTCTTCAAGACCCAGGGGAACCTGGCGGACCCGAAGTGGCAGATCCCCAATCTCGGCCTGCTCGCCGGCATCGATCAGCAGCGGTTCCTCGACCGGCGGGACTTGCTGAGCAACCTCAACGTCGGCGTCGCCAGCGGCTCCGGCCGGCGGCTGGAATCCATGCAGTCCCTCCGCGAGAAGACCGTGGACATGCTGACCAACAGCGCCACGACCAGCGCCTTCCGCCTTGCCGAAGAGCCCGACGCGATGCGGGACAAGTACGGCCGCGGCCATCGGGGGCAATGCTACCTGCTGGGGCGGCGGCTCATCGAGCGGGGCGTGCGGTTCGTCACGGTCGACGTCCGCGAACCGGAGACGCCGCAGTCCCCCGGTGGCTTCAACCTGAACTGGGACCATCACGACCTGATTTACACCAGTGGCTCGTGCGGCACTGTCCGCGACAAAGCGGGGGGCGAGGGGCGGTACGGAATCGGCTCGTGGCAGATGATGGGGAGCACCGACCAGGCATTCGCGGCCCTGATTGAAGACCTGGATCAGCGCGGCCTGCTGGCGGAAACCCTCGTCATCTTCGCCACCGAGTTCGGCCGCACGCCGCGACTCAACAAGTTCCAGGGGCGTGACCACTGGGCCCACGGCTATTCCCACGCCTTCGCCGGCGCGGGAGTCCCCGGCGGCCAGGTCGTCGGCCGCACCGACAAAGAAGGGGGTTACGTCCTCGACCGCCCCTACCTCCCTGACGACGTCGCCACCACAATCTATGCCAAACTAGGCATCGACCGGAGCAAGCCGCTGTACACGCCGCAGAGCCGACCGGTGTTTATGGCACATCAAGGGAGAGTGATCGAGGAGTTGTTTTGAAAGGGACCGAGCAGCTTCTCAAGCTGGAAGGGTATAATACAAAGGCATTTTGAACAGAAGGGAACGAAGGTAACGAAGGGAGGAAGAGGTCGAGGAGAAATTGCCTTTTCTGCCCTTCTTCGTTTCCTTTGTTTCCTTCTGTTCAAAAATCTTCGGAGTCCATCGAGACAAGCTGTGTCGCCTCCCTCCGACTATCGCCGCGCACTTCGCCCGCCGCAGTTCACTCTGCGGACGCTGATCGGAATCATCACGCTGCTGGCGGCGCTGTTCTCGCTGGTCAATGTGGTCCATCCGGTGGTGATGGCGGGGCTGGTGCTGCTGGCGCTACTCATCGCAGCTCATGTCGCGGGGAACGTCATCGGCACGCGGCTGCGGGAGATTGGAGATCGGCCGGTCACCAAAGAGGGGAGGGAGGTTCCGCCTCGGCCATTCGACCGGAATATAGAGCAGTCGAGTTTCGCTCCTCCATCCGACCTGGCGCGAAGAATTTCCCTCGGACTCCCCATCCTGATCGTGACCACGGCGGGGGTACTGACCGGCGGAATTGGCGGCGGGCTGTGGGGCTATCTGTCGGCGGGGAGCGATGGCTGGCTGAACATCGTTGTTGGCTGCGTAGCCTTCGGGTTTCTCGGCGGTTTCGGCTCCTTCGCCGCGTTCAGCTTTACCCAGGTCATGCTGGGGGCCATTCGACAGGCCAGCCGCTCACCCACTCCACTTTCCCAGGCCGAAAACGAGGCCGGCTACCCCTTGTGAGGCGGCACCGGTTTCGGGATATTGAGGGGCTTCCCTTTTGTTAATGTGAGGCAGGAGTTTTGCCAGATGGCTCGTTACCACGGTCCCAAAGGACGCATCAATCGCCGGCTTGGAACGCTTGTTTACGAGAGCGCCGGTGCTGCCAAGGCCCTCGACCGTCGCAGCGAAAACCCGCCGGGCATGCACATCCGCGGGCGGCGACTTTCCAACTGGGGCAAGGCCTCGGCCGAGAAGCAGAAAATCAAGCACTATTACGGCCTCCTGGAGAAGCAGCTCCGCCGCTACTACCACCTGGTGGTGGCCAAAAAGGGAAACACCGGCGAGCAACTCCTGTCCCTCTGCGAGCGGCGGCTGGATAACGTCATCCGCCGGGCCGGCCTCACCAAGACCCGCCCGCAAGCTCGCCAGGGAATCGTCCACGGCCATTTCTTCGTCAACGGCATCAAGGTTACCAGCCCGTCGTACACGCTCCGCCCTGGCGACGTGATTTCCATCCGTCCCAACGAAGCCATCTTTAATCTCTACAAGGGCGCGTCCGAGAACTCCAGCACCAACATCCCCGACTGGATTACTTTCGATGCCGAAAGTCTGCGGGTGACCATGGTCGGCCTGCCCGGTGCCGGCGACTTTAGCCTGCCGGTGGAAGTCAACATCGTGGTCGAATTCCTCGCCCGGTAGTTTGTAGGTGGGGTAGGCTTCCAGCCTGCCCTGAACACTGATTCTTGCCGGGCAGGCTGGAAGCCTACCCCACCACAACATGCACACCCCGCTTGTCGTTCTCGGTGGAGGCCCCGGGGGCTATGCCGCCGCTTTCTTTGCCGCCGATGAAGGGCTCGAGGTTACCCTCGTCGACATGGAGCCGCGGCTGGGGGGGACGTGCCTCCTCCGCGGCTGCATCCCCAGCAAGGCCCTGCTGCACGTCGCCCGCGTGATTGCCGAAGTCGATGAGCTCCGTGGCGATTGGGGCGTGGAATTTCCGCAGCCGAAGATTGAAATCGAGAAGGTCAGGGCCCGCAAGGAGAAGGTCATCGCCACGCTTTCCAGCGGGCTCAAGCAGCTCGCCAAACGCCGCAACGTGAAGGTCATCACGGGGAAGGGAGTCTTCGAGAACTCCACGACCATGCGGATTGAAGGGACAGACCCTTCGATTCCCGAAGGGAGCAAGCTGACGTTTGACAAGTGCATTCTGGCGACCGGCTCGCTCCCCGCCATGCCCGCGATGTTCAACATTGGCTCCGACCGGGTGATGGACTCCACCGGGGCTCTAGAGCTGAAGGACATTCCGGAGAACCTGCTGGTTATCGGAGGTGGCTACATTGGCCTGGAAATGGGAACCGTCTATGCCCGGCTCGGCTCGAAGGTCAGCGTGGTGGAATTCCTGGACGGCATCCTGATGACTGCCGACCGCGACTTGGCCAAGCCGCTGCACAAGAAGCTCAGCGAGCTGTTTGAGAACCGCATCTTCACGAACACCAAGGTCGGGTCGCTCGGCGTTCGCGGCGACAAGGTGGAAGTCGCCTTTGAAGGGCCGGGAAAATTCGGCACCGAGCAGTATGATCGTGTCCTCGTCTCCGTCGGCCGCCGCCCCAACAGCAAGGGGCTGGGGCTGGAGAACACACAGGTGCAGGTGAACGACAAGGGCTTCGTGGTCTGCGACAAATCGATGCAGACGACCGACCCCAATTTCCTGGTCATCGGCGACCTGGCCGGCGAGCCGATGCTGGCGCATAAAGCGTCGCACGAAGCCCGCGTCGCCGTCGAAGTCGTCCTCGGCAAGCCAGCCGCGTTCGACAAGCTCTGCATCCCTGCCGTGGTCTTCACCGACCCCGAACTGGCCTGGGTTGGCCTCACCGAAGATCAGGCCAAGAAGGACGGCATTCCCTTCGAAGTGGCTTTGTATCCGTGGGCCGCCAGCGGCCGTGCGCAGGCTCTCGGCCGGACCGAAGGTCTGACCAAATGGATCATCGATCCCGAAACCGAACGACTCCTCGGCTGCGGCATCGTCGGCTCGGGCGCGGGGGAGCTGATTTCCGAAGCGGCACTGGCGATTGAAATGGGCTGCGAGGTGCGGGATCTGACCGAGACTATCCACCCGCATCCCACGCTCAGCGAAACCCTGATGAACGCCGGCGAAACCTACTACGGCACCGCGACGGAAATCTACAAGCCCAAGCGGGCGAAGGCGTAGGGTGCATGAGTTCCACGAAATGCACGCGTAATGCACGTCGCCAGCAGGGTGACATCTTTCCACGAAGCGACGTCACTCCCGCGTGCATTTCGTGGAACTCATGCACCCTACTTATGCCTTCCGCAACCGCTCGCGCAACTGCTCCAGCGACCGCTTCAGCGCCCCATCCTTCTCATATTGCGGCTGCGTGGTCAGTTGCTCCAGCGTCTGCACGCTCTTGCGAGTGCCAGCATGGATGAGCACGTCCCAGGCGGCGCGGCGAATGGCGGCATCGGCATGGGTCGCGTACGGCAGCACCGCGGATTCACAGGCCGGGCCGATTTTGGACAGCAAGCCGACGGCGAGTTGGCGGTAGTCCGGGTTTTCGAGCCGCATGGTGAGGACGCCGACCGTCTCGTCATTGGGAAAGCGGGCCAGCGTTTCGAGCGCCGCAATCCGCACATCGCTGGACGGGCTTTGCAGCGCTTCACTGAGCGTGGCCAGGTCGTCCTTGGTCGCAACCGTCGTGTAGACCCGCCAGACATTCCCTCGCACATTCGGGTCGGTGTGCCTGGAAAGCTCCAAGAGCACTTCGCGTCGCTGGACCACGGGAATCAGGCGAAAATATTCTCCCGCCGTGAAAACCTGCGCGGCCACCGGCGACTGCAATCCGCTCACGAGCGCCTCCAAATCCACCTCAATCCGCTCGGGGGGTTTCGGGGCTTCGCCGTCTTCTGTCGTCTCGGACGAGGCGGGAGGCGGAGCCGTCGCGGGAGTTCCTGGCGGCGCTTCCGCGGGAGCCCCGGTCGCTGGGGTAACGACTACGGGAGTTTCCGTTGCCGCCGTCGCCCCGCCTTCGCCCCCCGCGGGCGTAGTCGCTGATACCGCTCCCGACCCGTCTGCCGTCGCCGCGGGTTCGCCCGACGAACATCCGCTGGAAACGGCAAGACTCACTAACGCCACGAACCAAGAATGTCGCACGCTGCACATGATGTTTGGCAATAGGATTCGGGCGAGATTTGGGCCTCGCGGGGATAACCACGTGTCATCCTACCATACGCCGGTTACAATGGCCTTTGGTGTAATCGGGTGTGTATTGGGATGGACTAACTGACTTCACGGGAGACTCCAATCGATGTCACGCATTCTACTGGGAATATCAGCTTCGCTCGCCCTGTCGTTGCTCCTGGTCGCTGCCGTCACGGCGGAAGACAAGAAGGAGGAAGAGGGCTTTGCCAGCATCTTTGACGGCCAAAGCCTGAAAGGCTGGCAAGGGGGAACTGGAGCTTACGAGGTGAAGGACGAGGCTATTGTCTGCCTCAAGGATGGCAAGGGGGGCAACCTTTACACCGAGAAGGAATACGCCAACTTCGTCTTCCGCTTCGAATTCAAGCTCACCCCCGGAGCCAACAACGGCATCGGCATCCGCGCTCCGCGAGAAGGTGACGCCGCCTTCGTCGGGATGGAAATCCAGATCCTCGACGACGGCCATCCGAGCTACAAGGGGCTCCAGGATTATCAGACTCACGGCTCCGTCTACGGCGTGCTCCCCGCCAAACGGGGCTTCCTCAAGAAGACTGGCGAATGGAACACCGAGGAAATTACTTGCGACGGCAAGCACGTTAAGGTCGTCCTCAACGGCGAGACCATCGTCGACGGCGACATCGAGAAAGCCAGCACCCCGCATACCCTCGACAAGCGCGAGCACCCCGGCCTCAAGCGGGACAAGGGCTTCATCTGCTTCTGCGGCCACGGCGCTCACGTCGAGTTCCGCAACCTCCGCGTCAAGGAATTGAAGTAGCCAGGTGGGGTAGGCTTTCAGCCTGCCCTGTACGTTTCCTTTCTGGGCAGGCTGGAAGCCTACCCCACCTATACGCATGCTCTACGGCACCGTCAAAAAACTCGCCGCCGACCGCGGCTTTGGATTCATTGAGCAGGAAGGGCGGCTGGACGTCTACTTCCATGCCACCGTCGTGGAGGAGGGCAAGTTCGACAACATCCAGCCGGACCAGCCGGTGATGTTCGAGCTGGAAAAGCGGGACCGCGAATCGACCGAGCCCTATAAGCCGCGGGCGGCCAAGGTCAAGCTCATCGACCGCATTCCCGGCGGCGTACTTCCCCGCACGCCGCAATCGCTCGCCCCCAAACACCATCCCAAAGCCCGGCAGTCCAAACCGAAGTGGCGACGGACGGACGGTTAGATAGGAAGAATTTGAACAGAAGGGAACGAAGGTAACGAAGAAAGGCAGAAGAACCTTACTTACTGCTTTTTCCTCCCTTCGTTACCTTTGTTCCCTTCTGTTCAAAATGTCTTCGGACTCTCGCTCATGCGCGCTATTATTCTCCTAGGGTTTCTCTCCCTGTTCCCTTATGTCTCGGCGTTTGCCGCCGAACCCGCTTCCGTCGCCGAGCTCGCCAAGAAGGCCCGCCCGTCCATCGTCCTGATCACCATGTCCGGCCGCGAGAGCAGCGACAGCCGCCTGGGGACCGGGTTTGTGATTTCCGCGGACGGCTTGATTGCCACAAATCTGCATGTGATTGGTGAGGCCCGGCCCATCACCGTGCAGACCTCGGACGGCAAGAAGCTCGCCGTGACGGAAATCCGCGCCTGGGACCGAAACTTGGACTTGGCGGTGCTGAAAGTGGATGGCAAGGATCTGCCCGCTTTGGAGCTCGGCGACTCGGCCAAACTGGAGCAAGGGGCCCCGATGGTGGCCCTGGGGAATCCCTATGGCCTCAAGAACAGCGTGGTCGGCGGCGTGATTTCGGAAGTGCGTGAAATCGACGGCCGTCGCATGTTGCAACTGGCAATGCCGGTCGAGCCCGGCAACAGCGGCGGACCGGTTCTGGATGGGCAGGGCAAGGTTGTCGGCATCGTCACGCTCAAGTCCCTGGTGCAGCAAAACATCGCCTTCGCCGTGGAAGTCAACGCCCTTAAGCCCCTGCTGGAAAAACCCAATCCGATTCCCATGGACCGCTGGCTCACCATCGGTGGCATCGACAAAAAGGACTGGTTGCCGCTGTTCGGCGCTACCTGGCAGCAGCGGGGGGGCAGAATCCTCGTCGGCGGTCAAGGCAGCGGCTTCGGCGGGAGGTCGCTCTGCCTCTCGCAAGCCGATCCGCCGGAGCTGCCGTACGAAGTCGCGGTCAGTGTGAAGCTCGATAACGAAGCAGGCGCCGCCGGGCTTGTTTTCCATGCCGACGGCAAGGACTCGCATTACGGCTTTTATCCCACCAATGGCAAGCTCCGCCTGACGCGATTCGATGGGCCCGACGTCTTCAGTTGGAAAGTGCTGACCGAAACAGCGAGCGAGCACTACCGCTCCGGCCAATGGAACCACCTCAAGGTCCGTATCGAGAAGGGAAAGCTCCTCTGCTTCCTCAACAATGAGCTGGTCATCGAATCCACCGACGACGGCCTGACGAAAGGCAAAGTCGGCCTGGCCAAATTCCGCGAGACCCGGGCCGAGTTCCGCCGCTTTCAGGTCGGTGCGAGCCTGCCTTCCCCTCTCGCCACCGCCGAGCTGACCGCCAGCCTCACCAAGGAGATCGACGCTCTCCCGGCGCTCGAAAGCCTGCTGCCGGAGAAGCTCGCGCCGCTCGTCGCCGCGCCCGATGAAGCCATTCAATCCTTGCGGCAAAAAGCCAAATCGCTCCGCGAACGGGCCTTGGAACTCGAGCAGGTCGCCGCCGATGTCCGCCTTCAGCAGGTGGCCAACGAACTGACGGCGGTCCTGGAAGCGCGCGAGGGCAAGATCGACCTCTTCCGGGCCGCGCTCACCATCGCCCGGCTGGATGAGGAAGAGGTGGACGTGGAGGCTTACACGAAGCAACTGAACCGGATGGCGGAAGAGGTGAAGGCGAAGCTGCCGGCGGATGTGAGCGAGGCGAAGAAGCTGGAGGCGCTCAATGAGTATCTCTTCAAGCAAAACGGTTTTCACGGCAGCCGCACGGACTATTACAACCGGTTCAACAGCTATCTGAATCGCGTGCTGGATGACCGCGAAGGGTTGCCGATTACGCTCTCCATCCTGTACATGGAGCTGGCGGCCCACCTCGGCTTGAAGATGGAAGGAGTCGGTCTCCCCGCCCACTTCGTCGTCCGCCATCTTCCCAAGGAAGGCGAGCCGCAGCTCATCGACGTGTTCGACGGCGGCAAGCCTCTCAGCCGCGAGGACGCCGAGAAGAAAGTTCGTGAGCTAACCGGCGAGGACGTGACGGAGGCCCAGCTTGCCCCGGTCAGCGAGCGGCAAATCCTGCAGCGGATGCTCGGCAACCTGCTCGGTCTGGCCCAGCAGAAGTCCGACAAGGAAGCCGTGCTGCGGTACGTCGAAGCGATGCTCATCATTGACCCTTCCCTCGTCCGCGAACGTGGCCTGCGGGCCATCTTGCACCATGAAACGGGCCGCCGCGAGCAAGCCGTGCAGGAGCTCAACTGGTTCCTGGAAAACAAACCCGCCGGCATCGACCTGGAGCAAATCCGCGAGATGCAAAATGCCTTTCGGAAGAAGGGGTAGAAGACATTTTGAACAGAAGGGAACAAAGGAAACGAAGGAGAGGCAGAAGAGAAGAGGCAGAAAAACCAATTCAGCAATCGGTTCACATCCACCTTCGTTTCCTTTGTTACCTTTTGTTCACATCTCTTCCAACTCTTCCTTGCCTATTTATGGTATTCCGGCCCAAGTTGCCGTATCATGTTTGGTACTAACGCATCCGCTTTCGGCTTTCCACTTTCCGCTGTTGCATCGGAGTCCCCCATGTCCCTCTCCCGCCGCCAGTTCACGCAGGCCACGCTCGGATCCCTGCTCACGTACTCCCTGCTGGAGACGCTGCTGACGCGGGATGTCTTCGCGGCGGATATGAAGCTGCTGGCGGGGAAGTGGATGAAGGATCTGAATGAGCTGTCCGAATCCGTGCTGGGGCAGAAGCTCAAGCAGACGGATTGGCAGACCAAGGTGGACGAGCTGTTCGCCAAAGTGGACTTGGGCGAAGCCCTCAAGTTTATTGACTTCGAGAAGCTGACGGCGAACATCAAGCACGCGGAAAGCGGCGAGAAGAGCCTGCGGGCCAAGTTCCCGCAAGTCGAAGGGCTGCCGACGAACCTGGTCTTCGGCCATCAGGTCTTTGCCCTCGCCAAAGGCCGCAGCGTCGTTCCGCACGGCCACAACAACATGGCCACCGCTTTCCTAATCCTCAAGGGGGATTTCCAAGGCAAGCACTACGACCGGCTGGAGGACACCCAGACCCACATGATCATCCGCCCGACCATCGACCGGGCCTTCAAAGCGGGGGAGCACTCCACCGTCTCGGACTACAAGGACAACGTCCACTGGTTCAAAGCCACCAGCGAGTCGGCCTATATCTTCAACATCCACGTCATGAACGTGAACCCCGAGAGCAAGCAGCGCACCGGCCGCATCTACATCGACCCCAACGGCGAAAAGCTCTCCGAAGGCCGCATCAAGGCCCGCCGAATCGGCAGCGATGAAGTGCTGAAACTGTATGGATAGTGTGTCTTCCGCAGATTTGTCCACAGATTTCGCAGATGAACGCAGATTTAAGAAAATCCTGATGGTGCTTCAATCTGCGGACGATGCCTTCTTATTTCCGCGGCCGCGTCTTCTTCGGCTTGCTGATCTCATAGCCCGGATAGCCGCTGTAGCTGCTGCTGGAGAGGCCATTGAGAGTCGCGCCGACGAACGCGGGGAGGTTGCCCATGATTTTGACCTTCACGACGCCGGTCTCGCCTTGCTTCAGTAACCCGCAGTGGACGACCGCCGACGAGAGCCGCGAGTCGGTGGTGTAGGGATTGCTGCCGTACATCGTGCCGCCCCCCGCGCCGGTGACTTTGAACAGGAAGGTCTGGCCCACCTGCCCCTCCACGGCCTTGAGATTGCCAGGATCGGGCTGGGCCCCTTTGATGTCCACCTTTTCCACCACTTCCGGCTCCGGCAGGGCCAGCGAGCGGAGCGTGCGGGCATCGGCCAGCTTGAGCTTGAGCTCGCCGAACTGCGTGGTCTGAATGCGCAGGCTCATGGCGGCAATCCGCCCGGCGATTTTGGCGTCCGGCGTTTCCACGATGTCGAGTTCATTCCCCGTGAGCTCGCTTTCCGGAACAACCTCCCAAAGCTTGTCGAGCAAGGCTTCCGCTTCCTTGGCGATTTCCGGGGCTGCCTCCTTGGCGGCCTTTTCCAACGGCCGCCACGCGCGAGCCTGCTGGGCAAACAGCTCCCCCGCCGCCTGCCGCCGGGCCGCCGGGTCGGGCACGCCAAGGGTCTCGATCCACTGGGCAATCTGCTGCTTCTCTTCCTCCGTCAGGCGCAGGGCAAATACGATCCGCCGCACATCGCCGGCGGGGACCGACAGCTTGCCATTCGGAGTTTGTATTACGACGGGCTCCTCGGCCAGCCGCACCTTGAGCTGGCTTCCATCCGCCATCGTCACCACCACCCGCCGCGGGTCGATCGCCGCCAGAGGAGATTCCTCCTCTTCCTCATCAGCCGCGATCATCCAAACCGGCTGGTGGAGAGCGGTTGCGAGAGCAAAAAGGAGCAAGACGACGCGGAAGGATGCTAGTGTGCGCATAATTTTAGCCCCATGACGCGGCAGGTCATTCCCAGAATAAGACGGGAATCTGCGGTTCAGCGTTCTTGACAATAGCGCACGGCGGGCGCGGATGCAACGTTTCGTGCCCGCCGTCCGAGGGATCAATAAGGATTCGTGGGCGGGACGCTACTCCTTCTGGGGTTTCTTGGGCTCCTTTTTCGCCTCCTTCTTGGGTTCTTCCTTTTTCTCGTCGTCGCCCGTCTTTCCCTTCTGCTCCTCCTCCTTGATTTCCCCCTTCGGCGTCAGCTTGATTTCGACCCCGTTTTCATCCGCAGTCTCAAGAAGGACTTCGTACATGTCCAGCGTCTGTTTGCCGTCGGCCACCTTGTAGAGCACTTCCGCCAGTTTAATCGTGGACCTGGGGTATTTCTTGCTCACCGCGGCGGAAATCGCCTCGGGGACGCTTTTAAGCGGTATCTGCTTCTCAACCAGCTCCATCACCCCCTTGTCGCTGAACATGATGTCGATGGTCAGCCCTTTCTGCTTGAGCTCGACTTCATAGACTGTCTTATCGCCGTCCTTCTCGCGGGCCGCCCCGACCACTTCGGCGTCGGGGAACGCCTTCTTGGCTGCTTCCAGAATCCCGTCCGGCAGCTTCTTCGGGCCAATGGATTCCTCGGACTCGGCATTCTTCGCGGGCTTCTTGTCGTCTTTGTCGTCGTCATCGTCTTCCTTCTTCCCCTTCTTCTCGTCCTTGTCGTCATCGTCGTCGTCCTTCTCTTCCTTCACGCCGTTCTTCTCGATCTTCTTCTCGATCTTCTTCTCGATCTTCTTCTCGTCATCGCCCCGCAGCGGCCTGCTCGCCAGCAGCCCGCCGGCCACCAGGCCCAGCACAATCAAAGTAATGGTGAAACGCATCGCCTAGCTCCTTGAGAAATCCCCCGCGAGGCCGCGCCCCGAGCGGGGCAACCTCCACCTCACGGTTGGAGGGCAGTATATGCGACGTACCTGAATCCTCGATGAAGTGAAGATAAATTCGGGTTTAAGCAGCCGAGAGTGACCCCCTCCCGGATGCCTCTGTCGGCTGTTCCGAAATTCTCCCGTGAGTAGTTTGGAACTGAGGGGATCCACGGAATGCGTTTGGTTCATCGGATAGGCTTCCCAACCCAACCGCTTGATGCAGGAGTCGTTCTGGGAAGGCATCCCTCCGCATGTTGTAATTCTCCTTCGGCTCTACTAGCATTGAACGATGCCGTTGCGGGGCTCGCCAATCCTTGAGCCCGAAAATGGCCGTGAATGAGTCGGGGGCCTGACCATGTCCGGAACGCTGTCATTTCGGACCCGGCTGACGGTACTAGCCGCGGGGGTGGCGTTGCTCGCCGCCCTGGGGTATTGGTGGCTGACTGCGACGCGCCACACGCCGCCGCCCGCGAAGCATGTCGCGGCCACGGAGGTTGAGCGTCCGCCGATTCAGATGGGGCGAGACGAGTATGTCTCCTCCCAGGCGTGTGTCAAATGCCATCCCGAGCAGCACAAGACCTGGCAGAATTCGTACCATCGCACGATGACGCAGGTGGCCGGCCCGCAATCGGTCGTGGCCCCGTTTGACGACGTGCATCTTGAGTCTCGCGGCCGCTCCTACCATCTGCAGCGCCGCGGAGATGAATACTGGGTCACGATGACCGAGCCGCATCAGGAACATGAGCGGCGAAACAAAATCCAGAATAACGGCGGGTCGGCCAGGCCCCTGCCGCTCAAACCGCAGCGGGTGGTCTTGACGACCGGTTCGCATGTGGCGCAGACGTACTGGGTGGCGGTGGCCAACGAGCTCTGGCAAGTCCCCTGGCTCTATCATATTGAGGAACAGCGCTGGATACCGGACAACGATTCATTTCTGCTTCCCCCAGACTTGGATCGACTTTCTCAACACTGGAACACGAACTGCGTGAAGTGCCACACCACCGCGCCCGTGCCGGGTTGGACGGAAGAATCCGTGCAACGGACCCAGGTCGTGGAGCTCGGCATCGCTTGCGAAGCTTGCCACGGCCCCGGCGAGGCGCATGTCCGCTTTCGCGAGCACACCAGCACCCAGCCGCTGTCTGCCGCCGCGAACCGCGCCGCTGATCCCATCGTCAATCCCGCCCGCTGCGACCCCCGGCGTTCCGCGCAGATCTGTGGCCAGTGCCACAGTAGCCATAGCGATGTCGACTACCGGGACTGGCTGGTGCATGGCTCCAGCTTTCGTCCCGGGGAAGAGCTAGAAACGAAGGTGCGGATGCATCGCCCCAACACGCCCGAGACCAAAAGGGAATACGGGCAAGGCTATTGGGGGGACGGCACCTGCCGCACCGGCGGAGACGAGTATCTGGGGCTCATTGCATCCAAATGCTACGCAGGGGGCAAATTGTCCTGTCTCTCCTGCCACTCCATGCACAGCTACGAGAGCAATACCGACCAGCTCAAGCCGCGGATGAATGGGAACCAGGCCTGTTTGCAATGCCATGCGGAAATGGGGGACAAACTCTCGGAGCACACGCATCATGCGGCGGATTCCAGCGGCAGCGATTGCCTGAATTGCCACATGCCGCACATTACCTACGCCCTCTTCAAGGGGATCCGCAGCCATCGCATCGACAGCCCCAGCGCCGCTGTGACCGCGAAAACCGGCCGGCCCAACGCCTGCAACCTGTGCCATCTCGACAAGCCGCTCGGCTGGACCGCGGATAAGCTGACCCAGTGGTACGCTCAGCCTGCCGTGGAGCTGAGTGAGCAGCAGAAAACAACGTCGAGCGCGGTGGCGATGGCCCTGCAAGGGGACGCTGGGGATCGGGTCATCGCCGCCTGGCACCTGGGATGGGAGCCGGCGCGGCAAGCCTCGCGCGATGACTGGGAGGCTCCTTTTCTAGCCTATCTGCTCGACGACCCGTACTCCGTCGTTCGCTACGTGAGCTATCGTTCCCTTAAGAAGCTGCCGGGATACCAGGATTTCGCCTACGACTTCGTCGCCCCAAGGATGCGCCGCGTGAAGGCCAAGCAGCAGGCCCTGGAAATCTGGCAAGCACAATCGCGTCAGCCCTTCGCGGAAAGCGGACATGCTCTCCTGCTCGACGACCAGGGGCAACTCAATACTCCCGCCGTGGAGGAAATCTACCGCCAGCGGAATGATCGGCGGATGATGATTTTGGAATGATCGCCCGCGTATCCCGGCGGCTAACACCCGAGGCCCGGCACGGCTATCGACTCCTCCGTAGCGCGGATAAAATCGGCAGCTCACCTTTTGAACCCGCAACCGGTCCCCTCAGGCTGATCCCCATGTCCAGCTATCAATTCCCCATCGCCACCAAGCCGCCGAGAGCCGGCAAAAAGGAGGTGCTGCTCATTGCCAATGGCGATTTGCGGCTGTCGGCGAACCAAAAGTGCTGGCCGGCGCAGGCGGAGATGGAAGCAGCTCTGGCGGAGGCCGTTGAGCAAGGCGGTTACCATCTAACGCGGGCGCACGCCTTCAAGCCGGAGGAAAAGCACGGCTTCATCGCTTCGCAAAAGGAGGGGATGCTAGTCTTCACGGGCATCGACCCGCAAGCGCCATTGATTGTGGCGGAAGCGGTCTGGCAATACTCGCACCATGTCCTGCACGGCCTGATCACCCACCAGGGGCCGATCCTCACGCTGGCCAACTGGTCGGGAACCTGGCCGGGGCTCGTCGGCATGTTGAACTTGAATGGTTCGCTGACCAAGGCCGGAGTGAAGTACAGCACGCTGTGGAGCGAGGACTTTGGCAGCGACGACTTTCGCCGTCAACTGGCCCGCTGGCTCGCGAAGGGGAAACTCAAGCACAAGACCGACCATGTTACGCCGCTGAAGGACATCAAGATTCCCAAGGAGGAGCGGAAGCTCGGCCAGGCATTGGCCCGAGAGCTATTGGAGAAGAAGGCCATCCTGGGCGTCTTCGACGAAGGCTGCATGGGGATGTTCAACGCCATCATCCCCGACGACCTGTTGCACGCCACGGGCTGCTACAAGGAGCGGCTCAGCCAATCGGCTCTCTACCACGAGACGATGCAAGTCAGTGATGCCGAGGCGGCCGCAATCCGCCGGTGGATGGAGGAACGCGGCCTGAAATTCGTGACGGGAAAGACACACGAGACAGACCTGACCGACGAGCAAATCAAGCTTCAGTGCCAGATGTATGTCGCCGCCCTTCGCATCGCCGACGACTTCGGCTGCGCCGCCATCGGCATCCAGTATCAGCAGGGGCTGAAAGACTTGCTCCCTGCCAGCGACCTCGTGGAGGGGACGCTCAACAACTCCGACCGGCCACCCGTCAAGAGCCGCGACGGCAGCCGTATGCTCTATGAAGGAGAGCCGCTGCCGCACTTCAATGAAGTGGACGAATGCGCGGGGCTGGACGGCCTGCTCACCTACCGCTTGCACAAGGCGATGGGGCAGCCGGTGGAAAATACGCTGCACGATCTCCGCTGGGGAGACTGGGACCAGTCCAAGACTGTCAGCGACTATGTCTGGGTCTTCCTCATCAGCGGCTCCGCCCCTCCCGCCCACTTCATCGGCGGCTGGGCCGGGGCCAGCAGCGAGCGTCAGCCGGCGATGTACTTCCCCAGCGGGGGCGGGACGCTCAAGGGGATTTCCAAACCGGGTGAGATCATCTGGTCCCGCATTTACGTGGAGGACAGTCGGCTGAAAATGGACATCGGCCGGGCCGGCGTGGTCGAGCTTCCGCTGGAAGAAACGAATCGCCGCTGGCAGGCGACCACTCCCCAATGGCCGATCATGCATGCTGTCACTTATGGCGTCTCGCGGGACCAGATGATGGCCCGCCACAAGAGCAACCACATCCAGGTGGCCTATGCCGACAGCCCTGCCGCTGCCGACCGGGCCATGCTGGCAAAAGCGGCATTTGCGGACGCTTTGGGCATCAAGGTTTTCCTCTGCGGGACGAATAAGGAGGGTAAAAACTGGGAGTAGTTTCCTGGTCTTGATTATGATGGTGTTGAAAGTAGTCCGCTCACTCCGTGAGCGGACATGCCTGCACACAGAGTGTGCAGGCTACTAACGTTGGAACGCCCCTCATGCCTTTGCAAGTCGTCTGTCCAAGCTGCAATGCCAAACTCCGCGCTCCCGATACCGCCGCGGGAAAGAAGACGAAATGCCCCAAGTGCCAGGCGGTGATTGCCGTCCCCGCCAATGCTCCGCAAGCGCCGCCTGCTTCGCCGGGCGCAAAGAAGGCCGAGAATTGGCACATGCAGACGACGGACGGCAGCCAGTTCGGCCCGGTCCCGCGAGTGGAGCTCGATGAGTGGTTCAAGGAAGGCCGCATCTCTGCGGACTGCCAGCTTTTGAAAGACGGCGCGGACCAGTGGCAGTGGGCCAGCGAAATCTATCCCGGCTTGGAACAGCCCGCACAGACGACTCCCCCCAGCAAGCCGGCCGCTGGGTTTGACTTCCTCGGCCCGGCGACATCGACTAGCAATGATCCGCTGGGCCTGGGAAATGCGGCCCTCGGTCTGCCTCCCGTACCAACTCCCGTGTTCCCCAGTTACCAGGCACCTGCGTTTCCCAGTTACCAGGCCCCGGCGTATCAGGCCCCCGCCCCTTCCTACGGGGCCGTCAATCCTTATAGTTCTCCGGCACCGGTTTACTCGTCCTATAACCCAGGTTATGGCGGAGCTGGCCGAATTGGGCTTCCGTGGGATGTCCGAGGGCAATCAGCCGGCACCTGGTGGGACACACTAACTTCAATTCTTGGGGATCCCAGCGACGCCTTTCGAAAAATGCACGTTTCCGGCGGGCTCGGTCGTCCGATCATGTATGCCATGTTGGGGCTGGGAATCGGACAGGTGGGGCCGTTGTTATTGCAATTTGCTTTTCTTGCCATTGCAGCCGCGGGGGGAGCTCCGATCGAAGCAGTGGCGCTGCAGATAGGATTTCAGGTTGTTGGCGCAATCATCGGGACCGTGCTCGGCGCTACTCTCGGTTGCTTCATCTCGTCGGGCATCTTGCATGTTTGCTTGCTGATGGTGGGGGGAGAAAAGAACGGATACGAAGCTACGTTTCGCGTCGTTGCCTATTCCGCTGGAACATTCGGGGCGTTCCAGATCATCCCCATCCTTGGGCCCTGCGTAGGTTTCATTTGGCAGATCGTTGTCACCATTATTGGGTTGGCCAACGCCCACGAGACATCGGGCGGCAAAGCCGCCTTGGCTTACTTCATTCCGCTAATCGCCTGTTTCGGGTGCATCATCATCGGCGCAATTGCTTTCGGAACAATGATTGCTGCGGCCCTCAGTTCGGCCTCGGGAAACTAGGTGATTTACCACACCACATTCGCTCCGCCGTATGCCCCAAAGCCCGGCGTCCCAAAGCCGCGGACTTCCTCGTAGAAGGTGTTGGTGACGTTGTCGAGCCGGGCGAAGAGCTGCACCCGTTCCGTGGCCTGGTACGAGCCGCTCAGGTTCAGCAGCATGTACTGATCTAGGGTGCGATTCCCCGTGTCGAGCCGCTGGCCGACATACATGGTGGACAGCGTGAGGGACGAGCGATTGTCCAGCGACATGCGGGTAAACGAGAGCAGCATCTTGTTCCGCGGGCGGCGGACGAGCTGCGCCCCGGTGTCCAGGTTCAGCGTGTCATCGAACGTGTAGCCGGCGTTCATCCTGAGCTGCTGGGTGAGCAGCGAATTCAGCGTCAACTCCACGCCGCTGGAGCGGGCTCGGCCGACGTTGGCCAGGGAGAACGTATTGAAGTCGAAGATGATGAGATCGCGGAAGTCGTTGCGAAAATAGGTCGCGTCGAAATACAGCGCCTCTCCCCAAATCTGCTGGCGAGCACCAAAGTCGAAACCCTTGCTCCGTTCCGGCCGCAGGTTGGGGTTGCCAAACGCGAACAAATTCTCCGCCAATGCCGGCTGACGAAAGCCGGTGCCCAGCGAGCCGTGAAAGGCCGTGCCTAGCGGATCAATGCGGTACAGGCTGGTAAAACGGTACGTCTGGGCGCTGCCGGCCCGGCTGGCGTCGTCCCAGCGGTAGCCGGCGGTGTTGAACCAGTTCGGACCGATCTGAAAGGCATCCTGCAGCCAGACCCCTTTGATATTCTGCGTGGCCTGGGGATTGAGCGAGGAAACCGCGTCTTCCGCCAGGTAGTTGGCCCCGGCGGAGAGCGTGTTGGTCTCGGCGAGCAGGGCGCTGGCCTGGTAATCGAGCTCCCGCGTCTGACCGTGGAAGGAAGCGGGCGAAAAGAACCCCGGGTCGGTATCGCGGCGGTCCACGTCGTTGAGGTTGAAGCCGACCTTTTGCTGGATCAGGCCGTCCACTGCCCAGTTCGTGAGCTGCACGCGGTTGGAGAAATTCTTGGTGAGGTTCTTGCGGATCAGGTTGTCGATCGGCAGGCCGCTGAAGAAATCGAAGTCGTCAATCTCGGCCGCGGCATCGACGTAGCGGAAGACGTAGTCCACGTTCCAGGAGTCGCCGAAGTTGTAGCCCAAGCGGCCGGAGACCGTGCCATTGTTGTACGAATCATGCTCGGTGTTCCCATTTCTCGCACTGGCCGCGGAGATGCCGCCGGTGCTGAGGAAGGAACCGTTGACGGAGTAATAGGCGTGGTCACTTCCGCCACTGGCGCTCAGGCTCGTCTGGCCGGTATTAAAGCTTCCTCCCATGCCGCTTGCCCGCAGGGAGAGCGGCCCCTGCCCGCGCTTGGTGATGATGTTCACGACGCCGCCGATGGCGTCGCTGCCATAGACCATGCTTTGCGGACCGCGGAGGACCTCAATCCGCTCGATGTTATCGACGGTCAGGTTGGAGAAGTCGAAGGCCCGTGAGGCGCTACTGGGATCGTTCAGCGAGATACCGTCGAGCAGGACCTTGGTGTGTGCCGAGTTGCCGCCGCGGAGGAAGACGGAGGTCAGCCCGCCCGGTCCCCCTTGGCGGACGACATCCACGCCGAGTTGCCCGCGGAGGACCTCCGCCACGGTGTTCTGGCCGCTCCGCTGGATCTCCTCCTGGGTAATGACGCTCAGCGAGCTGCCGGTTTCGCTGGCGGGCGTGGCGTTGCGATTGGGGGAGAAGACGGCGTCACCCTCCAGCGGCTCCGCGGGGAAATTGCCGATCCGCCCGGGCACGATGGTCGGCGGGAGCTCGGGAATGGGTTCTTCCGCGGGCTGGTCGGTGAGGCGGGCGGCGGGGGGCTGCGCTTCTTCTTGCAGCACGACCTCGGCGACTTGCCCTTCAGGCGGTTCCTGACACCAGCCTGAAGCGCCAGCGAAGGACACCGCCGCGATCAGGAGAGCGATTCGCGGGTGGAGATAACGGACACACGTGCGTGCGCACGCAAAGGCCCAAAACATGGAAACTCCTTTTCCCTCCCACGGGGAAAGTGCGGTAACGGATGGAGCTTTCGGACCAGATATCCTGGCTTGGGGTCGTCCTACTTGCCTGCCTTCCCGGCCCGAGTCAACTATCTGGGCCAGTGGCATATTGCGGCGTTCGTCACCCTTACAGTCGCGGGGCGGCGGGAGCTTTGCACTCCTCTTCCCTGAAATCCGAAAGACGTAAATCGGCAGCTAGCAGCCGCTAAAAATCACCGGCGGCAGAACGGCCTATCCGATTACATCGGCTGGCGGGGCTGTGCGGATGATAGGGAGTTCACAAAAAAAGGCCCAGCGCCGGAGCGCTGGGCCTGGGAGAGCCTCAGACTTGCAAAGGGGTTAGTAGTCCCCGTCTTTGATCGGAACAATCTGCCAGTTCGGGAACGGGCTAACGGCGGGATTGTTAGGATCCCGGGTCCGCCGCCCGTTGCTCGTCATCAGCTTGGCGTAAATCATGTAGTCCATAGACGCCGAGGCGAACTTCACGGAACCATCTGCCATACACATGTTGAATCCGTTTGGATGGTAACTCTGCGGATGCGCCTGAGCTACATTGAGGGGGGCCAAGGCAAGAGAGTTTGGAGGGTATAAATCAATGTTGAAGTTCCAGCCTGGCGGCAATATCGGGTTAGGAAGCCATACAATCCCCACATGGAACTCGTGTTCCGCCATGGAGAAGGGAACAAAGGTAGGAGTGGTATGCGGCGCAGGGGCCTCCCGCCAGTTAATCAACCTGACATTTTCGGCGAACAATATGGTATTTGTGACGCCATCCCCATTCGTGATATCGGCGAGGGAGATTTGAAAACGGGGCCGACCGCTAGGTGAATGTACTCGATCCACCGAGGCTCCATTTTCAGCATAGTCGAGCGGATAGCCCGCCGGCACGGTCGCCTCGAGGCCATTTTCTCGGCCACAATTGATTCCGTAGGACATGGAATCTCTGTCACTGGTCGGGTTGTCCGCATGATCATCAGTCGTGCATTTAAGAATCGATACGCTGACTTCAGGATTACTGTAAAAAGGGTCGGGGGTTGTCGGCGGGCCACCTGGCACATAGTTGAACAATTCGATTTGATCAATTAGCCGCGCAGAGTTGTTGTCGAGGTCCGGCAGTATCGCGTGGACCCAGTTGTAGACCCTCGCCTGATTCGAGTTGTCTTGCAAATCCCGAGGCGGGAAACGCGAAGGGGGCAAATTCTGCTTTCGCTGTTCATAGCCGACCGCAAGCTGCCCCAACTGGCGCAGGTTCGACGAACAATGCATCCGGCGGGCGGATTCGCGCGCCGCTTGAATTGCCGGAAGGAGCAGCGCCATCAGCACGCCAATAATCGAAATCACCAAAAGCATCTCCACCAGCGTGAAGCCTCTGTTCTTGCGGTGCGACATACGCGCCTCCTGTTCCCAAAGAAGTTGTTCCGTTGTCCGGCGAACGCCGGCTCTCCAGTGACACACCCTCTAGTCTCCCACTTCAGAATGCGGCTGTCGAGACATTTACGCGGATTTATTGTAGGACGGCCTTCCTAGGCCCTCCGGGACGGGCTGGGAAGCCCATCTACGCGGTATTCTGCGGCCTAGACTTCCCCGTATGCTGCGCGCATCCGTCCCACCTTCCAGCCGGCTGTTCTGGCGGCGAGTTTTCGTCGCTCCGGTTTGCCTCTGCGCGGTGGCCGCCCTGCACCTCTATCGCGTAAGTGCCTGCCGCCAAACGCCTTGGAAGGGGGGCGGCTTTGGGATGTTCTCGACGGTTGACAGCGAGGACAGCCGGTTTTTGCGCTGCCGGAAGACTGACGTAGGGTGCATGAGCGGCAGCGAAATGCACGCGGAAAGCGGCCAGACAGCGCCAATCGTCATCCCCCGATATCTGTCCCGCGAGGAGCTGCGGGCACGGGTGGCCCCGACCCCGCGGCGCTTGGCAAAGCTGGCCGGTCTGCTGTCCGAGAGCGAACAAGCGACGGTCGTGGTCGAGGTCTGGCAGTATCGGTTTGACGCCCTCACCAACAAGCTACTGGCGGAGAAGCGGGGCGAAGCGATGAACGAGGGGACGCCATGAATGCCTTGGCCCCTTCACCGCTCCGCCGACTGCGGGAACTGAATCTCCGGTTGCCGGCCCTCGCGCCGCTTCGAGTCCTGCCGCTGCTCACGCTCATCTTGCTGCTGGTCAACGCGGCGGACAGCGGCCTGCTCTTCGCGCCATTGGCCGCCTGGTTCGCGCTCGGCGTCGCGCTGCCGCGCTTATTGCGGACTGCGCTATTCTGGTACGTGACGGCGACCATCCTGGGAACGGGGGTCTACTTCGCGTGGGAGTCGGCGGACAACCATCGCTACCTGTTCGTCTACTGGTCGCTCGCACTGTGCTGCACTTTTTCGCTGCCACGATCCCAGCAGCCGGTCGCGATTGCCACCTCGAGCCGTTGGCTTCTGGGTCTGTGTATGGTCCTGGCCGCCGGTTGGAAAACCTTCAGCCCCGATTACCTCAGTGGCTCGTTCTTTCATTATGAGCTGTTGGCGGATGAACGCTTCGCTCATTTCGCATCCTGGACGAGCGGGCTTTCGCTCGAGCAACTGACGGAGAACCGCGCCCTCCGGGAGTCGCTGGTGGCGAGTAGCCTGGCAGGAACCGAGCGGAGCGAAGTGCAGTTGCATTCCGCGTCCGGCATCGCTACGGTCGCGCAAATCCTCACCTGGTGGACGCTCGGCATCGAAGGACTGCTCGCGGCGCTCTTCCTTAGCGCGGCAGTTCTTACCCATCGTCCGCGACTGGTCATGATCGCTAACCTCGCCCTCCTCCTCTTCGCCACCACCACCTACGCCGTCGCCCCCGTCCGCGGCTTTGGCGGCGTCCTGATGCTGCTGGGCCTGGCCCAATGCGAGCCGGAGCAGAAAGCTTGCCGCTACGCCTTCCTCGCCGCGTTTGTCGTAATGCAGCTCTGCACGCTCCCGCTGATGGACCTGCTGGCGTTGCTGGGGTAACTTACCGCCATGAGTCTTTCGTCGCCACGATGATGCGCGAGTAGACCTACGGGGCAAGCCCGTAGGCTCATTGTTTCTGTTTCTCCGCCCCCCTGACTCCTGACCCCTCCCCATCCTCCCATGTCCCGCCTTCTCGACCGCTTCCTGCGCTACGTGCGGATTGATACGACTGCCAGCGACTCCTCGTCGACTTACCCCAGTTCGCCGGGCCAGCTCGTGCTGGGCAAGCTTTTGGCGGACGAACTGCGCAAAATGGGGGCGGCGGACGTGGAGCACGATGGGCACGGCCTGGTCTGGGCCACCGTGCCGGCGACCAACGGCAAGTCCAAGCCCGTGGTGGCGTTCAATGCCCATGTGGATACGTCGCCGGAAACGACGGGCAAAAACGTCCAACCGCAGGTGCTCCAGAAATATGCTGGCGGAGACATTGTCCTCCCTGCCGACAGAACCAAAGTCATCCGCGTGGCGGAGAATGCAGAGCTCAGCGGCCTGATCGGCAAAACGCTCATCACCACCGATGGCACCACCCTGCTCGGCTCCGATGATAAGTCGGGCGTGGCGGTGATCATGGAGCTGGCCAATCATCTGCTGGAGCATCCAGAAATCCAGCATGGCCCGGTCCGCATCCTGTTCACCTGCGATGAGGAAATCGGCCACGGCATTGACCATGTGGACCTGACCAAGCTGGCCGCTGATGTCTGCTACACGCTGGATGGGGGCGGGCATGATGAGATTGACACCGAGACATTTTCCGCCGATCTGGCCCTCATCACCGTCCGCGGCGTCAACATTCATCCGTCCATCGGCAAAGGGCGGCTGGTGAACGCCCTGCGAGCCGCCGGGACGCTGCTCGATCGGCTCCCGCGGAAAGGGATGTCGCCGGAAACGACGGACGGGCGGCAGGGGTTTCTGCATCCGTACACCATTGAAGGGGGCGTGGCCGAGGTGAAGATTAAGTGCCTCCTGCGCGACTTCGACACCGCCCAACTCGCCGTCAAAGCCGACCTGCTCCGCGCGTTGGCAAGTCAGGTGGAACAGGACCACCCCGGCACCCGCATCGAAGTGCAGGTCATCAAGCAGTACCGCAACCTGGGGGACGGCCTGGCCCAAGAGCCCCGCGCCGTCGCTTTCGCCCAGGAAGCCCACCGCCGACTGGGGCGGCAGGCCCGGCTGAGCATCATTCGCGGCGGCACCGACGGCAGCCAGTTCACCGAGCGGGGCCTGCCGACTCCCAACCTATCCACCGGCGAGCACAACCCGCATTCCCCCCTGGAATGGACCTGCCTGGAGGAGATGGAAGAAGCCCGCCAGGTGCTGGTGGAATTGGTGCAAGTCTGGGGCGAGGATAAGAAGGAGCGGTAACGAATTGACACCTTGACTGCATCTGGTACTCTTAGTCGTGCCTCTCGGAACGCGACCATTCAACTTTGTCTTTGGAGGGATCTATGGCTAGTGGCATGGCGGGTGGTAATGGTAAGAATAAAGTCGTGGCGGGTCTGCTGGCACTCTTTCTCGGTGGACTTGGCATTCAACACTTCTACTTGGGCTCCACAATGGCAGGCGTCATTTGCCTTGTGACCTGTGGCGGCTGCGGGATCCTGTCGCTGGTTGAGGGCGTCATGCTGCTCATCATGAGCGATGGCGACTTCGACAGGAAATACAATCAGCGCACGCCCGAATCGATGGAGTTCGTCTTCACCGGTCCGAAATAGCGCGGTCGCGTTCGTGTTGTCGATTTCGGCTGCATGGCCTACAATCCGGGCCTACGTTCCGTACGCCCGGATTCCGCATGCGTCAAGGATGACGTGCCATGCCCGCTTCTGCTGCTAGCGTTGCTTCGCCACGGATGGTGCCTGATGCACTGCCGCTGGCCCGCCAAATCATTGAAGCGGAAGCCCGCACCCTGCTCTCGCTGGCGGGGTCATTGTCCGAGGAGTTCAGCCGCGCCGTGGATTTGCTGCTGGCTGGGAAAGGTGCGGTCGTCGTCAGCGGCATGGGGAAAGCGGGGCACGTGGGGCAAAAGATTGCCGCCACGCTCTGCTCGACGGGCACACGGAGCTACTTTCTACATCCGGCTGAAGCCATTCACGGCGACCTGGGACGGATCCACAAGGAGGACATCGCGCTCGTCCTTTCCGCCAGTGGCGAAACCGAAGAGATCGTGCGGCTAATTCCATCGCTAAAGACTTTGGGCGCTGCGCATATTGCGGTGACGTGCAAACCGGAGAGCACGCTGGGCCGTGGCGCGACGATCACGCTCGACCTGGGACCGATTCAAGAAGCTTGCCCGCTGGGTCTGGCTCCGAGCGCGACAACGGCGGCGATGATGGCGCTGGGCGATGCGCTGGCCCTCGTGGTCAGTCAGGCTCGCGGATTTTCGGCGGAGGATTTCGCCCGCTTCCATCCCGGCGGCAGCTTGGGACGCAAGCTGGCCAAGGTGGAAGAGGTGATGCGGCCGCTGGCCGATTGCCGCGTGGCCCAGGAGAGCCAGACCCTCCGCTCCGCCCTCGTCCATCAAAGCCGGCCGGGACGCAGGACCGGGGCGATCATGGTCGTGAACGAAACGGGGGCGCTGACCGGCATCTTCACCGATAGCGATCTGGCCCGGCTCCTCGAAACGCGCCGCGAAGCCTCCATCGATGAGCCGGTCTGCCAGGTGATGACCCGGAATCCCAAGTCGGTCCGCGCCGGAACGCTGCTTCCCGCGGCCTGCGACATCCTGGCCGAGAAGAAAATCAGCGAGCTGCCGGTGGTTGACGCCGCTGGTCGTCCGCTGGGCCTGGTCGATATTACTGACATCGTCGCTACCAGCGGTCCCGGCAACAGCCGCACAGGTGCTGCTGGCAGCCCGCCGGTTTTGAAACTGGTTAAGGCACCCCAGGGAAAGCCGAAGAGATAAAGGAGCAAATTCGAAATTCGAATGGCGAATGACGAATTGTTAGGAATGAAGCTTACTGACCGCTGCCGCCCTATTGAGCTGATCTTGTCGGACGTGGACGGCGTCCTGACCAATGGCGGCATTCTGTACAACAACCAGGGCATTGAGCTGAAAATGTTCCATATCCGGGATGGCCTGGGGATCAAGCTCTGGCAGCGGGCCGGGCACAAGTTCGGGATCCTCACCGCCCGCACGTCGCACATCGTCAAGGTCCGGGCCGCCGAGCTCGGTATCGATATCGTCCGCCAGGGCTTCGAAACCAAGCTGCCGGTGGCCCGTGACATTCTCAAGGAGCTGCGCCTGGCCCCGGAGCAAGTCTGCTACATCGGGGACGACCTGACCGACCTGCCGGTCATCCGCCACGTCGGTCTGGGGGTCGCCGTCGCCGATGCCGCCGCCGAAGTCCGCGCCGCCGCGGCTCACATCACCAAGCTCCCCGGCGGCCAAGGAGCCGTGCGGGAAGTGGTGGAATTGATTTTGAAGGCACAGTTCCGCTGGGAAGAGATTATTCAGACGTACCAAATCTGAAAACTGAAAACTGAAAACTGAAATCTCAATCATTTCCCATGCTCGCTCTCCGCCGTTTCATCCTCGCTCTGCTCGCCACCGGACTGGTGTTCGGCGTCTATGCGCTCGTCGTCGCGCCGTGGCTGGAGCCGCCGGGTGTGAAGAAGGCGGAATACACCGGGCAGCGCAAGCAGTTCTCGTCGTCGCTGTCCCTGCGGAGCTTTGACGACCTGTTTGAATCGGGTTCCTGGGAGCTCGACGACCCCAAGGTCATCGAGACGGCCACCTGCACGCTCCTCCTCAAGGACTACAAGCCGCTGCCGGACGGGCGGATGGAGATTATGCCCTGCACGCTCATTTTCTATATGGCTCCGACCAGACAGGCCGTGGACGCGGCGGCGAAGAGCGGCAGCAAGGAGCCGGAGCGGCGGCGGGTGGTGATGCGGGCGCTGGAAGGGGCCGTCTTGACGTTCGACAAGCCGCTCAACCTGGGGAGCGCGGAGTTTGGCCGGCTCCTGGGGGGACAGCTCAAAGGGACGATCAAGATTTTCAGCCCTGAGACAGAGCCCGGACGCAGCAACGACGCACTGGACATTGTCACCAAGGGAGTGCAAATCGAGCGGCAGAAGATATACACGCCCCATAAGGTCGAATTCCGTTACGGGTCGAGCTTCGGAAGTGGCCGCGACCTGACCATCACTTTGCTCCCCGCCAGCGAGGAAAAACAGAACCGCACGCAGTCCCTCGGCGGCATCAGCTACCTGCAACTTTCGCAGGTCGATCGGCTGCATCTAAAAGGCACCGCGGGTCTCATGCAGGGCAAAAAGGCACAGGTGCATCTGGAAGGAGCAACCGCACACCTACAAGGGGCCGTCGAATCCAAAGCACAGAAGAGCGATCCGCCGCTGGAGGTCCGCTGCCAGGGGCCGCTGATTGTGGACTTTGACAATGGGCAGGCGCGGCTGGATGATCATGTCGAGGTGACGCAGGTGTATGAGCAGGGGCCGCCGGATAGGCTGACCTGCGACCGGCTGCTGTTCAGGCTGGCGGGGAAAACGCGGAAATCACCCAATGGCGAATCCACGCCCACGCAGAGCCGTGGGCGTGCCACCCAGGGGACTCACTCCCAGCTTTCCGACTCCGTCGAGCGGATCATTGCGGTCGGCACACCCGCCGTCATCGATGCTCCGCAGTCGCAGTTCTATGCGAAAGCCGCCAGCATGAGTTACACGCTGGCCACGCGCCTGGTGCAATTGAACAACGGCCCGACCGGCGCGCCGGTGATTCTCCGCCAGGGAAAGAACAAGTTCGAAGCCCGCGCATTGGATTACGAAGCTGCCGAGGCCGGTCGCCTGGGCAAGCTTTTCGCCACGGGACCGGGAGAGCTCGAGATTGTGCAGGCCAGCGGGGAAGTGGTGAACGCGACGTGGAAGAAGTCGCTCCACATCCGCCCGCACGACGGCAGCCAGGCGATCTCTCTGCTGGACGACGCCCGGGTTACAGCCGGCTCGATGGGGAATTTCTCCGCCACGGAATTGCACCTGTGGCTCAAGGAGATTTCGCGGCCCGCGAGAGCGGCGAATTCAAGTGCCAATGCCAAGCCTTCCTTCTCGCTCGTCCCCGAGCGGATGCTGGCCATCAACAGCGTGGAAATCGACTCCCCGCAACTCCAGGCCAAGACGAACCGGCTGGAAGCCTGGTTCGTGGAAGCGACGCCGCAGCAACTGGCCGCAGCCGAAGGCCATGTGGCAATCGGCTTGCCGGGAATGAAGTCGGCCAGCCCGGGACAAGAGCTTGAACGCGACGACTCTGGTGATGGCACAGAGCCGCCCGCCCCCAGGCAGAAGCTGAGCGTCACGGGCGATCTGGTGCAGCTCCAATTTCTACGCCTGAAGGGCAAGCCGGCCGTGGAAGACCTGGCGATCACGGGCAAAGTACAAGTTAGCGAAGTTCAAACCGAACGGCCGGAGGATGTGCCGCTCAAACTCTCCGGCGACCTCGTCACGCTCGTTCGCGGCTCGGGCCCGAATGCCAAGCTGGAGGTGAAGGGACGGCCGGCACAAGTGTCCGCACGCGGCCTGACGCTTTCCGGCGCGACGATCCATTTGCACCGGGGCGAAAACCGCCTGTGGATTGATGGCCCGGGCGAAGCGGAATTGCCGGTGCCGCAAGATGGCCTGCAAATGCGAACCCTCCAGCCGCCACCAGGCGAGAATCCCGTGAGCGGGCCGGCGAGCTTCCCCGCGGCCGAAGCGACGGGCGCAGTTCGCCGCATGAAAGTGACTTGGGCCAGCGGCATGAACTTCGACGGCGTCAAGGCGGAGTTCGACGGCAAAGTCCAGGTTCGCGGCGAAGGAGAGTACGCGGCGGCCGAAATAATGACCGTGACACTTAGCGAGCGGATTGATTTTTCGGCGGCAAAGCAAGCGGGGCTGGCGGAGATTGCCATGCTTATACTCGACGGGGGCAAATCGCCGGTCATTCTCCAGCAAATCACCCGCGACAAAGCGGGCGAGCAGACCTCCTTCGATAATCTTCGCTCCGGCAAGCTCACCATCGACCGCCAGGCCAATACGCTGACCGCGGAAGGGCCGGGCGAGGTCTGGTCCGTCCGCAAGGATTCGCCGGCCCTCATGCCGGAGTCTGCGGAAGTTCCCCAAAAGCCGAGCGATGGCAAGCTGACCTATATCTGTGTCAAGTTCGCAGGAGGGATCAGCGGCAAGCTCGATACGAACGAGATTCGCTTTGAACGGCAAGTGGACACCACCTACGGCCGAGTCAACGATTGGAAAGACCGCATCCTGGCGACGAAGACGGAAGACCTTGGTCCCACCGGCGCTCATATGGAGAGCGATGCCCTGACCGTTACCGAGATGGCCCTCTCCAAGGCCCAGAAGTGGGTGGAGCTGGAAGCGACCGGCAACGTCGTCGTCGACGGCAAGTCCTTCACCGCCCGCGCCGCCCGCATCGGCTACACCTCCGACAAAGACCAGCTTGTCTTGGAAGGTGATGGCCGCAAAGACGCCGAATTTTGGCATCAGGCCGCCCCCGGCAGCCAGCACTCGTATACAGCCGCCGGCAAGATTCGCTTCCAACGCAAGACGAATACGCTGGAAGTGGATGACGGGAAGTCCCTTACGCTCGGCTCACTCCCCCCGAGCAACAAACCGCTGCCGCGGAGAAGGTAAACGGACTGTTCGTAGGACGAAGCAGTGCTCCGTCCTACTTCTGCTCTAACCGACTCTTACCCGCGGAATGGTGAAGCGCTCCAGGTCGGCCCGATTGGGCCGCACCAGGGTTTGATTCACCGGCATCCAAAGCCGGCGAGCCTCGCGTTCATCTTCCGTCCAGTCGGCCTGAATTGCTTCGCAGTGGCGGAGAATTTCCTGCTCGCTGGGATCGGTGGGACGAGGCCTCAGATTGTCCATCCGCTCGCGCCGCTCGCGCGGAAAATCAAAGATTCGTGCTTTTGCGTGCCGCATGGCTCTTTCTCCCCTATGCTGTTCCGGCTCCGGGCGCGGCTCGAAATGGCCGCAGGCTGCCCGGCAGGCACCGATATTAAACCGGTTCCGCGCGAATAAGCAACCGGTGTGCCGTGCTACTAGTTTGTGCGACGAAATCAGCCCATTTTCGGCAAAATCTTACAAAAAGTAGGAGTAGCGCGACCATTTTGACTGTTACCGTAAGATTTTTGTGGTGTCAAAACCACCATCCAGGCAGTGTTGCTATCACTTGGGTTGGCCATCTGCAAACGCCGAAAGTTTACTGTGGCGCACTCGGAGAAACGCAGCGGCTATACTGTCACGCATGAAGCCCTTCCTCCGATTACTCCCCGCTCTTTTGCTGGCCGCAGCACCGGCAGCGGCATTCGCCGAGCCTCCGGCCGCAAATTACATCTTTCCCGCCGGAGGTCAACGGGGGACGAAGGTCGCGTTCCGCGTGGGCGGGATGTTTCTCTATGACCAAGCGCCGCTGGAGATGCTCGGACCGGGCATATCGGCAACGAGTGAAATCAAGCGCACGGAAACCATCTGGTTTGAAGGCCCGCTGATTCGCCAGCCCGCCAGCCAGGCCGCGGAGAACTATCCCAAGGATTATGCCGGCGAGGTGCAAGTTGCCGCGGACGCGGCACCGGGTTATCGGCGGTGGCGCGTCTGGAACGCCCAGGGAGTCACCCCGCTCAGCCGCTTTGTCATCGGCGATTTGCCGGAGGTTGTCGAAGACGAGTTGGAAGGGGAGCCGATTCCCGTGGTCGGCACGCTGCCGGTCACGATCAACGGCCGCATCTTTCCCCGCGAAGACGTGGATGTCTGGACCTTTGAAACAGCGGCCGGACAGTCGATTACGTGCTCCCTGGCTGCCGCGGAATTCGGCTCGCCGCTCCAGGGGCGGCTGGAGGTCCGCTCGCCTACCGGCAAGCCGCTGGCGGAAGCCACCGGCACCCCGGCTGGCGACGTGCGGCTGCGATTTGTCTCCGCGGAAGGCGGGAAGCATGAAGTACGCATTCACGACATTCAGTTCGGCGGCCAGCAGACGTATGTGTATCGGCTGACAGTGACGAACGGGCCGTGGCTCGACCGCGTTTATCCGCTCGGCGGCCAGCGGGGCACGGAAGTGAAGCTCGAGGCGCTCGGCCAGAATCTTGGCGGGCCGTTGACAATGAAAACCCCCGATGTTGCGCCAGCTATGTTGCTGCAAGCTTTTGACAACGCCGGCCGCGCTCTCAATCCGATTCGCTTTGATGTCGATGAACTGCCGGAGCTGCTGGAAGCCGAGCCCAACAACGCGGCTGGCGAGGCTAAATCCGTCGCGATTCCCGCCGTCGTCAACGGACGCATCGACCAGCCGGGAGACAAGGACGCCTGGCAACTGCCGCTGACGAAAGGACAAGCCATTCGCATCGAGTGCCGCTCCGCTTTGCTCGGCTCGCCACTGGCCGCGGAGCTGGTCCTGCGGGACGAAGCCGGCAAAGAGCTGGTTCGGGCCGATGCGCTGGACGCGAGCAACGGTGACCCGGTGTTGAACTTTACCGCTCCGGCGGACGGCAAGTTTACGCTCGAAATCGGCGACAAGTTCGCGGCTCGCGGCGGACGTGAATTCGCGTATCGAATTCGGATTGCCCCGCCCCAGAAGACGCCGGACTTTGAACTGCTCATGCCGGATTCCCTCGCTCTGGATACCGATGGAGTCAAGAACTTGGAAGTGCAGATTCTCCGCAGCGGCGATTTCAAGGGTCCGATTACGCTACATATCGACGGCCTGCCCGCGGGGATTACGGCGGAAGATGTCAAGCTCCCCGATGGAGCGCCCAAAGGGGTGCTCGTGCTCAAGTCAGCGCCGAACCCGCCGTTCGCCACGGCTCTAGTGAAGGTGACGGGGACCGGCGAGATCGACGGCAAACCGGTGACGCGGACCGCACACGTCGCGGCCGTACCCGGCGACTGGCCGGTGGAGCAATTGCGACTGGGGACCACGCTCAAAACGCCGTTCAAATTCCGCGGCACGTTCGACCTGCGGTTCGCCGCCCGCGGCACCGTGCTCAAGAAGAAGTACCTCCTCGAACGCGGCGGTTTTGAGGGGCCGCTGGAAGTTCGCCTGGCGGACAAGCAAGGGCGGCACTTGCAGGGGGTCAGCGGTCCGATCATCACGATTCCGCCCGGAGTGAGCGAATTCGAATACCCGCTCACCTTGGCTCCCTGGATGGAACTCAGCCGCACCAGTCGCTCCAATCTGATGTTGATCGGGGAGGTGAAAGATAGCGCGGGCGCGATCCACAAAGTCTCGTTCAGCACTCTGGAGCAGAACGAGCAGTTGGTAGCGCTGGTCGCCCCCGGTCCCTTGCGGGTCGTGACCGAACGCAAGACGTTTACTGCGGTCCCCGGCAGCGACCTGATCGTGGAGGTTCAACTGAAGCGGGACCGCAGCATCACGTCCCCCGTCAAGCTGGAACTGGTCGTCCCTAAGCACATCCGCGACGTTACGGCGGAACCAGTCACGCTGCCCGCTGGCACCGACAGCGGCCAGCTTTGTCTCCGCTTGGGCGCATCCCCCGGCCCGTTCAACATGCCGCTGCGAATTCGCGCCACCGCCGAGAGAGAGGGGCAGCCGATCATTGGCGAGTCTGAAATTGAGTTGACACGCTAGGGCGAGGTGCGGGCCGGCGAGGCCCGGCGGTTGGAACAGGACGGCTACGAGCCGGTCCTGAAGCATTCCCGCTGGTGCCTGCTCAAGCGGCCAGAAAACCTGACCGACCAGCAGACGGTCAAGCTATCGGAACTGCTCAAGTACAACTTGCAGTCGGTGCGCAGCTACCTGCTGCGCGAGGACTTTCAGCGGTTCTGGGAATACCGCTCTCCGACCTGGGCCAAAAAGTTTCTGGGCGAGTGGTGCCGCCGCGTCCCGGCGCACCGGGACGTTCCCAGATCGGGCCGCTCAACAAAGTGGCCCGCACGCTGCGCAAACATGAAGACATGCTGCTCAATTGGTTCCGCGCCGAGGGGACCATCTCATCCGGCACTGTGGAGGGTTTTAACACCAAAGCGAAACTGACCTAGCAGTATTGGCTCGGCCGGGGCGCGGTAACGTGACGATTGTTCCCGCAGATTTCGTTGCCAAGAGGTATGAACGTCGAGAGGCTGCCTTTCTGGCGGCGTCCTTTACGGAAATACGAAATCAGCTACGCGAGATCGCGATCGAGTGGGGTGAATCTGCCTAACAAGGCGAGAGGTGCGAGTATGCCTACGCGCTCGGTCGCCGGAAGTGCTGATAGGCGAGAAGAACCTCATACAGGTCGCTGCTGATGGTCATTTCGTCGTCGGAGAAGTCCTCGAGCCAGGCTCGATGGGTGCGGCGGGCTTCCAGGAGGAGGGGCAGAACCTCGCTGACGGGAACGGTGACCATCTGCCGGGCAGAGCTTTCCTGCTCGGTGGTCAGCACGTCCTCGGGTCCGTAGTAGACGCGCAGCCCGCTGGTGGAAACGCTACGCAGGCGATTGTGGGCCATCAAGGATCCTTCCTTGCGAGAGATTCCATTCCCAGCCGAAACGTCGGACAAATCCCAGCTTCCCTGCTAGCGCTTCCTGCGCGCGGGGACTGCTGCCACATCGATTATCGGCAGGCGGCGGCTTGAGCTTCGTGAAATCTTCACGCAAGGACGTCGATTTTGAGCGCCGTTTGTGAAGCTGGGAAAGGGAGGGGCCAGACGCAGGAGCTGGCGTTTGTTATCCTGGGAGTTTCTCCCAGTAAAGCACCCGTCACGCCAGCCAGGTACGATTCCATGTCCATGTCCACGTCCGCCGAGCTCTTCAAAGAAGCCGAAACCCTGAAGCGGGCCGGAAAGAGCGCCGAGGCCCTCGCCAAGTTTGAAGAAGTCCTGCAAGCCGACGAAGCGCATGTGCTTGCCCACATGGGGCTGGCGGTCCTGCTGGGCAAAGCCGGCCGACACGCCGATGCCATCCGCCACAGCGAACGGGCCTGCGAGCTGGAGCCGGGCGAAGTTTTCAACTACACCGCCCTTAGCGTCACTTTCCAACGGGCATTCGAAGGTACTCAGGACCGCACCTTCATCTATAAGGCAGAAGAGGCCAAATCCAAGGCCCACGAACTGCAGCAGAGAACGCACACCTAAGGAGCAATTCTCACCGGCAGTCTGTTGGTGATTCTCCCCGCGTTGTGAGAAATGCGGTCCACCTCAGCGATAGTCTTCCCGAATCGGACAGAAGATGTCCATCGCCTTGGTCGGCATGTTCCCCGCCACAGCGCTATGGACAACGCCGCCAGGAATGCGCCACATTTCGCCAGGCCGCAAGGTCTGCGTCTGGCCGCCGATGGTGAAGGTCAGCTCCCCCTCCAGCAACATTCCCATCTGCTCGTGAGGATGGCTGTGCGGCTGAACAATCGCGCCCGGCTCGAACTCAACCAGCGAGAGCATCATCTTCTCGCCGGCGGTCGTAAAGATGTTGACGCCCGGAAAAATCGTGTGGCTCGAGCAGTCCTGACGAGTGACGAAGTAGGGAGACATAAGCGAATTGGGATTTGAGATTTCGGATTTGGAATCTGGGACTTGAGATTTGGTAACAGTTTAGCGGTCTGAAGAAATGAACCACGGATGGCACGGAATTCACGGATAGAGCATCCATCAGCCGGCCATTATCCGTATTTCAAGAAATCCGTGTTCTCCGTGAAATCCGTGGTTGCTTCATGCGGATAAACAGTTGCCAAATTTCAAATCTCAAATCCAATAACTACCTCGTCAGCTCCTCCCAGATCCGCAACAGCCGATTGTACTTGGCGAGGCGTTCGCTGCGGGCGATGGAGCCGATCTTGATGTAATCGCCGCCGACGCCCACCGCCAGGTCCGCCAGAAAGTCATCCTCCGTCTCGCCGCTGCGGGCGGAAATGATCGTCGCATAACCGTGCTTCTTGGCAGCCAATATCGTGTCGAAGGTTTCGCTGAGGGTGCCGATTTGGTTCACCTTGATCAGGACCGCGTTTGCCGCCTGGAGCTCGATTCCCTTCCGCAAGCGGCTGGCATTCGTGGCGAACAGGTCGTCGCCAACGAGAAGGGGTCGGGAGGGGTTTTCGCGGTTAACGATCTGCTGCTGGCTTAAATCTCCAGCCGCGAAAACTCCTCCCGACCTCGTTTTCATTCGCTCCGTCAGCAGTTGCCATCCCTGCCAGTCCTCTTCCGCCAAGCCGTCCTCCATGCAGTCGATGGGAAACGCTGCCGCCCACTCCGCCAGCCGCTCCACCATTTCCGCGCTCGTCAGCCGGCGATCCTGCTCCGCCTTCAGCACGTATTGGCCGTCGCGATAGAAGTGGGATGACGCCACGTCGAGTGCCAGCGACACATCTTCGCCAGGCCGCAGGCCGGCTTTCTCAATCGCCCGCACGACGTACTCCATCGCCTCAGCGTTCGATTTCAGCCGCGGCCCGTAGCCTCCTTCGTCGCCGACGAGGTAGCCTTCGTAGCCGTCTTGGCAAAGCAATTCGCCCAGCCTCCGATAAACCCGGACAATCCATTCGAGGCCGACGGGATATGACGACGCGCCTTTAGGAATCACCAGCACGTCCTGAATATCAAGATTCCCGCCGGCGTGCTTGCCGCCGGAGATCATGTTGGTCATGGGCAACGGAATCACCGGCGCAAAGGCGTAATCCCCGGCGCTCGATTCCGCGCGGGCGAGCAAGGAGTCGTGAATGTGGCGATACAGCGATATCCCTTTTGAGAGCGCCGCAGCTCGCGAAACCGCCAGCGAGACAGAGAGGATAGCATTAGCGCCCAGGTTCTGTTTGTTCGGTGAGCCATCCAGGTCGAGCAGCGCTGCGTCGATGCCTTGCTGGTCGCCAGCGAATGTGCCGACGAGCGCGGGACCGAGGATCAGGTTCACATTCTCCACCGCGCGGCGAACTCCCTGCCCGTCGTATCGCCCGCTTTCGCCATCCCGCAGCTCGCAGGCTTCCGCGGAACCCGTGCTCGCGCCGCTGGGAACACTGGCGATCCCGACGACCCCTCCTTCCAGATGCACCTCGGCCTCCACCGTCGGCTTGCCGCGGCTGTCGAGGATCTCACGGGCGTGAACTCTGGTAATCATGGGCAGGTTCAGCGATGTGCGGAATGGGTGGCACGCCCACGGCTTTGCGTGGGCGTGGACCCGGTGTTACCACTGGCGCGGATCCTCGGGCAAGGAAGCAAAATCGATTCGGAGCGGGCCGGTGCGCAAGCCAAGATAGTCGGCCGCGCTGGACCAACGCCACTCGTCCACGCGCGAACAAAGTTTCTTGCGGAGCGGGTTTTCGTGAAGATAGTCAATATCATTCCAAACGTAGGCATAATTATCGATATTGCGATCATAGCCGGGACCGTCTTGCCAGAAGTGAAATTCATTTCCAAGACGTTGCAAATACTCTTGATTCTCGCGCACCAGAAATAGTCTCGCTTTCTTAGAGACAGATTGCTTGACAGTAGTTAGGCAGCCCCCTAGAAATCTTCGAGATTCTGGCGGCTGGCCTCTTGACTGTGCCAACTGGCATATCTAAACTTACGTATAGTAGTGGTGGAGTGTGCGCGTGATGAGGAATTAGGATTTCGGATTTGAAATCTGGGGGGTGTTGGTAAACCCGAGGGATTTACCAACACCAACATGGACCCGCGGGCGGGGGGGTCTGTTGTTTTACCCGGGGGGGTTAGGCAACACAACGCGCCAGCGAGGGTGTGACGCTGTTCCCTCGCCGGCGCGTCGGATGCGTGCCGGACAGTGCTCTTTGACAATTTGGTTGTAATGGAAGAAATTGTGCCGCTAAATGGTTGTGCGAAGGTGTAAGTCTGTTTGAAAAACAGCTTATAAAATCGCTGAGACATCCCCCGAAATGGCGGCGAGTTTGGTGAATAAGAAAGTGCGCTTATGCGGGCCGCGTTTTATTCACAATGCGGCGCAAGTGGCGGCGGGGCAAGGGCTTGCCCGACGGTGATTCCCGCGAGAGCCAGCCGCGAAAAGGTGTATGAGAGCGGCCTGTGGAGCGGCTTATAAGGTTGGCGGGATGATCGGTCGTGGCGGAGCGGTTAAGGGAAAGGCGGGCGGCATTCCGTGGGCTGAGGATTCCCTCGCTGGTCTTTCAGGCGGATGCTAGCGAGTTGCTGCAACGGACTGCATCGCTCGCAGCAGGTCACGGGAAAATGACGTTGCCGCGAAAATCCTCCAAGGTTGCTGGTGCTGGCCGCTTTTTACTGCCGAAAGTGGTCTTAGGAAGTACCTCTGTCGGTGACGATCGCACGGACCAAGCTAGCAAGGATGGTTGCATGCCCGACTCGATCCAGTTGACCAGCGCATGTGAGGCCGTGGAGGCGGAAGGGGGCTACCACTGGCCCGAGTCGGAGCTTTTCGTCTCCGAAAAGCACCGGCTGGCTTACTGCCCCATTCAGAAAGTCGCCTGCAGCAGCCTGAAATTATGGTGGGCGGAACTTGTGGAGGGAGTGGCGGACCCGTATGTCGCCGCGACCGTGCATGGGGAGAAGTCCGTTGATCATGGCCGTCTGAACAAGCGCTTCAAGCTGCATGCGCAGGCGTCGCAACTTGGCCGGCGGCCGCTGACGGAAGACGGCTGGTTTCGATTCGTGTTCGTTCGCAGTCCCTGGTCGCGCCTGGTTTCGGTATTTCTCAATAAGTTCCTCGGGCTACACGAGCTCACGGGGCCCGTCATCCAGGCGGTCCATCGCCGCTGGAAACGGCATCCTTTGCAAGCCGCGGGACAAGTGATGCGGCAGGCGCTCTCCCCGCTCACCGGGCAGTGGGGCTTGCATTCGACGCTCGGGCCCCTGCTGCGGGGATCCCGAGCCTGGCAGGACGAGCTGACCTTTCGTCACTTCCTCGATTTTCTGGCCACCGACAGGCTCGATGATTCGGAGACAGATCTGCACTGGCGGCCCCAGTATCGCTTTCTGGGAGAGATCCCGTTTCACTTCATCGGCCGGTTTGAGAGCCTGGAAGATGATCTGCGGACCATCTCCAGCCTCCTCGGGGTCCACGCGACGCTGCCGGTGACCAACGCGACCAAGTACGCGCGGCCCGATGACCAGCCGGCCCGCTGTTTTGCCGACGCCCCGCTCGCTCAGCTCCGCCGGCTTTCCTCCCTGCCGGATTACCGCAAATTCTATACGCGCGAGCTGGCACAACAGGTGGCGTCTCTCTATCGCCGGGACGTGGAGCAATTCGGCTATGCGTTTGAAGGCTAACGCTTTCGGAATGCTATAACCAGAGCCACAGGCAGACGGCCAGAATCATCCGGTAGATCGCGAAGGGGACAAAGTTGTGGCCTGAAATGAAGGTTACCAGCCAGCGGACGGCAAAGAACCCGACAACTGCTGAAACCACTGCCGCCAGAATCAGCTCCCCCCAATTCTCGCTCCCGCCGCCGGCGGACAGGCTCTTGAGGAGCTCATAACCGGCAGCGGCGAACATGGTGGGAATGCCGACCAGAAAGGCGAACTGCGCGGCCTTGGGCCGGTCGGTGAGCCCGCAGGCAATCGCGGCAATGATCGCCGCGCCGGAGCGGGAAGTGCCGGGGTAGATCCCGGCAACAACCTGGGCAATGCCGACCGCGATAACGACACCCCAGGTAAGATCCTGGGAGCGGGGCCGCGGGGCCGCCCGCAACTCCACCAGCAACATGACGACGCCCCCGACGAATAAGGCCACGGCAACCGCAAACACTTCGGTGGTGAGCTCAAATCCGTAGACTTTTGCGATCAGCCCCAGGACGGCCGTGATCAGGAAGGCGACGGCGATTTTCCCAAGCTCATCACGCTTGGCCGGGGAGCGGAACCCGGTAATCAAGTCGCGCAGCTCGGTCCGGTAGACCATGACCACCGCGGTAATCGCTCCCAACTGGATACTGACGTTGAAGAGATCGGACCGTTTGCCGAGCCAATGTTCGGCGAGCAAGAGATGGCCGGTGCTCGAGACGGGCAGAAACTCCGTCGCTCCTTCCACCACGCCCAGAAGCAGCGCCGCTAAGAGTTGGTTCATGTTTTCGGCTGTTAGCGTCCCGCGCGATAGAAATCCACCGTCTTACGCAGCCCTTCTTCCAAGTCGACTTGCGGTGCATAACCCAGCACTTTCTCGGTCTGGCTGATGTCCGCCAAACTATCCCGCACATCGCCAACTCGCGGTGGTTCCATGTGCGGCGAGATTTTCGTTCCCAGCATTTGCTGGATGTGTTCCAGAATGACGAGCAGGCTTACCGAGCGGCCGGTGCCAACATTGAAGGTCATGCCGGCTGCCCCCTGGGTCGCGGCCGCCTTGAGATTCGCATTCACGACATTCTCGACGTACGTGAAATCGCGAGATTGCAATCCGTCGCCATAGATGATCGGTCGCTCACCCTGCAACAGCTTCGCGATGAATATTGGAATCACGGCCGAGTAGGGACTGGAAGGATCCTGACGCGGTCCAAACACGTTGAAATATCGCAGGCAGACGGTTTCCAGTCCGTAGGTTTGGAAAAAGGCCTGGCAGTAGAATTCGCCGGCCAGTTTCGCGGCTGCGTAAGGGGACAAGGGGGTTGGAAAATCCGCCTCGCGCTTCGAACTGAACGGCAAATTGCCGTACGCGCTGCTGGAGCCCGCATAAACCACTCGCCGGACATTTGCCTGCCTCGCCGCGTTGAGAAGAACGAGCGTGCCGGTGACGCAGTGCGCGTGCGATTCCAGGGGGAAGGCGACACTCAGCGGAACCGAAGCCAATGCCGCTTCATGAAAGATCGTGTCCACACCCTGAACCGCGCGAGCAACTGCCGCTTCATCGCGCAAGTCTCCCTGGATGAGATCAATCTGGTCCGAGACCCCGGCCAGGTTGTGCAAGTGGCCCGTCGAAAGATTGTCCAGCACGCGGACTCGATCTCCGCGTGCGACGAGGCCCCGAACCAAATGCGACCCGATGAACCCAGCGCCGCCGGTTACCAGACAACTTGTCATAAGTAGGCCTCATTGGACGGCGCTTGCGTATTGGAAGCGTCAGATCGGCGTGACGTTCTCGGCGCACGGCCCTTTTGGGCCTCGGCCTTCCGTGTAAGTGACCTTTTGGCCTTCCCGCAACTCCTCGAACCTCGCGCCGTTCAAACTCGACGAGTGGAAAAACAAATCCTTGCTGTTCCCTGTGTTGATGAATCCAAATCCCTTGTCCGTCAGTTTCTTGATCGTGCCTTCTGCCATGTACCTATCCTTTGCTTGAGTGCGGCGAGCTTCGGGACAAATCGTCCGACCGCCCGGCTGCTGCGTTACATCGTAACCGGGTTAGCCAATCTCAACAATCCTTGGAAGCACCTGCATTAACACGGCCGCCAGCCGCGCTGGAGCCATCTCGGCCATTCGCCGGCCATTCGGCCGGTTGTCCTACGCCCTTGGAGACTTGGCGATGAGAATCTCTAATGGGGACTTCGCTTGGAAGATAGTGGATGGCCAACAGGCAGGCACATGAAAATCGGCATCGTCGGGTATCAAGGTTCGGGAAAAAGCACCCTTTTCCACTGGTTGACGGGGAAGGAGCCGGACCCCGCGTTGGCCCATGCCACGCAGTCGGACATGTGTACCGTGCCGGAGCCGCGGATTGCCGAACTGTGCAAGATTTATACTCCCAAGAAGATCACCGAGGCCAAGTTAGAGATCGTCGATACGCCGGGGCTTTCCCGCACGCACGAAGGAAGTGCCCAGAAGCTGGCTATGATTCGTGAGGCGGGGGCCCTGATTGTCGTGGTGGCGAATTTCGGCGGAGCGAGTGCCAAGACCGACCTGAGCAATTTTGACGACGACCTGCTGATTGCGGACCTCGACATCATCACCGGGCGGGTGACCCGACTGCGCGACCAGGTGAAGAAGCCGCGGTCGGATCGGGAAGAGATGCAGAAAGATCTCGAGGCCCTGGAGCCGCTGCTTGTGGAGTTGGAAAACGGCCGGGCGCTGACGAATTTCGCCATGTCCGCCGAGCAGAAGAATGCCACTCGCTCCTTCCAGCTCTTCAGCGAGAAGCCGCGGCTGGTGATCGTGAATATCACGGACGACGACGACAAGCCGGAGCGTTTTCAGGAACTGGCCCGGCCGGGAATGGGACTGCACGCGATGTCTCTCACCCTGCAGCGGGATCTGGCGGGAATGCCGGCGGACGAGCGGGCGGCTTTCTGCACCGAAATGGGCGTGAAGCCCTACGACCGGGACGAGCTGATCCGCCGCATCATGGACGCCTCGGGGCAGATGCTGTTTTTCACCGCCGGCGACAAGGAAGTCCGCACCTGGATGATCCGCCAGGGGGGCACCGCCCTGGAAGCCGCCGCGGGCATTCACACCGACCTGGCCAAGGGCTTCATCCGGGCGGAAACCTTCACCGTCGCCGACATCGTCCGCCTCGGCAGCGAGCGGGAACTCAAAGCTCAATCCCTGATGCGCCAGGAGCCGAAAGATTATGTGATCAAGGATGGGGATGTGATTACGATCAAGCACAACGCCTAGGTGGGGTAGGCTTCCAGCCTGCCCTGAAATCGAATGACCAATGTCTGAGTAGGTCTGCTGTCTCAAATCTCAAATTGCCATCTCGATGACCCTGCCCACCTCCTTCACCATCGTCACCGCTGGCCCCATCCGCGCGGCGGCGGGGGGAATGCGGGAGTTGGCTTGGACATTGCTCGGAAACGTCGCCCTTCATGCCTCGCTCCTGGCCGTGGCGAGCGTCATCCCCGTCAACACCGTCGCCTGGATGCTCAGCGCGGTTCCCCACCATCCCTATCGTGGAGACAACACGATTCAGCTCACCGCGGCGTTCCTGGATGCGGCGGCAGCTAGCGAGGCAGAACAGGCAGAGGCAGCGCCGGCGGTTGTGGTTCAGTCTCTGCCCGTGAGCACGGAAGGCAGCAGCGAAATTGCTCCGCGGAAGATGGACGTCTCTCCGCTGGCCGCACTCTCCGCGCCGCGGGACGCAATAACCGATGCGGAATCGCTCGAGGAAGCGGCCGCTCAGAGCAAGGCGGTCCGACCTGAGACGACGCGACGGCAAATGACAGAGCAACAGCCGGAAGTTGCCGATTCCCTGGCCGAATTACCACGCGAAGTGTCCAGCCAGCTCCCCGCCGATTCAAGCTCCACGTCGAGCCAGGCCACTGCCACCGTCTCTTCGCCCCAGGCCAGCGGCGCGCCCGACGTGCTGCCCAGCGAGATTCACAATCCTTTTCCCGCCTATCCACCAGAACTTCTCGCCCGTCGCATCCAGGCCACTGTCGTCCTCCGGCTGAAAATCGCCGCCGACGGCACGCTCGCCGCAGCCGCCGTCCACCGCACCAGCGGCTACGAATCGATGGACCAGGCGGCCCTCGCCGGCGTCAAGTCCTGGAAGTTCAAGGCCGCCATGAAGAACGGCAAGAGCATCGAAACCGTCGTCCGCAAGCCGTTCACCTTTGTGATTCGCGAATAGGGGAATAGGGGTCGGGAAGGGTTTTCGCGTTTGCAAATGTAGGATCGCCAATGAACGGGGCCGCGAAAACTCTTCCCGACCCCGTTTTGACCGGCTGACCGCGCGGACGGGGTCAGGAGGAGTTTCGCGGCGGATTTTTTCGAGATTCCAAGTTCTTTGAAGCGCGAAACACCTCCCGACCCCCACCTCATGCACTACTACCACCTCCTCATGCCCTGGCTGGCCGGTCTCAGCCTGTTCATCACGCTGTTGGTCTTCGCTCTGTGGATCACCGCCGGTCTGATGATCGCCCGGCTCAAGGATCAGCCCCTGCCGGAGCCTGATGCCGTGCTGCCGCGGGTTTCGCTGGTCGCCCCGGCCCGGAATGAGGAGCGGAATATCGAGCAGGCGGTCCGCTCGCTGCTCAAGCTCGATTACCCGGACCTGCAAATCACACTGGTCAACGACCGCTCCACGGATTCCACCGGCCAAATCCTCGACCGGCTGGCGAAGGAGTTTCCGCAACTCAATGTGGTGCATCTCACGGAATTACCGGCTGGCTGGCTGGGAAAGAACCACGCCATGCAGCACGGGGCGGAGCAATCGGGCGGCGAGTGGATTCTCTTTACCGACGCCGACATCATCTTTGAGCCGAGCACGCTCAAGCGGGCCATCCGTTATGCCACGGAAAAACAAGTGGATCACCTGGCCGCCACGCCCGATACAAAGATGCCTTCCTGGATCATGAAGTGCTTCGTGGTCACGTTCGCCATGAATTTCCTGCTCTTTTGCCGGGCCTGGGGGATTCGCAATCCCAACAGCACGGCCCACGTCGGCATCGGGGCGTTCAACCTGATCCGCCGCCAAGTCTTCGAGAAAATCGACGGCTTTCGACCCATCAAGATGCGCCCCGACGACGACCTCAAGCTCGGCAAGCTCGTCAAGCTCCGCGGCTTTCGGCAGGACCTGGTCAGCGGCGGCGACGGGATGATCGTCGTAAACTGGTACGGCTCCCTCTGGGAGATGGTCCGCGGCCTGGAGAAAAACATGTACGCCGCCATCGACTACAGCCTGCCCGCGGCGGTGTTCATCTCCATCACGATGCTCCTCTTCAACATCTGGCCGTATTTCGCCATCTTTCTCACCACGGGACCAGCCCGCTGGATTTACATCGCCGACGTCGCGGCCCTCACGCTCCTGCTCGCCAGCTCGGCCCGCGAAACCCGCAACCCGCTTTCCTGCGCACTTGGTTTTCCGCTCGCTGTGTCGCTGTTCCTATTCATCCAGTGGCGGTCTATCTTTCTCACCTACTGGAAGAACGGCATCCAGTGGCGGGATACGCATTATTCGCTCAAGGAATTGCGGGCGAACAAAATCTAAGGAAGTGAAGAGTGCAAAGTGTAGAGTGCAGAGTTAATGCAACGCTATCCTCACTCTGCACTTTACACTCTACACTTTGCACTCCCTCACCCTGCGCCAACACCGCGATCAAACGCATCCTGGTCCCTCAGGTTCAGTGCTAACGTCGATTCAAACAGCCCCGAGGAAATCTGCCACGACGGGTTCTCGTCCGTGTGGTTGTTGCAGTGGCTTACGATCAGGTGGTAGAGGAACTTGAACAGCCGGCGGGGGACGCGGAGGCTGCGGAAGGCTTCGATCAGGCGCGGCGCGGAGACGGACGGCTCGAAGAGCTCGCGGACGCTGGGCTTTTGAATATTGCCGCTGCCGGGGGTGGTGTTGGCGCAGGCCCGGACGCGGGCGGTGGCCACGTCGAACAGAGCCTCGCCGGTCCATTCAAAGGAGGGAATCATATTTTGCTTGTCGAGGCGGGCCCGCTGGTAGAATTCTCGCTCTTCCCGTTCGACGAAGCGGGTCAATTCCAGCGGCAGCATCAATTTCAGCCCCAGACCGGGATGCTTGAGGAATTTGTTGTCGAGCATCGGCCAGAGCAGGGCCTTCATCAATTCCGCCGAGCCGTTGATCAAATGCGGCTCATCGACCCGGTCGACCAGCACGATGATGCCGGGGTGCCCGAGGGTTTGCAGGATTGCCTGGAATTTGAGCAGCAGCTCGTAGCGGCTGTCCGTGCTGTCCTTGTTCGGGAGCGGCTGGCTGGAGAGCTCGGCAGGGGTGAATTGCTGCAAGACCTGCCGCAGCGGGTTCGTCTCGCGGTTCCCCACCCGCATCCGCCGCAGAATGCCGCGGGCCAGCCAGAAGTATTTCCATGCCCGCCATAGCCACGGCCCGAAACCGGCAAGCGCCAAAGGAATGCTGGCCCACCACGGCGGAATCCGGCCCTGCATCCCTCCCCGCCACATGCAGAGGAGCAGCACGCAAAATAGCACCAGCCAGGTCCAACCAAGAACCAAGGGCCAGAAGGAAAGCAGTGTGTTGTACTTCAGCCGTCGCCGCAGGCGATGCCAGCGCCCTTTGAAGGTCTCCGCCGTGGACTGGTCGTAGCAAGCGGCGAGCAACAGCAAGTCGCGGGACTGGTGCCGGTCGAGCTTGTCCGCCGCGGTCGAGTCGATTTCACAATGCACGGATTGGCTTGGCTGGCGTACGTCCATCAGTCGGTCCACGAGGCCGGTCACGCCGAGGGAGAGGATGCTGTCCATGTGATCCCACAATTTCCAATGGGCGAGAACCTTGTCCGCCCGCTTCTGCCGGCCGCCGAGGTGGTCGCGAAAGCGGTCGAGGAACGGATTGAAGTCGTCGTAGTGTATGACGAACAGCCGCCGCCCGGGGTGCTCGCGGTTGTACTGCTCCAGGTGCCGGGCCAGTTGCAACCGCATGGCCGTTTTGCCGGAACCCTTCTCGCCGAACACGATCGCGCTGGCCGGCTCGGCGGGGTCGCCGTAGACCTTGTCCCACGTCGGGTGATAGGTGCTATCGATGCAGTGCTCCTTGAACACCGGATCGGTCTGGGCATCCTCCTCCGCAAACGGATTGCGGCCGATGCCGTGATGGTCAAGGAAGTCTTGGACTTTCATGGGCGCGGAGAATGGAAAGAGTCGGAACGGAATTCAGGGCGTTCACCCTCATCATAGTTCCTCGTCAAGCTCGTGGGACAACCTGCCAGCTTCATCCGGCTGGCGATGTGGGAATTCGAAAGGCCGGGGAATGGGGGGTAGAGTGGTGAATGCGGGATGTCGTTCTGCTCTCCAACCGCTAACCTCGAACAGCTAGTCGCCGATGAGTGCTAGCATTTCGTTCAGGTCACTTTTCCGGTTAGGAAGGCTTTTTACCGTGGGCGCGTTTATTTCATGCACTGCCAGCGGAGGACACGAAAACGTAAGACAGAGCGCCGCGCCACCCCGGAATTTCGTAGGCGGTAATCGTGCTGGTGGATGCAGCGCCAGGTTCCTCCGTTCCGAGTGCTTTGGCCGCGCCAGCGCGCTGGAGCCAGCGGTCTACCCACCGCTCCCCAAATTTTTTGAGACAAGGAAGTTGGCAAATGAGAATCGCCTACCGCCACGCCTTCGTGGCCGCGCTCTGCGCGCTTTGCCCGGCAGTTGCCTGGGCTCAATCATCCGAATCCCAGACCGTGGAACTCCAGACTTCGGCCGGGGACTCGAGCACGTATTACCTTTCCGACGCGGTCGGCCAGCCCGAAAGCTCGCCGAGCGACCAGCCGATGGCGCCGGCCGGAGTTGTCCAAGGCCCCGGCTGCGACATGGCCGCCGCCTGCGAAAGCTGCGACGACGGCTGCTGTAGCCGTTGGCCTTGCGGGTGCCTGCTGGAAGACCTGGGGGAAGCCCACAGCCTGAGCGACCGCTGCTTCTTTTCGTCCCGCGGCATCAAGGCCGGCGGCTACGTGGCCCAGAGCTTCGTCTGGAACCCGTACCAGCCCAACGACCGCTTCAACGGTCCGCTCACCTGGACCGACCGGGCGAATGATTACCAACTCAACGAAATCTATTTCTACGCCGGCAAGGCGGCTGACAACGAAGGCTGCGGCACGGCCCTGGGCTGGCGGGTTGATACCCTGTACGGGACCAACTACCGCTGGGACACTTCGGCTGGTTTTGAATCGAGCTGGGACAACAACCAGTTTTATGGCCTGGCGGTCCCCGCGCTGTACGGAGAACTCGCCTACAACGACCTGAACATTAAGGTCGGGCGGTTCATCTCGCCTGTCGGCTACCACACCGTCGGTCAGGGGAACAACTTCTTCAGTTTCATCCCTTACATGTACCAGTACGGTCAGCCGTTCACTCACACCGGCATCTGGGCGAACTATAAGGCCAGCGATGACCTGGTCATCGGCGGCGGGATCACTCACGGCTGGGATAACAGCGACAACACCGGCAACCCTCACGCGGGGGGCCTGCTGAACGCGACTTATACCATCGACGAACAGCGTGCCCTGGCCTGGGTCGGTGTCTTCGGCCCCGAGCCGAACTTCACCGGCGTCAATCCTTCCAGCTACAACGGCCTGGGATACACCAACCGCTTCCTGCAGACCTTGGTCTACACCAACAAACTTTCCGATGACGAGTTGCTTGTCCTGGAATCGGACTTCGGTACCCAGAGTGATGCCGTGGCCGCCGGCCGCTCGGCCAAGTGGTATAGCTTCGCCGCCTGGTACTACTGGAACATGACCTGTCGCTGCCAGTGGGGTGCCGGATACGAATGGTTCCGCGACCAGGGTGGGTTCCGCGTGGGCGGCATACTCCCCTCGCTGGGCAGCCCGGACGCCCGCGGCCTGTCGCTGGCCCGCAGCGGATATGACGGCAGCTTCCACCGCCTGGCGATTGGGCCGAAGTACTACTTCACCCCCAACTTGTACGGCCGGGCCGCCATCATCGCCGACGTGTACGACGGCAAGGTCCTCAACGCCGGCGGCCTGCGTCCCTTCGACGACGGCCTGAAGAACCATCAACAGGTCATGTCCTTCGACCTGGTCTGGACATACTAAGCCGGTCGCGGAGTTTGCCTCGAAATCAACAGCCGCCCGGAGAAGCAATTCTCCGGGCGGCTTTGTTTCTTGGACTCGGCACTCAGTACTCTGTACTCAGTACTCAGTACTCAGTACGTCCCGTCTCTCGTCTCAAAATGCGTCGCCTTGTCCAGTGACCGGCCGCCGCTACTCACCCAGGCTGCGGTCCAGCGCAGTATCGTGTCGAGCGGCGATGGTGGAATCCCCAGCAAGCCATGGAGCCTCGCCGTATTACACACCAGCGCCGTGCCGCTTTCCTTCCCCTCAAACACCGGCTGGCGGCCAAGTAGCTTGGCAAGCTGTTCCGCAATTTCCCGCACGGCCAGCATCGGCCCGCTCAGATTGAAAGCCACCGCGGGTGACGACGCTAGGTCCAGGGAGCGGAGGATCAGCTCATTGGCGTCCCCTTGCCAGATGGCATTGAAGTGGCCGCTGGCCAGCGGTATCGGCTCGCCGCGGAGGACTTTTCCCGCGATGTCGGCAATGACGCCATACCGCAGGTCCAGCGAGTAGCTTAGCCGGAGGAGCGCGACATGAGTGCCGTATTGCTGGGAGAAGTACTCGAAGGTCCGTTCGCGGGCGACAGCAGCGTTGGCGTATTCGCCGAGCGGCGTCAGCGGGTCATCTTCCTTTGAACCGCCCACCGCCACGCTGGCGAGCGGGTAGACATTGGCGGTGGAGAGAGCCACAATCCGGGCGCTGCGAAACCGCTCCGCCGTCAATGCCGGCGCTAGCGTATTGGCAATCCACGTCCGGGCGGGATTGTCGGACGTGCCGAACTTCTGTCCCACCAGATAGATGACGTTGTCAGCCTCCGGCAGTGCCGCCAGGTCTTCCCGCCGGAGCGCGTCAGCCACAAGCGTTCGCACGCCGCGCTCTTCCAGCCAGTCCCGTCCCGCGGCATCCGAGAACCGGCTGGCGGCAAGCACTTCCAGCGGATGCCCCGCCGCCTCAGCCGCCCGCTTGGCCAGCACGGCGAGGCTGGGGCCCATTTTCCCGCCTGCTCCCAGGATTAGCAGCGGGCTGGTCAGCGTCTTGATGAACCGGATTAGCTCCGGCCGCGGAACGGTCAGCACGTCGTCCAGGTCGGCTTCGGAATCGATGAATCCAGGCACAGGGCTGCTCATCATGTCAGTACTTTACCACTTCCCCGCTCACGTTCCGCCCCGCGTTAGTTATAATGAGACTTTTACGGAACATCCTTAACGGCTGCCCCCGCGGGCATTTTCCATGTCTGGCGTTACGCTCCGAGTGCTGGATGGCGCGGACCGGGGTCGCGTCTTTCAAAATCTGCCTCTGCCGATTACCATCGGCCGCGAAGAAGGCAACGCCATTCAGCTCAACGACGAGCGCATCAGCCGTTACCACATCAAGATTCAGGAAGACCACACGCGGCTGGTCATCACGGACCTGGAAAGCACCAACGGCACCAAGGTCAACGGCGAGGACATCCAGCTCCGCATCCTCCGCTACGGCGACATCATCTCCGTCGGCCGCAGCGTGCTCCTGTTCGGCTCGCGGGACCAGATTGCCGAGCGCCTCGCCAGACTGAGGGGAGATGACAGCGACCCGGGAGCGGCCACTTTGGAGCCGGACCTACTGGAGCGGGCCATCAACGCTTCCTCCCTGGATTTCGAACTCAACTGGACCGAGGACAACGATTTGCAAGCCACGCTCCACGCCCTGGAGCCGCCGGAAATCCCCGAGCGGATGTCCCCCGGTCAGGCCGCCCAGCTTTCGGAACTGCTCGAGTTCCTGCACATCCGCCTGCGGAACCTGATTGCCTCCGTCCAGGTCGACGGCACCAGCAGCAAAATCCCGATCGAGCTCCGTCAATGGCAAGCCGTCATCGACCTGCACGCCCGCGTCGCCGAATACCTGCGGCTGATTGGGAATCCTTAGCGGGAAGGGACACTCGTGACGCGATGGCTTCCTCCAATCCCTACGAGCCGCCGCCGCTGCCCGAGCCGGAAGCGGAACCCTTGCCGGCGCGAGCCGCTGCTGGCGACGACGAATACGAAGGACCGCCGTTTCGCTCGCCCGCATTGCTGGCGATGGTTTTGAAGACCCTCCTGATACTCTTCATTGTGCAAGCCGTGGCGGGACTCTACGTGCATCTCAATCTGTACTGGCTTTGGCACGAATCGATTCCAGAAGACGAACTCGACAACGATGCTATCTCGATTTGGAGCGAGTGGGCTTCGTGGCTTTACGTCATTGACATCCTGCTTTTGGTCGTTGTTCATATCTGGTTGATGGCTTGGATGTATCGCTGCCATCGAAACCTTGAGCCACTGGGACATCGGCAACTCGATTCCAAGCACATTTGGGCAGTCATCTGCTGGTTCATTCCGGTGCTCAACCTGTATTGCCCTTACCAGGTCATGCGGGAAATCTGGTGGCGGAGTTTTCCTTTAGCGAATGAGTCGGCCGATTCCGCACCTCGCCCGCACCTCGTCTTCTGGTGGTGGCTGCTACGAGTGACGGCATTGGCAACTTGGTATATGGCACACTTGCTGGGCTCCCCCGCAACCATGATGCAGTACTATGCTCAGGAGCGAACGGCTCAAATCTCCTGGGGCTGCGACATCGTCTCCGCACTGCTGGCCATCATCATTGTCCACCGCATTTCGCACTGGCAAACGGCCCGCTATCAGTTGCTGTCGAGCCGCTAGCGTCCTTCGCAAACTCATCACCCACAGCATTTAAGCTAGAGAGCCTGGGCCGACTTTACCGATAAGGGGACGCGTACGGCATCTTCCGCGCTCCCCCCAGCGCCGCGTGGACGCGGCGGCTAAGCATGGACTGCAGGCACAGGTATCGACGGTCCTTTTTGCTCTTTGTCGCTGCCTGCTGCGCATTGGCCATCACCGGCTGCCAGATCTTTCCCGACAAGCTCCATCAGCCGCTCTATCACAATCCGTTCCCGCAACTGCACAAGGTGGCGGTGCTGCCGTTCTATAACCAGAGCACGGAACCGACGGTGGACGGCGAAGCCATCGCGATGGCCTATTACAACGAGCTCCAGGCCGTCCCAGGCTTTGAAGTGATGCCGGTGGGAGTGGCCAAACGGCTCCTCGATGCCAGCGGAATCGAGCCCCGCTCGCCGCAGGATTTTCAGCGTCTGGCCCGCCAGATGAACATGGATGCTGTCATCATCGGGTCGATAACGGAGTATTCCCCTTACTATCCGCCGCGCCTGGGCCTCGCGGTCGATTGGTATGCCGCGAACCCGAGTTTCCACCCGGTCCCCTCAGGCTACGGGCTTCCCTGGGGAACCTCGGAGGAGGAATACATTCCCAGCGCGCTCGTTCATGAGGCGGAGTTTTCGCTGGCGAAAGAGCAACTCAATACCCAGACGCCGGAACTTCCGCCGGAAGAAAACGTCCATCGCGGCGAGGTATCGAACGCTTCGCATGAGGAGGCGGTGGGTAATGGACTTCGCGGCGATGAAGGCGCAAAACCGCCAGCGGGGAATCAAGCGGGGAATAAAAAGACGCCAACCCAAGCGCCGCCCGTTCAAGGAATCGTGGGCGAGAGTCCCAGCGACCTGCCCGCGGATTGGCCGGACCCGCGCGGGTTCATTCCGCCGGCCCCCTCGCCGGCGAAGCCCGCACCGCGTCCTCAATACGACCCGATTATTACGCACACCCGGATTTATCACGGCCACGACGCAGAGTTTACCCAGCGCTTGGAAAACTATTTCTATTTTCGCGACGACGCCCGGTTCGGCGGGCACGAAGGCTATCTGCAGCGCCCTGAAGATTTCACCCGCTTCTGCTGCCACCTGCATGTGACTGAAACGCTCGCAGCGAGAGGTGGGGCGGGAGAGTCCCGAGTCGTGTATCGCTGGCCCCTCCGCCGATAGGAGCGGTAACGGGTCATCATTGCCAAGCCGCAAGCACCGCCAGCACGCCACTGGCAGCAAGGAGCCCGCCATGAGTCCTACCACCTCACTGATAAGCATCTCGCTCACAAGGCATCGCTCCGTGACGCATGACATCAATGTGCTGGCGCTGGTCAAGGGAGAAGAACGGTACATCTTCCTGTACGACGACGAGCGGAAATCCGAAGCCCTCCGCACGCTCGGCCGCTTCGCCTCCAACCCCGAACTGAGCTTCAGTTGGTACGACGCCGCCGTCCTCAGCCAGCGGATCCGCCAGTCCGCCGCGGAAGCCGGCCAGGAAGTACACGCCCTGTCGCCGCCGAAGCACCACATGGGCAAAAAGCCCCGCTTCAAGCTGCCGCTGGCGAATGAGAAAGAGGAAGAGTAGCGTCCGTGGGGTAGGCTTCCAGCCTGCCCAGAAAAGCGGAAGGGCAGGCTGGAAGCCTACCCCACTTCTATGCAAGCCGCCGTCACGCGATTCCTGCGATTCCTCAGCGTGGAACGCAACGCCGCTCTGCTCACCATCAAGTCCTACCGCGAGGATCTGGCCGCGCTCGTAGACTATCTCCAGCAGGCCTACGGCCGCCTGCCGGTGCCAGGGGAAATAACGCCGCTGGATTTGCGGGGCTATGTCTCGGCGATGCACGAGGCGGGCTACGCCAAGACCTCCGTCTCTCGCCGGCTGGCGTCACTCCGGACGTTCTACAAATTCGCCCAGCGGGAAGGCCTGGCCGACAGCAACCCCGCCAAGCCGCTCCGCAATCCGCGGAAGGACCACAAGCTGCCGCACTTTCTCTCGACGGACGAGATTGGCCTACTCCTCACCGCTCCGGCGGCAACCAGCAGTCAAGGGATGCGCGACCGGGCCATTCTGGAGACGATGTATTCCGCCGGCCTCCGCGTGAGCGAAGTCGTGGGGATGAATGACGGCGACCTCGACCTTGAAGAGGGGCTCATCCGCGTCCGGGGTAAAGGTCGGCGCGAACGCTTGTCGCCGATAGGCTCGTTCGCCAGGAAGGCGATTGCCCGCTGGCTGGGCAAACGGGCACTTTCGCCGAAGGAACCCCAGAACGAGCTTGCACCGATTTTCACGAACCGCTTTGGACGGCGCTTGACGACGCGGAGCGTCGCGCGGATGCTGGAGAAGTATCTCAAAACCAGCGGCCTTGATTTGCGGACGACGCCCCACACCTTGCGGCATAGCTTTGCCACGCATCTGCTGGACCGGGGGGCGGACATCCGCAGCGTGCAGGAGCTGCTGGGACACAAGAGTCTCGTCACCACGCAGATCTACACGCACGTCTCCACTGCCGGCCTGCGAGCCGTCTACGAGCGGGCCCATCCGCGGGCGAAGCGCGTGTAGCTGTCCGAAAGCTCGCGCTTATGAGTTTCTCTCGCCGCCAGTTTCTGTCTCAGTCCGTAGCGGTCGGAGCGGGCCTTGTCGCTCTGCCTGCTTCGCAACGGGCAGCGGAGCCGAAGAAGCCCAGTGCCCAGATTGCCATCACGCTCGATTTGGAGATGAGCGCTCAGTATCCCCGGCGGGACATCACCGAGTGGAACTACGAGAAGGGGAATCTCGACGAGGCGACGAAGGACTACGCGGTACGGGCTGCGAAGCTGGTGAAGGAACTCGGCGGCGTCATCCATTTCTTCTGCGTCGGCCGCGTGCTCGAGCAGCCGAGCGCGGAGTGGCTGAAGGAAATCGCCGCGCTAGGATGTCCTATCGGCAACCATACGTATGACCATGTTTATCTCCTTGCCAAGAAGCCGGAGGAGATTCAGTTCCGCTTCCAGCGCTCACCGTGGCTGATTGCTGGCCGCAAACCGGAAGAAGTCATCCGCGAAAACATCCGCCTGTGCAGCGAGGCCATGAAAACTCGGGCCGGAATCGCGCCAAATGGTTTTCGTACTCCCGGCGGCTTCGCCAATGGCCTCGACGGCCGCGTCGATATCCAGCACATGCTCCTGGACCTCGGTTTCAAGTGGGTCAGCAGCAAGTATCCCGCCCATGCCACCGGTAAGCCCAAGGAAGAGCCGTCCGCCGAAGTCTACGCCGACATCGTCCGAGCCCAGTCGTCCGCCCAGCCGTACGTCTATGAAAACGGCTTGGTCGAAATCCCCATGTCCCCCATCAGCGACGTCGGCGCATTCCGCACCAACTACTGGAAGTTGGACTGGTTCCTGAAAGCCATTCGCCTGGCGGTGGAGAGCGTCCTCGACAAGGGGCAAGTCTTCGACTTCCTGGCCCATCCTTCCTGCCTGGTCGTGGAAGACCCCAAAATGGAGTCGCTGAAGCTCATCTGCAAACTGGCCAAAGAAGCTGGTGACAAGGTGGAGCTGGTGGGGCTGGATAGGGTTTACAAGCGGTTCAAGTAGGGTGCATGAGCGCCGCGAAATGCACGCGTTATCCGCCCGGCCATTACGAACGCGTATATCCATGAATCCGACTGCATCACGCGTGCATTTCGCCGGCTCTCATGCACCCTACACCGACCGCCCTGCCTCCGTTATCATATTGAATTCGCCAGATTCAGCGTCAGGATATTGTCATGGCCAAGAGCAAGAAGAAAGCCGAAGTCGTCCACCTCGTTTGCGACGAAACCGGCGACATCAACTACACCCTCCGCCGCAAACCGGGCGGCGAGAAACTCAAGCTCCAGAAGTACAGTTCCCGGCTGCGGAAGCATACGCCGCACACGGAGAAGAAGAAGTAGCCGGTGGGGTAGGCTTCCAGCCTGCCCGGATTTCTAAGCCCTTTCGCGGTGGCTTTTTTGGGCAGGCTAGAAGCCTACCCCACGTTAAGGATGACCCCCATGCGCAAACGCTGGCGCATTGAGCCGCACGATGCTGACCGGATTAGCCGCCTGGAGCAGTCCGCGGGGGTACCGCCGATTGTCGCGCAGCTTCTGCTCTGCCGAGGCGTGCATGATCCGGAGCACGTCAAGACGTTCCTGGAGTCCAAGCTCACCGGACTCCGCGACCCCGACGAGCTCCCCGGTTGTGCGGCGGCAGCGGATCGAGTCCATGCGGCCATTCGGGACAAGCGGAAGATTGTCATTTATGGCGACTACGACGCAGATGGCATGACCGGAACCTCGATCCTCATCATCTGCCTTCGGCTGCTCGGCGCGGATGTCTCGTACTACGTTCCCAACCGACTCGAGGAAGGGTACGGACTTAGCGACCACGCGCTGCGGACACTCGCCGGCCGCGGGGCGTCGCTCGTTATCTCAGTCGATTGCGGCATTGCCAGCCTCAACGAAGCCGACACGGCCAAGTCTCTCGGCCTGGAGCTGATCGTCACCGACCATCACGAATTCGCCGAGCGGCTGCCCGACGCGGCGGCCATCGTGCATCCGCGGTTGCCGGGACATGCGTATCCCTTCGCCGGCCTGTGCGGGGCGGGGGTGGCGTTCAAGCTGGCCTGGGCAATCTGCCAGCGGGCCAGCCAGAGCAAGAAGGTCAGTGAGCCGATGCGGAACTTTCTGCTCTCCGCGGTTGGCCTGGCCGCACTCGGCACCGTTGCCGACATGGTGCCGCTGCTGGATGAAAACCGAATTATCGTCCGACATGGACTCACGAGCTTGCTCCATCACCCGCCGCTGGGGATCAAGAAGCTGCTGGAAGTGACGAAGCTCCATGAGAAGGCATCGCTCAACAGTGAAAACATCGCCTTCACGCTCGCTCCGCGCCTCAACGCCGCCGGCCGGTTCGGCCAGGCGCAGCTCGCCGTCGAACTGATGACCACCGATTCTGAGCCGCGGGCCCAGCAGCTCGCCGAATACATCCACGAACTCAACGGCAGCCGCGATAGCATTGAGCGGAGCATCCTGATCGCGGCGAACAAGCAAATCAAGGAGGAGTGCGACGCGGAGAACGACCCGGCCTTCGTCCTGGCCGGCCGCGGCTGGCACGTGGGAGTCATCGGCCTCGTCGCCGGCAAGTTGGCGGAGAAGTTCGGCCGCCCGGTCATCGTCATCGCCCTCGACCCGCTCGGTGTGAAGCCCGGCGTCGGCTCCGCCCGCAGTGGCGGCAGCACCAACTTGCACCATGCCCTCGCGGCATGCAGCGAGCATCTGCTCGGCTTCGGCGGTCACGCGGCCGCGGCGGGGATGAAAATTGAGGAGAGCCGCATCGAGGCGTTTCGCGGAGCCTTTTGCGATCAGCTTTCCACGCAGTCCACGAGCAGCGTGGGGCAAGTCGAAATCAACATCGACGGGGAAGCGCCCCTGAGCCAGCTCACCGCCCAGATCGTCAACCAGATTGAGCAGATGGCCCCTTTCGGAATGGGCAACCCGCGCCCCGTCCTCTGCGCCACCGGCGTCAAGCTCGCCGAACCGCCGAAGAAAATCGGCGGCGGCGAGCGGCACCTTTCTTTCCGCCTGGTGCAGCACCGCGTGAACATGCGCGGCGTCGGCTTCGGCTTTGGGGAACAGGCGGACGAGCTCTCCCGCATCGACACCCCGCTCGACATCGCCTACCGCCCCGTCATCAACGAGTATGGGGGCAGGCGCAGCGTGGAAGTGCAGTTGGTGGATTGGCGGGTGTCGGAGGTCGCGGCTAGCAAATAGCGGCACTTGGCGAACTTCTACCTTCGGCGGGTGTCTTGTCGTATAACGAATGGCGAAACTCGAATGGCGAATGGCGAATGAAAGCCGGTTTTCAATTCGTCATTCGCCATTCGAGTTTCGTCATTCCCTAACCGCAAGACTCCGATGCCACGATACAACCCCGCAGCAGTCGAGCCCAAGTGGCAACAGTACTGGGCCGAGCACCAGACCTTCCGCACGCCGGAAATACCGGCAGGGAAGAAGCTCTACGTGCTCGATATGTTCCCGTACCCCAGCGGCTCGGGGCTGCACGTGGGGCATCCGGAGGGGTACACGGCCACGGACATCGTCTGCCGGTTTGAGCGGATGCGAGGGCGAAGCGTGCTGCACCCGATGGGCTTTGACGCCTTCGGCCTGCCGGCGGAAGAGCACGCCATCAAGACCGGCGAGCATCCCCGCAGCAACACCGAAAACAATATCCGCGAGTTCACCCGCCAGCTCAAAATGCTGGGCTTCAGCTACGACTGGGATCGCGTACTGGCGACGACGGACGTGGAGTATTTCCGCTGGACGCAGTGGATTTTCCTGGTCCTGTTCGATACCTGGTTTGACGCGGCACAACAGAAGGGCCGCCCCATCAGTGAGCTGCCCATTCCCGCTGACGTGAAAGCCGAGGGAGAAAATGCCGTCCGCAAATTTCAGGACGAGCACCGGCTGGCGTATCAGGCCGACGCCCTGGTCAACTGGTGCCCCGGCTTGGGGACGGTGCTGGCCAACGAGGAAGTCATCGACGGCAAAAGCGAGCGCGGCAGCTACCCCGTCGTCCGCATGCCCCTGCGACAATGGATGCTCCGCATCACCGCTTACGCCGACCGGCTGGAGCAAGACCTGGAAGGGCTCGACTGGTCGAGCGGCATCAAAAAGCTGCAAAGCGACTGGATCGGCCGGAGCGTCGGGGCCGAGGTGGATTTCTGGGTGGGGTGGGCTTCCAGCCTGCCCAGCTTTGAAGAATGGAAATCCGCGCGCGCCGCCTCCGGCTTCCCCAAGAAGCCCGCCGACGACGTCCTCCGCATCTACACCACTCGACCCGACACTCTCTACGGCGCGACCTACATGGTCATCGCCCCGGAACATCCCTTCGTCGCGCGGCTCACAACAGAGAAACAGAAAACAGCCGTCGAAGCCTACGTCCAAAAGGCCGCCAGCAAAAGCGACCGAGATCGACAGGATGTGACGAAGAGCAAGACGGGCGTCTTCACCGGGTCATACGCGATCAATCCAGTCAATGGTGAGAAAGTCCCCGTCTGGATCGCTGACTATGTTCTGTGGGGCTACGGCACTGGCGCGATTATGGCGGTGCCAGCACATGACGAGCGGGACTTTGAGTTTGCAACTTTGTTTCACTTGCCGGTTCGCGCCGTGGTTGCGCCTACCGATGATTGGCTCCGTTCCTCGGCCATTGCATCGATCCGAAAGCGGGCGGCATTGGATCAAAACATTGATGTTCTCGCCGCCAAGCATGGTCAGCCGAACATGGCGCAGAGCATTCGGGATGGCATGGTGGAGAGTGCTGCGAAGATCATCGCGCAGAGTGCAACCGGCGACCTTCTCAAGGACTACTCGCAAAGGCCGTCGGATTATGGCACGTTTGTCGGCGAAGGGATGGCAATCAACTCGCCAGTGATCGACGGCCTGGCGACGGCACAAGCCAACGAAAAGATCACGAAGTGGCTCGCGACGGCCGGCCTGGGCCGCGAAGCGGTCAATTACAAGCTCCGCGACTGGCTCTTTTCGCGCCAGCGGTTCTGGGGGGAGCCGTTCCCGATCCTGCATGAGCTGGACGACAAGGGACAGCCGACGGGAATGATCCGTGCCGTCGAAATGAAAGACCTGCCGGTCGATCTCCCGCACCTGGACGATTTCGGGCCAGCCAGAGGTGACCGACCAGTGCCTCCGTTGGGCAAAGCGCCGGCGGAGTGGCTCTACCCGGTCATCGACGGCAAAAAGTACCGCCGCGAAACCAACACCATGCCGCAGTGGGCGGGGAGCTGCTGGTACTATCTGCGGTTCATCGACCCGCGTAACGGCCAAGTCTTCGTAGACCCAGCCAAAGAAAAAGCCTGGATGCCGGTGGACCTGTACGTCGGGGGAGCCGAACATGCCGTGCTGCATCTGCTGTATTCCCGTTTCTGGCATAAGGTGCTCTTCGACTATGGCTACGTTTCCGCGAGCGAGCCGTTCCAGAAGCTGGTGAATCAAGGGATGATCCTGGGCGAGGTTCAGTATGACGCATATTGGGATCCTAAGACCAACAATTATGTTTCTGAGGGAGAGGTGCAAGACGGTCGTGACCGCGATGAGCCGTATGAATTGCGAACGGTAAAGAAAGAAGACATCGAGTTCAGAGACTCCAAGCCGTACATGCGGGGCACAAATATTGTGTTGTCGGGCAGGGCGGAGAAGATGTCCAAGGCCCGCGGCAACGTCATCAATCCCGATGACGTGGTCCGCGAATTCGGCGCAGACTCCCTCCGCCTCTTCGAAATGTTCATGGGTCCGCTGGAAGCGGTAAAACCCTGGAGCACCGCTGGCGTCGTCGGCGTCCGCGGATTTCTGGACCGGGCCTGGCGGCTGGTTGTGGATGATAAGAGCGATTCGCTGGCACTGAATGCCTCCGTGCAAAAAGTGGAGCCGACGGACGAGCAAAACCGCACGCTGCACAAGACGATTAAGCAGGTGACGAGCGACATCGAGGGGATGGCGTTTAACACGGCCATCGCCCGGATGATGGAGTTCGTGAACTTTTTCACCAAACAATCGATCCGGCCGCATTCCGTGATGGAGCGTTTCGTCCTGCTGCTCTCCCCCTTCGCCCCGCACATCGCCGAAGAGCTGTGGTCCGCCTTAGGCGGACTTGGCCACGAGAAGACGCTGGCCTATGAGCCCTGGCCGACGTTCGACTACGCCCTGACCAAGGACGCCGAAATTGAAATCCCCGTGCAAATCCTGGGAAAGCTCCGAGGCAAAGTCGTCGTCCCCGCCGGCAGCGACCAGGCCACGCTCATCGCCGCCGCCCGCGCCGAGCCGCGCATCGCGGAACTCCTCAGCGGCAAGGAAGTCGTTAAGACGATCGTCGTGCCGGGGAAGCTGGTGAACTTCGTGGTGAAGTAGGCACCCGCGATTCTCACGACCGGTTAAGACCGCAGGGAAGCCAAGGGGAGCGTCATCTAGCCTGTTGGCGTGAAAGGATCCGACGCACTTCCAGCCACCCCTATCCGATACGCAACTCATTGCTGCCGTTGCACCTGCGGCGCAATAACGTTGCGACGACTTGCATTGGCACTCTCTTTGCATATACGGTCCGGCAGGAATGGGTCGCCGCCCGTTCCAACTCGGATCACCGAAACACATTTCATATTCTGTAGAGGAGACTCGAACCATGTTGTACTGGGCACTTGTATTTCTTGTCGTGGCGCTCGTCGCCGCATTGTTTGGATTTGGCGGCATCGCCGCTCAATTCGCCGTCATCGGTAAAGTTCTGTTTGTCGTATTTCTCGTCCTGTTCCTGGTGAGCTTGCTGACCGGCGCGGTACGGCGACCAGTCGCCTAGCGGGAGTCTTAAGTTCATTTGGACTGCTTTCAGTAGGGACTGCGGCCCAGACTTGATCTTGAGATTCCAGAAAACGCCCGCGTGTGGAATTACACTTTGCCGCACGGGGGCGTTGTTTTTTGCGCGGAGGATGCGCGCCACGCTCAACAGCTATTCGCGCTAGCTCCTCCCTCCTTGCGCCGCCAGTGGCCCGCCAGTGGCAATTCTGCTCCCCGCAAGTTATCTTGCCCTTTCCCGCCCCTCGCACAGGCGATTTGCTCTTCAGCCGCGGGCCAGAGGATTTCTTCATGCTGGAATTGATGGGCGTCGCCAAGTCGTTCGGCCAGACTCAGGTCTTGAAGCCGACCTCGCTCGTCCTGGAGCGGGGGAAGACCACCGTTCTAATCGGCCCCAGCGGCTGCGGGAAAAGCACGCTGTTACGGATCATGATTGGCCTGGTAGAGCCGAGCGAGGGGACTGTCAAGTTCAATGGCATCGAGCTGACGCCCCGGAACATCATGCAAATGCGGCGCAAAATGGGGTACGTCATTCAGGACGGCGGCCTGTTCCCGCATCTCTCCGCCCGCGGCAACGTCGGCCTGATGGCCCGCTATCTAGGCTGGGACAAAGAGCGGGTGAATGACCGCCTGGAGGAATTGGCCCGGCTTACGCGCCTGCCCGACGGAGCACTGGACCGCTACCCCTCGCAACTCTCCGGCGGCCAGCGGCAACGGCTGGGAATCATGCGGGCTCTGATGCTCGACCCGGATGTCCTCCTTTTGGATGAGCCGATGGGGGCCCTCGACCCGCTCATCCGCTTCGACCTCCAGGAAGACTTGCGCCTCATTTTCCAGTCACTCAAAAAGACGGTCGTCCTCGTCACGCACGACATGGGGGAAGCCGGCTTCTTCGGCGATACCGTGGTGCTGCTTGGCGACGGCGAAATCGTGCAGCAGGGAACGCTCGACGAAATGATCCGCTGCCCTGCGAATGATTATGTCACCCGGTTCATCAACGCCCAGCACCTGCCGGGCGTCGAGGTTAAGGAGGTGGCGACGTCATGAAATGCTCCCAGTACTTAACGTTGATGTTCGCGATGTCCGCTGTGCTGCTCATTGCGATAACAGCGCTGGCAGCTTCGCCCGATCCACCACTCGTTCGCATCGGCTCCAAGAGCTCGATCGAGAACGTGATTCTGGGGGAGATGTTGACCCTCCTCGCCGATCAGGCCGGCGGGGATGCCCGGCACCAGAGCGCCTTGGGGGGCACACAGATCGTCTTTGCGGCGCTCAAAAAGGGAGACATCGACGCCTATATCGAATACACCGGCACGCTCAGCCAGGAGATTCTCAAGGGGCAGCGCGTTCGCAGCGACGATGACATCCGCGCCGCCCTCGCAAAATTGAAACTGACCATGAGCCAGCCGCTCGGCTTCAACAATACTTACGCCCTGGGGATGAAAGCCGACGTTGCCGAGAAAATGAAGATCGCCAGCATCTCCGACCTGGCTAAGGTGGCGAAGTCTCCGGAGGGGGCCAAGCTCAAATTCGGCTTCAGCGACGAATTCCTGAAACGGGGAGACGGCTGGCCGGCGGTGAAGGTGCTGTATCAATTCGAGAAAGTGCCGACGGGGTTGGACCATAGTCTGGCGTATCGCGGCTTGGATGCGGGGACGCTGCACGTAACCGACCTGTATTCCACCGACCCCGAAATCGCCAAATACAACCTGAGGGTGCTGGAAGACGACTTGGCGTCCTTTCCCGAGTATCACGCGGTTATCCTGTATCGCGCGGATTTGAAAGACCGTGCTGTGGAAGTGCTGCAAAACCTGCTCAAGCTGGAAGGGAAGATCGATAACGGGACCATGATGGAAATGAACACCCGGATACGGATTGATCGCGACCGGAATCGCAAGGTGGCCGGCAGTTTTCTTCGTGACACGCTCAAAATCGATAGGGACTTTGGCGACGAGAGTGAATGGGTGCTCATCGGCCGCGATTTTCTGCGCAATACGATCCAGCACCTTCTGCTCGTCTTCTGCTCTCTGAGTGCCGCCGTGGTTTTTGCCCTGCCGCTGGGAATCTGGGCCTATAAATATGGTCCATCTGGGTTTCTTATGGGTACAGGCTTAATCCGCCGCAATGGAAGTAGATCGCGGTTTTGAAGTTTTCGGGATTGCGGAAGCCGCCGGCGCGGCGCTTGATCGACATGCTC
>JBKJNY010000160.1:0-51705 GCA_046593355.1 Pirellulaceae bacterium | reverse complement strand
CCGAAAATCCGTCCTCGGCATCCTCTGGCGGACCCTAAAAATCGCCGCCGGCCCGTCGGATGCCAGCCCGGCTGCCCCCCGCGATAAATCAACCGGCGTGGTGAGAAATGCGGGCTAACGCCTCGTCGAGGTAGGCTTGAACGTGGGCGGTGGTATGTAGGCGGTCGTCCTCGGCCATTGCGTTTTGGTGTGTCCGATCCGCGCTGGCTTGCGATGTTGCCCAAACCACGCTCCCGTTGGCGACCGAGGTTTCGTAGACGAGGTCGGCGTTGGCGTAGGCCAGATTGTGCGATTGCCACAACGCTGCGGCCTGGGAAGCGTCTTGCTCGATGACGCCGACTGCATAGGCCTTGTCGGCGGTCGCGTAGGCAACCGACCGCGTTTTCTCCGCATTCGCGGCCAGCAGGTCGAGCGCCCCCTGCGCTGTGTCGGTCGCCGTGTACCAGGTGTCCACGGCCGTGCCATCGGTTTCGACGAAGCTCCGCCGGGCCAGGATCAGGGCCGCATTGTTCTGGGCGGAGATTGGGTGGCGGGGATTGGCATACGCGATACTCGCGGCCGCCTCCGCATTGTCCAGAGCGGCGAAAAACTGTGCCCGCGCAACTTCCCTCGCGGCCGTGGCCTCCGCCATCTGGGTCTGATAGGCGACGTAGGCAGGACCGATCCCGGTGATCCACTGCGACTGGGCCGCGCCTTGAGCGGAGAGGAATGTCGCGTAGGTCGTGTATTGTGATGGCAGCCAGGCCGCGTATCGGGCGGCAGTGGCGGCGCGATCCGCGGACCAGAAGACACTTTCCGCGGCTAACCGCATTCAAAAGACCGAGCTACCGACAATCCTTACCTAACCGTTACGACCGGACAAGCAAGCAATGGAATCGGTGCGGCAACTCGTATCGTTTGCAATCCGCGGCGCGATTGTGCCGAAAAAATCAATGATTCCGTACTTTTCGTGCGCGCCGGCAGCTACAAGGGCCCCGCTCTGCGGCATTACATAGGATTCACCGCGACGATGCGTCATAGGTTGATGGCGATGAAATGGTCACCCAAGGTAACCGGCATCTGCTGCTCACTATCCGTAGCTGCGGCAATGATTTGCTGTCTCGGCTGCGAGACTTCCAGGCAGCAACAGGTGCGTTCCAAGCAACCAATCGAGCAAAAGCCGACAATCGTCGCCCGCACTCCCGTACATCAACCACCCCAGCCGAGTGTGCATCTGTCGTCCCATCAACAGGCGGGCGAGGTACCAGCGCCCTTACCGCCCCCCCCGCCCACTAGTCCGGAATCGCTCGGCCCCGTGCTCGCTCAGCCAGTTGAGACTTTGGCGGATCTGGAAGCCTGGGCCACCGCCAACAATCCCACCCTACGGCGGATGGAACAGGAAGCAGCCGGCGAATGGGCCAAGACTGGCTACGTCGCTAAGCTTCCTGACCCGTCGATCGGGGCCATGTTCTACACTCCTCCCATGAATTTCGTGCCCGACCGCCAGTTAGCCGAGGTGCAGGTCACGCAGATGATCCCTTGGCTGGGCCGACTCAAAGCGGAGGCCCAACGGGCGCATCTGGAGGCACTCGCTGCCGAAAACATGTATCGGGCGGAGCGACTTCGTGTTGTTGGGGACTTACGCGCAACGTGGTTCAAACTCTACGTCCTCGGCAAACAGATTCAAACAACCAAAGCCGACAAATCCCAACTTGAGTCACTCATCAAGACCGCCAACGCGCGCATCGCAACAGGCGACGCCCAACCTGGGGACGTGCTCATGGCGACCCTTGAGCTCAGCAGCCTTCAGGAACAGCTCCTTTCGTATCGGCAGCAGGTCGCGGCAACGACGGCGGAACTCAATCGCCTTGCCGGTCGTGACTCCCGCATACCGATTGTGCCGCCCACCACGATTGACCCCGAGTTGCCAGAGTGGAATCACGACCTATTGCGGCAGATCGCGATGGAGTCGCAACCGGAGCTGAACGCTGCCCGTATGCGTACGGCTGCCACTCGGTGGGGCATTGATGTGGCCCGTCTCAAGCGCCGCCCCGATCTGACATTTGGCGCAGGCTGGGTGGTGATGGACGCTCCGGGCTCGACGATGCCGAGTGACGGGGCCGACTCCTTTACCCTGGGAGTTACGGCTAGTCTCCCGCTTTGGTATCGCAAGTACGACGCCATGACCGCCGAAGCGTCGCGCGAGCATGCTGCCGCTCATGCCTCGGAAGACGAAGTTGCCTTGCGGTTTGACGCTTTGTTACGTGACCTTTGGGAGCAGGCCTGCGCCAGCCAGCAAACCGTCGACCTCTACGAGAAGTCGATCCTGCCCCTGGCCAGGCAGACGTTCGAGGCGGATCAGAAATCGCTGATCAACAATACCGTGACATTTGACCGGGTAATCCGCGACTACCGGACGCTCCTCAACCTGGAGCTTGGCTATCATCGAGCCCTGGGACAACTTGCGATCACTCTTGCCCGCATTCGACAGGCAGTCGGCGTTGATCTTCTCGCAAGACCAGAGCCTGCCCAACCCTAGCCTAGACCGACACGGGCTAGACACTGCATGTGTCGCGGCGGACAATGCGCGTATCTCCCTGGGGTCAATCATGGCCGAACGGCACGCAATTCCGCGGGTTGCAACGACGCTGCTCGTACTGGCAGCAATTGCCATTGCCGGGTTCTCCGTGCCTAGTCGATGTGTTGGCTTGAATAACGCCGATTCTCATTCGGCGAGTGAGAGTTTTCAGCCGTGTTGCTGTAGGGCGACCATCCAGACGCGGGCGTGTTGTTGCCATCGCGAAGATGAATCGCCCCCTCCGCTTCCCTCGGGGCCTGACGATAACGGCCGGATGATTAAGTGGGTGCCGTGGATCAACTCGCCTTTGGCCATGTCCGTGGTGGCTATGCCCAAGCATGCGTCGTCATCACACGGCCGACGTTTCTTCTCGCCGTTCCCGCGATCGGTTCAATCGCTGCTCTGCGTCTGGCGAATTTGACCGCTTCTCTGGCTACCGCTGCGCGCCGATTGCACCTAGCTTGCATGTGGCGTGACGATGTCTCTCGCGATGCCCTATCCGGTTGCCGGCTGATTTGATCCGTTGAACCTGCATATCAGACTCCAGACGTCCGTTCTGTTCGAATCAGGGAATGAAGACAGGATTTCACAATGTCAACCCAACCTTCTCTTACCAGCACGTCGCCAGCAGGTGGGATCTCTCCGTCGATTCGTACACGATTCGCTTGGATTGCAAGAAAGCTGCTTCCCATAGGAATGTTCCTTGCTGCCGGTGTCGCACTGATCGTGCTTGTGGGGGTCGCCCAGAGGCTGGGATGGATTCGCGCCGCCGGAGGGACTTCGGGCGGGGCTGCCGTCAGAGCGGGATCGATCTTCACCTGCCCGATGCATCCGCAAATTCGCCAGCCGGCTCCCGGGCGCTGCCCGATTTGCGGCATGGCCCTGGTGCCGGCTTCCGGCGCTGGGGGCGCAGATCTCGACGAGCTGTCGGTGAAGATTGAACCTGCGCAGCGACGACTGGCCAATATTCAAACAGCCAAAGTTGCAAGTGAGCCCGTCGAAGCCACGCTTCAAACGGTTGGCGCGATCGCCATTGACGAGAGCCGGCAAGCGACGATTTCTGCCTATGTCGACGGTCGAATCGAGCGCCTGTTCGCCGACTACACGGGCGTTGACATCAAGAAAGGTGACCACCTGGCGGTTCTCTACAGCCCGCCGCTTTATGCCGCGCAGGTCGAGTACGTGGAAGCGCGCCGCGCGTCGGCCATGTCGGGTGGGTTACAGGCCGTCCGCCAGGCGCAAGAGTCGCTCGCCGCGAATACGCGTCAGCGGCTGCGTGAGTTCGGAATGACGGACGAGCAGATCACCGAGTTGGAAAACGCCGGCAAGGCCCAGTCGCGACTGACGATATACGCGCCACAGGGTGGAACCGTCATCGAGAAGCTGGCGGTTGAGGGCAAATATGTCAAGGCCGGAGACCCAATCTACCGCATTGCCGAGCTGTCGACCGTCTGGCTCATACTCAGACTGTTTCCGGAAGATGCCACTCGTATCCGCTTCGGTCAACGAGTGGAGGCGGTTATTCAATCGCTGCCTGGCGAGACGCTCCTCGGCCGTGTCGCATTCATTGATCCGACGGTCGATCCGAAGACGAGAACCGTGGGAGTTCGCGTTGAATTACTCAACGACCACGGACGCCTGCGGCCTGGCGACTATGCCCAAGCTCGTATCAACCTGCCGATTGGTCCTCAAGGCAAGGTGTTTGATAAGGATTTGGCAGGCAAGTGGATCAGCCCGATGCATCCGCAGATCATCCGTGACGAAGCGGGCCAGTGTCCGATCTGTGGCATGGACCTCGTGCCCACGTCGCGATACGGTTTCGCCGAAAAACCCGTTCCACAGCCCAAATCCCTGCATGTGCCGCGATTGGCCGTGCTTTTGGCGGGCGGAAACAGCGTCGTCTACGTCGAGACGAAACCAGGGCGGTTTGAAATTCGCCCTGTCACTGTAGGGCCCATCCTACGCGATAAGATTGTCATCCTCGAAGGTCTCAAGGCGGGTGAAAACGTCGCCACGGCCGGAAACTTTCTGATTGACTCGCAGATGCAACTGGCCGGCAAGCCCAGCCTGATCGATCCCTCGCGAGCAATCGCGAAAAGCAAGGAGCGCAAGGGGCCGCTTGTCTTTGAGCAGGTGGCGGTGACGCCCATCGGCGGTGAGGCCGGCAAGAAACTGGAAGCGTTGTATGCTGCCTACTTCGAGGTGCAAAAGGCACTTGCCGCCGACAGGACGCCGCCGGCTGCTGCGGCTCAGGCGCTACACAAGGCGGCGAGCGAGCTGAAAGGCGGCGCAACGTTGCCCCAATCGTCGGCGAAGCTCGTGCAGGACATCGCGGCGAAGTCCGAGCATTTGCATCACCTGGACCTCGCGGGCGCTCGCAAGGGATTTAAGCCGCTCAGCCAAGCCGTTGTGGCGCTCGCCACGCAGGTCCGCGGCGAGGGCGCTCAACCCCCCTTCACGCACTTTTACTGCCCAATGGTCCCTGGCGGAGCCGGCGATTGGCTCCAACCGGGAGGCGAACTACTCAATCCGTACTTTGGCAGTGAAATGCTCCGCTGTGGCGAAAAGGTGCAGGTGTACCCGGCCAAGGGCAAACCGGCGACTGAAACAAACTCCCACAATGGGCATAAGCTCGCTCCGGCCAAGGAAAAGGGAGCGTAATCATGCTGCGGAAGCTCATCGAGTTCTGCGTTCGCCAGCCGCTGCTCACCCTGCTGGGAGCCGTAGTCGTTGCGGCGATTGGAGGATACTGCGCAATGGTGGTCCCCATCGACGCCATTCCCAACGTCGGTGACAACCAGGTCATCGTGTTTACGGAGTGGCCCGGGCGGTCGCCCAAGGACGTCGAGAATCAGGTCACTTACCCTCTTTCCGTAGCCCTGCTCACCGTTCCTCATGCCGACAGCGTGCGTGGCAGGAGCATGTTCGGCTACAGTTTCGTGCAGGTCACGTTTGCCGATGGCACGGACTTCTATTGGGCGCGTTCGCGCGTTTTGGAGCGATTGGGCACGGCTATCGCGTCGCTTCCCGAGGGAGTGACGCCCACGCTGGGCCCCGATGCGACGGCGCTGGGTCAGATCCTTTACTACGTGCTCGAAGGCCCTCCCGAGATGAATCTCTCGGAGCTGCGAACGCTTCAGGACTACGTCCTTAAGTACGAGCTTCAGTCCGTGCAGGGAGTCAGCGAAGTCGCCAGTATCGGCGGGTATGTCCGGCAGTATCAGATCGAGATCAGCCCCGACGCGCTGCGCTTTCACGACGTACCGCTGGAACGAGTGATTACTGCCGTGAAGGACTCGAACATTGACGTGGGAGCCAAAACGGTCGAATCGGGCGGCATGGAGTACGTCATCCGCGGCCGGGGCTTCATCGGACAGAATAAGGACACCAAGCAGGCACTCGCCGACATCGAAAGGACCGTGGTTCTTTCCCGTGATGGCGTGCCTGTACGCATTCGAGACCTTGCCCAGGTTCAGCTTGGACCTGATTTCCGCAGCGGCGCGATTGACCTCAATGGCACGGAGGCCGTGGGCGGTGTAGTCGTCATGCGATTCGGCGAGAATCCGCGAAAAGTCATTGACCGGGTGCGGGAAAAAATCCAACAAATCGAGCCGAGCTTGAAAGGGGTGAAGGTCGTACCGATTTACGACCGAACAGGGCTGATCAATGAAACGGTTGCTACGCTCACGGAGTCGCTGCGCGAGCAACTGCTCATTACGGTTGTGGTCATTGTGCTGTTCTTGCTGCACTTTCGGGCAAGTTTGATCGTAGCCGTCACGCTGCCGATGGCTATGCTGGTGGCGTTCATCGGCATGCAGTCGTTCCATATCGACGCCAACATCATGTCGCTGGCCGGGATTGCGATTGCCATCGGCGAAGTGGCCGACCTGGGAATCATCATTTCTGAAAACGTCTACCAGCACCTGGTTGAATGGGAAGCCAGTCAAACAGCCAATGACCAAGCTTCCGATGGAGTCGCTGGACAGCGCGATGCGCGTAGTCGCACGGAAGTGATCATCGATGCGACGCACGAAGTGGCACCCGCCGTGATGACCGGCGTCTCAACCACGATTGTGAGCTTTCTCCCGGTCTTCTTTCTTACGGGTCGCGACTTCAAGCTCTTCGCGCCGCTGGCGTGGACGAAGACGTTTGCGATGTTTGCGGCCCTCCTCGTCGCGGTCTTCCTCGTTCCGGCATTGTGCAGACTCCTCCTGCACAGCTCCCGCTGGCCGCTGTGGCGCGGACTGGTTGTCGCCGGCATGGCAGGGATCGCCGGAGTGTTTGCGAGCGTCCTGTTCTGGCACCCTTGGATCGACGAAGTCTCTCCGTTTCCCCTGTGGGCGACGGCTCCCGCCGTTGGACTGCTCGTGGGCGTCCTGGCCTTCTTGATGTCGCGAGAACGCCTGCGGCCGATCGAGCAGAACCCAACGAGCCGTGTCATCCTTTGGATTTACGAACCGGTATTGCGATTCTTGTTAGCCCATAAATTCAGTTTCATGGCGGTGCCGCTCCTCATCATCCTGCTCGGTTCCGGGGCTTGGTTTGGCCTGCCGACGATTCTGTTTCCAGCCGAGCAAATCGCCCGCGGTCTGGGAGCGGAACCGAACAAACTTCCCGGCTATGTCGACCTTAAGCATCGTTTTCCGGGATTGCGAACGGACGACTGGATCGCACTCGACGAGGGGACGTGGTTCTACATGCCGACTCTTTACCCGGCGGCCAGCTTCTCGCAAGGGATCGAGGTGCTGCAGACCCAAGACACACTGATTCGGGGAATTCCAGAGGTCGAGAACGTCTTGGGGAAAATCGGGCGAGCCGAGTCCGCACTCGACCCCGCTCCGGGTGTGATGATCGAGACCTACATTATGCTCAAGCCCGAAGCCCAGTGGCGTGAGGGGGTCACCATGGACAGCATCTGGAACCAGATAAACGCGGTCGCCACGCTGCCCGGCGTCACGCCGGCTTCGCCTCTGCAGCCGATCGAGGGACGCGTGGTCATGCTGCAAAGCGGCATTAAAGCTCCGATGGCGATTCGCATTTATGGTGACAATCTTGATGGCCTGGCCGAGGCCGCTCGGAAAGTCGCCGAGCGTCTGCGTCAGATCCCGCAAGTCAATGCGGCTACGGTCAACCCAGATATTGTGCTGGGCATGCCCTATGTCGAGTTCGAGGTGGATCGCGACGCGGCCGCGCGATTTGGCATGACGACAATGGCCGTCAATCAAATCATCGAAACCGCGCTGGGCGGCATGAACCTTACCCAGACGGTTGAAGGACGAGAACGCTATCCCATTCGCATTCGCTACCAACGGGATCTGCGCGAGCGAATCGACGACCTGTCACGCCTGCCCGTGGTCACGGAGACCGGCGAGGTTGTGCCGCTGGAAACACTGGCCAAGATGTCAACGACTTGGGGACCAGGGATGATCAGCAGCGAGGACGCGCGCCTGGTGGCCCACGTCGCGTTCGCCCCCTCGGGGATAGCCGGTGACCTGGAAACAGTCGAGGCCGTGGAAAGTCAACTGCGCCAAGCACAGACCGAGGGGACGCTCACTCTGCCTGCCGGTTATGCGTTGCTTCCGGTCGGCTCTTTCCAAAACCAAATCGACGCGAACCGTCGCCTGATTCTCATCATCCCCATCGTCATCCTGGTCGACCTGCTGATCATCTATCTGAACTTCCGCAATCTTCCACTGACCCTGATCATTTTCTCGCAGGTTCCGATCGCGGTCTTCGGTGGAATGATCGGCTTGGGACTGTATGGCATTGAAATGAATACCGCGATCTGGATTGGATTGATCGCCTTGATTGGCATTGCCGAGGACGATGGTGTCGTGGTTGCCACCTATATGGAACAGTTGTTTGCCCGCCGCCCCATGCGAACGGTGCAGGACATTCGCGAAGCGACCGTGGAGGCCGGACGCCGGCGCATCCGCCCCTGCCTAATGACGGCGTTCACAACCTTCGCGGCGCTGCTCCCCGTAATGCTCGCGACGGGACGCGGAGCTGACGTGGCGAGGGCAATGGCCCTTCCCGTCTTCTTTGGCATGTTTATCGAACTAGTGTCGCTGTTTGTGGTGCCAGTGCTCTACTGCGGCTACATGGAACTCAAATTAAACTTGGCTCCGCCGGGAGACCGTGCGGACTGAATTGCAATGACGAACATGGCCACTCCATTCGGTTGCAAGCGGTGAATGCGTAAACCATCAAAAAGTCATGGCCGCAGAGAAGCTCATCGGGAATAGGCGACTACGCACTGTGCGATTCTGGACATGAGTCTGTGCGACCGCGCGGCTACCGATCGAGAGGCAGGTAATTCGACAAAGAGCCGTCGGTGGCGCGCAACTTGCCTCAAATGAGCAGTGAGTAAACACAAACCTGCTTTATCATGGCTTACACAGTGAAAGAAGGCAGACGATGGCACGTACGTTTGGATATCGAAAAATACTGGTGGCCATGGACTTCTCCACTCATTCGCAAGCGGCGTTGCGACAGGCAGTGTGGGTTGCACGGCAATCGGGATCAAAAGTCGTATTGGCGCACTGTCGGCCTGATCTGCGCAAGGTCGTGCATTCGGCATCTACCAAAGCCAAGCTCGACCTGCTGCTAGGGGAGGGGGACCAATTTGAACGCGAGGTCAGAGTAAAGACGGATCATCGCATGCGGCAATTGATCGCCGATATTCATGCGACCGATCTCGACATTCGCTGTGAGACGCTCTTGGGCGAGCCCTTTGTCGAACTCATTCATGCGGTGCAGCAGGAAGGTTACGATTTGGTGCTCGCTGGAACGCGCGGGCTCGCGGCGTGGCAGGAGTTTCTCATTGGCAGTACGGCTCATCGCCTAGTCCGCAAATGCCCCGCCTCGGTCTGGGTTTGTAAAGCCGAGCACATTGGCTGCCCAAAGGCCGTCCTCGCGGCAACAGATTTTTCCGATGTCAGCCAGCGCGCAGTGATGGAAGGGCTGAAGGTTGCTCATCAGGCCTCCGCCGAGTTTCACCTCCTGCACGTGATTGATTCAAAAGACGTACCAGAAGACGTAATCAGCAAGGTTCCCGACGGAAGCTCGCTGCGAGAAGAGATCAATGAAGGAGCAAAACACCGCTTGAACGAATTCCTGAACTCACTGGACGCAAATGGGATCCGGATTCATTCTCACTTGTCTTGGGGAACACCCTGGCAAGAAATTCGACGAATTGCCGCACTCCAGAAGGTTGATCTAATCGCCATGGGGACGGTCGGCCGCAGCGGCATCAAGGGGGTGCTGCTCGGCAACACGGCGGAAAAAGTCCTGACAACCTGCGATTGCAGTCTCTTGACCGTGAAGCCTGAGGGGTACGAATCGCCGATTTCGCCGCCTTTCTGGCCGCTGCATCCTGCCTGATTACGAACGACACTTCAGCCTGAGAAGGAATCATCTCCGCAAAAGCCCCGTCGATGGTGAGTCATCATGGATTTGCGTGACCGCCGAAAATGTTGCGTTGTAGTGCAGTTCGCGGAGCGAACGAAACTCGTCCGCAACAAGGCGTTCAGAAGTCGGACTAGCGCATTCATGAGTATCCTCGCCACGCTGGGACATGCATTCAATGTGCCCTTTGTAGTCGCTTCTCGCAACCCTCACGCAACCTATTGGCCAACGGAGCCAGGGGCCGGTCGCGGAAAGGCACGTGTGCGATAGTGACCGAAAGTATGCACATCGCGCGGGGATGCCGCGCGCTTACATCCGAGAATCCGAAGAACGGACATGTTATTGAAGCAGTCGTGCGTGATGACGGCGGCACTGGACTTGCATCTTTGCCCGCAGCGCTTCCTCCCCTTCTTTAACAGTGGGTTCACCATGCTCGCTTCCCCAACCAAGCTCAACTTCATTCGCTGGTTCGACGAGATCGGTATTGGCGATGTGCCGCTCGTGGGGGGCAAGAATGCGTCACTGGGTGAGATGTACCGCGAGCTCGGTCCCCAGGGGATCAACCTGGCGTACGGATTTGCGATCACGGCCCCAGCCTATCGTGAGTTCCTGCAAACGACCGGTCTCGACCAGGAAATCAAAAAGATTCTGTCCGGCTTGGATTGCCACAAGGTGGAAAACTTGCAAGAGCGTGGCCTGGCGATTCGCCATGCGATCATGGCGGCTGACCTTCCTGCTGATTTGCAAGCGGCAATCCTGTCGGCGTACCGCACGCTTTGCCGCGGGGATGATCCGCTGGACGTGGCCGTCCGCTCCAGCGCGACGGCTGAAGACTTGCCCGATGCCAGCTTTGCCGGACAGCAGGAGAGCTATCTCAACGTGCGGGGGGATGCGGCTCTTCTCGACTGTTGCCAGCGGTGCTTTGCTTCGCTCTTCACCGACCGGGCCATTTCTTACCGTGTTGATAAAGGGTTCGATCACTTCAAGGTCGCGCTCTCCATCGGCGTGCAGAAAATGGTCCGCTCGGACCTGGCGTCGTCTGGAGTGATGTTCTCGCTCGACACGGAATCCGGCTTTCGCGACGTCGTGCTGATTAACGCCGCCTACGGCCTTGGCGAGAACGTGGTGCAGGGGACGGTCAATCCAGACGAATTCATGGTTTTCAAACCCACGCTCAAAACCGGCTTTCGTCCCATCCTCCAAAAGAAGCTCGGCAGCAAGGAGTTCAAACTGGTGTACGACGTCGGCGGCGGAAAAATGACGCGAAATGTGCCGGTGCTACCGCAAGAACGTGCGAGGTTCGCGATCAGCGATGAAGATGTCCTCACTCTTGCCCGCTGGGCCTGCCTGATTGAGGACCACTACAGCCGCAAGCGCGAAGCTTACACCCCGATGGATATCGAATGGGCAAAAGATGGCAACACCGGCGTGCTCTTCATTCTTCAGGCCCGGCCAGAGACGGTACATTCGCAGAAGTTTAAGTCCCCAAAGCTGGAAACCTATCGCCTCCAGCAGCGTGGGCCGGTCCTCATCACGGGGCGAGCGGTCGGTGAGAGAATTGCCGCTGGCAAAGTCCGTGTCGTCGAAAGTGCCCTGCATCTTCAGGACGTCCAGCCGGGAGAAATCCTGGTCACCGACAAGACCGACCCCGATTGGGAACCGATCATGAAAAAAGCGGCGGCGATTGTCACAAACCGGGGTGGGCGGACCTGTCATGCGGCCATCGTCAGCCGTGAACTGGGTCTGCCGGCGATTGTGGGAACCGAGCGCGGCACCGCAGTGCTCCGCACCGGGCAGGAAGTGACCGTTTCCTGCGCGGAAGGGGAAGCCGGCATTGTCTACGACGGTCGGCTGAAGTTTGAAGTGCAGCAGGTGAGCCTGGAGAAGCTCGCCAGACCAAAGACCAAAATCATGCTCAATGTGGGGAATCCATCGGAGGCGCTGCGGCTCTCCTTCCTGCCCAATGACGGCGTGGGGCTTGCTCGCGAGGAGTTCATCATCACCACCTTCATCAAGGTGCATCCGCAGGCGCTGCTCAACTACGACTCCATTGAAGATGCGAAACTCCGCCGCGAAATTGACGAGCTGACCGCCGGCTATGAGAACAAGGCGGAATTCTTCGTCGATAAGCTGGCCGCCGGCGTCGCCATGATTGCCGCCGCTTTTTACCCGAAGGATGTCATCATTCGGCTCAGCGACTTCAAGACGAACGAATACGCGAACCTGGTCGGTGGAAAGGCTTATGAACCGCAGGAAGAAAACCCCATGCTCGGCTTCCGCGGCGCTTCGCGGTATTACCATCCCCGCTATCGGGACGCCTTCGCTCTTGAATGTCGGGCGATGAAGAAGGTCCGGGATGAGATGGGCCTGACGAACCTTAAACTGATGATCCCCTTCTGCCGCACGGTTGAGGAGGGGCGGAAAGTCATTGCCGAAATGGAAAAACACGGCCTCCGCCGGGGCGACAAAGGGTTGGAAGTCTACGTCATGTGCGAAATCCCAAGCAATGTGATTCTGGCGGAGGAGTTTTCCGACGTCTTCGACGGCTTCTCGATTGGTTCCAACGATCTGACGCAGCTGATCCTCGGCGTGGACCGTGATTCGGAAACCGTCGCACCGATCTTTGACGAGCGAAATCCCGCCGTGAAAAAGATGATTGCCAGCGTCATTGAGCGTGCGAAGGCCAAGGGGCGGAAGGTCGGCATCTGCGGCCAGGCTCCCAGCGACTATCCGGAGTTCGCCCAGTTTCTGGTCGAGCAGGGGATCGACAGCATCTCGCTCAATCCCGACGTGGCCGTCAAGACCACGCTGCACGTCCTGAAGGTGGAAAAGCAGCTTAAGCGGTAAACTGGTGACACCTGCTGCCGATGCTCCTTCCGGTGCTGCATGACCAACTTTTTGACCTGCCAGTCAGGACACTACCGGCATACTCCTCTGCTGCCGCCCAAACCGGCTACTCCGCCAAGCGACGCTCAGGCGGTGACCTTGTAGATCAATGGCCGGAAAATTGCGGCAAGTAGCGATGAAAACGTGGTTCAAGCGGCGGCCCGTCATGGCATCACCATCCCGACGCTCTGCTATCACCCCGATCTGTCGCCCGTCGGCTCGTGCCGGCTCTGCGTCGTTGAAGTGGCGAGGCACGACGGTCTCGTTCCTGCCTGCATGACGCACTGCCAAGAAGGGCAGGTCGTCTCCACCGAGTCCGCCCGCGCCATTGAGGCCCGCAAGCTCGTGCTCGAATTGCTCCTGCAGGATTATTGCGAAGACCCCGAGGAGAAAACGCCCGGCCGGAAGAACGAGTTGCTCCACTGGGCCGAGCACTACGGCGCAGGCCGCCCCGATGACTTCCCAGCCGCTCCGCAGTATTCGCAAGACAGTGACTTGCATCCTTTCATTCGCGTCAATTTGAACCAGTGCATCCTCTGCACCCGTTGCATTCGGGCCTGCGCGGAAGTCCAGGGGCGATTCATCTGAAACCTGGCCGACCGCGGAGAACAAGCTCACATCGCGGCCGGTCTAGGCACTACGATGCTCGAAGCGGGCTGCGAATCGTGCGGAGCTTGTGCGGCGTACTGTCCCACCGGCGCGATCGAAGATCGCACCACACTTAACGGCCCAGAGCCGGAACGGATTGTCAGAACCACCTGCGGCTACTGTGGGGTGGGCTGCCAGTTCGATCTGAATGTGCGGGACAACCGCATCCTGGGAATTACTTCCAGCCCGGACGCGCCCCTAAACGGCATGTCGCTCTGAGTCAAGGGTCGCTATGGCTATGGTTTCGTTCATCATGCGGACCGGCTGACAACGCCGAAAGTGCGTCAGTATCTGCTAGAAGGAAAACCCAAGCCAGGACAAATCGCCGACCGCGGTCCATGGGTCGACGTCGACTGGGAAACCATTCTGAGTATCGTCGCCTCGCGACTGGTCCAAATCGCCAACGAATCCGGCCCTCAGGCTTTTGGCGTGATGGCGTCGGCCAAATGCACCAACCAAGAGAATTATCTGCTGCAGAAATTCGCCAGGCAGGTTCTCTTGACCGGTAATATCGACCATTGCGCCCGGCTCTGCCATTCTTCCACCGTGACCGGGCTGGGAATGGCGTTCGGATCCGGAGCGATGAGTAACTCGATGGACGATGTGGCCCAGCAGGCGGCTGCATTCTTTGTCATCGACTCCAACACGACGGAGCAGCATCCGGTGTTTGGGACGATGCTGCGGCAGGCGGTGATGCGCCGCGGGGCCAAGCTCCTCGTGGCCGATCCCAGCCGAGCAGCATTCAGGGACACCAATCCTGCACATCGGCCAGTTCACACGGGGCAAGGGAAAGTTCCACGCCGTGGACCATCTGCCGCCGCAGGAGCTTCCGGATGCTGAATTCCCGCTGCTCCTCACAACCGGCCGCGTCCTCTCTCACTGGCACGGCGGCGAATTGACTCGGCGAGTGCCGGGGCTGATGGAGATTTGCGGCGAGGCGCTCGTGGAAATCAACCCTGCCGATGCCAACCGCTTCTCGGTTGCTCACGGCGATCTCGTGGTATTAGAATCGCGCCGCGGTGAAATGGCTGCTCGCGCCTGCGTCACCGACCGCGTCCCCTCAGGAATCGTCTTTGCCAACTTTCATTTCCCCGGAAAGGCCAACGCTAACAACCTTACAATTGAGGCGCTGGACCCCATCGCCAAAATCCCTGAGTACAAAGTCTGTGCGGTGCGGCTGCGGCGAGCCTAGCATCGAGGCTAGTGACGTCAGTGCTTGGCCTCAGCCGCACAACAGCTTTCCGTGGTTCCACCAGCCGCCCCGCTATCCTGGTTCCACGGCATGCGGGCGAGAATCAATGCCAGCCCGCAGAAATCGGTGATTCCTGAAAAAATCAGCCCGCCGCCGAAAAATACAGCGAGGGCAATCCAGTAAGGATGAACGAAGTAAGCCAACAGCGACGAGGTCAGCACCATACTGCCTATCAGGATCCGAACCTGCCTCTCGAGCGACATCGCCTTCTTACCCCGCACAACCGGGAGTCCAGCCGCCTCCCAGGCGAGCGTTCCCCCTTCCACGTTGACCACCGGAATTCCCGCCGCCTCCAAACTCTTGCACGCTTGGCCGGCCCGGCTCCCCGAGCGGCACATGACATAGAGCGGCTCTTCGGTCTCTCGGCGCTCGGCGGCCAGTCTGGCGACGTCGAGTTCGCTCAAAGGGATATTACGCGCGAAATCGACGTGCAGCTCGCGGTATTCCACTGGCGTGCGGACATCGATGAGTTCGACGGCCTCGCCGGACCGCTGTTGTTTGGCCAGGTCTTCGGGAGCGATAGTTCTTGTCATGGGAATTGCGATTGCATCCTGTTAGTATCTGTAGATTGCCGCCGCTGGTTCGCGGCAAGGCATCTCTTCGCGCGGCACGACATAAACGCGGCCCCGTCCCGCCAGCGTTTTGACGGCCGCCAGATCGACGAGGTCGTCATCGCCTGGCTGAAAGCTCTCATGCAGCGATACCGTTTGCTCTCGCTCATCAAAACGGCCCCACTGATGGGAACGCCGCTCGACGAAGAGCGTATCGATTTTACCCTGAGCGGCCGACCGCACCACTTCCCGCAGGTCTTCCGAAGCTTTGCCGGTCCCCGCAAACTGGCGGTACTTCTCGGCGGCTTCCTCCCGCACTCCTTCCAGGATCGGAGCAATTGCGGCAACCGCCTGAGCATGCAAATCATGGTCGGACCGGCCATCCGGATTGCCGCTAATCCCCTGTTCCAGCAGATGGGGATAATCACAAGCGGCGCGGAAGATCGGCTGCAGGTAATCGACCGCGGCCACGATCAGGGGGACGCGCTCCTCATGCACAATGGGCTGGACCGCGTGCCACACCGCACGGAAATACTGGGCGAGGTCTCCTTTGTGTGCATCGGGCTGCCCACCTTGGCCGTGAAATACAGCCGCCTCCTTCCCGGTGCCGAATTTCCCGCCAGAATGCACCTGCTGTCCTCGCTCGCCGGTTTCCAGATCGATCGCTTGCTTCAGGTTCGCCGGCATTCCTGGCACAGGTCGCTCATTGAGCCCGGCCTGCGAGCCCTCGAAGAGCCTCGCACCGTTTTGCGTCAGCGCGAGAAGCAAGAAGGCTTGCTGGCTGCTCGCTTGGGGTATCAAAGGCTTCAATTGAAAACGCCCGTTGACGACGACCGCCTCCTCGAAGCTTTCCGGCAGACGAAACGTCCGAAAAACTCCTGGGGCAATCAGCACCGCCAGCCCTTGGCTGCGGTGCTGCCAAAAAATCTCGTCCGTCAGTAAGCGGCGCGCGGCAGCAAGGAGGTCTCTCGCGGCCCGTGCGCTGAGCCCTTGAGCCACCAGCATTGGTTCCGCTCGATCGAGCAGATTCTTGAGCCGAATCCGGTCTCCCTGCATTTCTTCGCCACTTGGGTGGGTCGACAGATAAATGCTAACGCATGGCGAGGCCACGTTTTCCGCCAGATGACGCAGTTGCTCTCGTCCTAAGGAATCCATCGTCGCACCATCCTTTCCAAAAAGACAACAAGATGGGTGCGATAAAGCATGTTGTATGCCGGAATAGCTCGCGAGCGCACTTCGCTGGATTGGCGCGGGAAACAAAAATGTTTCCGCGATGCGGAGAGCTTCCGCAGGCGCGCAAGCCCGGGAAAAGTGCGCGGATGCGACGTACGCTGTGTGCTCTTTTGTCACACCTGCGCAGCGGGTGGCGACACATATTGCACTCACGAGACAGGTTTCCATCGATTTTCTTCCTTCGATGTCCTGAGAACAATGTGCGGCGCGGAAGTTGCGAAAGGCTCGATCATTCCCCGACGCGACTGAACATTCTGGATTTGGGTACGAAATCATTCCAAGTTATGGTGATTTATGTCTATCAAAAATCATGCCCAGATGCATCAAAACCACTTGGCCTGGAACAGCGAAAAATCGAGCTGGCGGGAGGATCTGCGCAACTGGCAGCACGAACTGGCCCAGGCTTTCGTCAACCTCAAAGAGTTGGATGCCGATTTGAAGCAGCACGAGCAAACGCTCCGGCAGCATGCGGCCGCTATTCGCCTCAATGAGGAGATCGTAGATGCCCACGAGCACTCCTTGGCGGAATTCGAGCGAGGTGGACAAGGAACGGACCTGCCGCTGCTCGCCAAGCAGCACCGGAAGGAGCAAGAAAAGCACGATCAGCTTCGCGCCGTCCATGAGGATCTCAAGCGCCGGCACCATTTTGTCATAGCGCATCTCAATCTGCTGCTGAAGGCTTTCCCCAAAACCGCACCCGAAAACAAAAAGTGAAGCTGCCCCATGAACGCCAAGAAGATCCTGGTCCCCGTTGATTTTTCGTCCGGCAGCGAGGCAGCTCTCGACCTGGCGACTTCGCTCGCTCACGACTCGGGGGCCAAGCTGCTCATTGCCTATGTCCAGGTAACCCCGCTTGCCGTGGGAGGCGGAGAATTCATCTACACGGTGCCGGAGCCCCCGTCCGATAAGCTTCAGGCCCGCCTGGCAAAAGTCTTGCCCAAGGATCCGAACATCCCCGTCGAGCATCGCCTGCTTCACGGCGATCCATCCGACTGCATCGTCAAACTGGCGGATGACGAACAGGTCGATTTCATCGTGATGGGAACCCACGGTCGGCGGGGACTGACTCGAATCCTGATGGGAAGCGTCGCCGAGCTGGTCGTCCGTTGGGCCAAGTGCCCCGTCATCACCGTGAAATCACCGCCCAAGAAATAGAGCCTCTTCCATGAACGCCAAGGCGCGGCCTGTTATGACAACTACTTTTGCGAAGGAGTCGATCGTGAAACACATCAATGAAAACCAACTGGAGAACGATGTTCTCTACCGGGCCAGCTACCTGAGCGAGTTCATGGGCTTTGATGAGGCGGACATCAAGGCGATCCATGCCTCCGCAGCTCACCTTGCTCCCCACGTGCCGGGGCTGGTCGATGCTGTCTACAACAAGCTCTTTGAATACGACGCCACCAAGCGGCACTTCGTCCCCCGGCAGTCCGAATATGAAGGGCCGGTTCCCCAGGACATACAGTCGCTCACTCAGGAGCACGAGATGATCCAGTTTCGTAAGCAGCATCTCGGCCGCTACCTGGTTTCCCTGGTCACTCGCCCCTATGACGACAAGATGATTGGCTACTTGGATTTGGTCGGCAAAATCCATACTCCCAAGGCTGGGTCTCCCGAGCTTGATGTGCCCCTGGTGCAGATGAACGCCCTGCTGGGCTTTGTCGCAGACGCCATCACAGCAACCGTCCTGGGGTTGGGCCTGGACCGCGAGACGGAAATCCGCACTCTGCGAGCCTTTGGCAAACTCCTTTGGTTGCAGAACGACCTCATCAACCGGCACTACCAGCAAGCCCACATTCCGGCATCTGTGAATTAGTCCCCAATCGTCATTGACATGAATACGAAAACTCAGAAGTTGTCCATCCTGCTCGTGTTTGCCTGGTCGCTGGCGGCATTCATCCCGGTCCGCGCACAGGAATTCGAGCGCGAGCCGATCGAGTACAGCAAGCGCAGCGGCGAGAACCGCGTTACGCAGCTCATGGCGGAGATGCATTCGGGAAAAAAGATCTTGAAGCATGAGCCCCGTTTTGGCTATTTGCGGTCTTTACTATCCGAGCTGCGGGTGCCGGAATCGTCGCAGACGCTCGTCTTCTCAAAGACCAGCCTACAACGACAGAGGATTTCTCCGGCGACGCCGCGAGCCTTGTACTTCAGCGACGATACGTACGTTGGATTCTGCCGGGAGGGAGACGTGCTGGAAGTTTCCGCGATGGACAAAGACCTCGGAGCCATGTTCTACACGCTGGATCAAACGGACGACCGTTCACCGCGGCTCATCAAGCAGACGGATAACTGCCTGATCTGTCACGGTTCCTCTTCGACCAAGGGAGTGCCAGGGCTTGTGGTTCGTTCGGTTTATACCGACCCGGCGGGGTTTCCCATTCTTTCTTCGGGTACTTACCGCACGGACCATACCAGCCCGCTGAGCCAGCGCTGGGGTGGCTGGTACGTGACCGGGACGCATGGCAATCAAAAGCACCTGGGCAACCTCGTAGTGCGTGGCAAGATCGAACCGGAGCAGGTTGACAATTCGACGGGGCAGAATGTCACGGATCTTTCCAAGCATTTTGATACCAGCGGTTATTTGACGCCGCACAGCGACATCGTGGCGCTGATGGTTCTGGAGCATCAGGCAGATGCCCACAACTACATTACACAGGCGAATTTCGCCACTCGACAGGCCCTGCATTACGAGCAGACGCTCAACCGCGAACTCGGCAAACCCGCCGCTGAGCAGTGGGACAGCACCAAGAGTCGCATCAAGAGTTCCTGCGAGCCGCTGGTGGAATATCTTCTCTTCTGCGACGAGTCGCCGCTCACGCACAAGATTGAAGGAACTAGCCCGTTTGCGGCGGAATTCCAGGAGCGAGGCCCGCGAGACAAGAAGGGACGCTCGCTCCGCGATCTCGATCTGACGCAACGGATGTTCAAGTACCCATGCAGCTATCTCGTCTATTCTCCCGGCTTCAGCGCCTTGCCCAAGGAGGCGAAGGATTATGTCTTCCGTCGGTTGCGTGATGTTTTGACCGGTCAGGATCCGGGAGACAAATTCAAGCACCTCTCGGAAGCCGACCGCAAGGCGATCCGCGAGATCCTCGCCGAAACTCTGCCTGGATTTCGGAGTTAGCACCCCACCAGCCGCACCCGCGCAATTTGAGGCTGCTAACTCCCTTTAACAGCCACTCTCTTGCGTCTGGCTTCCTCACTCCTTGGGAGTTTGAGAGTCAAATTCCCTGGGCGTACTCAGCAGCGACTTCGTCCTCATTGATGGCGCAGGACAAAGTCAAAGAAGGGAAACTTCCCGGTCCGTCGCTCGACGCGGTTGAAGGTCTTTCCCTTGTCTTCTTTTTCCTCCTTCCGCTCGCCGTTGGTCGTCACCAGGTTGCAGCCTTGGCGATGATCGGCGACCCGCCGTATCAGCGGGGGAAGCGTTGCCCATTCACCAAATAATCGCATCGCACCATCGTTAGCCTCCCGCTGCGGAGGCGGCGGGCGTGGGAGCCGGTTTGGGTTTGGCCTGTTCGAACCACTGGTGTTCCGGCCGATTCAGAACGTCGTCGATCACTTTCCGCACGGCCTTGGCCTCCGCCTCCTGGCCTGCTTCTTCCGCCTTGTGGGCGAGCTCGCGGGCCTGCGGGATGAGCCCCAGATAGAACCGCTCGGCCACTTCAAACGTCCCATGCCAATGGGCGTAGTCGGGCGCCATCATCGACGCGCCGTGACGCGCCCGGCGGCCTTCGTGGTGCCATAGTAGATACCACGTCCATTCGATCTCTTCGTCGAACTCCGCCGGCTTGGGGGTCAGCAACTTCTGATCGTACAGGGCTTTCATAATCGCCTGGCCAGGCTTGGCGAACTTCTCGTTGTAGGTGATCACGAAATCGTCGTACTGCTTGTAAAACCCATCGACGTAGTTTTCGGCGTGGCAGTTGAGGCAGACATTCTTCATCTGGACGCGCTTCTCCTGCCAGGTGCTCTTGATCAGGTCGCGGCGCTTGACGGGGTCGGTTTCTTTGATGACTTCACCCTTGATGTCTGTGTCCATGGCCAAGCTCACGGGTGGGCGATTGGTCCAGGAGATTCGCCCGCCCGGATCGTGAGTTATCTTGCCGCCATTGTTTTTGTTGCCAGACATGTGGCACGAGGCGCAGGTCGGTGCCTGTGAATAATCCACGCCGAGCACCCATTTCTCGGCGTCCAGATTCATCTGCTCTCGCAAGTCGCGGTAGGCCACGCCGTGTTTCGATTCCTCAAAAATCTCCTTTTGTGGGTGATCGGGCCCGAGATGGCATTTGCCGCAGTTTTCCGGCTGTCGAGCGCGGCGCGGCGAGAAATCGTGCCGCGAGTGGCAGGCCGAGCAGGAACCGCGCGAGCCGTCGAGATTCAGCCGTCCGATCCCCGTATTCGGCCAACCGCTGGAATGGAGCAGCGGCCGTCCATTGGACGCCTTTTTGATCAGTGCCATGCTCGCCTTGTCCGTCGGCTTGCCATCGGGACCGGGCTTGAGTTGATCGAGTGTGATCAGGCTCCCATCGGTCGCTTCCAGTGCGATCTTGCTGCCGTGGCATTGTTTGCAGCCCGTATCCACGAACGCCATGCCATTCACCTTCGAGACGTCGTGCCCTGGCGTGGGGGAGTGTGGATTGAACGGGACGCGCGATCCCTCGACCGTTTCCGCGAGAAAATTGTCCAGCGACGCCAGGATGTTTCCCGCCTTGGCGTGATGGCTGGCCATGAACTCCGCCGTCTCCGTCTTGTGGCAGCGGCCACAGTCGAGCGGCGTCACGACCACGGCAATCAGCGCGCCGTAGTGATCGAAGGCGTCGGCGTCCCCCTTCTCGGCCTGATGGCACTCCACGCAGCCGACCCCTTTCACCGCGTGCGTGCTTCCCTCCCAGTGGTCGATGATGCCGGGCGACGACTTCTGGTGGCACTCCACGCACGATTTTGAACTGGTGGGAATCGAGACGTGCCGCACTCCGACGCCAGACTCCTCGCGTTTGCGGGCAACTTCCATCCACTGGACAAAGATCAGCGAGATGATGAATGCCGCGCTGAGCAAGGCAATGATGATCTGCTTCGTACGAATGGTCATGCAACGAAATCCTTAGTGCGCAACGGCCGCTTCCCAGACAGTCATGCCGATCAACAAGAACGTAGCGACAATGCCGATATAGACGCTGATTTCCTCAATTCCGGTGATTCGCCGCAGAACCTTGTCGATCCACGGCCAGACAAACATCGCGCCCACAATGAAACCCGAACTAATCACCGCGAACGACAACGAGAAAAGTTTGAGCCAGCGGAACGAAACGTAAAAGAACCACTCGGGCTTGATAACCTCCGGCGTGGTCAGGGGATCGGCCTTCGGACCCATCGTCGCAGGCAGCACCGTGGCGAGCGCACAGAGCACGATCATGAGAACCAGGCCGATCATGAGCTCGCTAAGCATGTGATCGGGAAAGAAGTTGAAGTGCCGCGGCCGATCAGGTGGCTCGTGAGGGTCAGGAAACTCCGTGACCCCATGCATCCGCACCTGGGCAATGTGGCAGACCACCAGAAGGATGATCGTCGTAGGCAAAACCGCCGCATGCAGAATGTAGAAACGGGAGAGTGTGCGATCGTTGTACTCGTCCCCGCCGAGCAGCATTTGTTTGGCAAACTGCCCGACCACTGGCACGGCATCGCTGATATTGGCGGCGACGGTTGCGCCCCAGTAGCTAAGCTGCTCGAAGACGAGGCTATAGCCCGTAAAACCGGTTAGCAGCGTCGCCATCAGCAGACACATGCCAATGATCCAGTTCAACTCTCGGGGCCGGCGATAGGCATTGGTGAAATAGACCCGCATCTGGTGCAGGATCACGGCCGCGATCATGAGCGTCGCCGCCCACTTGTGCATGCTCCGCAAAAACCAGCCGAAGGTCGCTTCTTCGGTGATGTAACGAATCGATTCGTAGGCGGTCGTCGGCGACGGCTGGTAGTACAAGGCCAAGAGGATGCCGGTTACGATCTGCACCACGAACAGGTACGCGGGAGTGCCGCCCAAGCAGAACCACCACTTCTTGAGGTGGTTGGGCACCGGTTCATTGGTCAGCTCCGCCAATTGCTCGGCGGAGACAGGCACGCGCTCTTGCAGCCAGGCAACAATTCGTCCCACGTCAGGCGATTCCTTCATTACGAGGGACGGAATCGTGCGGACAGCACGCCACGGAAACGAGCGGCGCTTCCAAATACAGTAAACCGCTTTCCACCTTGAGCGGAAATCGCACCAGCGCCTGGTTCGCCGCTTTGGGGGGGCCGGAAATCGGGCTCCCGCTGCGGTCGAAGGCTCCGTTATGACAGGGGCAAAAAAATCGCTCCCCCTGGGCCTCCCAGTGAACGCGGCAGCCGAGATGCGGACAAACGCTCGACAAAGCCAGAAAGTCTTCCGCGGCGACCCCTGCCCCTTGGCGGGCGACCACAATCTTTGCGCCGGCCGGGGCGGTGAAGTCCAAGGCTTCGCCCGGTGCCAGTCGCTCGACCGTGCACACGAACATCCAGCCGCGGTTCTGCTGGGTAGCCGGATAGACGAACTCACCCAACATATACCCAAAGGTTCCGTATCCGGCGAGCAGTCCACCCGTCATGGCGATGCCGGAAGTGGACATCAGAAAGTTTCGGCGCGGGGGATTGTCTGGCGAATCCGTCGCGGAATGCAGTCCGTCAATCATCCAAGCACCCTGCAATTCTGCAAGTTGAGAGCAACGCCTCGCGGCTAGTATCAACGATGCGATGCATCATGCCAAGACCCTGCGGGGCGCTGCGCACGATGGGCCAATTCGCTCGGTGAGTCCACGGAGCCCACGCTTTGCTACAGCTCCGAGCCATTTGCCTTTAGCGCGATTGGAACTCCTCAAGGCACAGAAATGAGCCGTTCCGCAGGCGATTGGTTAGCGACGAAGCCCTGCAGCCGAGCGAGGACTTCCGCTACTTGCGACTCGATCGACTGTTCCGTGTCGATTTGGATGTGCGAGATGTTCTCGGGCCAAGGCTCGCGGGTGTCCCGTTGCATGGCGTGAATCTCGGGCGTGGCCTCCGATAAGTCCTGCCCCTCTGCCAATCGTCTTTGAATTCGCGACCGAGCTACCTCCGGCCTACATACGCACTCGATTCCCAGAAACAGGCCACGCGGGTTATGGTGGCAGATGGTCTGAGCTCTTCGCGTCAGTTCTTTCGTGAGAAAGGTGCCGTCTAGAATCACAGAAATCTGGTCGGCGTACAGATTTCCAGCCTGCCGAAACAGCTCTGCGTAGATATGCTCTTTGGCTTCCAATCCATAGACCCCAGCGTTTGGGGACACCGCGTGGGGACCGGCTCCAAAAAAGTCTCGCCGGATGACGTCCGTCCGCAAGACTTCAGCGCCGAGAACCTTTGCCAGCGCGCCCGCTAAGGTTGTCTTTCCCGTGCCGGCCAGTCCTCGCACCACCAGGAGGATTGGTCTTAGTCGAGAGGTAACGTAGCTGTCGGCAAATTCCAAATGACGGCGCGCCTCAATGGCAACGACAGCATCGGTGCTCGCGCGAAGCTGCTTGGCGCGGAGGCCTGCGACCTTGGCTCGGACGCAAGCTCGGTAAGACTTGTAAAATGCCCATAATACTTCTGGAACGTGGTCTCCGCTTTGCCGCAAATACAGGTCTACTAGCATTGGTCCAATCCAGTCCGCCCCCAAATAGTCGCACTCCGCGATAAGAAATGCCAATTCGTCCCCCACGTCGATCAGGCGGAAATCCAGGCTGAATTCAATGCAGTCGAAGATCACCGGTGGCTCGCTGAGGCAAATATGCTCTGGCCGCAAATCTCCGTGTCCCTCGACGATCCGGCTGGCCTTAACTCGCTGATCGAAGAGACCGGGCTCCAGACACAGCAATTGCAGCTGAAAACAATGCACCCGCTTGACCGTGCTCTGGGGAAAATAAGTGTTGAGCGCCGCCAGCGCTTGCCGGTTTCCGCGAACGTGACCTAGAACACAGTTGCGGTATTCCTCGGGAGTCATCGCCACAGACGAAAGTGTGCCATAGAACTCGACGAGTGTTTCGATCAGGCGACGAATGTGCTCTGGGCGAACTTCACCACGCTCGATGAGCGCGTCGAGGGCATTCACAGTTGGCAGACGCCGCATATGCACGAGCCAATCCGCCACCTGCCCATCGCCGTGAAAGGCGAAATCGCCGCGATCATTCTGCGTGATGGACGTCACGTCGAGATAGACATCGTGCGCCAGCCGGCGATTCAGACGCAATTCATCTCGACACGCGTGCTCCCGAGCTGCGAGCGTGGAAAAGTCCAGAAAGTCAAATTTCACCGGCTTTTTCAGCTTGTAGACGTCGTTTCCCGCCAGGAACACATGGGAAATGTGCGTTTCAAGATACTCGACCTGTTGTGGTCGACTCGCGTAGGTGTCCGGCTTGGAAAGCCACTGCACTAGCGCCGTTTGATTATCTGCCATAACAGCCTCCTCTAGCGCTCTGCACATCGTTAAGCGAAGTTGGTTCAGCCTTCACTCTGCTGGGTGAGTTCCGACAGCAAATCAAGCTGCACGTCCTGGACCACCCAGACTCCCGGATAGCCGTACCGCTCCAGCTCGTCCTCATTGAGCGAGTCCGAGATCGGATCAGCGCGTGAAAGTGCGCGACCGCGCGCGCGAAGAGTGCGCCGCTACCGCACAGAATCGGCCTTAATTCCTTTAGAATAATGTGCGGCACGACTCTTGCGATTAGAAAGAATCGCTCACGATTGACCCTCGTTTGAACCAGCAGTCACTTCGCTGATGCAACTTTTTGGCCTTCACGAAGAACTCCCTAACGACCTTGACGGCGGCTAAGATTCAGTGCGGGGAGCGACGACCATGAAACGCTATGTGGTGACGAATCAGTCTTCGGGCTTGACTCATGCCCTCTGTGACACAGTCGCGGAAGCCATCGCGGCGGCTGTGAAACTGCAGGATGAAGGAAGCCGGGTGGTGATTGTTGACGCTCAAGGGTCCGGCGTCATCACGGCGGGGCATTTTGACGTGCGCGAAGCAGAAGGGTATCTGGGCCGCGGACTGGGGAGCGAACAAATCGGCAATCCGGTGCCCGTCGCGGAGGTGATTGCGGCCGCCCAGCACACAGCTCCCGACAAGCACGTCTATCACTGGGATCTAGGCGGTTCGGACATTCGATAGTCATGTGCGCCGCCGCTTTCAACCCCCTAAACACGCCCCACTTGATTGTCTGACATAACAGCCCCCACCGTTGCTCTGCATTTCGTTGTGCGAAGTCTGCTCAGCCGTCGCTCTGCCGGGTGAGTTCGGACAGCAAATCAAGCTGCACTTCCTGGATCTGCGCGAGCCGTTCCCACTGATGGCGTAACAGGTGATCGATCTTCTCATCCAGGTGCCTGATTTCCAGCTCTGCCTTGAGATTGACTTGATAATCATGTTGCGACCGCAGACGATCTTTGGCTTCCTGGCGGTTCTGGCTCAGGATGACCGGGGCCTGGGTGGCAGCCAGGCACGACAGAATCAGGTTGAGCAGAATGAATGGGAAAGGATCGAAAGGGCGAACCAGCAGTACGACAGAGTTGACCAGAACCCAAATGAAGGGCAATTAGCCGCGACCGTAACCGCGGCTGATTCTGCTGCGGGCTTTGGATGTCCATCGTGCGGGCGGAGCTTGCGAGAGGGAGCGAATACCACCCAGTCAGATGTCGTAGGGTCAAAACGCCGGACAGGCATATTTTACTCCCGGATGGCGAAGCTGCCCACGAGCGGATTTTCAAGGCGGCGAAAATCTTCCCAGTGGATCTGCAACGCTTCTGAGCGGGAATTGCTCTCGATCACGATTTCCTCTTGCCCGGCAAGTGACTCATCCACAAGGGTCAACATTCCGTATTGGGAGCCAAACGGTGAGAGGACACCCGGTTCGCAGTCAGGGCAGCGGACTGCGACGTCCTCCTCCGTGGCCAGCCGAATCTCGGCGCCTCCAATCATGTGGCTGACCTTCTCAAAGTCGATTCTGGCATCAGCGGGAACAATCGCCACCAGGTCGCGGAAACTGTGGTTGGCGTGGAGCATGACCGTCTTGGCGACCTGTTGCGGCAGGGTATGCACGGCCGTCGCTACTTGAGCCGAGCCGTGCGACCAAGAATGGGGGAGCACTGTGTATGGAACGCCTCGTTCATTTAAGAAGTGCTTGATATCCATGACACTGCTCTCCTTTTTGCAGACTTCCGGGAGCCCCCCGCACTCGTGCCAAAGCTTTCCGGCACGAGCATTTTTGACGCCAGGCGGTCCTAGCCCTTGACGGTTACCTTCTTACACTTGGCTTCCTCACATTTTGGAAGTTTCAGAGTCAAAATTCCCTTAACATACTCGGCGGCGACTTCGTCCTCGTTGATGCCGCAGGGCAAAGTCAAAGAGCGGGAAAACTTTCCGGTCCGCCGCTCGACACGGTGGAAGGTCTTTCCCTTCGCTTCCTTTTCCTCCTTGCGCTCGCCGCTAATCGTGACCAGGTTGCCGTGAACCTGCACGTCGATGTCCTTGGATTCCATTCCGGGAATGTCTATCCGGACCTCGAAGGCGTTGTCGGCTTCCGTCAGGTCAACTGACGGAGCAAAGTTGCCGGAGAGCCAGCCATCTTGAGTGCCGCTCCAAAAGCGTGACATGAGATCGTCCATCTCCTCACGGAAGAGGCCGAGCGGATCGCGGACGAGTGCGGAAATCTGGCTGCGAGCGGGGCGGGTGGCGAGATTGGTGGCCATAACAGACTCCTTGGAAAACGAGGAACAAACGCAATCACAATGGTCCGGCATATGGCAAGTGACGTGCCGCACAACTGGTGGCCGCGCAAAAGGCGGTCAAGGCTGCAAAGCCCGTGAAGGACTGCGAGATCGGTCTGTGCCCGGCGATGCCGGCGCGCGGATTTGACACAATTGCCCGCGCGCTTTTGTGCCAGTCAGGAACGGTAAACAGTTCGCCGCTGCTGGCGCTCCCACTCATGCCCGGGTGAAATTCGCGTCTTCGTTAATGCCCGTCGCAAGGCATGGCGTTTGCCAATCTATCTCGCTTCCATCGAGACAAATATTTCTGTCGGCTAAACCTCTCACCCTTGGAGAATGACCATGAACAAGAAACTACTGTCCTGCGGAGCTATCATTCTGGCGGCCGTTGCCGGCTGCATCCCTTCTCTCAACCCGGCGTATAAGGAAGAAAACCTCATTTTCAATTCTCAGTTCATCGGGGTCTGGTCTCAGCCGAATTCAAAGGCCAAGTGGAATTTTTCCAAGCGCGACGACAAATCGTACGCGCTGTCCTATCAGGATGAGGAAGGTCGCCAAGGGCGGTTCATCGCCCACCTGGCGAAAATCGAGGGGATCCTCTTTCTCGACTTGTACCCCGAGGAGACAAACGGAGCCGCCAACGGCTTTTATAAGTTTCACCTGGTGCCGATTCACACAATCTATCTTGTCCGCGAAACGGAACCCGGCTTGAAAATGGCAGCCATTGACCACCAGTGGCTGGACAAATATCTGGCTGAGCACGGCGACGAAATTGCCACAGCCACGTTTGACGGCCGGAAAATGATCACGGCACAGACGGAAGACGTGCAAAAGTTTCTGGTAAAGCATAAGGCGGAGTTTCGCGGCGATTTCAACCTCGTGCGCGAGACACCCGCTGAGTAGGCAACCGCTGCGAAGTAGTCGCCGAACAATCGAACGCGAACGATTCAGTAGCTGCTCATTGGAGGCTGCTTTTTGAAGGAGAATCTCATGGCGGAAGAGTTGAAGCTGGTAAAACCGTGGATGGTGGCGGTCTGGCCGGGAATGGGGCAGGTGGCGATCAGCGCCGGCTATTACTTGATGTCCAAGCTCGGAATGCACGCCCTGGCGGAGTTTTCGCCGCGCGAGCTGTTTGACGTGGACCATGTAGAAGTCAAGGAAGGCCTGATTACTACAGGCCGCCTTCCACGCAGTCGGTTGTTTCTCTGGAAGGATCCCCAGGGAAAACGAGATATCGTCGTCTTTATCGGCGAGGCGCAGCCGCCGCTGGGGAAATACACCTTTTGCCACAAGCTCATTGAGCTGGCACAGCAGCTCGGAGTGGAGCGGATTGTCACTTTTGCCGCCATGGCCACGCAGATGCACCCGGAGCACGCCGCGCGCGTGTTTGCCGCGGCGACAAACGAAGATGCGCTGGCCGAGCTCAAGCGTCTTGATCTGGAAGTCCTCAAGGATGGGCACGTGGGAGGGCTTAATGGCATCGTACTTGGAGTGGCTGCCGAGGCTGGGATGTGCGGCATCTGCCTGCTCGGTGAGATGCCGCACATTTTCGCCCAGCTTCCATTCCCGCAGGCTTCATTCTCGGTCCTGCGGGTCTTCACCAAGATGGCGGGAATCGAAATCGAATTAGCAGAACTCTCGGAGCAGGCACAGGAAGTAGGCCAAAAGCTGGGTGAGATTCTCGCCTCCGTCGAGCGCTCCATGGGGCACGAGCAAGACGAGGGGCCGGAGTTCGAGACAGCCTACGGCTCCGAACAACCCGAAGAACCGCGTCTGGCGGCTGCTGACGTGGAGCGTCTGGACGGGCTATTCAGGCAAGCGAAGGCGGACCGTGCGAAGGCCTACGAGCTCAAGAACGAACTGGACCGTCTCGGCGTCTTCAAGGACTATGAGGACCGCTTTCTGGACCTGTTCAAGAAACAGGATTAACGCCAAGACGACTCCTACCCACACCGCGTCAAAAACAGCACAAGTCTACGTGTCGGTTTGACGACTGAGTTCTGACAAGATATCAAGCTGCACCTCCTGGATCTGGGCGAGTCGTTCCCACTGGTGACGTAACAAGTGATCGATCTTGTTGTGCAGATGCCTGATCTCCAGCTCTGCCTTGAGATTGACTTGATAATCATGTTGCGACCTCAGGCGATCTTTGGCTTCCTGGCGGTTCTGGCTCATCAAGATGATGGGAGCCTGGATGGCAGCCAGGCACGACAGAATCAGGTTGAGCAGAATGAATGGGAAAGGATCGAAAGAGCGAACCAGCAGTACGACCGAGTTGACCAGAACCCAAATGACCAGAAAGATGCCGAAGCAAACGAGAAAGGTCCAACTCCCCCCGAAGGTGGCGAACCGATCCGCTAGACGTTCGCCGAAGGACCACTGCTGGTCGAACGTCGCTTCTACATGCTTCGAGAGGATGTCGTGGTCGCGGAGACTGTTGACGATCTCTTGCTCAAGAACTGTCACGTCCCCTTTTTCTGACCGCAGCAGTGAGTGGACGTACCTGGAACGGTATTTGTTCAGGTCTGTTCGGCAGACAAATCCTGACGGCAACCAGTTCTGATGATCATGGAGTATCTCCCTGGCAACACTGTCGCTGACTGAAGCCGCTGGAGTCAGGCTGCGTGCTTGAAATGTGCCGCCGCAGACCGAACAAGCACGTAAGTCGGCAACATTTTCGCTCATTCAGAATTTCAAAGTTGAGAGTGACAACGCACCGTCACGCCTTCACCGCCTGAAAACCGGCCAGCAGCTTCATCAGGGCGGCGGGGTCCACCGGGCTTGACCTCTTTTCTCGGGATTGGCGATCAGATCCGTCCCATGAGCAGCAGGATGAGCAGGATGACCACGATTATGCCAACCAATCCAAGCCCGCCGCTCGGGCCATAACCCCAGTTTCTACTGTGAGGCCAGGTGGGCATCGTACCCACAGAACCCAGCAGCATCAGAATCAGAATCACAATCAGAATGGTGCCAAGCATTTCAGTTTTCCGTTTCTTTATAAAGCCGAACACAGGGAATCGTTTCGAATGTTCCTGAAGTTACACGTCGACGGCGATCGGTTACGGGAAACGCGACTTAAGACGCCAGAGCAACGGGAACTCGTTTGCGCGACTGAGTCTTCACCGGCGAAACAAACCCCACAGGCTTCACGGCCAGAACCGAGCACTCCACTTTGCTTAGAATGATTTCAGCCGTGTTTCCTAGAAAGAATCCGGAAATCCCGCGCCGGGCGACCGTTCCCAGCACGAGCAAATCGACGTGGTTCCGAGCTAAATAAGTGGGTATCTCGATGCTCGCCTCGCCATGCAGCAGATGGGCGTTTTCGGGCGGAATACTCTTGAATCGCGAAATCAGCAGATTCAAGTTCTGCTGGCTCTCTGCGCGAGTCGAGGCCACCATGCTCCGGTACTCGTTGGTCAAGGTGTAATTTCCCAAGTAAGCATCTCCTTCGATGCCGCTGGCCGAGACAACATCCAGGGGTATCGCTTCATCCGTGCAATACCCAATCGCGAGTTGGAGGATGCGGAAATTAAGCTCGGCATGATCCAAGTCACCGGGCCGAGCATCCACTGCCGCCATCGCATGCTGAAAAGCGCCGTGTTGTTTCGGCTTGAGAAGCCAGACGGTGCAGGGACAGTTGCGCAGCAGGCCCTTCGCGGTCGTTCCCAGAAATCCCGTCTGCCGGCTATATCGCCCCTTGGCGGACTTCATCACCAGGTCGTGCTTGTTGCGCAAAACCTGTTTGGTAATTTCAATGGATGATCGTCCCATCAGGATGCGGTGCTTGACATTCAATCCTTGCCGGCGAATCGGCGAAACGAGCTTCTTGAGCCGCTCCGACTTTTCGCGGGCCAACAACTCTGGCAAATGCTCCGCCTCCCCGGAAAGGACGATTTTTTGGGCCCAGCGAAACTCGGGTACAGCATCGACGATGGTCAATTGCGACTGGTGCTTCAAAGCATAGTCCACCGCACGGTTGAGGACCGGCTGTTTCGATTCGGCCGAATCGATGACGACGAGAATATTTCGAAATGGGTACATAGCGTTAGACTCCGTGCGTGGGACGCGGTGTTTTGCTGGACTTACTTGGGCGTACGGTGAATTCCATTGCGAAGCTCAGGAACTTCGATTTGGTCTACCAGCAGGCGCACTCCCGCAACGCGACGCGTCCGCTCGAAAGCCAATTGGCGAAGAAAGAAAGTTGGCAATTCGCCGCGTAAAGTCACGGTGCCATCCTCGACAATCGCATCGAGTCCGCATAACTCCGGCCGACAGGACGCCAAGTGGAGGACGACCCGCTGCCTGAGTTCTTCGTTGCAAAGGGGGTCATGAATCAGCGGCTCGGCTATCCGGGGGATCAGGATCATAAGAAGCACTCCCAACATCTCACTAGAGGGAATTGCCCGCACGGGCGAGGGATTCCGTCCTTGTCGGGGCAGATTGGCAACAACCGTGCCGAAGGCACAGAAAGCCGGCACTGGGCAAACCCACGTTTTTCAACGGGGTTTTGTCGAGCAAGGCAGCCTGGGGCGAGGGCTCTGCGGGAGATGGAGCGCGCAAAAACGCGCGGTGCGCTGTGCGTTCTGCGCCATCGCACAAGCTGCGCCTGATGCTCGATTCAAACAGTTGGCGGCAGTCTAATCCGTGAATTGCTGAAACCATCGGCCCGAAAGGGCTATTTTGCCATGCGAGACAGCCCGGTGATCGCTTTTCACAGGACCTCTAGATTGCGGCATGGCCCTTGCAAATAAGAACTGGCCAGTCCTCGCTTCATTCAACACAAGGAGTCGGAACATGTCCCTCACTAAAATGCTCACTCGCAATGCTGTTGCCGCGCGACCGCAGGATTCCCTGGCGGAGGTTGCACGGTTGATGCAAGCCGAAAACGTGGGGGCAGTGGTCATCACGGAAAAGACCAGGCCGGTCGGGATCGTAACAGACCGTGATCTGGCATTTGCCGTTTGCACTGGCGGCTGCAATCCCCGCGACGAGGTTCAAAGCGTTATGACCTGTCCCGTGGAAACGATTAGCGGAGACGAAGGGGTCTACAACGCCACCCAGAAGATGATGGAACTCGCGGTCCGGCGGCTGCCGGTAGTCAACTACATGGGGAACCTCATCGGTCTCGTCAGCCTCGACGATCTGCTGCTCCTTCTCAGCCGTGAGCTCCATCAGTTGGCGGAAGGGATTCAGGCCGAGACCAAGGCGGTCACCATTGCTTAGTCGCAGTCAATCTTGCCTTGTTGTGAAGGAAAGAGAATGCAGATGTCCAGGACCGCAATCTCACTGAAACATTCCACCATCACCAGCCGCTTGGGAATGCTTCATAGCAAGTGGACTCCACAAGAACGACGGCGGCGGGCGATGGAAGGGCGGCGAAAGGCGGCTCACTTTCTTCGCATGATCAGAGTTCCACAGGAGCCGGAGATCTGGGCGACAGGCTCTCTCATGGCGATTGACTTGCACCGCTTGGGGCGAGAGCTTGCCGCCAAGTCATGCTGGAGTGGCACCTCGACCGAATCGTCCGAAAGCGACACGGCTCGCTTGTCGAGCGGGTTCTAAAAGTCAACAATCTTTCCATGAATCAACAGCAGCTATTCGAGCGCTATCAGGACTTGCAGAAATACGTCGGCTGGACGGAGGAAGACGCGCGCCGCATTACTGCCGTGGCAGCTCTCATCGAGCCGCACATCCCGGGATTGATCGACGATTTCTACGCCGAGATCAAGCGCCACCCGTCCGCCGACAAAGTGATCACCGGCGGCGAAGCCCAGGTGCAGCGGCTGAAGGGGACGCTCCGGGCCTGGCTGGCGCAACTCTTCCTGGGAACGTATGACGGCAACTATGTGCTGGCCCGCTGGCAAGTCGGGCTGCGGCACGTGGAGATCGGCCTGGACCAGGTCTATACCAACGTGGCGCTCTCCCGGATCCGCAACGGGCTGATCGATGTTCTTTGCCATTCATGGAAGGAGGGCCCGCAGCTGGAGTTGGCCCTCACGATCAAGGCGCTCAATCGCCTGCTCGATCTCGATTTGGCGATCATTGAGGACGCCTACCAGTATGAATTCCTGCAGCGGCAAAAGCGGATCGAACGGCTGGTTGTCCTCGGCCAGATGGCCAGCGGCATCGCCCATGAGCTGCGCAACCCGCTGAACGTGGTGCGGACCAGCGTGTTCTTTTTGCAGAATGCAAAAAACGCCTCCGCGGAAAAGAGGGACGAGCACCTCGACCGGATTCAGCGGCAGGTGGCTGTCGCCAACAACGTGATTACGGCCCTCACCGACTTCGCCAAGCTCCCCCTGCCGACCGCCGAGCCGGTCCACGTCAAGGAGCTGCTCGCCGAGGTTTTGGCAAGCGTCGAATTGCCGAAATCGATATCCCCCTGCATCGCCTGCGACGACCAGATGCCGGCGATTGTCGGCGACCGCCGCCAACTGGCGATTGTTTTCGGCAACCTCATTCGAAACGCGATCGATGCCATGCCTCAAGGGGGGCAACTCTATCTGCGAACGGTTCCCGATGGCCCTTGCCTTTGCGTGGAATTCCAGGATACTGGAGTCGGCATTTCCCCGCAGGACATCCGCCGGATTTTTGAGCCTTTTTTCTCCACCAAGGCGCGAGGGATCGGACTCGGGCTTGCCATCACCAAGGCCATCGTGGAAAACCACCGCGGCCAGCTCCTGGTGACCAGCCAGTTGGGCCAGGGATCGTGCTTTACGGTCCGCCTGGAAGGTGCCGCTGCCGTCTAACTGGTCCGAAAGGTCGCCTGGACCGGATGTTGGAAACACGGACGCACTATGAGCCGGAAGCCCCCATCCATTCTCGTTGTCGATGACGAGCCCGATATCTGCGCGAACTTGCGCGACATCTTGTCGGAGTTCGGTTACCAGGTCGATACGGCGACCAGTGGAATGAGCGCGCTGGAGTTGGTGGATCGGGGAAACTACGATGTGGCGCTCCTCGATCTGAAGATGCCCGGGATGAACGGAGTGGAGCTTTACAAGGAAATCAAGCGCCGCTCCTCTGGTACGGTCGCCATCATCATCAGCGCCTACGCCGATACCTCTTCCGCGAAAGAAGCCCTGGAAGCGGGTGCCTGGCGGGTTCTATCCAAGCCCGTGGACGTCTCCCAGGTGATGCAGTGCATTGACGAGGCTTTGGACCAGCCGCTCGTCATGCTGGTGGATGACGATGAAGAGCTATGTGATTCGCTCTGGGATGTTCTCCGCGCGCAAGGAATCAGGGTCAAACTTGCCCACAACGTGGCGGACGCCAGCGCGGCCCTGGAGAGCCAGGAATACCAGGTCGCCATCGTGGACCTGAAGCTTCCGGGGGGCGACGGGTTGCGGCTCTGTGCCGAAGTAAGGGAAAAGAACCCGCAGGCCAGAACGGTCCTGATTACCGGTTTTCGCGGTGAATTGGAACAGCGATCTGGTCAGTTGTCCGTGGTGGATGCCACCTGTTACAAGCCGTTCGATGTCGGCGAGCTACTTGCGACCATTCGCCGCTTAACGGACGCACGGCCGACGTGAGCCACGCCTCATCCACTGCTAGAGCGTCAACAGCACCGCCCCAATGCCGATGAGCAGGCCGAGCGTGACAATGGTCAGGAGGATCATGCAGACGGCTGTCCAGGCTTCATTGTCGGACTGGGCCAGTTCCGCTTGGACCTCGGGCGAGAAGAATTGGTGCGAGTGGGCCTGAAGAACCTGGGCCTGTGCAACGGGCGCAATGGGGTTTTTCAAATCGCGTCGGGCGAGGGTGGGAAAGAAGGTCGTCATAAGGGTAGCTCGCGAAGAAGGCACTTTTTTAACTGTGAGCCCCTAACGCAAGGCAAGTGCCAGAATCGGGCGCGGCGGCAATTCGACTGACAGAAGTTCCACTCGCCCAAGCTGCAATTCGCTGTGCCGCCTAGACTTAGCGACTAACACGTCACGTTTGCGTCAGCGTCTGGGGATCCATGTGGCAGAGAAGAATGTGCGATTCGACGCGCGCGGAAGGCGCGCGGAAAATGCGCTGCGGAGTGAAAGAACGTCAACACCCCGCAATCCGGGCACTCATACCGCGCCGTCTCCATCCATCAGCCCCGTGATCGCATCTTGCAGACTCTGCCGGTTGATCGGCTTGGTGAGGACGAGCGTGCGGCCAGCCTGCGGCTCCTGGAGCAGATCAGAGTCCTGATGCGCCGAAATGATGATGACGGGAACCGGCCGGTCGCGGCGGATTTCGCGAACCGCGGAAAGGCCGTCGAGTTCGGGCATCCGAACGTCGGTGATGACGAGATCGGGAGAAAAGTGCTGGAAATCCGCCACGAGCTGCCGGCCATTTCCGGCCGCGGAGACTACCTCGTGCCCCAGCCGAGGCAGGATGCGGGCTAGGTAGTCGCGCATGTCCGCTTCGTCGTCGGCGATGGAAATCCGAAGTGATTTGCACATGGATCAGGCTTGCGGAAGGACAATCAGAATCGTGGCCCCAGGGCCCTCCTCTGCCACGGAAATCGACCCTCCGTGGGTTTCCACAATCCTTTGAGCAATCGCCATGCCCAGGCCGGTCCCCCTGGCTTTCGTCGTATAGAACGGCTCAAAGATCCGCCGTCCCTGCTCCGGCGTCAGCCCTGGTCCATTGTCCCGGACCAAAATCCGCACGCCCGCTTGCGCACCGCCGCCCGCCCCAGAGCAGTCAATCTCGATCCGCACCGGGTCTCGGCAGGCGGCCAGCGAATTCTCAAAAATGTTTCGGAAGACCTGCCCCATCCGAAAGCGGTCGATTTGGCACCGAGAGTCCTCCCGAACCTGTTCCGAAATCGCCACGTCCCGCCCCTGCCTGTGGGGTGCCGTCTGCTCCCAGGCCTCTTGCCAAACGGCGCGCAACGAGCAGGCACTTCGCTCCAGTTGCAGGGGGGCCGCATAGTTGCGAACCTCCTCCAGAAGGTGATGGAGCTGTTCCTGCGCTCGCCGCACGCGCCGCACCAGGTCGAGCGCCTCCGGCTTGTCACCAACTTCCATCTCCAGCATCTCCAGACAAGCCAGGCTCCGCTGCAACGCATTGCGACTTTCGTGGGCCAGGCCGGTCATCATCTCACCAATAGCCGCCAGGCGCTGAGCCTGCTGGGATTTCTGCTCCGCCTGTTTCAGGGCGATCATCCGGTCGAGCGTTTTGCGGAGCAACTCCGGATTGAACGGTTTGAGGAGGTAGTCATCGGCCCCTTGCTGGAGCGCGGCGATCACCCCTTCAATATCGGCATAGGCGGTGATGATGATGAACGCCGCCCGCGCTGCCGCCTGCTTCAGCCTCGGCAGCCAGTCTTCGACAGTTCCGTCCGGCAGTTTGCGGTCGACAATCAGCACATCGAATTCATTGCCACTCTCCCCGCCCGCCCTGATGCAGTCCATGCTTTCCACGAAGCTGGCGACAGTCTGCACTCGGTAGTTATCCAACTCCAGAAGGTCGCGGAGGTTGGCGCGAGTATCCTCATCGTCATCGACTACCAGGACGTGAAGCGACTCTGATCGCAGAGGTCGGTTAGACATTGGTGCTGGATTCGCTTTCACTGCCCGCCAGCCGCCCCGCGGTTATTTCCGCATCGCTGATCTGGTACTTGTCCACCAGCCGATAGAGCTTGCGGCGCTCGATGCCGAGCATCTTGGCCGCATGACTCTTGTTACCGTGGACGCGGCGAAGCACGGACACCACCTTAGATCTTTGCAAGGCAGCCAGGTCATCGGAAAGAAGCTCCCCCGATGTCGCCGGGGCGGATCCCGGCTGGGTGACCTCCCTGGGGAGATCGTTCCGTCGGATAATCCCGTCATCGCCCAGGATTTTGCCCCGCTCGATCGCGTTAATGAGTTGCCGCACGTTCCCCGGCCAAGAGTATTGCTCGAGAGCCAGCTTCGCCTCCGGCTCGATTTCCCAGCCCGTCCCTAAGAACTGGCGAACAAGGAGTGGAACATCGCTCAACCGCTTCCGCAGCGGCGGGAGTTCCAGCGACATCACGTTGATCCGGTAATAGAGATCCTCGCGAAATCGCCCTTCCGCCACTTCGCGGCTCATGTTTCTGTTGGTGGCGGCCAGAATCCGGACGTCCACGCGGCGCTCCTTAATGGAGCCGATCCTGCGCATCGAGCCGTCTTCCAGGACGCGCAGCATTTTGGCCTGCAGGGAACCGGGCATCTCGCCGATTTCGTCGATGAACAGCGTGCCGCCGTCCGCGACTTCAAACAGCCCCTGCTTGGCGTTAATCGCCCCGGTGAAAGAGCCTTTTTCATGGCCGAAGAGCTCGCTTTCCAGGAGTGATTCCGGCAGCGCGGCACAATTAATGACCACAATCGGCTTGTCCGCCCGGCGACTGGCCTGGTGAAGAGCCCTGGCGACGAGTTCCTTGCCGGTGCCGCTCTCTCCCTGAATGAGAATCGCCTTGTCGCTTGGCCCGGCTCGCTCGATGAGTCGAAACACCTCTTGCATGGCGGGAGAGGTGCCGATCATGCTGGCCGGCGCTCTTTCCCGCGCGATGACCGCCTTGAGCTGGCGGTTTTCTTTGGCCAGTTTCCGCCGCTCATTCGCCTTTTCAATCAGCGTTTCGAGTTCTTGCAAAGGGAAGGGCTTGACGACATAGTCGTAGGCCCCCGCCTTCATGGCCGCGACCGCGGTTTCCACGGTGGCTTGCCCGGTGAGCATCACCACCTCGCAGTCCGTCGGCCCGGCCTTGATTTTGGCAAGCAGGTCCAGGCCGGTCATGCCAGGGAGCATCATGTCCAGCACGGCGACGTCAAACTCGCGGCGGGAGAGCAGGTCCAGTGCATCCTCCCCCGTTTCGGCTCCTTGCACGCGCCACCCCACCTGGGTGAAGCGGCGAATGAGCAGCTCCCGGAATTCCGGTTCGTCATCGACCACTAACAGGTCCAGCATCACTGGTGAACTCACGACGAAGATCCCTCCACAGCCTGAATGCCCCCGCGGTGTGCGCTATGGGCAAGAGTCGCCATTCTACTTCTCGCCACCGGACTTGACATGCTGCCGCAGCACTTTGTGGCAGTTGACGCAGTTGATGGTGAGCTGTGTGAACGCGAGAGCGACCCCTTCTACATTGTCCTTGTCGGCCTGGCGAATGATCTCGTCGTTGGTGTCTTCAAACACCTGCAACTGCCGAGTGTAGGCCGCGTTGCGATTGCGGAAAAAAGCCTCGAACTTCCCCAGCACTTTCATGGCCCGGGCGTTGTCGGCAATCTTGTCAAAATCCTCCGATGTGAGGCCAGCCAGGATTTCTTGCGAGTAATCGAGCTTCTTCTTCATCCAGATGCTGGGGTTCTTGTCGTCGATTTTCTCCTCCGGCGTCTGGGCCTCCTTCGCTACGGGTTTTTTGGCTGCCGGCTTTTTGTCCTCGGCCGTAGCGATGGACAACGGCAGGAACGCTCCGGCGAGGATCAGGGAACAGAGAATCCGGTTCATGCTTTCTCTCCTTTGAAGTATGCAGGCAAGCTTGGGAATGCGACGATTGGCGATGCCACCCCTCGCATTTCGTGCGCCGCTTGCGGCTGGTAAGTTACCGCGGCTTTCTCTCAGGCTCCGGCGATCTAAAGCGCGCGGTTCTCGCGTCACCGTGCGTTCCAGCGTGCGAATCCGCACACAAAAGACCCATTACCGGCAAAAAACTGTGCGGCACGCCACTTGCCTCAAAGCGGCTCAACTTCTGGTTTGATCCACGTTCTCACAGGGAGACTTGCAATGAAGAGCATGCTGTCAATTCGAGCTTGTTTTAGTTTGATCGTCACCGTCGCGGCATTGGCCGTCGTTGCCATTCCGAACACCGCCCAGGCACAGCCGACGTCGGGCTTTCACAGTGCCGGCTGGAAACAGGGCGTTGACACCTATTGGCCGGCCCGGGCGGCTTCCCGAAGCATCGAGAACGCGCGCGGATATGCCCAAGATTTCCAGAACTATGTTGCCAAGATGCCCAATCCAGAGCCGGCCGTTGTCAAGGACGTCAAGCTGGAACTGGCCCGCTACCTGGAGGAGGGGAAGAAGCACCTGGCCACCATGAAGAAGGACTTCGCGGCGGATAAAGAAACCGTCGCCGCCATTGACAAAATTGAAAAAGACCTGGCAACGGCAATCGAGAATCACAAGAGCATGATCGAGTGCTGCGAAAACGAGACGTTTGACAAGATCGCCGGCATGGCGTGCTGCACCGACATGGTGAAGCAACTCGACAAGATTCACGTCGCGCATCAGAACCTGATGAAGAAGCTTGCTGCGAAGGCAACCAAGACGACCAAGCCAGCCGCGAAGTAGCTGGATCCCAACTGGTTTTTAGTTAGGCAAAGTCGCTCTCGAGCCCATGCGAGTGAGACCAAGCGGCAACAAGCGTGTCCATCCGGACAGCGGAGTGTGCGAAGCGAGCGGTTTCGCACAGGCAGGAGTTCTGACTCCGCACAAAGGAGCCGGGAACGGCAAGTTTTCGTGCGAACTTGGATGCGGCCCGTGACTTGCAATATCCCTCGGCAGCCGAATTAACTGCCCCACCAGATTAAGAAAGGAACATTCCCATGAAACCACGCCGTATTCTAGTTCCCATTGACTTCTCCGCCGGGAGCGACGCCGCACTGGAGATGGCAACCTCGCTGGCCCGCGACAGCGGCGGGTCTTTGGTCCTGGCGCATGTGGAAATCATTCCGCTCTCGGCTGCCGGCGGCGAGTATCTGTATGCCATACCGGAACCGCCAACCGAGGAGCTGCTCGCGAAGCTGGATGCGGTCGCTGTGCCGGATTCTCACGTTCCCGTGGAACGGAGGCTGCTCGCCGGCGATCCAGCGGACGCCATCGTGCGTCTGGCCCAGACGGAGGACGTGGACATGATTGTGATGGGAACCCACGGCCGCCGCGGGCTGTCGCGATTGCTGATGGGGAGCGTTGCCGAAACTGTCGTCCGCGCGGCTCCTTGCCCAGTCCTGACGGTCAAGCAGCCTGCCCACGTCGTCGCCCAATAATAGCAGCCAGAGGCTTTGGCTGCCTGCTGAAGGAGAATCGCCATGAACGGAGACGACGATTGCCGGACCTATGTTGAACATTTGAGAATCGAGCATTCGCACATCGACCATTCTTTGCAGGAGTTGCAACACCTATTGGCTCATGCAGCCGAGTGGAGCAAAGAAAACCCCGCGCCCGCGTTGCTTGCCCGGCTCATTCACCTGCGGGATCAACTCGTCCATCATTTTCGGGAAGAGGAAGAAGGGGGGTGCCTGGAAGAAGCCCAGTCCCGGTCTCCTTGCTTGTCGAAGGATGTACGGACATTGCAGGCCGAACATGCGGGATTTCTGGCGGCTTTGGACGGCATGATTGCCGAGGGGGAACTGCTAGTCAGTGAGCCCGGCAGACTTCAGAACCTGCAGAAGACCTTTAGCGGCTTCCTGCAAAGGTTGCACGCCCACGAGTCGGAAGAGAACCGCATCCTGCTGCTTGGTTTTAGTTCGCCCGCAATGGATACCTTGTCCACCTAGTGTCGCCTATCGCTCCGCGAAAGAACGTCCTTTCGCGGAGCGATAGGCGACTAACCAACACACGGAGACCAAACATGCGTCGCATTCTCTTGCACAGTTGCCTACTCACGATGCTCGCGTCTTTAGGGATTCTCCTATCCGGCCCAGTGCGAGCCCAAGACAAGGTCGCCGTCTTTATGAAAGCCAAGCTGGCGCATTCGCAGCAAGTGCTGAAGGGGCTGGCGACGGAGGACTTCGATCTGATCGCCAAGAATGCGCAGGCGATGAGTCTGCTCTGCGTGGATGAAATGTGGATGGTGCTGCAGACACCGGAGTACCGCGAGCGGAGCGCCGAGTTTCGCCGCAGCGTGGATGCCGTCACCGAAGCCGCCAAAAAGAAGAATCTGGAAGCGGCGGCTTTGGGTTATGTCGACGTGACGCTGAAGTGCGTGAACTGCCACAAGTACGTGCGCAAGGTGCGAATGGCCCGGCTGGAAGAGTTTCCGCAACTCAAGTTAGGCTTCCAGCCTCAATAACTACAATCGCCAGCAAGGGTTACGGCCCCAGCATCGCGTGCAAGGCGGCTCCAACGCCGTAGGCCAGGAGGGCTGCGGCCTCCGCCGACCGCCAGAGTTTCCAGCCGTGATCGGAGCAGGGAACGCTCCAGCACGCGGCCTTTGGCCACGCCAATCAAAAAAACGTCACCATGGTGGCGATGGCGCTCAGCAGAAAGATTTTGCGGCCCTCTAACCTTAGCGGCAGCAAAAACGGGAATAGCGGCACAAGGCCGGTTCCCAAGAAGGCGACAAATGTGGCCCGGCAGCCTACCATGCCGTAATCATCAATCATCCCCGCCGCTCGTGGTACTGGGCCTCAACGCCAAGATCCCCTCCTGTCGGCGAGGAAGTGTGGCACTGTCGCCGGACTCTTTCTTTGGATAGATCACCATGCCGAGTGAGCCGCTAATTCTGGTGTTGAATGCCGGCTCGTCGAGCCTGAAGCTCGCTGCGTTCGTGGGAGATCGGCTGGAGCTGCGCACCCTGGTCGAACGGGTCAACCACACGCCGGGCGAGCCCCGACTCCGGAGCGAAGACGGGGATGGCCGGCAGCTACCCCGCGATACACAACCCGTCACCGACCGGGCGTCGACCCTGCGGGCAGTCCTCGACGCACTCGCGACGCGGTTGCCGGGGCGACCCATTGCAGCCATCGGGCACCGCGTCGTCCACGGCGGAGACCGGTTCGCCGCCCCGGTCCGCGTTACCCCGGAGGTGTTGTCTGAACTGGAGGCGCTGGCCCCGCTCGCCCCCCTGCACCAGCCGCACAACCTGGCCGAGATCCGGGCCGCATTGAGTCTCCTTCCGGGGATACCGCAGGTCGCCTGCTTCGACACCGCGTTCCACGCCACGATGCCGAAGCACGAGCGGATGCTTGGCCTGCCGCGGGCGTACTACGATAAGGGCGTGAAGCGGTACGGATTCCACGGTCTCTCCTACGAGTCCGTAGCCGGCCGGTTGCCGGGGATCGACCCGCTCGCAGCAGCCGGGCGGACGGTCGTTTGCCACCTCGGGAGCGGGGCCAGCTTGTGTGCCCTGCTGGCCGGCAAGAGCGTCGCGACGACCATGAGTTTTACCCCGCTCGACGGGCTGCTGATGGGTACCCGGGCCGGGGCAATCGACCCCGGGGTCGTCCTCTACCTCCTCCGGCACGAGCGGTTGACACCGGACCAAGTTGAACGCTTGCTCGACCGCGAGTCCGGGCTACTCGGGGTGTCTGGAATCAGTTCGGACATGCGGAATTTGCTGGGCAGCCTTGCGCCCGAAGCCGCCGAGGCAGTAGACTTGTTCTGCTACCGGGTTGCCAGGGAAATCGGCGCGATGGCGGCCGCGCTCGAAGGTCTCGACGCAATCGTCTTTACCGGCGGGATCGGCGAGAATTCGCCGGAGGTTCGCGAGCAGGTTTGCGACCGGCTCGGGTGGCTCGGTGTGGCGTTCGACCAAGCGGCCAACCGGGCCGGAGCCTTCCGCCTTAACGCCGCCGGGAGCCGGGTCTCCATTCTTCGCGTCCCGGCGGACGAGGAGGCGGTGCTCGCGCGGCACGCGGCGCGTGCAATTACCGCCTTACCGATACCCCTCCCCGGTTGATTGATTGGAATCCCTCATGAAAGAACCGTTGTCCCCGGCCGAAATTTCGAACATCGATTCGTACTGGCGCGCGGCCAACTACCTGTCGGTCGGCCAAATCTATTTGCTCGACAACCCTCTGCTGAAGGAGCCACTCCGCAAGGAGCACATCAAGCCCCGGCTGCTCGGTCACTGGGGTACGTCGCCGGGGCTGAATCTCATTTACGTCCACCTTAATCGGATCATCGCGGCGCACGACCTGAACGTACTCTTCATTACCGGCCCTGGGCACGGCGGTCCGTCCCTAGTCGCCCACGCCTACCTCGAAGGCACTTACACTGAGGTGTACGCAAACGTCACCGAGGACGAGGCGGGGATGAAGACGCTGTTCACGCAGTTCAGCTTCCCAGGCGGCATCCCCAGCCACGTCGCTCCGGAGACGCCCGGCAGCATCCACGAGGGAGGCGAACTGGGGTACGCCCTGTCGCACGCCTTTGGGGCTGCGTTCGACAACCCCGACCTGATCGTCGTCGCTGTCGTGGGCGATGGCGAGGCGGAGACCGGACCGCTCGCCACGAGTTGGCACTCGAACAAGTTCCTCAATCCCGCTACCGATGGGGCCGTGCTGCCGATCTTGCACCTGAACGGGTACAAGATCGCCAGCCCCACCGTCCTCGCCCGCATCCCCAAGGATGAGTTGCAAAAGCTGTTTGAGGGTTACGGATACAAGCCACACTTCGTCGAAGGGCACGAGCCGGACCAAGTCCACAGGCAACTCGCCGCTGTCATGGACACGGTGACCGCCGAAATTCAGCAGATCTGGTCCGATGCCCGGACCAACGGGTTCCAGGGCCGACCCGCGTGGCCGATGATCGTTCTCCGCACGCCGAAGGGCTGGACATGCCCGGCCGAGATCGACGGCAAAAAGTGCGAGGACTACTGGCGGTCGCACCAGGTGCCGATGGGGGACATGGACAAGACCGGGCACGTCGAAATCCTAGAAAAGTGGATGAAGAGCTACCGCCCCGACGAACTTTTCGACGCAGCCGGCAAGCTCAAACCGGAGATCGCGAAGCTCGCCCCTAAGGGCGAGCGACGGATGAGCGCCAGCCCGCATGCCAACGGCGGACTACTCCTCGAAGACCTACAGATGCCCGACTACCGTACCTACGCCGTCGAGGTGACGAGTCCCGGCGCGACGGACGCTGAATCGACCCGCGAGATGGGCAAATTCCTCCGCGATGTCATGAAGCTCAATCTGACGAGCAAGAACTTCCGTTTGTTCAGCCCGGACGAGAACAACTCGAACCGCTGGCAGGACGTGCTGGAAGTGACGAACCGGTCCTGGATGGCCGAGCGGTATGATACGGATGACAAGCTCGCCCCTGACGGGCGAGTGATGGAGATGCTCTCCGAACACCAGTGCCAAGGCTGGCTCGAAGGCTACCTGCTCACCGGCCGACACGGGTTCTTCTCGTGTTACGAGGCGTTCATCCACATTATCGACTCGATGTTCAACCAGCACGCCAAGTGGCTGAAGGTGTGCGGCCACATCCCGTGGCGGCGACCGATCGCGTCGCTCAACTACCTGCTGTCCTCCCACGTCTGGCGACAGGACCATAACGGGTTCTCGCACCAGGACCCGGGGTTCCTCGACCACGTCGTGAACAAGAAAGCCGAGGTCATCCGCGTCTACCTGCCGCCGGACGCGAACACGTTGCTGAGCGTCACCGACCACTGCCTGCGGAGTCGCAACTACGTGAATGTGGTCGTCGCCGGCAAGCAGCCGGCACCCCAGTGGCTGTCAATGGACGAGGCGGTGAAGCACTGCGTCGCCGGGGTGGGCGTCTGGGAATGGGCGACGAACGACAAGGGGGGCGAGCCGGACGTGGTCATGGCGTGTTGCGGGGACGTGCCGACGCTGGAGACGCTCGCGGCAGTGGAACTGCTGAGACAGCACCTGCCGGAAGTGAAGGTGCGGGTCGTCAACGTCGTCAACCTCATGAAGCTGCAACCGCCGAAGGAGCACCCGCACGGCCTGACGGACGAGGCTTTCGACGCCATGTTCACCACGAGCAAGCCAATCATCTTCGCATTCCACGGATATCCATCGTTGATCCACCAGTTAACCTACCGTCGAACCAACCACGTAAACCTGCACGTGCGCGGCTACAAGGAAGAAGGTTCGACAACAACCCCGTTCGACATGGTGGTGTTGAACGACATGGACCGGTACCACTTAGTGATGGATGTGATTGACCGCATTCCCGGACTGGCCGTCTTTGCGAGTGACGTGAGGCGGGCGATGGTGGACAAGCGGGCTGAGCATAAGCGGTACATAGCTCTGTACGGCCAGGATATGCCCGAGATCGTTAGCTGGCGTTGGGGCGGTGGGACCGCCTGGGTCGGGGCTGCCGGCGACACCGTAGCCGACCACGGTTGATACTTTCCGCAACCCCCGTAAACGCCTGTATTAGGTTTGATGCGATCTGGGAGATAAGCGTCCATGAAAAACAGTCAGAACGACGAGTTTACCCGTCACGCAACCGCTAAGCCCGCGCCTCAGGCGGCCGACGTGCAGGCATGGCATGTGCTCTCGGTCGAGGCGGTAGAGGACCGGCTGCAATCCGATGGGGCACGCGGTCTGGCCAGCGCCGAAGCGAAACGGAGGCTCGCCCAGTATGGTCCCAATGCCTTAGCCCAAGCGCACGAGCGCTCGACCCTGATCATTTTTCTGGCGCAGTTTCGCAGCCTCATCGTGGCCTTGCTGGTCGCGGCCACGGTGATCGCTTTTGCCTTGGGCGAAAACATCGAGGCGGTCGCGATCCTGGTTGTCATCGTCCTCAACGCAGGCATCGGATTCTTCACCGAATGGAAGGCGGAGCAGGCGTTGTCCGCCCTGCAAAAACAGTCGGTGCGAGTAGCCCACGTGATCCGGGAGGGTGCGGAAAGCGAGATTCCGGCGGCTGAGTTGGTGCCGGGCGATCTGATCGTCCTGGCCGCGGGGGCACGAGTGCCCGCCGATGGCCGCATCGTCGAGAGCGCGCGGCTGCAAATTGAGGAGGCGGCGCTGACGGGCGAGTCGCTCGCAGTGACCAAGACATCCGAGCTGCTCCAGGACAAGGATGCGGCGCTCGGGGACCGCCTCAATATGGCCTTTTTGGGGACGACAATCACGGACGGGCGTGGCCGTTTGCTGGTGACGGCCACCGGCGCGGAAACGGAGGTGGGCAAGATCGGCATCCTGATCGATGAGGCGACCACCCGCGCCACCCCACTGGAACAAAAGCTGAGCCAGCTCGGGCGTGCCCTGATCGTTGTGGTCCTGGTGTTGTGCACCGTCATCATCCTTCTGGGCTGGCTGCGGGGGGCTACCGACTTCGGGCACATGCTGGAGGTCGGCATTGCCATGGCCATCGCCGCCATACCCGAGGGCCTGCCCGCCGTGACCACCATGACGCTGGCCCTGGGGGTGCATCGCATGGCCCGGATAAAGGCCCTCATCCGTCGGCTGCCGGCGGTCGAAACCCTGGGCTGCACCACCGTCATCTGCACCGATAAGACCGGGACACTGACCAAGAACGAGATGACCGTGCGCGTCTTCGTGCTGGACCAGCGGCGCGTCGAAGTGACCGGCACCGGGTATGCGCCAGAGGGCACGTTTCAGGACGGCGATAAGCCCGTGGACCCGCGCTCCGACGAACACCTCGCCCTGGCCTTGCGAATCGGCATGTTGTGCAACGATGCCAAAGTGGAGCGCACCGACGGGCGTGAAACCGTGCTGGGCGACCCCACCGAGGCGGCCTTGATCGTCGCGGCGGAGAAGGCAGGGATGAACCACGCCGTCCTTGACCCCGACTTTCCGCGCCTCAGCGAGGTGCCGTTCGACAGCACCAGCAAGCGCATGGTCACCGTGCATCGTACGCCGCAAGGTCGGACGATGGCGTTTGTCAAGGGTTCGCCTGGCGCGCTGATCGCGGCGAGCAGCACTCAGGTCCGGGCCACGGGAGCGACGCCCCTCACGCCGGATGACCGCCAGCGCTGGGAGGAGACGAACCAGGGGTTGGCCGGAGCGGCGCTGCGCGTTCTCGGCCTGGCGTATCGCGAACTGCCGGAGGGCTACAACGAAGGCGACTTCGCCCGGGATTTAATCTTCGTGGGCCTGGTCGGTATGAGCGACCCGCTCCGCGACGAGGCCAAAGCCGCCATCGCCACCTGTCGCACGGCGGGCATTCGGACCGTGATGATCACCGGAGACCAGCAGCCGACCGCCGCCGCCATCGCACGCGAACTGGGGATCGACCGCGACGCGCGTGGCCAGCCGCTGACGACGGTCCACGGCCGCGAGCTGGGAGGTCTGGACGAGCCCGGCTGGCAACGCTTGGTCGCCGGCACCGCCGTATTCGCCCGCGTCTCGCCGGAGCACAAGCTGCGGATCGTCGAGGCGCTCCAGCAGCAGGGCGAAGTCGTGGCCATGACCGGGGACGGGGTCAACGATGCCCCAGCCTTGAAGAAAGCTGACATCGGCATCGCCATGGGCATTAAAGGGACCGAGGTCGCCAAGGAGGCCTCCGCCATGATCATCACCGACGACAACTTCGCCACCATCGTCGGTGCCGTCGAGCAAGGGCGGATCATCTACGCGAACATCCTCAAGTTCATTCACTTCGCCTTCTGCTGCAACTTCTCGCAGATCCAGGTCATCTTTGTCGCGATCCTGCTGGGCTGGCCGCTGCCGCTGGAAGCCCTTCCCATTCTGTGGCTGAACATGGTCACAAACATCTTTCCCGCCTTCGCGCTGGCGATGGAGCCCTCGGCCCCCGACATTATGAGCCGACCGCCCCGCGACCCGCGTCAACCCCTGGTGAGTCCGCAGTTCGTCTGGCTGATCACCTGGCAAGGCTTCCTGCTCGCTGGCGTCACGCTCCTGGCCTTCTTCATCGGCCTGCGCTGGTATGGCGCGGAAGGGAGCGGGTTGCGCCACGCGACCACGATGGCGTTCACCACCCTGGCGTTGGCCCAGGTCTTCCACGCCTTCAACGCGCGTTCCCAGACGCGGTCGGCGTTCACCAGCCGCCTGTTTACGAACAGTTGGCTCTGGGCGGCGGTGGTGATTTGTCTGATCCTCCAGGCCGCAGCGGTCTACCTGCCGCTCTTGCAGAAGGTGCTGCATACCGTCCCGCCCACTGTCTCGGACTGGGGAGTGATTGCAGCCTGTTCTCTGCTGCCCGTGGCCGTGGTGGAGTTGGTCAAGGTGATGACGTTCGGAATTCGTATTCAAGGAGTCGGTCGTGCAAAAACTGATTGAAGGCATCCATCAATTCCAAAGCGAGAGTGTCGTTCCGTTGCAAGGGCTGTTTGAGCGGTTGGCGAAGGGCCAGCACCCCGAAACCCTCTTCATCAACTGTTCCGACTCCCGCATCGACCCGACCCTGCTGACCAAGGCCCAGCCCGGCGATTTACTCATCCTTCGCAACGCCGGGAACATCATCCCACCGCACTCACAAGGGAACCCATGGAACGTTTCAAGAATATCTCGCTCATTTACGAGTGTGATCCACCAACACTGGAACGCGCAGCGTTACTGGACAGTGCGATGACCCAGGATTCTCGGATACCAGTGGGGGGCGGATAATGGTCCCCCCAGGAGGTCCGAAGGAGGAGTCATTCCAAGGTGGAAGCGTCGCGGACGCGGCGAGTGTTTTCTGAGGAGTTCAAACAGGATGCGGTCCGGCTCGTGGTCAGCGAGAACAATACGTTCGCGGCGGCGGCTGGGACTTGCGTCGGTTCCAGAACATCCGCAGGACCGGTAATCATCGCGCCCGCGGTCAACATGCAGAGCGACTCCAGCGTTTCCTAGCCCAGCGTGCGGAAGCGATCCTTGTTACGTAGGACGGAGCAGTGCTGCGTCCTACTTCTCCGATGGAAAACCGGCGAAACGGCGGTGATTGAATCGCTGCCGAGCAGCCAATTCCACTACGGGCGATTGTGCAGGCGTGACCGCCCCGATTGCCCTGAGTCCTTGCTGTATTGAAGTTTCAACCGCGGGAGAGATCCCCCCCACGCATTCGACGAGTATGATTGTACGGATGGCGCAGGGGATTGCAAGCAAACATTCTCGTCAGTCTTGAAGGAGTGAAATCGCCACGGACAAATGGTTTCTCTCCATTTTATCAAGTAGCTTAAATGCACACCCATCCCCTGAACTGTGGAGCCTCGCATGTCTCTCGTCGGTGCGTCCGTGGACGATCTGGATACCCCCGCGCTCTGCGTTGATTTGGACGCGATGGAGGCCAACATCCAGGAGCTCGCCGGGGCGTGCCGCCGGCATGGCGTTTCCTGGCGGCCCCATGCCAAGTGCCACAAGTCCATCGACGTCGGCCGCAAGCTCATCGCGGCCGGAGCCATCGGCCTCACTTGTGCCAAGCTGGGCGAAGCCGAAGTGTTCGCTGCGGCCGGCATCCAGGATTTGCTGATTGCCAATGAGCTCGTCGGGCGGCAGAAGGTTCGCCGGCTGGTCGAATTGCGCCGTATCGCCGATCCCGTCTTCTGCATCGACCATCTCGATCAGGCCCGGCCGATCAGCGCGGCCATGCAAGCCGTCGGCCTGCGCGTGCGGGCCGTGCTGGAAATCAATCTGGGCATGAACCGGGCGGGCATCCTTCCCGGCGAGCCCGCACTGGCCTTGGCCCAGGAAATCAGCCGCCTGCCGGGCATTGAGCTATCCGGCGTCATGGGGTGGGAAGGACATCTGCTGCTGATCGAAGACCCGGCGGAGAAGGAGGCCCAAATCCGCGCGGCGCTCTCGCAGCTTACGGCAACCCGCGACCTCCTCGTTTCCAGCGGCCTGCCATCACCCATTGTCTCTTGCGGCGGCACCGGCTCGTTCCCCATTTCCGTCTCGCATCCGGGTGTGACCGAAATCGAGGCCGGAGGCGCGATCTTCATGGACGCCTTCTATCGCCGCAAATGCCACATCTCGGCCTTCCAGCTCGCGCTCAAGGTCGTGGCCACCGTCGTCAGCCGGCCTGCTCCCGAGCGGGCCATCATCGACGCCGGCCGCAAGACGATGAACATGGAGATGGCCATGCCGTTCGTCCTCGGTCGTGACGACATTGAGGTCAAGAGCCTGAGCGCCGAGCACGGCACACTCATTCTCGCCCCCTCCGCGCAGACCCTCCGCATCGGCGACCGTCTGGAAATCATCCCCGGCTACAGTGACTTCACCAATGTCCTGCACGACCAGTTCCACGCCCTCCGCGGCACTCGCATCGAAGCGATCTGGCCGCTGCAAGGACGAGGGCGGCTGGCATGATTCCCGCCGGCCCACGCCGCTGGGTTTTTCGCTAAAATACCCTCGCCCCTTTGCGAGGAAACCATGAGCATTGACGTAGTCGAGACCCTGGCCGATCTGGTCCGCATTCCCAGCGTGAACCCGATGGGCCGTGGTGCCCTCGGCGAAGACATTTATTACGAGCACCGCGTCACCAAATATCTGGAGGAGCTGTGTACCCGCCTGGGCATCGCTTGGGAACGGTTTACGGTCGCCCTCCAGCGCGATAACTTCATCGCCCGGGTCGACGGCTCGAAATCACCCGAGCGCGGCGGAAAAATCCTGCTGCTGGAAGCCCATCAGGACACGGTGCCGGTCGACGGCATGACCATCGACCCCTTCAAGGCCGAAATCAAGGACGGCCGGATCTACGGCCGCGGGGCCTGCGACATCAAAGGGGGCATGGCCGCCATGCTTACGGCCCTGGCCCGCTTCGCTCAAGCCAAACCTCGCAAACGGCCCACCGTCGTCCTGGCCTGCACCATCAACGAAGAGCATGGCTACAGCGGCGCACTCCACCTTGCCAATCTCTATAGCGGCAAGCTGCCGGACCTCCGCTCCAAGTTGCTGCCGCGGGTGCCCGACGCCACCATCGTCGCCGAGCCGACGAAGCTCAATGTCGTGGTCGCCCATAAAGGGGCGGTCCGCTGGCGGTGCCATACCGGCGGCGTGGCCACGCACAGTTCGCAGCCGCATTTGGGAGACAACGCCCTCTACCACATGGCCCGGGTGCTGCAAGTGTTTTCGACCTACGCCCGCGACGTGGCCCCGCATCTTTCACAGCATCCGCTGGTCGGCCACCCCACGCTCAGCGTCGGTCTCATCAGCGGCGGCATCAGCGTAAACACGGTCCCCGATAAATGCACCATCGAAATCGACCGCCGAGTCCTGCCCGGCGAAAACCCCGAAACTGCGTACCGCCACGCCGTGGACTATGTGAACACGGTCGTCGCTGCCGGCACGCCGGTCACGCACGACGCTCCCTTCCTCCAATCCTTCGGCCTCAACGACGACGCCAACACAGAGCTTTGCCAGCGGCTGGGGGAAGTCATCCAGGGAAAAGGTGGACCTGGGGAACGGATTGGAGTTCCGTTCGGCACCAACGGCCCGCAGTACGCCATCACCGGCAGCCCCACTGTCGTCTTCGGCCCCGGCAGCATCGACCAGGCCCACACCGCCGACGAATGGCTCGACCTCGACCAACTCCGCGCCGCCGCCGATATCCTCAGCGACTTCGTGCGGCAGGACTGGTAACGTCGACACAAGCCTGAAGCGCCAGCGAAGGAAAGCGCCGTCGTCATGACGGGCCGATCCGGCTGGCCGCAATGTCCTTCGCTTGCGCTTCAGATGCTATGGAGAAAGAGGCCGCGGGGTTAAGTTTCGGGAATTGTCTTGATTTCCGAACCCTTGACGAAAGGAACTTAACCATGTCCGCGGGCCTCC
>JBKJNY010000154.1:0-46150 GCA_046593355.1 Pirellulaceae bacterium | reverse complement strand
CACTATCAGGGGCAATCGTTTGTGCTGCTCAAGAACGGCGTCCCTTTCGCACGGCTCCACGCTCTCGCATCCTCAGCCGAAAGTTGCACTTCCCGCAACGCGGCGGCTAGCTCCTTTCCGGTATTGGTAGGAGCGCTCGCAGGAATGAGCCGGGCGAAAGGGACGCCGTTCTTGAGCAGCACAAACGATTGCCCCTGATAGTGCGCCTTGTTGACGCAGTCCGCGAAATTGCGAGCGGCCTGCGTGACGGTGATGGCGGTGTCGCTCATGAAATAAGAATATCTGATTCTATGGATTTGTCAATCTCTGGCGGATGACGTTTCTACGTAATCAGCTTCTGCACCACCTGTCCGAGCACGTCGGTGAGGCGGAAGTCGCGGCCTTGGAAGCGGAAGGTGAGCTTGGTGTGGTCGAAGCCGAGGAGGTGGAGGAGGGTGGCGTGCAGGTCGTGGACGTGGACCTTGTCCTGGGTGGCGTTGAAGCCGAATTCGTCGGACTGGCCGAGGGTGAGGCCCGGTTTGATGCCGCCGCCGGCCAGCCACATGGTGAAGCAGTTGGGGTGATGGTCGCGGCCGTCGTTGCCGCCTTGCACCATCGGCGTGCGGCCGAATTCGCCCCCCCAGATGACGAGCGTGTCCTTGAGCAGGCCGCGTTGCTTGAGGTCGGTTAGCAACGCGGCACAGGCCTGGTCGGTGTCGGCACAGTTTTTCTTGAGGTCGGCGACGAGGTTGCCGTGCTGGTCCCAGGCTTCGTGGAAGAGTTGCACGAAGCGGACTCCTTTTTCGACGAGGCGGCGGGCGAGCAGGCAGTTGTTGGCGAACGACGGCTGGCCGGGCTCGGCCCCGTACATGGCCAGCGTTTCCTTGGGCTCCTGCGAGAGGTCCATGAGTTCCGGGGCGCTCGATTGCATGCGGTAGGCCATCTCGAACGAGCTGATGCGGGCGGCGATTTCGGGGTCGCCGACGACCCCGAGCCGTTTTTCGTTGAGGGTGCGGAGGGCGTCGAGCGAATCGCGTTGGGCCTGGCGGTCGATGCCCGGCGGGCTGCCGAGGAACAGCACGGGCTCCGCCCCGCTGCGGAAGAGGACGCCGCTGTGCGCCGTCGGCAGAAAGCCACTGCCCCAGTTCGATGAGCCGCCGCTGGTGCCCTTTTTGCCGGAGCTGAAGACCACAAAGCCGGGGAGATCCCGCGACTCGCTCCCCAGGCCGTAGGTCGTCCAGGAGCCGAAGCTCGGGCGGCCGAACTGCTGCGAGCCGGTGTTCATGAAAATCTGAGCCGGGGCGTGATTGAAGGCGTCGGTGTGCATGGACTTGACGATGGCGATGTCGTCCACCACCTTCGCCAGGTGCGGCAACAGCTCGGAAAGCTCCGCCCCGCTTTGGCCGTGCTTCGCAAACTTGAACTTCGGCCCCAGGAACTTGCTGTTGGGGTTGATGAAAGCCGCCCGGTATCCCTTGAGCAATTCCGGCGGCGGCAGCTTCCCATCCATCTCCGCCAGCTTCGGCTTGTTGTCGAACATCTCCAGGTGGCTCGGCGCGCCGGCCATGAAGAGATAGATCACCCGCTTTGCCTTGGGGGCGAAGTGCGGCTGCTTGGGGGACATTGGGTCGGCGAAGGCGGGAGCGGCAACTGCCGAGTTGCTTCCGTTTCCACCTAGCAGCGACTGGAGCGCAATCGCACCCAAGCCGACGCCACATTCTTGGAAGAACCAGCGGCGAGCGGGGGTGGGGGGAGAGTGCAGAGTGGAGAGTGCAGAGTGCAAAGTGGGGGAGGTCATGGCGATATCCGACGATGTTTGTTACTGGCCCGGAGATGAAGGCGGTTCAGGAGGGGCGAATACCTCACTCACGCGGCAACGGAAGTTTGGAATCACATTTTCGCCGGAGAGTTCGTCCGACTCTCGCAATCGCTGCGTGGATCCGTCGGCGCGAAACACTTGAATGGTCTTGGAATCAGGGTCAAAGAACCAAATGAGCGGGATTTTGGCTTCGATGTATTCCGCAATCTTCTCGTTCACTTCGCTGGCCAGGTCATGGGGAGAAATTGATTCCACGGCAAGGTCCGGAGCAAAGTTGACGTGTCCCCTTGGACGGCGGCTGTCATCTGGAAAACGACCAAAACGAACAAATGCAAGGTCTGGCTTGCGGATGAGATTGGGGCGGTCCGGGAAAATTCGGAAACCGGTTTCCCCCATGAAGACGTGTCCGGTTCGGCCGTGCTGTTTGAAATGAATTCCCAGCAAGAAGGCCAACTCTACGGCAATCGCATTGGATTCGGCACCCATTTGTCGCTCCACGAGAATTCCGTCCACCAGTTCGTAATCGACGCTGTTGGGCATATCCAGCAACTCTTCGGCTGTCACGAGCGCGGGGGCTTTGATAATCATGGTTTGGTTCCTACTGACATATTCTATTCTTTCGTAATCGTCTCATCCATGTTCAGCAGCACGCGCGAGACCAGCGTGTAGAGCGCGACCTCGGCGGGAGTGGTTCCCTCTGGCGGCGCGATTTTGCCCCCTGCTTCACCCGTCGCGATTTCTGCCGGATTCACCCAGCCGTCGGCGATGCGCTGTTTTTGCTTTTCCATGAGGGATTTGATCGCGGTGAGTTCATCGGGTTCCGGCGAACGGCTGACGCAGAGGCGGAAGGCGTAGGCGAGGCGCTCGTCGTCGGTTTTGCCGGCTTCCTTCAATACGCGAAGGGCCATTGCTCGGCTGCATTCCATGAAGACGGTTTCGTTGAGCGTGGTCAGGGCTTGCAGCGGCGTGTTGCTGCGGGTGCGGCGGACGCAGGAGAAGTCGCCGTTGGGGACGTCGAAATTCGTCAACATGGGATAGGGCGTGCTGCGGCGGCGGAAGGTGTAGACGGCGCGGCGATAGCGTTCCGGGCCGGTCGCTTCGGTCCAAACAAACGGGCCGTAACTGGCCGGCGGCAGGAAGAGGAAAGCCGGGGCGGGAGCGAACACTGGAGGGCCGCCGACCTTGGGGTTGAGCAGTCCGCTGGCGGCAAGCGCCACATCTCGCACCACTTCTCCTTCCACCCGCAATCGCGGAGCGCGGGCGAGCAGCCGGTTGTAAGGATCCTTCTCGTAAAGCTCCGGCATGATGCGCGACGACTGCTTATAAACCGCGGATTTCACAATCAGTCGGTGCAGCCCTTTGATGCTCCAGCCCTGGTCCATGAACTCGCAAGCCAGCCAGTCGAGCAGTTCCGGATGCGACGGCTTGTCGCTTTGCAGGCCGAAATCCTCGGGCGTGCTGACGAGGCCGGTGCCGAAATACGCCTGCCAAACCCGGTTCACAAAAACGCGGGCCGTCGTTGGCGAGCGGCGGTCCACCAGCCAGTTGGCGAACGTGAGCCGCGTTGGCGGGGAGTCGGGGTCGGCCAGTGGATGCAGGAACGCCGGTACTCCCGCGCTCACCGGCCGCGTCGGCTTGAGGAAGTCTCCGCGGCTGAGGATGCGAGTGTCTCGCAGTTCGGCGCGAGCGTCGAGAATGAGTGAGGTCGAGCCTTGGGGCCACTGTTGCCAGAGCGATTCAATCTTGTCGCTGGCTTCCTTCCATTCCGGCACCGTCGTTCGCCAATAGGAGAAAAGTACAGCCGTCTGCGCCGCGCTTCTTTGCTCGCGCGCCACCTGCATAACTTCCCGCACCCTCGGCGGCAGCGTTTCGAGCGCCGGGTTCACCTCCGCGTCGGTCACGCTCAGCCGGAAGCGGCCGACGTTGTTGTTCATGTTGTCGTCGCTGTTCCAGCCGCCGTGCATCTGCCGCAGGAAGATGTTCAGCTCCGTCCCGCCGTCCATTTCCACCGGCTTCTCCGGAATGAAGATGGCGACCCGCGGCACGTTGCGGCGGCCGGGGCCGGCGTCGATGCCCCAGGCAGTCTCGTCCTTGCCGTCGATGGCGTATTCAATCGGCCCGGTCACCCGCCGCTTGTCGGTCTTGTCGTCAAAGTTCGGCTCCAGTAGGCGCTCGGGATTGCCGAAGTCCGCGGCGGCTTTGGCAATCTTCACGGAGCCGGTCTTCGCCCGATCCTGCTTGTCGGTCGCGGTCACTTTGAACTCGGTCAGGGCACAGGTCCCCATGAAGGAACGCCCCGGCCCGTTACACGGCAAGTTCGGGTCGTTGAGCAATTCCACGCGGAAAGCGCGGACGGTCTTGAGCGGGCTCTCCCCCTTCATGTGCGTGTCGAACTTCGTCGGCGCGTAACCCTGGCAGAGAATCGAGCCGTCTTTTTGCGGGATGTACCGCTGGCTGTTGTCCCCGCCATTCTCTATGGCGAGCGTCGTCCATTTAACGGGCGTCTGCACGCTCTGCTCCCAGGGGGCCAGCTTCGCCTCCCAATCCGGCGAGCTGTGCATCAGTCCGGCTTCCAGGTCCTTGATTTGCCGGGCCAATTCCGCGGCCCGCATTTGCTCGTCCGCCGTATAGACCACCCGCTGGGCCTCGTGGTCGTTGTTGAGGTACGCGAAGAGCCGGTAGTACTCTTCGTGCTGGATCGGGTCGAACTTGTGCGTATGGCACTGGGCACACTGGATGGTCAGGCCCAAAACGCCTTTCCCCACGGCATCCATCCGGTCGAACATCGCGTCCATCCGGAACTGCTCGGGGTCCACGCCCCCCTCCTCGTTGATCATCGAGTTCCGCAGAAAGCCGGTCGCCACAATCTGGTCCTGCGTAGCGTTCGGCAGCAAATCCCCCGCGAGCTGCTCGATGACAAACTGGTTGTACGGCAGGTCGCGGTTGAAGGCCCCGATGACCCAGTCGCGGTAGAAAAAGATGTTCCGCTGCTTGTCCTTCTCATAGCCGTCGCTGTCGGCATAGCGGGCGGCGTCGAGCCAGTGCCTGCCCCAGCGCTCGCCGTAATGCTGCGACCCGAGCAGTTTTTCCACAACCTTCTCATACGCCTTCGGATCACCGCCTGTCAGAGACGCCTCCGCCAGGAATTCATCCACTTCCTTGGGCGACGGCGGCAGGCCGATGAGATCGAGATAGAGCCGGCGAAGGAGCGTGATCTTGTCCGCCTCGGCGGAGGGCTTCAGCTTCTCCTTCTCCAGCCGGGCGAGGATGAAGCGGTCAATCGGCGTTTTGGACCAGGTTTTGTCGGTCACGTCCGGCTCGGCGGGACGAACGGGAGCTTTGAACGCCCAGTGGTCTTTGCCGCGCAGATCGAGCGTCACCGACGCGCTGTCCGGCCACTCGGCCCCCTGATCAATCCACGCCCTGATGATTCCGACTTGCTCTGCCGTCAGCGGATCCCCCTTGGGCGGCATCTTGAGGTCTGCGTCGACTCCGGCGACATATTTCACCAGCGGACTCTCCGCGCTCTTCCCGGCCACAATCGCCGGCCCGATTTCTCCCCCATGCATGGCCGTTGCCTTGTGATCCAGCCGAAACGCCGACTCCTGCTTCTTCGGACCGTGGCATTCATAGCAGCGGGCCTCAAACAGCGGCTGGACGTCCTTCACAAAATCGACTTTGCGGTCGGCGGGAGGAGGGAGCTTCGGCTCGTCGGCGAGAGCGGTGCCTAAAAAAAGCGTCGTTAAGACGATCCCGACCCTTCCTCGCATGCGCGTCGGGCTAGTTTGGGAAGAGCTTGGCCAATCGATAAATGGCAGATCAGATCGCATGGGGAGGATCCTGCGGCAAGTAAGGCGGGATACTACGACTTTAACTGCTGCCGCGGGCGAGGGAAAGTGAACGGCGTCTTGACACTTCACCTCCCTCACGGGATGGTCAAGGGAACGCCCGCCAAACATCGCACTTCCTCCTGGAGGAGCCTTCTCTGTCCACCGCACTCACTCAGCCCGCCGACGCCAAAAGTGCCATGCGGCGGGCGGCTTATGATGCCCGCGCAGCCCAACCGGAGAAGGAGGCCGCGAGCGAGGCGGCGGCGACCGCCCTCATGCAACTGGCGGAGTATCAGCGGGCAAATACCGTGCTGTGGTATCTCGACTGCCGCTCGGAACTGCGGACGCGGCACGCCCTTCCGGAAGCTCTAACGAGTGGCAAAAAAATCGTCGTGCCGTACTGCACCGTCGACGATTTCGGAGCCAACAAGCTCGGCCTGTGGTGGCTGCAGAGCATGGACGAACTGGTGGTCGGCAAGTGGAAAATTCTCGAGCCGCCGCGCGAGCGGTGGGGGGAAGCGGGCAAAGAAGTACCGCCCGAGGAGCTCGACCTCGTCGTCGTGCCGGGAGTCGCCTTCAGCCGCCGCGGCGGACGGATGGGAAACGGCCAGGGCTACTACGATCGGCTGTTGCAGCGGGTCCGCCCCGACTGTCCGCTGATTGGCCTGTGCTACGAGTGCCAGTTGTTCGACGACCTCGTGGTCAGCTCGCACGACGTCTTCATGGACCAGGTCGTCACGGAGAAGGCCGTATATCCGGGACAGGGGCGAGGATAGCCTCCCATGTCCGCCGTCATCGACGACACCTATGCCGAAGCCTTCCGCAGCATCTACGTCGAGTTTCTGATCACCGCCGTGAATCGCCGGTGGGTCGAGCACGCCGTGCAGGCCGTCACCGGCAACGGCTCCAGCACCATCCTCTGCGACTGCGAAGCCGGGCTCGACCGCTACGTCGGCCCGGACACGGGCGAACCAGCGTTCACGCCCGACGGCCGTCCGGGGGCGGTCGTTCAGCTCCATGTCCCCCGGTTCCGCAAGGACCGGGTGCGGGCCCTGGAAATGGCGGCCCTGGTCCGCATCAGCCAGAACGTCCTCACCTGCCCGACGGCGGCCTGCTTCAACCTCATCGATGCCGACACACACTTCAAAATGGGGCGGAAGGTCGCGTTTTTCGGCGACGGCTTTCAGCGGCGGGTGGAGCGATGGGGCCGCAAGATGTGGTGGATTCCGACGCTCGGCGGCGAATTTCTCCTCGACCGCCGGCTGGGGTATGCGGAAGGGCTGATGGGGGGAAACTTGTGGTATCTAGGGGAGTCCGCGGAAGCTGCCCTGGCCGCGGCCGAGGCGGGCGTGGCGGCAGTCCAAAAGTGCCCCGGCGTCATCATGCCCTTCCCCGGCGGCATCGCCGGCAGCGGCTCCAAAGCGGGGAGCAAATATTCCTTCACCGTCGCCAGCACCTACGAAAAATTCTGCCCGCTCCTGCGGGACGACCCGCGAGCCAAATCCGAGCTATCGCCGGGCATCAACTCCGTGATGGAAATCATCATCAACGGCCGCGACCTCGATTCCATCTCCCGCGCCACCCAGGCCGCCATTGCCGCCTCCGCCACCACCCCCGGCCTGCTCCGCATCTCCGCCGGGAACTACGGTGGAAAACTGGGGAAGAGTTTTATCTATCTGCGGCCAGGAAGGACGTCGTAACGAAACGCAGGTTTCACGATTGCCGCCGCTTGAGGTACAATGAAGGGCGAGGATACCTATGAGCCCCATCGTCTTAACTTCCAAAGTCGGCAGCGACGGCGTGCTGCAGCTTACCCTGCCTCTGGGAGCCGCCGAGGCCAACCAGGAGGTGAACATCACCGTCGAACCTCTCCGTCCAACTCTGTCCCAAGAAGAGTGGCGGAAGCGCGTGCTGTCCACGGCAGGAAGCATCCCTGATCCGACCTTCATTCGCCACGATCAAGGCGAGTATGAGGAGCGAACGGAGTTGCCGTGACTCATTTGCTGGACGCAAATTCCTGCATTGACCATCTGCGAAACGGACCCGCATCTAAGGTCACGGCAAAACTGAGCGCCGCCCCGCCAGGAAGTATCGCTGTCTGTTCGGTTGTCGTGGCGGAGCTGATTTATGGGGCCTACCGCAGCGCACAGCCCGCTCGCAACCTGCACGAAGTGAGCACCTTTTGCGGGCAATTCCCTTCGCTTCCCTTCGACGACCAGGCAGCCGCGGAGTACGGTCGGATTCGGGCACACCTAGCCGCGCTCGGAACATCCATCGGCCCGAATGATCTTTTGATTGCCGCCATCGCCACAGCGCACGGCCTGATTCTGGTCACGCATAATACGCGTGAATTCGGACGGGTTCCCGGTCTGCAAATCGAGGATTGGCAGTAGGTAACTTCAGCGGTGCATAGCGATCAGGCCAAGAACCGCCAGCACCTCGCCAAAACTACTTTCGTAAAGCAGGACTCCGTCAATATCGGGCTGATTGACGTATTCCATGACGTTGCTCTTGTCGAGCTTCTGTGCAACCACCACGCGACTTTTTTCGCAGCCTAGCGTGCGCAATTCGCTGCGCATTTCGGCCGCGAGTTCCTGGGCTTTTTCAGGCGGCAACTCACGCTGTGGTCGAAAGGCAACTACCAACTGCTTGGCGTTCAACTTTCCGGCATCCTTGACTGCGTGTGAGATTTGTTCCGGGTTAGAAACCGACAGGATGAGGTTCAACTTCACCTTCAGCGCGGAACTGACATGAGCACTGACGTCGGATTCCCTTGCATCGAGAAGCAACCATTTACCGCCGTCACCCTTCACTTTCGCCAGCTTGCCGTCGGGCGGGGCAGAACTCGCGCCGGCGAAGACGGTGCCCATTGAGGTGACATCGATTTGCTCCGTGACGACATATACCAGTTCCGGCGGCGTCAAAATGACGGTGTCGATTGGCCACTCGTCGTCAATTGTCATCTCTAGGCCGTAGGCATCGGTGTATACGGCGTATTCCGGCTCGGCACCTGCCGGCAGGGCCATTGTGTAACCCACAAAAGGGCGGCGCGACGTCTTTTTGTCCTTGGCAGTCGACTTGGGCTTGGGACGAACGTAGACCAGCGTGTTTCCGCCAAGGAATTTGCCCCTGTTGCGAAAAACCTTAACAAGACCCTCGGCGTCGTACTCAAAGACGCATTTTGTTGTCCATGTTGCCGCGATCCAATTTCCATCGCTGACAAACCACGAGTGTGCCACAGATCCTACGCACCGATTGTCGTCATATTCAAATATTTCCAGCGAATACTGGTGCGGATCCTGTTGGTAATCGTATTCCGCGATCGTGCGGCCATTCTTACGGACGTAACGGCGCAGCGAAGTTCCGCGACCGCCAAAGACAACTTCGTCGACCCACTGGTCAAAATAGACAAACAGCGTATTCAAGTCGTCATAACGGCGAATCAGCCGAACCCTCCCTTGCTCGTCAAATCCATGCTTGTGCCAGTAGCCCGTTGCGTCCTTTAGCCACCTGCGTTTTGCCGGCTGCCACATGCTCGATCCACGGAATCCAATTTGGTCGAATAGTGGAAAGAGCCCGAACATCTCGTCATTCGCATACCTCCATTGCACGCTGAAAGCCTCCGCATCGGCCAGAAGTTTCGTCTCCTGCTTTTCGTATTTCTTTACCGCGTTGAGAAGCTCGGGTTGAGAGAATTCAATCATTGGTGGAATGCCTGTGGGCAGGAGGCAACTTTCGCGTCCGTGACACATCTTATCGTCTTCATCCCGTACTTTCATCCCGAAGGGATAATCCAGCAAAGCCCAGGCTCGCGAGGCTTTGCGAGCGCAGCCTGGGTTAACAGCGTCCGAAACAAACTGGACCCTGAAAGGGTCACCTAGTGGACGCGGCGACGCACGGGGTAACCGCGTAGCGGTTATGCCAAATCGGTTCATTGATGTCCCCGGGGTGCGCTCGCAAGGCCTCGCGACCCCGGGCTTTGTTCGGTAACCCCGATTGGGTTCCAGTGGGCCGTCTCCAGCCGCGGCAGCGGTGTTAGATACCAGCCCACGGCGCAAGCCGTGGGAAAATGGAGAACGAAATCGGAGAGTCCCGGTAGGGGCGAAAGAGGGTGACGCTCGGGCGATGCGGCCGGGACCAGGAGCATTCCGCGGCGTAAATGATGCGACGGCCCGCCCACCGCAGGTGGTGACTACGAAGGCCCAGGCACCCTTCTTTCGCCCCTGCCGGGGCTGTTTTTTGGCTTATCGCCATCGACCCACGGCTTGCGCCGTGGGCTGGGATCCTGCCGCCCCTGCCGGGGCTTTTGCGACCCTCGTGGCGAGAAAAAAATCTTGGGAAAATGTTCTGGGAGCCTCTTGGATTTGCATGGGTACTAGTGTATACTGAACAAACAAGTCTATCCAGTCCCTTTGGTCCCAGCGTTTTCCCGGAGGTTCCCATGTCCCTCGATCTGCAATTCCTGAATGAACAGCTTCGCGAGCTTCAGCCGCCGCAACTGCGGGATCGGCTGATTTTTGAGGCGGTGGTGGTGCGGCAGCGGGGGCAGTGCGAGGTGGCGGCGGAGCATGGGGTCAGCCAGCCGCGGGTGTCGCAGATTGTGGTGGAGGTGGGGGAGTGGCTGGACCGGTCGCTGCCGCGTGTACGGCAAAACGAGAGCACGGACGGGGAGATGGCCGTGGGGAAGTTTGTGGTCGAGGCCCAGATCGATTTTCTTCTCCAGCAGACGATGCACGACTTGGAGGAAAGCAGGAAGGACAAGGTGACCAAAAAAGCAGGGACGCGGGGCGTTGTGAACTGGACGGAGACGAAGACGGTGGGAGGACAAAGCGCCAAAGCCGGATTGATCAACACGGCCCTTCGCCTGGCCCAGGCCAAGGCCCGCCTGGCCGGCGTGGACATCACCGGCCGTACGCAGCGGGAAATGGCCTTCGCGGAGGAGCGGCAGAGGCGGGATGCGATGGCTGAGGCGCGGCAGGAGACAGGGGACAGTGGGCAGGAGACAGAGGAACCAGCGAAGCGGCAGGTCAAAAAGCCGCTTATAAAGAAAAACGAAAAAAGCTCCGTGGCGGCGGAAATAGTCCCGCCGCAAGTTCAGGCAGGGAAAGGGGATAAGTCGCCCGACCGGACCGAGGAATACCTCAAAAACGAAGTGTGCAAACAGCTTATAAATCAGCTTCAAAGCGATCCAGGATGTGCCGCCTGGACCGACGAGCAGTTCCAAGAATATGCCCAGCGAGTATGGGACGCTGGGCCGCGGAAAGCAGGCATGGCCGAGGCTGTGGAGCTCGTTTCCTTGCAGACGGCAGACCCTCACCCCGGCCCTCTCCCACGGGGAGAGGGGGAGGAATGCGGCCCTCTCGCCAAGGAGAAGGGAGAGGGGGAGGAATGCGGGCTTCTGCCAGCAGACAACGCAATCACGTTTTCTAATGTCCCCCGAGGAAAGACTAGCAAGCGACATGAAATGCGGCACCGGCAGGATAAACGCCACTCCCCCCAGGAGCGCCGCCGGGAGTTTTTGGCCCCGCGGGCGGCGGGATAGGAGATTCCTACGATGTTTCGATTCCATAAAGTAGGCAAGTCGGGCGATTTTTCGCCTTGCGAGGCGCAAGGGGGATTGCTACGATTCGCCCCGATTTCCCGGACCACTTCGCGCCTTCACTTTTCCACCGATTTATCCATGAACATCCCTTCGCACAGCCGCGTCAGGAGTTTCCTGGCGGGGTCGTGCGCGCTGGCGGCGGTGCTGATGGCGGCGGGTTGCCAGAACAATCCGTTTCAGCGTCCGGCGGGAACTGCCGGCGCTCTTTCGCCGGGGCAAACTTCGGCTCTGCAATCCGAGCAGGGGAAGCTGACCGCGCAGATGACGGATCTCAATCGGCGGCTGGGGCAGCTCGATGGGAACAACGCCGATTTGCACCGGCAGATTGCGGACCGGGACCGGCAGTTGCAATCGTCTCAGGAACAAGTGGCCATTTTGCAGAAGCAAATCGGCGAGGCGGGAACCAAATGGAATGAGGCGCTCGCCGCCAGGAAAGACGCCGAGCAGAAAATCAAAGCCCTGCAAGCTTCGACGCAGTTCAAGGGAGGCGCGTCGATCACGGCTAACAATTCCGTCAAACAGTCTCTCTCCGCGGTCAATCTGCCGGGGCTGGAAGTGCGGCAGGACGGCGAGGTCATCCGGATCGAGATTCCCAGCGACCGGCTGTTCGTGCCGGGCACCGCCCAGGCGACGGGAAACAGCTCGCTGATCCTGGATGAGATTGCCAATGCCGTCGCCAGGAGCTATCCGCGGCAACGGATCGTGCTGGAGGCCCACGGCGACGGCATCGGCGGCGCCAACGCCATCGCCTCGCATACTCTCACCGCCTCCCAGGTCCAATCCGTCTTCCAGCAGCTCGTCACCCGCGGCCGAGTCCCCGCCCGGCAACTTTCGATGCTCGCCCTGGGGGACAACCATCCGCTCGCAGCCGTCGCCACCCAGGAAGGCCGGGCGAAGAACCGGCGGGTGGAGGTGGTGATCTATCCGGATGCTTTTGATGGGTAAGAAGAGAACTGGAAATCTCTGATTCAAGCGATTCCCTCAAACAGAGCCGAGCCGACGCGGACGATGGTGGCTCCTTCCTCAATCGCTTCCACAAAGTCGCCGCTCATCCCCATGGAAAGCTCGGCCAACTCGATTTGCGGCGGACACTCGGCCCGGAGCTTCCCCTGAAGTTCTCGCAGCGCCGCAAAGTCCCGCCGCGCCCGCTCACTCCCGCCCTCCAGAGCCGCCATCGTCATCAGGCCGCGAACTCTTATCCCGGGGAGCGCCGCAATTGCCGCTAGCGACGAGCGCAACTCTTGGCCCGCGAAACCATGCTTGGCTTCATCGCCGCTGATGTTCACCTCCAGCAGCGTTTCCACAACCCGCCCCTGCTTCACCGCCGCCGCGCTGACCGCCTCCAATAACCGCAAGTTGTCGCCACTATGCAAGAGCGAGACGAACGGAAGGGTGCGCTCCACTTTGTTCCGCTGTAAGTGGCCGATGCAGTGCCAGCGAATGGGCAATTCCTTGAGTAGCTCCGCTTTCTTCCACAACTCCTGCGGCCGGCTTTCGGCCAAGTCACGCAACCCCGCAGCGAGCAGCGCCCGCGCTGTCTCCAAATCCACATACTTGGTCACTCCCACCAGCCGGATGTCCTGCGCGAGGCGTCCGGTGCGAACGGCTGCCTCGGCAATCCGCTGGCGAACACGGGCGAGGTTATCGGAGAGACGAGCGGCAACGTCCATCCCTCCCACCCTACACGAAAAACGGGCGGAAGGAACTGATCCGTCCGCCCGCGAGATTTGCCTGTTTTGTAGCCGGCACACGGAGTGTGCCGGAATGGCTGCTCACGGAGTGAGCAGCCTACTTTTCTTGTCCGCTCACGGAGTGAGCGGACTACTTAATGAACAGCATCTCCTGATACGTCGGCAGCGGCCAGAGGTCGTCGGCGACGAGCCCTTCGAGCTTGTCGGCTGCGTCGCGGACCTTGGCCATGGCGGGCAGAATCTGGTTGCAACAATGCTTGGCTTCGTCCAGGATGCCATTGCTGTGATGGGCCAGGGTCTTCTCCAGCGCGGTGGCCCCGTCCTGGATGGCCTTCACCAGCTTGGTAATTTCGTCCAACGTGTCGGTGTCGAACGTGTAACCGAGCTGCTTCAGGTTCGTGCAGGCGGCAGCCAATTGGCTCTGGTAACGAACCGTCGCCGGGAAGATCATCGTGCGGGCAATCTCCACGGTCAGCTTGGCCTCGGTCAGCACGGTCTTGACGTATTGCTCCAGGTAAATATCCTGGCGGCTTTGCGTCTCACGCGGCGTGAGCACGCCGTACTTGTCGAACATGGCAACCACTTCCGGGCGGGTGAGCTGCGGCAGAGCGTCGACGCAAGTCTTGAAGTTCGGCAGGCCGCGTTTTTCGGCCTCTTCGTGCCAGGCCTGCGTGTAGTTGTCGCCGTTGAAGATGATCGCACCATGCTTGGTGATGACTTCATGCAGAATCTTCTGCACCGCGGCGGGCAGCTTGGCCGCATCGCCGCCGGTCCCCTTTTCGAGCTCCGTGGCGATGTAGTCCAGCGATTCGGCCATCATCGTGTTGAGCGCCACGAGCGGGCCGCCAATCGACTGGCTGCTGCCGACGGCGCGGAACTCGAATTTGTTGCCGGTGAAGGCGAACGGGCTGGTGCGGTTGCGGTCGCCGGCGTCCATGGGAAGTGACGGCATCGTGTCGACGCTCACGGACAGCGTGCCGGCCTGCTTGCTGGTCATGGCCTCGCCCTTCTTGATCTGCTCGAACAGGCCGGTGAGCTGATCACCCAGAAAGATCGAGATAATCGCCGGCGGTGCTTCGTTCGCGCCCAGGCGATGGTCGTTGTTGGCCGTGGCCACGACTGCCCTGAGCAGAGGCGCGTGCTTATGCACCGCCCGGATGACGGCGGCGCAAAACACCAGGAACTGCGTGTTGGTATGCGGGGCGGTCCCCGGCTCCAGCAGATTCCCCTGGGTGCTGTTTCCCAGCGACCAGTTGAGGTGCTTGCCCGAGCCGTTCACGCCGGCGAATGGCTTCTCGTGCAGCAGGCATTCCATCCCGTATTTTTGGGCCACCTTTTTCATCGTCAGCATGACGAGCTGCTGATGGTCGGTGGCGACGTTGGCGTTCTCATAGACGGGCGCGATTTCATACTGCGAGGGCGCGACCTCGTTGTGCCGCGTCTTGACCGGAATGCCCAGCTTGAACAGCTCGCGCTCGGTCTCCAACATGCAGGCCAGCACGCGGTCGGGGATGACGCCGAAATACTGGTCCTCGAACTCTTGCCCCTTGGGCGGTTTGGCGCCGAACAGCGAGCGACCGGCGTTGAGCAGATCCGGACGGGCGAAGAAGAAATTGCGGTCGATCAGGAAGTATTCCTGCTCGGCCCCGGCCGTGGAGGAAACCATGCCGATTTCCTTGTGGCCGAAAATCTTGAGAATCCGCTGGGCCTGCGTGTTCAGGGCCATCATGCTGCGGAGCAACGGCGTTTTCTTATCGAGGGCCTCGCCTGTCCAACTCACGAAGGCGGTGGGAATGCAGAGCGTGGTGCCGTTGGGGTTTTCCAGGATGTAGGCCGGGCTGGTGACGTCCCAGGCCGTGTAACCGCGGGCTTCAAACGTGGCCCGAATGCCGCCGGAAGGAAAGCTCGAGGCATCCGGCTCACCTTGAATGAGCTGCGCTCCCGTGAACTCGGCGACGGCTCCGCCCTTGCCATCGGGAGCCAGGAAGCTGTCGTGCTTCTCGGCGGTCAGGCCGGTCAGCGGATAGAAAACATGGGCATAGTGCGTGGCCCCTTTCTCGATGGCCCAGTCCCGCATCGCCGCGGCCACGACGTCGGCCATCGTGGAATCCAGCTTGGCCCCGGTCTCAATCGTTTTCTTCAGCGACCGGAAGATCGGCTTGGGGAGTCGCGATTGCATTTCGGAGAGCGAGAAGACATTCGCGCCGAAGACATCCTTCGACGAGAGTTCCCGGAAGTTGACCGGCGGGGACTCTGGCTTGTAATTGGTGACGGCCTCAATGGCCTGCTGACGAGCTGAACTACCACTCACGGTTCTACCACTCCTACCCTGGAAAAAATGAAAAACAGTCCGCGAACCCTTGCGCGTAATCAGGCGCGGGATTGCAGCTTATGTGCCGCTAGCTCCAGGGCAATGCGGGCGGCTGGGTTGATTGACGTAAACTACTTTACCAAAAAGGCTTAGCGAGTTTTCGCGTGAGCCAGCTTGGGCCAAAACGGAAGGGGCGGCTGCCGAAAACTTGGGCTTTTCTGCCCAGAATTCGGGCATGCATCAGGCCGCGAGGCTGGAATCCATTTCGCACGCCCGCTCCTTGCGACACGTCGCCCCCAAGGACAAACTTCTATACCAGACTTACCCTACTCCCGGCAAGAACCCAGATAGGTGGAAAAGTCAGTGGTCCGTCGGGGAACCTCAAAACAACGGCAACGGCTGGCCTTCGTCCAGGAGGCTCTGAGTGCGCCCCTCGCGGTCGGTGAAGGCGAGCTGCTGGTCGATGCCCAGCGCGTGATAGACGGTCGCGGCCAGGTCTTCCGGATAAACGGGCCGGTCGGCGGGATAGGCGGCCACTCGGTCGGAGGCACCGTAATGCTGCCCGCGAATGCCGCCGCCAGCCAGCAGCGCCGTCTGGCAGTGAATCCAGTGGTCGCGTCCCGGCGGTCCCTGTCCGCCCGTGCGCGGATCACCCACCTTCGGCGTGCGGCCCATTTCCGCTGCCACCAGCACCACCGTCTCCTCCAACAGGCCGCGAGCTTCCAGATCTTCGAGGAGCGCCGAGAAGCCGGCGTCAAAGGCCGGCAGCAGCACATTCTTGAGCTGCCCGAAGTTGTCGCTGTGGGTGTCCCAACTGAGCCCCGCCCCCACTTTCCGCCCGATCCAGTGGACGCACACAAACGGCACTCCCGCCTCGACCAGCCTCCGCGCCATGAGCAGGCTCTGGCCATTGATGTCGTCGCCGTAGCGGGCCCGCGTCGCCTCGGGCTCGCGGCTGATGTCGAACGCCTCCTTCGATTTCGCGGAGGTCAGCAGGGAGAGCGCTCGTCGTTGATGGGTCTGCAGGGTCTCCAGCGGGCCGCCGGGGCGCTCCACCTGCGATTGCCACGCATCCAATTGCCTGAGCAGCGTCTGACGGCCGGTGAGCCGCTCGGGCCGCATGTCGGCGGGAAGCTCGAATGCGGGAACGGAGAGCTGCCGCGGCTTGTCGAGCTCCCCCCGCACCAGCAGCGGCTCCCAGGCCGGCCCGAGCCGCCCGGCAAACTGGCCGGGATTGATGTAGTTGGTGACCTCCCCCGAGCGTGCCGGCAATTGAACCAGCCCCGGCAGCTCCGGGTTTGCCGGGAGGCGCGACGCGACCGTGGAGCCCAGGCATGGCCAGTCCCCCGGGTGCGGCTTGCGATTGATCCCTTCCACAAAGAACGAGCGGTCCGGCTGATGCCCCGTCAGGACGTAGTAGGTGTCGGCATGATGGTCCCCCACGCTGCGGCCGGTCATGGTGACCGACCGGACGATGGCCAGGTGTTTTGCCAGCCGCGCGGTCCGCGGCAAATGCTCGCAGCAACTAATGCCCGGCACAACCGTCGCGATCGGCTGAAACTCGCCGCGATACTCAGCCGCCGCGGCGGGCTTCATGTCCCAGGTGTCGATCTGGCTCGGCCCGCCGAAGAGAAAAATCATGATGCAGTGCTTGGCCTTCCCCGGCCGAGCAGCCAACTTCGCCGTCAGCGGATTCGCCAAGACCCTTCCCCGCATCAATTCCGGCAACCCCATTCCCAACATGCCAAATCCAATCCCGCGCACGAATTCACGCCGGGACCAAGGGGTGGAAACGAAGGAGGTTGGCGAGAGACTTTTTATTGCAGATGTCATCAACGTTGCATCTTACTCGCTGCGGGATTGAGAGATCAATCTTTTCGGGCGACGCGCCTGACACTAACCCGAAGCGCAAGCGAGGGGGATCCGTTTCCCGCCCTCGCTTGCGCTTCGGGTTAGTGTTCTGTCACGGCTCCACCGCCAACGAGGCGCAGACCGGGTACTCCCCAAGTGTGGCCGCAATGCCGAACGCATGCATTGATTGCCTGGACCCCCATCATCAAGAACGGCTTGGCGTTACAGGGTTTTAGCACCGGAAACAGCCCAATTCCTGGTGGACACTTAGGCGGAAAGGGCTTTGCCTACAAACGGGCGCTTTTAACGGAGTTTGTGGGCAACTCGACATTCTGCCCACAAATGGAGCTTTGCCTACCGAATCCGTTCTGCCCACCAAATCGGACGGCTGCCCACCAAATGAATGCCTTAATCGGACCCGATCCGCTTAAGAACGTATAGGACTGTTGAATCCTTGCCGTGCACCCAGATTTTTAAACGGTCCCCGTCTAGTTCGTATGTGTCACCCCACCAATTCCGTGAGTCGCCCCATACGATGGTATGCAGTACGGGATTGATTCTGTAATGGTCCCTGCCAAACGGAGTGTCTACCAACCCATTATCGCTGAAACTCCATTTATACCCATTGCTGTTGACCTCTGTCCATTCACCTTGGATTGCCTGCCAATCGTGCAGGTCAACACACGTCACCATGTAGACGATAAACGCACTCAAGACGCCGATAACACCCACAGCGATGATGGCCCTGCGAGAGATTCCTCTAGGCGCGGCTGCGCGGGAAGGGTGCTTTTGTTGGTGGTGAGTCGAAAGATTCACCTTCGCGGTGTCAATCGCTTGTTCTTCTGTCTTGCTTGCCTCGTTAAAGCCCCCGCTGACGCCGCATTCATCGCAGGTCCATTTCGCGATATGCCCAAAGCCATCCTTGCTCACTCGAATGATGTAGCTGACGCCATCTCTTTCATAAATTTGAGGGCGCATGAAATCACTCTTGGCGGGTTAGCGGAGGAACTGCCAGGACAGTTGTCATCCCCTCATTCTACCAGCGCAGCAAAAAGCCCCGCTACTCTGGCGGGGCTGACGGCAGGCTAGCTCGCCTGCGCGAAGTCCGGGCTAATCCCTAGCTCGTGCATGGCCTGAATGACGCAGCAGACGGAAGAAGAAAGGGGTCAGGCTTCATTAAGCGGAAAAATGAAGCCTGACCCCTTTGATTTTCCCTTTGATTTTCCCCTTTGATTTTCCCCGGCCATGGAGATCAGCGGTGTCGGGCTCGACGGTGCCGAATTCAAGCTGGCCGATTACCGTGGTAAAGTCGTCATCCTCGATTTCTGGGGCGACTGGTGTCAGCCCTGCCAGCTCATGTGGCCCCATGAAAAGCAGCTGGTGGAGGATTTGAAGGATGCTCCGTTTGCGCTCGTCGGCGTCTTCCGAGGAAAAAAGCCTGCCCTCAAGCAGCTCGTCGATAACGGAAAAGTGACCTGGAAAAACTGGGTCGATGGCACGGATGGTCCAATCTGCGCCAAGTGGCGCGTCACCGCGGTGCCGGTGATCTACATCCTCGATCACAACGGAATCATCCGTCATCATGCCCTCGGCTTCGTCCCTGACTCGCAGCTCTCGAAATGGGTCCAAGACTTACTGGCTAAGGTGCCAAAACCTGTGCCGCCAGCAGCACCGTAAACATTTGCTGGACGCCTGGTCGTGAGGCGTCGGCAGAAATGCAGCGGGGGAGGGAACCTTCTGCTAGGATGAGCACACCGCCAAACACGCTTGGCGTGCCCTCTCCTCGTCTTCTCACAGCATGAGCCGTCCGACTCAACCGGAAATGTCGGTGCCCGATGCCCGCGCGGCGCTCCGTGCGGCCGAGCTGCGGAGCACTACTTCGCGGGTGGCGGTTTTGCAGCATCTGTCCACCGCGGACAAGCCCCTCAGTCATTCCGAAGTGGCGGATGAACTGGTTCCCGCGGGGTTTGATAAGTCCACGCTCTACCGCTGCCTGGTGGAGTTGGCCGATGCGGGCCTGCTGTCGCGGCTGGACGCCGGGGATCATTCCTGGCGGTTTGAGCTGCGCCGTGTTTCTGGCGGCAGCCGCCGCGGCGAAGGGCATGCAGGAGCCGAGCATCCGCATTTCGTCTGCACCGACTGCGGCACCGTCACTTGCTTGCCGGACGTGGAAGTGAAGATCGCTCCGGCCAAGGGGACCAGAAGCTCCGCCCTGGGGGACGTGACGGAGATTTTTCTGAAGGGAAAGTGCCCGGAGTGTGCGGGTTGAGGACTAGAGACTAGGGAAGAGGGAACATGTTTTCCTTAGCCCCTAGTCCCCAGCCGCCGCCGCATCACTTCTTCCGCCCTCGCACGCCCGCATTGGAGTCTTCCATCGCCCACCAGGCACCGACGGCGGCGAAGGAATCATCCACCGCGGAGTGCTGGGCCGGGGCCAATCCGCTACCCTCGTCTGCCGCGAAGCTGCGCCCCTCTCCTTCGCCGCCGACAGGGGGCGGATTATTGATGTAATTGATGATTTGCAAGGCATCGATCGCGGATACAAAGTTATCGCCATTGACGTCGAAATAGAAGTACTCGGTGACGCCATTGATCACGACGACCGGATTTTCCGCCCCCACCACCGGGTTGGGCAAGCGGCGGCCGCCGCCGGTGACGCGGTTGATTTCATTGATCACCCGCAGGGCGTCGCGCGCGACAATCGTACCGTTATCATTGGTCACGTCGCGGAAGTCTTCGAACGGGTTCTGCCAGGGGGTCAGCGTGGGAGTCCATTTGGCGACGAGCAGATCGTAAAAGCCGGGAAATTCCGTCTTGGAAGTGACCTCCACGAAGTAGGTGCCGCCGGCTCCTTCGGGAATGCGGTAGTTCACAATCAGCGAGTCCTGGTCAAGCAGCGTGGTGCCGGCACCGCCGCCGAACTTGTTCACCCCGGTCTGGATATCGTCCGCCGTCATTACCACCGTTGTGCCATCTGGCTTGAAGAGGCGGATGACCGTGTCGAAGGAAAAGGGCTCGGAAGGATCGACGACATGCTCATAGGTGTTGGTGGCCAGCGCATTGATCGTCAGCAGCTCGCCGACTTGCATGTCGAACTTGTAAAAATCGGACTCCGTGCTGGCGCTGGCTAATTCCACATCCACGACCTGAGCCGAAGCACTCGCCAGGGGTGTGAACACCAACTGCTGAGCCGTCGCGGGCGTGTCATGGTCCGCAGGACTTTCCAGCGTGGTGGCCGGCGGGCTGGCGGTGAGGTCTTCGGCAAAGCCCAGCTTGACACGGGAGAGGGGAGAGAAGGCAAAACCGGAAAGTGAATCGAACTGCGCCGCCGAGAGGCCGAACGCGGTAACGGCCATGAAGTTGCGGTTCTGTACGCCAAAGGTATTCGCGTAGACATCGGGAATGATGCTCACGTCGCCGAAGGCGTCTTGATCTTCCAGGCCGAAGGCATGGCCCAGTTCGTGGACGCCCCAAAAGGCGAGGGCATTCCCCAGCCGATTGAGATAGGCCACCGGAGCCGGATTGGCGAGGTCGGCCTTGGTGAACTCCGTGGGGAAGACGTAGGCGGTGGCTTCCCCTGCGTTGGTGGAATGGTTGATATTGAGCCAGTCGAGCTCCGCTTGGCCAAACCGGTCCGGAGCATCCAGCACGGCATCCGTCCTCCAGCCAAAGCCGAGCGTTTCAAAATTGCCCGTCGGTAGGGTTTGGGAAAAGGTCACGTCATAACCGGTGAAGGCGGTTTGCACCGCCGCCGCGATGCTGGTCTGGAGGAGGCTGATCTTGTTATCATCGGAGAAAGTCAATGGATCCAATTCCTTTAACCTCTCCGCAAAACTGTTGTCCCCGCTGGCATCCCCGAAATCGAGAAATACGCTGACCGCCATCAGGTGCCGCGGCTCGAGCGGCTCCGCGCGCAAGGGGCGGCTTAACCCAAGCGGGCTTGCTGGGCGGGCACAGCTTTTGGATGTTTTACTCCAGATTGAGCGTAGCAATCCCATTTTTTGATGCTCCCCGAAATCAATTGCGCGGACTCAGTGTGAATCACTTGAGTCTAGTCGGAAGAGAAATTCTGAACAAACCTTTTGTGGCCCCTGTTTGGGGGATGCTGCACATATTTTCTGGCGAGTTAAGATGGCTGAACATCGCAAATGCAGCGATTACCAGCGTGCGATGTGCCAGATGCTATGACCGTTACCGACGACAGCGCAATTCCGCGGATTGGACTCTCCCACCTGGACCACTTATGGTTCCAGGTGTCGGGAACGCTTTGCAACCTCACCTGCCATCACTGCTTTATTAGCTGCAGCCCCAAAAATGACTCTTTTGGCTATCTCTCCCGGCAGGAGGTGCAGCGGCGGCTGGAGGAGTCGGTCCGGCTCGGCGTGAAGGAGTACTACTTCACCGGCGGGGAGCCGTTTCTCAACCCGGAGATGACGTCCATTCTGGAGTTGACGCTGAACTATGGCCCGGCGAGCGTGCTGACCAATGGCACCGTGCTCAAGGACGAGTGGCTGGTGCGGCTGCGGGAGGCGGAAGAGAGCAGCATCTATTCGCTCGAGTTCCGAGTCTCCATCGACGGATTCTCGCCGGAAACTAATGATCCCATCCGGGGCGAAGGAACCTTCACCCGCGCGATGAAAGGAGTGGTGAAGCTCGTCGCGCACGGCTTTCTGCCGATCATTACGGCTGCTCGAACCTGGCCGCTTGAGCAAGATCAACAGGTTGTCGGCAGTTTTGCTGGCATGTTGCAACAATTCGGCTACGCGCGGCCGCGGCTCAAGATCTTGCCGACGCTGCAAATCGGCGCGGAAGCGCAGCGAACCTGCGGCTATCCACCGGAAGAGCGGGTGACAGTGGCGATGATGGAGGGCTATGATCAGACCCAGCTCATCTGCGAACACAGCCGCATCGTGACCGACCGCGGCGTCCACGTTTGCCCGATCTTGATTGAAGCGGGCGATTCTCTGCTCGGTCAAACGCTGTCGGAGTCTCTGGCGGCCTATCCGCTGGCTCACGGCGCTTGTTCCACTTGCTATCAATACGGAGCGATCTGCAGCAACCCCAGCAGCGGGGGAAAGGAAAGTACTCCTCACGCTCCGCGTGAGGAGTCATCTCGCGGAGCGAGATGAGTACTATTCTTGTGGTCAGCCATGTCTGAACAGCATCTCGAGCACCGTATCGTCGCCCTCTTCGGCGGCATCTACAGTAATCATCTGGCCCTAAAAGCTGCCATCGCGGATGCCCAGCGGCGAGGCGTGGCCGCGATCTATTGCCTCGGCGACCTCGGTGCCTTCGGCCCGCATCCCGACAAAGTCTTCCCACTCGTGCGGGAGCACAACATTCAGTGCATCCGCGGCAACTACGACGACTCCATCGGCAATGAGCTGCCCGACTGCCAATGCGGCTACACCGATCCGCGAGACAATTACTTTGCCGAGCTCAGTTACAACTACACACTGGCCAACACGTCGCCCCAGAACCGGGCCTGGCTGAAGAGTCGTCCCGGCGAGATTCGCTTCCAACTGGGAGCGGCCAGCGTCCTGCTCTGCCACGGCAGTCCACGGAAGATGAACGAATTTCTGTGGGAATCCACGACTTCCACGCAGTTTCTGGACCACTTGGCGGATGAATACCAGGCGGACGTGATCTGCACGACTCATACCGGCATCCAGTGGCAGCGGGACCTGAGCCGGGGCCGAAAGTTCGTCAACGTCGGCGTCCTCGGCCGGCCGGAGAATGACGGCCAGACGAATGTCTGGTACACGCTCCTCTCGGTAGGACGCAATGGAACACTTGCCGCCGAGTTTGTCCCCGTCCGCTACGACCACGAGGAGCTTGCCGCTGAAATGCGGAGCGAACGGCTCCCTGAAGAATTCATCGCCACAATACTTGGCGGCTGGTGGACTACCTGCCTGGAAATCCTGCCGGCGAAAGAGAGGCGGCGGGGACAGTATTAAGGGCATGCGAGCTAGCATTGCCGCGGATTTCGACTCGACAAACTGCCCATTCGTCTGTATTACTTCGCCTTTGTCCGCTACTTACTGCCGCCTGCGAGAAAGACCGTGCGCCAATTCGCCTCGTCAATATTCCGCATTCCGTGCAGTGCAGCACTGCTGGCTCTCGGCGTTTTCCTCTCCGGCTGCTCATGGCTGGATTCGCTGAAACAATCGCAAGACGACCCCGCGTTCCCGGACTGGAGTCAGCGCATGAGCGGCAGCGTGCGCGACCCTCAGGAGAAAAACGCAAAGCAGAACCCCAAGCCCAACAGTCTGTTTTTTGACGAGCGGTCGCAAGAGATCGAAAAGAGCCTGGATCGTTAATCCCCGTTTGACGTCGCTCCCCTCACTTGCTATTCTTCCCCTCCCGCCCGTCACTCCTTCCAAAAAAATCCATGCCCTCCTCCGTCCTCGTCGTCGATCCTTCCGCGGAAAACCGCGAAGTCCTTCGCACGGTGCTCCACCAGCGGGGCCTGAAAATCTTTGAAGCGGAGGGAGCGACCTCCGGCCTGGCGCTCGCGCGGGAGCATCACCCCGACGTGATCGTGCTCGACCTCGATGCCGACGACGCCTTGAGCGGCTCCGTGCAATTGCAGTTGCGGCAGGAGCTCGACCGCGAGAGCTCGTCGCTCATCATTCTCGGCAAGCTCCGCCGGGACTCGGTACTCCCCGCCAGCCGCATCCTCTCCAAGCCCTACCACTTCGCTCCCCTGGTTCATACAATCCAGGAGTTGGCGGCAGCGGCGCGAGTGGCGTAGCAGGCATGTTCTGGATGACCGGGTGCCACGCCCACGGCTTTGCGTGGGTGTGTTGATTGTTTGGGCGTCGCTTCACGCCCACGCAAAGCCGTGGGCGTGCCACCCGACGAGATCACCATGGCTTCCCTGTTCGTCATGCAAGGTCGAGACCGCGGCAAGCGGTTCGAACTGCCGGCTGAGCTCACGCTTGGCCGCGACAGTAGCAATCTGATTCAGCTCAACGACAGCGAAGCCTCCCGCCAGCACGCCCGTCTCCGCAAGGACGAAGCCGGCTATGTCCTCACCGATCTCGGCAGCTCCAACGGCTCGTTTGTCAACAACGAGCCGGTCAAGGAGCGGCTGCTGAAGACCGGCGACCGCGTCCTGCTCGGCCGCTCGCTGATGCTCTTCACCGATATCCAGGAACACTCGTCACGAAACCTCGCTCACGAGGTTGACATCGTCGGCGAGTTGCATACCAGCGGCTCGCGCATCCTGAAGTCACTCTCCCAGGACGAAAGTGAGGTCTTCCGCGTCCCCGATTCCGCCGACAGCCCTTGGCTGGCCCGGGCCCGCAGCAACTTGCAGATCATGTACCGCACGGCGCTCGCCGTCAGTCATACGCTCGACATCGATCAGCTTCTGCACCGCATCATGGAGCTGATCTTTGAATGGGTCGAAGCGGACCGCGGCCTGATCATGCTCTCCAGCCACGAGACCGGCGAGCTCGAACCCGCCGTCAGCCGCAACCGCAAGGGGACCAGACCCGACGAAAAGCTCTCCGTCAGCCGCACCATCCTGGACTACGTGCTGCAACAGAAGGAAGGCGTGCTCACCAGCGACGCCAAAGATGACGAGCGGTGGGATCCCGCCAACAGCATCCTCAAGCTGGGCGTCCGCGAGGCGATCTGCGTCCCCATGCAGGGTCGCTACGGCATCGTCGGCGTCATCTATATCGATACCTACACGCCGCCGGGCAAGCTGCCGCTCCGCACCCCCAACAAATTCACCGAAGAACACCTCAAACTGATGGTCGCCATCGGCCACCAGGCGGCCCTCGCGGTGGAGGACACGTCGTATTACTCCGCGATGGTCCACGCGGAGCGGCTAGCGGCGATGGGGCAGACCATTGCCACGCTTTCCCATCATATTAAGAACATCCTGCAAGGCATTCGCGGCGGCAGCTACTTGATCGAGGAAGGACTGAAGGCGAGTGACCAAGACGTCATCCGTCGCGGCTGGCGGATTGTGGAAAAAAATCAAGAGCGGATTTCCAGCCTCGTCCTCGACATGCTCACCTTCAGCAAGGACCGCGAGCCGGAATTGATCGCGGCTGACCTCAATGAAACCGTCAGCGATGTCGTCGAGTTGATGCAAACCCGCGCCGCCGAAGCCGCCGCCCAGCTCGCCTGGCAGCCGCGTGCGGACCTGCCGATGTTCACGTTCGATCCGGAGCTGATGCACCGGGCGATTCTCAACGTCGTGACGAACGCCATCGACGCCTGCGAGAAACAAGACGGCGCGCGGGTGGAAGTCAGCATCGAGTATGCCTTGGGAGACCGCACCGTCCGCATCGTCGTTGCCGACAACGGCGAGGGGATTGCCGCCGAAGACGTCAAGAAGATATTCTCCGTCTTCGAGTCCCGCAAAGGCGCCCGCGGCACCGGCCTGGGGCTCCCCGTCAGTCAGAAAATCCTCCGCGAGCACGGCGGCGACATTCACGTCGAGAGCACCCTGGGCATCGGCAGTAAATTCATCCTGGAGCTTCCCGCCCTGGCCGCCGAGGACTCGAAGGTGGGGAAGACGATGGCCTCTTAACCGCCCGCTGAAACGGTTGGCACTCCCGCGGCTGTGCGTGGGCGCGTCCCGATGTTGTATAATCACAGCCTATGGGTTTGATTCACATCGATCTGGAACTCATCAACGGCGGGGATCTGGTCCTCGCTCGTCGCGGTAAACTGCGCGAGGATGAGGTTCGCAAGCTGAATGTGACGGCTCTAGTGGACAGCGGCGCGTACATGCTGGCCATTAATGAAAATATCCAGCAACAGCTTGGCCTCGAAAAGATTGAGGAACGTCTCGCGGAGCTGGCGGACGGGACTACAAGAACTTACGACGTCGTCGGCCCTATTGAAATTCGCATCCCGCACAGGCGGTGCATGGTGGATGCCATGGTTCTTCCCGGCGACACCGAGGTGCTGCTCGGCGCAATCCCCATGGAAGACATGGACCTGGTCATCGATCCCAAGGCTCAGCGGGTGATGGTCAATCCATCGATGCCGTATATCTCCAAGAAGCCTCTCAAGTAGCTGAGTTGCGAGTTCCTTCGCTCATGCTTCACAACCACTACATGCGGCAGGCTCTCGGCGAGGCGAAGCAAGCGATCCTGGAAGAGGAAGTGCCGATTGGGGCGGTGATTGTGCGGGGGGAGCAGGTAATCGCCAGCGCCCATAACCAGCGGGAGCAGCTCAAGGATCCGACCGCCCACGCGGAGATGATTGCGATTACCCAGGCCGCGACTGCGGTGGGAGGTTGGCGACTGGAGGAATGCACGCTGTACGTGACGCTGGAGCCGTGCATCATGTGTTCGGGGGCCATCCTGCAGGCCCGCATCCCCCTCGTGGTCTTCGGCGCGACCGACCCCAAAGCCGGCGCGGTCGATTCGCTGTTCCATCTGCTGAGCGACCCCCGGCTGAACCATCGCTGTCAGGTGATTCCCGGCGTAATGGCTGCCGAATGTGGCGAGATACTCACCAGGTTCTTTCAAGCCCAGCGGCGGTTGGGGAAGAAATAAGCTTAGCCGCCGCGTCCACGCGGCGCATTCCCCGCGTGGACGCGGGGGCTAAGCTATGGCTTGACTTTGCCGAACCGCGGTGACAGGTTGAATGTCATGTTCCGAGTGCTCGGTTCTCCCACGAAGCTCTGTGACGGCCTGGGCCGGCGGGACTTCTTGCGCATCGGGTCGCTGGGGGCTGCCGGTTTGGCGCTGCCGGATCTGTTTTCCCAGCGCTTGCCTGCCGGCGAACAGAAAGGATCCTTCGGCAGGGCCAAACGCTGCCTGCTCCTCTTTCTTACCGGCGGCCCGCCCCAGGTGGACCTGTGGGACATGAAGCCGAGCGCGCCGGCGGAGATTCGCGGCGAGCTCAAGCCCATCGCCACCAACGTCGCCGGGATTCAAATCAGCGAACTGATGCCCAGTCTCGCCAAGGTGGCTGACAAATTCTGCATCCTCCGCTCGCTCACCCATCACGATACGGTTCACACCTCCGCCGGCTATACGCTGCTGACGGGGTTTGATCATCTCCAGGCCAACGCCAAAACGGCGACCGACATCAAGCCGCGGCCCGATGACCATCCGCATCTGGGTTCGCTCCTCTCGCTGGCTCGTCCTTCGGCAAGCGGCACGCCCATGTTCGTCTCCTTGCCTGAGGTCATCAAGGATGCCGCGGTGAACGAATTCCCCGGCCAAGGGGGTGGCTTTCTCGGCCGGGGCTTCGATCCGCTGCGCATCGAAACGGCCGCCGACAAAAAGAGCTTTCGGCTGCCGGACATCGTGCTGCCGCCGGACATCACGCCGGCCCGGCTCGCCGAGCGGCGACTGTTGCAGACGGCCTTCAACCGCGGCGCGGACATTGCCGGCCAGCGCGCCGCGAGCGCCGATCTGGATGCGAACTACGCGCGGGCGCTCGACCTTCTCCGCTCAGCGGGCATGCATCAGGCATTCGATCTAACCGCGGAGCCGGCCACGATTCGCGCCGCCTACGGCGAGCACCTGTTCGGCCAAGGCTGCCTGCTCGGGCGGCGGCTCTTGGAAGCGGGGGTCTCGCTGGTCACGGTTTACTGGCACTATGAGGGGCCGGATGACTCTCCCGTCTGGGACACGCACGAGAACAATTTCCCGCACTTGCGGCAGCGGCTGGTTCCCCCCGCCGATGCCGCCATCGCCGCGGTGCTGCGGGATTTATCCGACCGCGGACTTTTGGACGAGACGCTGGTCGTCGTGCTGGGAGAATTCGGCCGCTCCCCCAAGGTGAACGGCAAAGGAGGGCGGGACCACTGGCCCCATGCCCAATCGATCCTGCTGGCCGGGGCGGGCATTCAGGGGGGTAGCATCTATGGCTCCACCGACCCCCAAGGAGGCTACCCCGCCACGTCTCCCGTATCGCCTCGCGACCTCACCGCCACGCTGCACCATCTGCTTGGCGTCCCCGCGGACTTGATGATTCACGACCGGGCCGGCCGCCCGTACCGCGCGTGCGAAGGGACGCCGGTCGTCGGGCTGACACCAGTCTGACGCGCCAGCGAAGGACAGTGCGGCCAGCCGGTTCGGCCCGTCACGGCGACAGCGTTTTCCTTCGCTTCGCTTCAGGCTGGTGTCGGTGCGGTACGATGGGCATATGCCCCCCGATGATTCCAAGCTCGCTCGGCTGTTGCCCGGCATTGCCGCCCGAGGAGCCGAGACGCACGAATCCGCGCGGAAGAATGCCCGCCAGGAGACGGTGGCGGCACTCCCGTCGGCTTATGACGCGGAACGCAAGGGGCGAGTCGGCTGGTGGAGCGTTTGTTGCCTCCTCCTGTCCTTCCTCTTGGGGGCCGTTGCTTTCGCCCTGAGCTGTACTCCCCAACGCATCGCCAGCCCCGGCGGCGCAGGGCCCTTCGAGAGCTTTGCGGGCTCGCCTCTGAGATTCTGGCAGGGGGTTCCCAAGAATGTCCTCCTCCATCCCGTCGGCAACATGGAGCAAGAATCCCTCTTCCTGGTCAACGCCTTGGTCTGGTTGGCGGCGGCTCTTTCGGTCTGGGGTGCTTGCCACTGGTTGATCGTCCGCTGGTATTCACGGCGGTGGAAATTCTCGCTGGCGGACATGCTGGCCATCACTGCGGCTGCGGCGTTCATGCTCGGCGCTTGGCGGATGGATTACACCTTCAGCCACAGCGAATCCGCCCGCCGCTTCCTGCAAACCGTCAGCGAAGACGCGCAGCACCTGCCGGTCTATCGGGGGCCGCTGGTTGTCCCCATCTCGGAGGTCAGCCTCCCCGCCCTGTGGTTCTTCTGCCTCGCCGGCGCGAGCGTGGGGATCAACGTGTTCCACATCGTGGATCGCTACGCGCTGCAGATGCGACAGCTAAAGTAGGCAAGAAAAGTACTCCTCACGCTCCGCGTGAGGAATTCATCTCGCGGAGCGAGATGAGTACTATTCTTGTCTTCCCGACAGCAGCTTCTCAATGGCCGCCAGGATCACTTCCGGCTCTGCCATCCGCCCAGCGCCGACCTCGCGGCAGGAGAGCCAGCCGGAGGCGGGGTCGACGAAATGGACGCCGTCGGCGCGGAGCTGCGCGACGTTCCGTTGCACGGCGGCTTTCTCCCACATGGCGGTGTTCATAGCGGGGGCGAGCAGGACCGGGGCGGTGAAGGCCAGGTAGAGCGTGCTGAGCAGGTCGTCCGCGGTGCCGTGGGCGGCCTTGGACAAAAAATTGGCGCTGGCGGGAGCGACGATGAGCAGGTCTTTTTTTTCCGCCAGCTCGATGTGGGTGCCGAGCGGATGCCGCGGGTCGTCAAACAGGCCGCGAGCGACGGGGCGGCCGGTGAGGGCGGCGAAGGTGGCCGCGCCGATGAAGGCTTCGGCCGAGGCGGTCATCACCACGCTGACCCCCGCGCCGGATTGCACGAGCTTGCTGACGAGGGCAGCCGTTTTGTAGGCGGCGATCCCGCCCGTCACGCCGACGACAATTTCGCGGGTGGGCATAAATTCGTAGGATGGGACTCCTGTCCCGTCCTAATTGGAAGAGGACGGGACAGGAGTCCCATCCTACAAGAACTACAAGTCTCCCAAATCCAGCTCCATCGATTCGCCCGTTCCCTGGAAGTCGCCGGCGACGCGGACCTTTTGAGTCGAGTCGAGAAAAATCTTGTCCTGGGCGATTTCCTGCAGCACGACCTGCATCTTGTCCTGCGTGTTCAGGTCAACGAGGGCGCGGCTTCCCTGGTTCAGTTGCACCAGCCGCTTCTGGATGAGCGTGCTGAGCTTGAAGCGGCCGCCGACTTTGTTGACGATGTACTCTTCCTTCAGTTCTTCAATCATTCTTGTTTCCTTCGCGAGCCAGGATGTCGCAGATTTGGTGAACCGACTGCTGAACGTCTGTGTTATTGATTTGCCAGGTATAGCGGTCTTGCAATGCCAGCTCGCCGCAAGCGACTTCGAGCCGCCGCTGGATGGAGGCTTCGCTCTCGGTGTTCCGCTGCCGCAGGCGTCGCTCGAGCTCTTCCAGCGAGCCGCAGTGGATAAAGATGGTAACCGCATCGGGGTGGGCGGCCAGAACGCTCATGGCCCCTTCCACATCAATCTCCAAGATTACCCATTTTCCGGCTCCAAGTCCAGACGTTACTTCGCTTTGAAGCGTGCCGTACCAGTCGCCGCGGCCGAAAACCTCCTTAAATTCCAGGAAAGCCCCCGCTTCCCGCCGCCGCTGGAATTCCTCCTTGGTGAGGAAATGGTAGTCCACGCCGACCTGTTCCCCCGGCCGCGGAGCCCGAGTGGTGGCCGAAACGCTCCGGGCGAGCGGCAACTGGCACTGGCGAAGGAGCTCGCGGACGACGGTGCTCTTGCCGGCTCCCGACGGGCCGCTGATGACGACCAGCCCCCCGGCGCGAGTTGCTTTCGGGCGTGTCGGCTCGGAAGTCATGGCGGCAGCGGGGCGAAGGAGGGAGGCGGCTGTGGACATGGCGTTTCGGGCGGAGTCGAGGACGTTCTGGGCAGGCTGGAAGCCTACCCCACCAAGTAAACTCTACTCCACATTTTGGACCATTTCCCGTATCCGCTCGATGATGGACTTGATTTCGATGACGTGGCGGGCAATCTCGGCGTCGTTGGCTTTGGAGCCGATAGTGTTGGTTTCGCGAAACATCTCCTGGGTGAGAAAATCGAGCTTGCGGCCCGGCGTGTCTTCCTTCTGCATCACTTTGCCGAACTGCTCCAGGTGGCACTTCAGCCGCACGATTTCCTCGGAGATGTCGGTCCGCTCGGCAAACAGGCCGACTTCGCGGGCCACATCCGCGGGGCCGACGCTGACGCCAAATTCCGCCAACATTTTTGCCAGCCGTTCCTGAATTCGCCCGCGGTAGCCTTCGATCACCAGCGGAGCGCGGACTTCCACGGCGGCCAGCTCGCGGGCGATGATTTGCAGGTTGGAGGTCAGGTCGTCGAGCATCGCCTTCCCTTCTGCGGACCGCATCTGGGCCAGGTTGGTCAGAGCTTCGCTCAAGACCGGTTCGATGATCGGCCAGTGGGATTCGGCGGCATCGAAGGTCGCGCCCAGCTCGTTGACCACGCCCGGCAGCGAAAGGACGGAATCAAATCGCACCGGCTCGCCGAAGCCCTGCCGCTGCAAGATGGAATCCAGTTGCTTCATGTATCCCAGCAGTACCGACTCGTTAAGCCGATAGTCGTCGCTGGTAAGCTCCCGATCGACTCGCAGATTGATCTGCACGGTGCCGCGGCGGATGTGCTCGCGGACGACCGCTTCGACCAGCGGCTCCAGGGCGGCGTAGCCTTCGCTGCTCCGCACGCTCAATTTGAAGTGGCGGTTGTTGACGGTGCGAACCTCCACCGCAATCGCCAACCCGGTTTGGTGGCGATGAGCTTCTCCGTGGCCGGTCATGCTGAGGAGCAAGAAATGGGTCTCCTGGCAATCACCTCGTAGGCGAGGTGGCTAAGCTTAGCCCCAGCCCTCCAGGGCGGGGCCGACGTTACTTCTCTTCGCCGGACTTGGCGGGAGTGGACGACTTGGTTTCAGCCGGCACTTTGGAGGGAGCCGTTTTCGTCTCGGGCGTTTTCGCGGGGGTCTTGGTCTCCGGCGTTTTCCCAGCCCCGATACCGCTCCCCTTCTTGTCATCGACCTTGGTCTTGTCGGTCTTCGAATCCGTCTTAGTGGCCGGCGTCGTGGTCGTTGTCGAGGACTTGGTGGAACTTAAACCGCCGGTCTGCGACTGGCTGCCGACGTACTTGATAATGAGCATGGTGGACAGAACCCACACAATGGCGACGCCAATGGTCACTTTGGTAAACAGATCCCCCGCCTTGGTGCCGAAGGCGCTTTGCCCCCCCATCCCGCCGAGCGCCCCGGTCAGACCGCCGCCGCGCCCGCGCTGTACCAGGATGACCAGGATCAGAAAGATCGAGAGAACGGAAAGGCCGATCGTGTAAATGTAATGCCAAGCCGTGAATGCGGCGAAGAGGGGAGTCAACATCATCGAACATTCCTTGATTGATTACTAACCGCTTCCGTAGGGTGCATGAGCGCCAGCGAAATGCACACATGAAAACGACTTGTTCCTGTGTTATCAAACCCGGCAGCCCAACGACCTATACGCGTGCATGGCGCTTTCGCTTATGCACCCTACTTGCTACTTCTTCGCCGCCGCCGCCAGGATTCCCAAAAAGCTGTCCACTTTCAACGACGCTCCGCCCACCAGAGCCCCATCGATATTCGGCTGGGAAAGCAGAGTCTTGGCGTTCTCGGCCGTCACGCTGCCGCCGTACTGAATCCGCACCACTGCCGCAACCGCCGGATTGTAGCGGCTTTCCAGCAATTTGCGAAGGTCGGCATGGACTTCCTCCGCCTGCTCGGGCGTGGCCACCACCCCGGTGCCGATGGCCCAAACCGGCTCGTAAGCGATGACGATTTTTCCCACCTGGTCCGCGGTCAGCCCGGCCAAAGAGCCGTCAAACTGCTCCTGGACCACGGATTGGGTTCTTCCGGCCTTCCGCTCGTCGAGCAATTCACCCACGCAGACAATCGGCGTCAGCCCGGCCGCCAAAGCCGCCAGCAGCTTCTTATTCACGTCCTGGCTGGTCTCTTTGAAAACGTGCCGCCGCTCGCTGTGCCCCAGGATGACGTATTTGCACCCCTGGTCGATCAGCATCGCGGGACTGATTTCCCCCGTGAACGCTCCCTTGGCCTCGTGATAGCAGTTCTGGGCCCCCAGGCCGATGGACGAACTGCCCAGCGCCTGCCGCACCGCCTCGAGATAGATGGTCGGCGGGCAAACCCCAATCTCGACATGGCCATGCTCACTGGCCTTCGCCGCCAGAGCAGCCGCCAGCTCGACAGCCTGCGCCCGGTTCAGGTTCATCTTCCAGTTGCCGGCAACGAAAGGGCGTCTCATGGTTGCTTTCTGGGTTACTAGTTACCAAGCTCTGCTTGGTAACTCACGTTCCGAAGCTCCGCTTCGCGTCCTTTTGCTTTCGGGAAGCAGAGCTTCCAGCCTTGCGTTCCCAAGCAGAGCTTGGGAACGAGTTACTTCGTTTTCGTCGCAGATGCTGGCGTCTCCGATATCGTCTTCCCAAACAGTTCCGCCAGTTTCCGCATCTGCACCATCAGCTCCGCATACTGCTTCGGCAGCAGCGCTTGCGGGCCGTCGGACTTGGCCTTCTCGGGGCAATCGTGAACTTCAATGTGGACGCCATCCGCACCGACGGCGATGCCGGCCAGGGCGCACGGCGGAATCAAATCCGGCCGGCCGGTCGCGTGGCTGGGGTCGACGATAATCGGCAGATGCGAGAGTCCTTTCACGACCGCCACGGAGGCCACGTCGTAGAGGTTTCGCGTGCAGGTGTCAAAGCCCTTCACCCCCCGCTCGCAGAGCACCACCTGGCTGTTTCCTTGCGAGAGGATGTACTCGGCGCTCATTAGCAGGTCTTGCACCGTGGCGCTCATTCCCCGCTTGAGCAGCACCGGCCGCCGCGTTTTGCCCACTTCCGTCAGCAGCACGAAGTTCTGCATGTTCCGTGCGCCGACCTGAATCATGTCAGCATACTTATCGACCACCTCGACGCACCGCGGGTCCGTCACCTCGGTCACCACGGGCATTCCGTATTTGTCGCCGATTTCCCGCAGCAGCTTCAGCCCGTCCTCCCCCATTCCCTGGTACGCATAAGGGCTGGTCCGCGGCTTGTAAGCCCCGCCGCGAAAGATGTTCGCCCCAGCCGCCTTGACCGAAGCGGCGATGGACTCCATGCGAGCCCGGTCCTCGACGGCGCACGGCCCGGCGATCATCGCCAGGTTGCCGCCGCCGATTTTCACTCCCGAGACGTCCACTACACTCGGCTGCGGATGGGCCTCCTTGCTGGCCAGCTTGTACGGCGGCAGCACGGGAATCACGTCGGCCACCCCCGGAATCGCCCGCAGCGAATCCGCGCTGACCTTCGACTCATCCCCAATCAGCCCGATAATCGTCCGAAACGTCCCCCGGCTCAAATGGGCCTTAAACCCCAGCCCCTCCACGCTCTCCACCAGGTGGTTGATCTGCTCTTCCGAGGCATCTGACTTAAGGATGATAATCACGAGCGGCAAGTCCGGCCAAAGCGGCACGAAAGGGGCGAAAAAACAGGCCAATTTGAATCCTGTATCCTACCACCGCTGCTGGAAACCCGTCGAGGGCGGGAAAGCTGAATACCAACTCCGCGGCAATCGCCGTCTGACTCAGGGCTGAATCCGCGACTTCCAGCGGGTGACGAAGGCGGCGTAGTCGGCGGGGGTGTCGATGCCGATGGTCGGTTCGTCGATGACGCCGACAATAATGGTGTGGCCGGCATGGAGGACGCGGAGCTGTTCCAGGTTCTCCACCTGTTCCAGCGGAGCGCGGGAGAGCGTGGCGAGCTTCAGCAGGAAGTCGCGGCGATAGGCGTAGAGCCCGATGTGCTGATGGAAAAGCGGCGGCTCCACGGTGAGCAGGGCGTCATCCCAGTTCCGCGGATAGGGAATTGGGGCTCGGCTGAAGTAGATGGCCCGGCCGGCGTGGTCGAAGACGACCTTCACGCAGGAGGGGTCGAAGAGCTGGTCCTTGGTCCGCAGCGGAGTGGCCAGTGTACTCATCACCGCTTCCGGATGCGACTCCAAGAGCTGCACGGCCAAGTCAATCGCGGCCGCCGAGATTTCGGGCTCGTCCCCCTGCACGTTGACGAGCACATCCACATCGGTCAACTCACGGGCGATCTCCGCGACGCGGTCGGTGCCGCTGGCGCAGGCGGGGTCGGTGAGCTTCACGTTCCCGCCAAAGGCGCGGACCTCGGCCGCGATTTCCTCGCAATCCGCCGCCACGCAAATGCCGCTGGGCCGGCGAGCCTTCGCGGCGGACTCATAGGTATGCTCAAGCACGCTCTTCCCCGTCTCGCGGAGCAACAGCTTCCTGGGGAGGCGCGTAGAGGCCAGCCTTGCGGGGATGACGATGGTGCTGCGGAGGGAGGTCGCCGGGTTCATCAGGTCACCTGCTATCTCTGGGCTGACTGTTTGAGTTTTGCACGCGGAACTTGCGGAAAAGTGACTTCTCCTCGTTCCCCCTGCAAGCCCAAAATGCACATTACGCCCCTTCTTTTCGGACTTTATGGAGCCTCCTGCTCACCTTACCATCGTCGCCTCAACCGCTTGCTGCCGTGCCACTTACATACGATTCACATCCGACGCTTCGGACCCCTTACACAACTATTACATCAGCCACACATCCGGGAAACAGGGGGAAAGACGATACCCCCTACAATCTGTGCGACAAGAGACCGATGCCGGGCATCGGACTTGCAAAAACGGAGTAATCGCCTTTTGGCGCGATGGCCGCCCAACAACGAAAGCACGGAAATGTCCTCGATTCCTAATAGTACACTGAATCTCTTGCCCTTCACCACGGTGGAAGCTCCGCCGAAGGTCCGCGAACACTCCAAGTCTCGCCACGAGAAAAAATCCGCCCGCCGGAAGCGCCCCGAGGTCATCCCGCCGCCCGAGGAGCAGCCCGGAGAGAACAAGCCCAAACGGCAGCGGGAAGCCAAGCCGGAACCCAAGCAGGTGCTCAACTGGGCGGCGATCATCTGGCTGGGCCTGATGCACGTGGGCTGCTTGTTTGCCCCGTTCTTCTTTTCCTGGCAGGCGGTGCTGCTGGTGTTTGCGCTGCACTGGTTGACCGGCGGCATCGGCATCTGCATGGGTTTCCATCGACAACTGACGCACACCAGCTTTGTGACCTACAAGTGGCTGCGTTACACGCTCGCCTTCCTCGGCGGCCTGGCGGGAGAGGGCTCGGTCATCGACTGGGTCGCCAACCATCGCAAGCACCACGCCCACAGTGACGAAGAGGGGGATCCCCACTCGCCGCGCGAAGGGGGTGCGTGGTGGAGCCATCTCTTCTGGATGGCCTATCAACTCCCGACCTACTCGCACGTTTCCCATGTCCGCCGCTGGGCACCGGACCTGGTCAAAGACAAGGGCATGCGCTGGATTGCCCGGGCCTTTCTGCCGTCGCAGTTCGTGCTGGCCGCGGTGCTGTTCGGCCTGGGCTATCTCGTCGGCGGCACGGACATGGGCTGCTCGTTCGTGGTCTATGGCAGCTTCGTCCGCCTGGTGTTTGTGTTGCACTCCACCTGGTTCGTCAATTCGGCCAGCCACATCTGGGGCTACAAGAACTACGACATCGACGACGACAGCCGCAACAACTGGTGGGTGGCGATCATCGCTTACGGCGAGGGCTGGCATAACAACCACCACGCCTATCCCCGCATGGCCCCCCACGGGCACAAGTGGTGGGAATACGACATGACCTACATGGCCATCCGGGTTCTCAAGCTCGTCGGCCTGGCGTGGGATGTGGTGGACTATAAGAAGAAGTCGGACGTGCAAGCTTAGCCACCGCCCCCAGGCGGTGCCTCCCCGCGTGGACGCGGGGGCTAAGCTTTATTCTCGTTCCACTCGTTCCCAAGCTCTGCTTGGGAACGCAAGGTGGGAAGCTCCGCTTCCCGAATGCGGCAAAGTGCGAAGCAGAGCTTCGAGGCGCGAGTTCCCAAGCAGAGCTTGGGAACTAGATGCCCCATGACCCCGACCGACCCACCGCGTATAATGGCTTCCTTAGTGCCCCGTGGAGCGAGTCGATAGGAAATCGGCGGATTCCGCGCGGGAGTGACCGTTTGACTTATCGCGGAGCGGCTGTACCAGGCGATTGATTCGCTGACAGTGCAAGCCCCTCTCCTTCCCAAAAGCGCCCTCTCTCATGAGCGCCTCGATTCTTCCGGCAGCTTCGCCGTCGCTGCCGATGTTCACGTCCAGCCCCGGTTTACTCGGCAATCTGCTCACCACTTTGCCAAGCCGAGCAGGGCAGGCTGGAAGCCTACCCCACCAGATCAAACCGCTGCCGATGTCGATGCAGGAGGCGAAGGCCCGCGGCTGGGATGAGTTGGACATCGTCTTCATCACGGGCGATGCCTACATCGATCATCCCAGCTTCGCGATGGCCATCCTCGGCCGCGTGCTGGAAGCGGCGGGCTTTCGCGTCGGCATCGTATCGCAGCCCGATTGGCAGAAGGTGGATGACTGGCGGCGGTTCGGCCGCCCGCGGCTGTTCTTTGGGATCAGCGCGGGAAACATGGACTCGATGATCAACCATTACACGGCCAACAAGAAGGTCCGCAACGCCGACGCCTATTCCCCCGGCGGACGGATCGGTCTGCGGCCCGACCGGGCGACACTTGGCTATTGTCAGCGGGCCCGCGAAGCGTATCCCGGCGTCCCCGTCATCGCCGGAGGCGTCGAAGCTTCGCTCCGCCGACTGGCCCACTATGACTACTGGAGCGACAAGGTCCGCCGCTCCATCCTCCTCGACTGCAAAGCCGACCTGCTCGCCTACGGCATGGGGGAAGAGACCATTCTGGAAATCGCCCGCCGGCTGGACCGCGGCGACAGCGTGAAGGATCTGCGCGACATGCGCGGCGTCACCTACGCCCTCGGCGCCAGCGAGAAGCCGCCGGAGGATTCGCTCGTGCTGCCGACCTTCGAGCAGGTCGTGGCCGATAAGCCCGCCTTCGCCGAAGCGACGCGGATGATCCACAACGAGACCAACCCCTACAACGCCAAGCGGCTGGTGCAGTGGCACGACCGGCAGGCGATTGTCTGCAACCCGCCGCCGTTCCCGCTGTCGCAGGCCAGCATGGACGTTATCTATGAGCTTCCCTATACGCGACGTCCCCATCCGACCTACACCGAGCCGATTCCCGCCTTCGGCATGATCAAGGACAGCGTCACGATCATGCGGGGCTGCTTCGGCGGCTGCACGTTTTGCAGCATCACCACGCACCAGGGGCGGATCATCCAGTCCCGCAGCAAAGACTCGGTGCTGAGCGAAATCCGCGAGATGACTGCCGACCCGAAGTTCAAGGGGACCATCAGCGACATCGGCGGCCCCACCGCCAACATGTACGAGATGAAGTGCAGCAAGCCCGAAGTCGAAGCCGTCTGCCGCCGCCAGTCGTGCGTCCATCCCACGATTTGCAAGCTTCTCGGCACCGACCACAAGCCACTCATCGACCTGATGAAGGAAGCCCGCGAGACCCCCGGCATCAAAAAGGTCCTCGTCGCCAGCGGCATCCGCATGGACCTGGCCCGCCGCAGCAAGGAGTACATGCAAGAGCTCGCCCGGCACCACGTCGGCGGCCATCTCAAGGTCGCCCCCGAGCACACCGACCCCGACGTGCTGATGAAAATGCGAAAGCCGAGCAATGACGACTTCGAGAAGTTCGCCGAGGTCTTCGACCGCGAATCCAAAAAGGCGGGGAAGAAGCAGTACATCGTCCCCTACTTCATCGCCAGCCATCCGGCCAGCGGCCTCGACGCGATGATCAACCTGGCGGTCTTTCTCAAGCAAAGCGGCTACCGGCCGGACCAGGTGCAGGACTTCATCCCCGCTCCGTTCGACGTCGCCACCGCCATGTACTACACCGGCATCGACCCCTTCACCAAGAAGCCGGTCTACATCGCCCGCCAGCTCCGCGACCGCAAGCTGCAGCGGGCCCTGCTCCAATTCTTCAAGCCCGAAAACTACTTCGAGGTCCGCGAAGCCCTGCAGCAAGCCAAGCGCACCGACCTCATCGGCGACGGCTGCGACTCCCTCATCCCCAGCCGCCCGCCGAAAGAAGCATTATTGCGCCGGCGGCAGGATGCGAAGGATAGATTTCCGGGTAACTATGTGCATACCGTTCCCGGTACGGGTGCTGGACCAAGGCCCAGTATCGACAAGAAAAAGTCGAAGCACAAAGAATCCCGCCGCCAGCCGGGGAAAGGTTACCGGCCGGGGAGATAGTTCGCGAGTTTATTCAGGATGAACGAACTGATTGAGGACCCACTATTGGTTCGTCATCTTCGCACCTTTGACAAGGTCTGCGGCCTCAACATCGAAGGTCGGCGCAATGGCTGTTCTGACTGAGTGGGCCAGTTCCAAGCAGCGTTCTTTAAGGAGGCCTTCCTGACGGTCTTCAGGCTTCTTCTTGAGTTCCGTTCCAAATCGAACCATAGCCGCTTCAATGGCGGCAGAATCCTGCTTGACAATACCGATGTCTTCAACGGCTGCCAACGGGCCCCAATACAATTCCCAGAACCGCTGCTCCGCCCGATCTTGCTTCGCCGAATCCTTTCCGGTGGCGATAATTGCGGCCGTTTCGGTCGCTTCAATGTAAAGCGACAACTGTTTATCCCAAAGCGGCTTGGCAGTCTCCCGCTTCAATTCGCGACGAAACACGTCATCAGCGGCCTTCTGTTGTTCTACCCTAGCTTTCTCCGCTTCTTGTCGCTGCGTTAGTGACGCTGTCTCCGATTCCTTCCTCTGCGCTAACGATGCGCTCTCAGCCCGCAGGTACTGAATGATGCCAAACCAGAATCCCGCAACGGCGACGAGCCCCGTGATTACCGGGAGAAGCTTGTTGACGCGACGTACCCACGCACCTTCGCCTTTCAATTCGTTAATCTCAAACGCCAGTTTCTCGTTTTGCGACCCAAGATATTTGACCTCAAGCTTGAGTTTTTCCAGCATAGGATCTTCTTGAGCGCCACCGGGAGCTGTCGAACCGACGGTTGCCATAGCTGTTCTCCAGTTTACCTTTTGGGATTCAATCCAGCGTTTCGTGGAGCCTGTCCATGTCTACCCTCTCGGGCGCGGGATATTGTTGCATAGTGCACTTTCCGCCGCAAGAATCCCTTCTGTTGAAGGCAACTGCTGGGTTGAGACCGCTTTCGCCGACAACTGCTAGCAATACCTGGACCTGCTCGACCCACTCTTGCGCGATACAACTTGCCCGACGCTCACGACCCGACCGGCGGGCTCGGGTCTTAACCCAGCCAAAAGAAGGGACGATAACGATTCTGCTGGCAGCAGATCGGGCATTTCCGTTTCCAGCGCCAAGTCAAGCACTTCGCTCAGAATCAGCAGGAACGACATGGGCACTCGTCACAACATTCCAACGGCGGCCTTTTACTTGATGGCCGCGGCAGTCGCGTGCTCCCTTTCAGGGTGTACGACCATGGCCAACCTGATGATCGGATTCACCAACGGTTTCGAAGCCAGACAGAACCTGAAGCAAGACCTGCAAGAGGAACGTCAGGATTTGCGCGAAGAACTGGCCCGCGTGAGGCAACAAGAGCGATTGAAATTGCAGGAGGCAATGCTCGCCGAAGAGCGGGCCAATCTGGCGCAGCTCAAGCAGTGCTTGCCCGAATCCGCGCCCTTTACGGAAACGACCATCGCCTTGCCGCTCCAGCAGAAGTACGTCTTTGGCCCCCCCGAGTTGGAAGTGAAGGAGATGGAGGAGCTCATCAAGGCTCAAAAGGAAGGGCTTGAAGAGCGGATGGCCCAGTGGCGGCAGGATATGAAGGCCTTTAACGACCGTAAAGCGCTGCACGACAAGAATGAAGTGGCCAGAGTAGAAAACTTCAGGACCAATCCGCCCCCATCGCCCTTCACCGACCGCAACAAGTGCGGTTGCCAGCAAGCCCTCACGACCGGACGCTGCGGCTGCCCGGTGGAGCAGGAGGGGCAATGTGGCTGCGAGCAAGCCCTGAAATGCGGACACTGCTGCTGCAAAAAGCAGTGCAAGGAGAACCTGGAAGAGAAGACGTGCGAATACGCGCCTCAGAAAAAGCAGCCCTTCACGGAAAAGCCGCCGGAAATGCCCAGGGAAAACATCCTGGCCAGCGAACTCCCGATCAAAATGCGGATGAAAGTCCTGCAAGAAATCGGAGAATCCAAGGTGAGCCACGTCCGGACGGGCCGCGCACCTTTGCAAGACAACCCAAGGCAACCCTTTAAGGACCAGTGCAACCCGGGCGAATGCACCGACGGCGTGCCCTGCACCAAGCCGCTAGACGCGGGAGGCGTGCGAATCCCGACTCCGCCCCCACCCGTGGTAAGCGACGAACCCGAGTTCGATAGCGACACCGCCCGCCGACCCGCTCCTCCAAAACAAATGACTCCGCCAACCCCCCCTCCTGACGCGCGCCTTCCAAAGGCTCAAAAGTTCAACATCTTCGGCCAACGGCTATTCCAGCCTCACCCCAATGAAGTTGGCATTACTATCCCGAAGTCCCCATTTGCCGCTGAGCAATAGCCCAGATACGCTTCACATGTAGATACTTAACCGAGAACCAAGCGAAAGTCATTTAGTAAGACGATGGTGGATCATGCCTCGCGTGACGTTACACTTGGCTCTCATCAATAGCTGGAAATATGATAATCTTGTGGGGCAACCCCCAGCCGATGCTCCGAACGCGGTCGATATCTTCTTTTTGTGGAGCTTTGAATGTGCTCAACCTCGGACCCATCAATTGACCAGGAGCGGAGGTGTGGTCGAGTCCAAGTAAGTGACCGATTTCGTGTGCCATTGTTGCCTCAAACTTGAACGCAGTGTCGAAAATCTCCCCCTTGTCAATATGCAATTCAAGAATTCTGTTGCCAGGAGGCGGGCCCACATCGGCATCAGCAAGGATATTAGAGGGGCCATCAATATTCCTGCTGCGGATCAAGACATTGGCTGTGCGCTGATTGGGAGTTTGCGTGGCAACCATCCCACATACATCGCCCCAAGACTTCCACACTTTGTGTAATAGCAAGAGTGAGTCCTCACCGGGAATCACCGGCAGCGGGTCAACGACAAAGTAACGTATCTCCAAGTGTCCGAATTGGACGTCACTGGGAATTTTTTCCCGCGGGTTGGTTGCCGGATCGGTCTTCCATTTGTTCTTGAGCCGGTTGGCGCAGCGAGATGCAAATTGCAACCAGGTGAGCGTCTTGACGCCAAATAGTCTGTCCAACTTCAACAAGCCGTTTGAATTGCTCTGCACCTTTTCAACAGCCGCTTTCACGGCATTCAAAGCCGCTTCGTTGACCTTGGTAAATGGCGTAAGATTCAAAAGTCCTTGCTTAATAAGCTCATCCAATCCACTCATCAGTTGGTCGCTTGTTGGCTCCAACTCGGAATCAATATCATTATCCTTGAGATCATCAAGTATGGTTTTCACAAGTTCTTTAATGTCGAGAGGCATAGGTTGTTCCGGATGAAGGACAGAAAGTTAGCGGCCACGGTAGGAGTTGATTTTGGCTTGCAACACGGCATTTCGTTTCATTCGCCATCGGATATGGTGAGGCAGGTAACCCGTTCCAATAAAACTGGATCCAGCCGCCCCGCCTACCGAACCTCGCGAACCAGCATTATTAATTGGAGGCTTATTGGTGGCTGTATCTTGTTCGGTGTTTATTAAATCTCCTAGTTTCATGATCTCTTGGGATGCTTCTTCAAATGCTCTAGCGAGAAGATCCTGCTTGTCTTTACCTTTAAGAGGTCGTGATTTTTCGGTCACTTTGGCAAACCAAGCATTAAAGAAATTCTCCCAAACAAAAGTCATCGACTCATCTCGCCCTCCTTTGCCGTTGAGTGCTCCAACGATCAATTTGCTGCGGTTGAGCGCTATTTTCGCCGCCTTTTCCGGTGTAGTGCCTCGCAACAGCGTTGCCGCCTCTTCAAATTGATCAGAAACAATACGGGCGGCCTCCAAAATCGATGGCTCATTTACGCCGTATATCCCTGTATCCTTCGCGGTTTCGATGCTCCAAAACTCTTGAGCTACTATCGGCCCCGTGGCCAGAGCCACCGCGGGGTCGACCGGGGCCGCGCTCGGAACAGCCGGAACCACTGAGGGGTCGACCGGGACCATCGCCGGATCAGCCGGAACCACCGCGGGATTGGGCGGAAGTACTGCCGGATCGGCCGGTGGTGGCGAACCGGCGGGCGCTGGAGGCGGCGGACTTTCGTGAAGTGCTGCTCTTGGCCTTGGCTCCCCAAATGGATCGTCGCCATCAGGTCTGGGTGGGGGTGAAGAGCCGGCTGGCGGATTCATAGGTGCCATCGGTTCCATCTCGACCGCGGGAAACGTAGCTTTCGCTCCATCCTCGCCAAAATCAACGACGAGTTTATATTCCCGCGTCTCATTGGCGCTGTCAGTGCGGCGAAGCACAAATGTATAAGTTGCGCCCGGCCTTGCCTTGGTTACTTTCAGGACCGGCACTGCGGGTGGTTTGGCGGGAACTCCACTGACCCTAGGCGTAAAGACGTCCGTTCCCTCTTTGACCGTCACCATCCACTGATACTTAAATTCAGGCGGAGGGAGCTTTTCGTCGGCGGCAAGCTTTGCCGCCGCCACGTCCTTATAGTGCAAAACGTGAAACGCCTCGCCAGACACCGGTTCAGCCGGGAAGGTGCCAACCTCTCCCTCGACGGCCAAGGCTGGCCTAATGGCTAAGGTGGCGAAGAGTAAGGCAAACGCGATCAGTGAGCGGAGCGGCATTTTATGACTCCTGAACAAGGCGGGGAGCGTCGGCTCTAGTTTCAAAATCCGCCCCCCATACTAGCGTGCCAAACGCCCCGCTTCAATCCACCGGCCAGGATTTCTTCTCCAAATTACGCACATCCCCTATCTGGCGGATTTTATTTAGGGGACTTGATCTCGTTTGGTTTGAGAATGAGCCGAATTTCGGCGTCGGTTCTCGCTCGAATGGGCTTCCACCAAGTCGAAGCGATCGCCAGCTTTCCCGAACCTGATCCAATCCAGATTTGTCCGCCTACCGCCACGCCATTCGCAGCCCGTCGTCCATCCGTCATAATGGTTCGTTCACCTGCATAATCCACCTCCCCCCTCCATGCGTCGCCGCAAACTTCTCCCCTACCTTTGGATGTTGCTGGGGACCTTCGCGTTTGCAGTGATGGCGGTGCTGATTAATGAGCTGAAGGAGGAGGTGCCGTGGCAGTGGATGGCGCTGGCACGCAGCTCGCTGGCGATGGTTTTTGGGGCGGGGCTGGTGTTGGCGGCGGGAGCCCGGTTCGCCTTCTGGCGGCCGCGGATCTTGTGGATGCGAAGCCTGGCGGGGAGTGTCAGCTTGCTCGGCGGCTTCTACGCGATGACCCATTATGACGTGTCGGTGGTGCTGACGCTGACCAATATGTATCCGCTGTGGGTGGCGGTCCTTTCCTGGCCGCTCCTGGGAGAGATGCCGAGCACGGATACCTGGATTGCCGCGGTAGTGGGCGTGATCGGCGTTACCGTGCTGAGCCTCGGCAGCTCTCCGCCAGATTCAGCCGCCCCGATGGCCAACGCGGCGGTGGCTGCGACGGATTACTCCGCAACCATTGCCGTCGCCGCCGCTATTCTCAGCTCTCTGATGAGCGCGGTGGCCTTGATTGGTTTGCACAAATTGCACGGCGTGGATTCGCGGGCCGTGGTGACCCATTTCTCCTTGGTCTCGACGTTGGGCTGCTTGGGGGCAATCGGCCTGCTCGCCCTTTCGCAGCCGGGCATGAAGGCTCTTGGACTGCCCGCGACCGCCAGCCTGGGAACACTCCTCATGCTGGTCTGCGTCGGCATTGCCGCGACGGTGGGGCAGCTCCTTTTGACCAAGGCTTTCACCACCGGCTCGCCGTCGCGGATTTCCGTCATCGGCCTGTCCCAGACCGCGTTCACCATGCTCTTTCAGTGGGTTGTGCATCGGCAGCAGTTTTCAGCCCTCACGCTGGCCGGCATGGGGCTGATCGTCGCACCAACCGCGTGGGTTCTGCTCCGCGGCCGAGCCGTCGGGGATGAGCCGGATCCGCCCACTTAGTAGCCGGCACACTCCGTGTGCCGGCACGTCTGCTCACGGAGTGAGCAGACTACTTTTTCTTCCCCTCATAAAACTTCGCCAGGTCAATCCCTCCTTTACGTTCTTCCTCCAGCAGCTTGAGCCGTGTCTCCAGCCGCTCAAGTCGGTTTAACAATAGCGGCAGGACGCTTTGCGTTTCGTCGAGCTTCTTGGGCCGCGGCACGGCGGGATAGCCAAGATGCCGCTGGAGTGCCGCGAACAAATAGAGCGGATCCTTTTTTCGATTGGCCCAGGCGATTTTGCCTTCTTTCTCGCCGAAGAGCATCGGCTTCTCCGGCGGCGAAGGCTCTTCCCCCGGCCGCTGCCGCTGTTTCTGGTAGTAGTCGCTGCGGACATAAATCATGTCGGCGAAATCGACGAGGCCAATCTGCCGCCGGACGGTGAGGATCCATTCCCGCCAGGCTTCGTCAAAAATCGGGTCTTGAGCGATCGCCCCCAGACCGGGATCATATTTCAAGCGGTTGCGGCTGAGGCATTCAAACTGGTAGAGGAACACTCCCTGCGGCGAGCCCCCCTGGGAGCGAAACTCCGCCTCGTGCCGCAGAATTTCCACCGCCACGCGAATGTCGAACCGCCCCCGCTCCGCTTCCGCCTCGAAAATTACATACGTCTGAAACGGCGTGAAATAGTGCGGCAGCCGGGCCATCGCCGAGGACATCGTCCCCAGGTGCTTGAGCTCCGCCAGCATGAAATCAATCGCCATCGGCAGCCGCGTCGTCGCCAGCAGCTCGTTCTTGATCTGCAGCATCAACTCCTGCACCGGCACACCCTCCGGCAGCCGCTCCCCGAGGGCTCGGAAGAGATAGGCCTGTTCGACATATTCCTCGTGGTCGAGCATGGGGGCTGGGGACTGGGGACTAGGGACTGGGAAGGACGGGACAGGAGTCCCATCCTACGGCCAGCATCATTATAGACCATGTGGGTATTCCGGCATGGACCACGGGGAGCGTCTCGCCCTTAACCCCCACTGATCAGGCTCTAGCCGCCAGCCCGGCTATAAGCGGTGAATGATCCAAGATATTCCTCTGAAATCAGACGCATTGTCGTCGCCCATTTGTCGCCGCAAGTCATTATTTGCAAGTGTCTTGCGTCGTTTTCTGCATACCTCATCCCGGAAACTCGCCCGTTCAATAATTCCGACCCCTCCGGGTGGGTTATGCGCGAAGTTATAAGCTGTTTTTCACGTACAAAACGAGACTCGCACACCTTGTCAGTGGCATCTATTATTCCCTTACAAGTAGAGTCGAGAAGTGACGCGGTGGTTTAGGCGGCAGTTTGTATTCCCTGTTTCTCGCCCTTTCGTCTGCGAGTGTCACAGTATCGCCACCATGCTCCGTTTTCACTTCCC
>JBKJNY010000023.1:0-14664 GCA_046593355.1 Pirellulaceae bacterium | reverse complement strand
GCCTGTCTGCTTGAGTCGAGTACTTCTATGGCTCATTCAAACGCGACTGATGCTAGTGGCAAAAACTCCGGGGAAATGTGGCAAACACTGGTCGTACATAGAAAACGGTAGAGTCAGGAGATTTGAAATTTGAGATTGGAGACGGAAAGCCGAACAAGAAAGCCGAAGTCAGGGAGGTGAATCAAGAAGGGGTCATTTGCGAGCTTGATTCAGGGACTTACGACGTGAATCAAGAGCGTAAGTACAAGAAATCAATAGTGTTACAGAGAGATATAATGTCGTAAGTTACTTTGAAACAGAAGGTCGTGAATCATGAATAAAAACTCCCCAGCCGGGGGGTGATGGCGGCGAGGCCGGGGAACCTGCGGCGAACGGGGGTAGAGCCAGAGACCCTCACCCGGCCTCTCCCAGAGGGAGAGGGGAAGGCGCTTCGGGCTAGTGGGGAATCAGCTCGTAACAGAAGAGCTTGCCGCCGCCGCGGACGTACATCAGGCCATGCGAAATGACGGGGGCGGCCCAGAAGGGGTCGCGGTCGACTTCGGCGGCGGTGGAGCCTTCGCCTCCGAGCCGCGGGCCGGCCGGTTTGGGGATGAGCGGGAGGGACGCGATTTCGATGTACGCGTCGGGGTCGGCTTTGAAGAGGCGGAGGATGCCGTCTTCGGCCAGGCACAGAAAATGGCCGTCGATGTAGGTCAGGGAAGTGCGGGTGAGGTCCGGGACTTTCCACTGGACCTTGCCGGTCTTCCAGTCGATGCAGCGGAGGTCGGCGTTATTCAGGTGGCGTCCGCTGCAGCCGTAGAGGTAGCCGTCATGATAAACGGGAGTGTTCCAATGCGTCTGCATCGCCTTGGCCCGCTTGTTTTCGTCGTCCTTCCAGAGCAGTTTGTGCGTGCCGGGGCCGACTTCCAGGAGCGAGCTGCCGGGGCCGTAGGTCTCGCTGATGAAGACCTGGTTAGCGTGGACGACGGGGACGCTGGCGTTGACGCTCTCCAGGCTTTCGTCCCGCCAGGGATAGTGGAAATCGACCTTGCCGGTGGCCGGTTCAAAGCCGACGAGGCCGCCGCGGCAGAGGGCGAAGCCCCAGCGGCGGCCCCCGATGGAGGCGGTCTTCATGCTGGCGTAGCTGGCCAATTCGTCGGTGATTTTATAGCGGACTTTGCCGGTCCGCTTGTCGAAGGCCACGATGCCGCTGCCGTTGCCGATGGCCCGGTCGAGTTGGCCGGGAGGCAGGCGCTGCGACTCCGGCGGACTGCCGCCGACCATGACCAGCAGCAAGTCCCCTTCAATCACCGGCGCGGAGCCGACGCCGAAGAAATTCTGCACGACGCCGAAGTCTTTGAACGTGTTGGCCTGCCAGATTTCCTGCCCTTTGTCGGCACTGACGCAGACCAGCATCCCCTCCACGCCGTAGATGTAGACCCGGTTGCCGTCCACGATGGGGGAGCAGCGGGGGCCGTTATTGTAGCCGTAAAGATCCTCGTAATCCGTCACGTACTCGTACTTCCAAAGCGGCGCGCCGGTCTCGGCATTCAGCGCGTACAACCGAGCTTTGTCCCCGAAACGGTCAAACTGGAACAGCCGCCCGCGGCTGACGGTGGGAGGGTCGTAGCCGATGCCGAGGGGCTTCGACCAGACGAGCTTCAGGCCAGGCAGTTCGGGCGATTTGGCTCGCCACTTCGTGACGATGCCCTTCTCAGGGGACTTGCCGTCGCCGGTGGGGCCGAGGAAGGAGGGCCAATCGACGCCGGTCTTGCGAGTGCCAAGATTGGTGGGAAAGTCCTTGTCAGGCTCGGCAGCAATGGCCGTGGGTGCTGCGGCGATCAGCAGGAGGCAATGGAGCAACAAGAGGGACCGGCGCATGGGTTCAACTCCTTGATTCGGGCAACCCACAATATGGCCGAGCTTAGCCCCCGCGTCCACGCGGGGAAGCGCGCCGCGTGGACGCGGCGGCTAAGCGAAGAATCACGCCCACGCAAAGCCGTGAGCGTGGCACCCATTGTTGAAGAAGCCGTGGGCGTGGCACCCTTTGTTGAAGAAGTCCCGCGATTAACTCTCTTCCTGTGCGGCTGCCGGCTCGGCTACTTTCTCGGCGGGCTCGCTCGGCTCGGGCAGCACGCCGGGGTCAAAGCCGGCCTGATAGCGAGAGTCGGAGTGCAACAGGAAGTTCTTGGGAACCTGTCGATGCGCGGGGATGCTCTCCGTGGCCGCGGCACTTTGCCAGGTGAAGCCGAAGTTTGGCCGTCGTTCCTCGGTGGACCAGCGGGGCTTCGACTCCTGCGGGAAGTCGACGCTCGGCTCCCCACGCGACAACGGCTTGAACCGCAGGAAAATGCCCTTGTCAGTGGGATAGACATTACCTTCTCCGCCGAAGGCGAGCTGCACGTCTTCGATCGCGGGGAGGTCCGTGAATTCAAACAGCGGGGCCGGAGCGCTCGTTTGCAGCAGACTATTGCGGCAGCGGATATCCGCCTTGAGCTGATAGGCATTCCCCGGTTTCCGCTTCATGGAGTAGAGCCCTTGCGGAATGATGGCCGTGACATGATCGAGGTCGATATCCAGCCGGCCGAATTCGCTGGGCCGCAGCGGCGAGCCCCCCGTTTCGATCAGTCGTTTGCTGGTGACGAGGAGCCCCTGATTCCAAACCATTTTCAGCGGGCTTTCCTCGGTGGCCATCAGGAAGGTGGCATCCCCGCGGGCAACGCAGCGGCTGAGGTTGACCCCCATCGCGGGAATCATCCGCATGTCGTCCTCCATCATCTTCATCGCATCCGTGATTTGCCGCGGCTGCAGGGCGAAGAACGCCACCTGCTGTTGCATCGGAACGCCAGACGAGCCGACATCCTTGATGGTGAGCACGCAGTCCGTCAGCTCCAGCGTCTGCATCTGGTAAATGGCGAACAGGGACCAGCCAAACGAGGGCTCGGTGGGAAGCTCCATCCGCAACTCCACCCCTTGAAACTGAACCTTCCCCGAGCTGCCGCACCTGAGACGGATCATTTGCCGGTCGCTTTCCACCGTCCCCGGCTCGGGGCGGAAGACGATCACCGGCTTGTGGCCCACGGCCGCCCGGATGGTCAAGCGGGAAACGCCCAGTTCCATCGGCTTCTCGAGCAGCTCGCCGGTGAATTGCAGTTCAATGTCTTGAATTCCCAGCTCGGCCGCCCGCAGGCACGCTCGAACAAAGGAGGTGACCAGCTCCTGATCGGGCGCGAGCGCCGACAGCGGTTTACCATCCGGCCGGACAACGAGGTGGGCGATCTTTGGTTTGGCCGCGCTCCCGGAAGGAACCGTGGACGACGACACGGAGGCGGATTCCGCTGGCTCGGAGCGGAGCTCCGCCGACAGGGGATCGGCGGCAGTTACGCCAGCGCCCTCTTCCAGCGACTTCGCGGGCGATTCGGGAGGCGCTACCGCAATTCCAGTGGGGGACACCCCAGCGGGGCCGGGTCCGTTCTTGGGGATGTTCGTTTTCGCCGGCTCAAGCGGAGTCTCCTCTGGTATGAGCCTACGGGTTGTCGAACCTTCGATGGGAGGCGAGGCGGCGCTATTGCCGGACTTCGTCTTCGCAGCGCCGGATTCCGTCGGAGATGCGGGACTCACGTTGCCGGTCTTGTCCACACTCGGAATCGGCTCGCCCAATTTGGGGCGGAGCAGAATATTGGCTGTGCCCGCTTGGGGACGCCACGCATCCACCAGCATGATCAGCAGCACGAGCGCGGCAATGGGGATCAGGATGCCGGCGGCCCGCGACCAGGCGGAAGGCCCGGCGGGAACGGGAAATGCCGCCACGAGTCCCGTGCCGAATCCCGCAAGACCCAGCGCGTCCGCGACGGCGGCGATCTCGCCGATCAGTTCGCGGGGAGACTGCGGCCGCTGCACGGGGCGCTTGGCCAGCATCTTTTCCAAGAGGCGGATGACTTGCGTGGGGAGCTCCGGGCGGAACAGCCGCGGATCGGGCGGATCCTCGCCGCTGTGCCAGAGCAGCTTTTGCAGGGCGGTGCCGTCCGGGAACGGCGGCCGGCCGGCGAGCATGTAGTACAGCGTGCAGCCAAGCGAGTAGATGTCGCTCCGCGAGTCGGCCATGCGCGGATCGCGGGCCTGCTCGGGGGAGATGTAGTCAAACGTGCCGAGCGTGACGCCGCTGGCGGTTAGATCGTCGGAGGAAGATTCCACCTGGTGCATCCGGGCCAGGCCCATGTCAACGACCTTGATTTCGCCGGCGGGAGTGACCAGGACGTTGGAGGGCTTGATGTCTCGATGCACCACGTCGCGCGCCGCGGCGTGATCGAGGGCCTGCGCGACTTGCAGCGTATAGTTCAGGGCTTGCTCGACCGGCAGCGGGCCCTGCTTCTCCACGAGGTCGCGGAGGTTGGTCCCTTGCACGAACTCGAAGACAATGTAGCTCCAGCCTTCGTGCTCGCCGACGTAGTAGGCGCGGGCGATGTTGGGATGGTCGAGCCGGGCCGCGCTGTGGGCCTCGTTGCGGAAGCGGCGGATCGTTTCTTCGTCGGTGTGGTCGCGGGAAAGAACCTTCACCGCCACCGTGCGACCCATGCTCGCATCAATGGCGCGGAAGACTGCTCCCATGCCGCCGCCGCCGACGAACTCCGCCAGTTCGTAATTGCCGAATGTTTTGCCGACCAAGGCCGCGCCCAGCGACTGCGAGGTCGCTGGCACGGGGAGAACCACGTCCGTGGAAATGAGCCGCTTGGAAATGACCGTTTTGTCGGTAGGCAGCGCAACGTCGTGGATATTGCCCGTGGAAGAGCCGGACAATGGCAAGGTGCTGCCAGCAAAGACGTCGAGAGCGACCTGCGTGGAAACGGAGTCGCCACGGACCATTTCGGCTCCGTCGCTTTCAGCCATTTCGGGTTTTTGGTCGCTGTCGCTCATTCGTCGCGCAGGGAAGAGCCCTCGTACCCCTCAGCTCAACAATGGGCGGAATTGGGCAGTTTGGACACCTTTGGTAACTTCTATCATCGTCCGGTAGAATGGCACCGGGTAAGGCGTTCGTTACGTAGCGTCAGCGGGAGCCTGGAAACAGGCGTTGGAATAGAGAAGCTGCGTGAATTGTGCCTTGGAACTGTCCCTGCTCATTATAGTCCGGGAGGAAAACGCCAGTCAAGAAATACCGGAGGATTAACAAGGCGAACAGCGAGCTTGGAGGTGCGCTTTGAAGGTCAGACGGACATAGTACTGAGTACTTTGTACTGATTCACTTACTTCAATCCTAAGACTGATATCAGCGTCTTCGCGCCTTGGCGCTAAGAATAGAGCGACTGTTACTTCGCTTCATAAGCTTCCGCAAACGCCTTTCGCTCGGCGGCTGCTTTGTCCAGCGCTTCCTGCGTCTCGTCGACGGCGGCTTTGGCGGCAGTGGCGGCTGCGGTCTTGGCGACAGCGGCTTCGTCGGCGACTTTCTGCTCGGCTACGGCCTTGGCGAGCTCCACTTGGAGCGCCGCGATTTTGTCCGCGACGGTCTTGGATGCCGCGGCTTTGTCGGCAGCGGCGGTAGTAGCAGCCACCCGCTCAGCTTCGCTGGCGGTCATGGCGGGGGTTTTGGCCGCGAGCTGATCCTGGGCGGCCTTGATGGCGGCATCGAGCTTACCCGTGGCCTGCTCGAAAGCGACCTTGTCGGCTTCGGCTGCGACGACCGCGGCCTGGGCTGCGGCAAGAGCAGCGGCCGCGACATCCGCGGGGGCTTTCTTGGCGACATAGGCAGCATCGGCGTCCGTCTTGGCCTTGGTGGCGGCGTCAAGCTCCGCCTTGGCAGCGGTCATTGCGACCACCGCGGCAGTCGCGCCGGCGGTTGTGGTTTCGACAGCCTTGTTCGCGGTGACGAGATTCGCATTGGCGGTATCGAGCGCCGTCTTGGCAACGGCAGCGGCATCCGTGACGACTTTGAGAGCCGCCGCTTTCTGTTCGACGACGACAGCCGCGGCAACGCGTTCGGCTTCGGCAGCGGTCGCAACCGTGGCGGAAGCAGTTGCCTTGACCACCGCAGCGGGGGCATCCGCGCTCTTATCGGCAGTGAGCTTATCGGCGGCAGCCTTGTCCGCGGCGGCGACATCGGCAGCAGCCTTCGCCGCCGCCGCTTTCGCAGCCAGCACCACATCAGCCGCCGCCTTCTCATCCGTGGGAACTTTCAAGGCCGCAACAGCAACGGTATTCGCATCAGTCGCGGTCTTTACAGCCGCGGTCGCCACCGCAGCGGCAGCCACTGCCGCCACGCGATCCGCTTCCGCCTTCGTTGCGGCAGTGGTGGCTGCCGTCAGTTTTTCGGTGGACGCCTTCAGAGCCGCATCTTTCGCCACAACCACCGCCTGAGCCGCCGCCGCTTCCGCGCCGGTCGCTTGAGCAGGAGCAGTCTTCGCCACGACATCGGCCTTTTTCGCTTCGACGACCATTGCAAGCGTCGGCGGATTGGCTGGAATAAGGCCGACTTCCTTGGCCTCGGCAGCGTCCCACACGCGGACATTGCCGGCCCAATCGCCGCCGATCACTCGCTTGCCGTCAAAGCTGAAGACGGTCCGCAGGGCCGGCTCGGGAAATCCGGGGAATGTCTTCTGAGCGGCACCGTCGCCGGCCCAACTCTTGACGGTGTTATCTCGCCCGGCGGAAACCAGCCGGCCGTCCATCGCATAATTCACGCTGAACACTCCGCCGCCGTGGGCTCCCCAGTTCTTGATCTGGTTGCCGTCATTCATTTCCCAAAGGCGAACGGTGGTATCCTCGCCCGCACTGGCCAGCACGTTGCTATCCAGCCGCCAACTGACGTCGCAGACCGCGCCGTTGTGGCCGCGGAGGCTGAGGTACTCACGAGCCGTCGCCGATTCCCAAACGAACAGGCCGCCGCTGCGATCGGCCGTCGCCAGCAACACGCCATCGGGGCTGAACTGAACGGAGTAAATCCAGTCGGTATGCTTCTTGATTTCAAATACCATCTGACCGCTCTCGGTGGAGAAGATGCGGACGATTTTGCTTGGACCGCCCAGGGCCACCATGGAATGGTCATTGGAAATATCCGCGGCTAGCACCGCATCCAGCTCTTCGCCGATTTTCGCAATCCGTTTGCCGGTCTTCACGTCAAACAGCACCACGGAGCCGCTATGCCCGCCCCGACCGCCGCCGGCCAAGAGCACCGTGCCGCTGCGGCTGAAGCGAAGGACGTAGGGAATGCCTTCGGGAAATGGCAGCACACCCAGGAGTTGCAGCGTATCCGTGTTGTAGAGCGAAATCTGTTTTTGCCCGGCCACCGCTACCAGCGGTGCCCAAGGACTGGCGGCCAAAGCCGTCGTCGCGCCCGCCCGCGGAGTGTAGACCACAGGCTGCTTGAGCAGCCCTTCAGGCATCGCGGCTGGACCGGTCGGCTGGCCCGCCACACTGCCGCTCATCAGAGCCGGGTTCTTTTTCTTGGCAACCGCGATCTTCGAGCCGGCGTTTTCCGGCGACCCCTGCTCAATCCACTTGCCGATCAGGTCAATCTTGGCCTGTGACAGCTTGTCCTGCATCGGCGGCATTTCCGGCTTCTCTTTGTGGCTGACCAGCGCGTACAAGCGCGAGTTTTCCACGTCCCCCGTCAGAATCACTTCGCCGCCGGAGCCGCCGGCCATCACCTTGGGGTAGGTATCGAGCGTCAGGCCGCCTTTGTTCCGCTCCTGCGCATGGCAGGCGAAGCAATGCTCCTTGAAAATCGCCCGGATGTTGTCGTCGTACGTGACCTTTGCGGCCGGGGCCTGAGCCAGGGCGGACGAAAGGCCGCTGGCGAACAGGTAGACAACGGCAATTAGGAGCAAGGTATTGATACGAAATTGGGAACGCATAGGTGACCTCGACGTAATCGGACGATTCTCTGTTTTCTCTCTTCGACTTTTGTACTCAGTACTCAGTACTTCCTGACTAATTCTAACCTCTGCTCACTACCCTCTCACTCTTCCCGCCTAGTGGTTAAACACAAACTCGCGGCTGTTGAGAACGGCCCAGAAGACATCCTCCAGACCGGCTTGTGGATTCTCGGCGCTCGCCACAATCGCCATCAACTTGTCCATCTCGGCCTGATCGGGCTTGCGGCTGAGGGCACGGATGTAGAGCGTCTCGATAATTAGCGGCGGCGTTTTGCCGGCGGCGATGAGCTCGGCCACCACCTTCCCCTGCTGAATCTTGTTATGCACCGCATTGCCATTGAGCATGTGCAGCGATTGCGACAGCGTCGGCTCCGTCTTGGCCTCGCAGGCGCACACGGTGTCGCGCGGGGCCCGGCCAAAGGTGGTCAGGAAGTAGTTGCTAGTGTTGCCGTCGGCAATCTGCACGGCCCGCGAGCCGAGGGGAATTCCCGCGAACTTGTCGGGGGCCTTGGTTACCTGGCTGATGCAGTCCAGCATCATTTCGGCGGGGATGCGGCGGACGTTTCCGTGGGCGAAGTTCCGTTCGTCGCCGGCGTTGGTTTCGTTCCGCTCCGTCGCCCGCTGGTAAGTCTGCGAGTTGCAAATGTCCCGCACCAGGCGTTTGAAGTCGTAGTTGTATTCCACCAGCTTGTCGCCGAGCTTTTTGAACAGCTCGGGGTTGCTGGACGGGTTGCTGACGCGAATGTCGTCCACCGGCTCGACGATTCCCTTGCCGAAGAAGTGGGCCCAGACTCGGTTGGCCACGCTGGTGGCAAAGTACGGGTTTTCCGTGCTGGTGAGCCACTTGCCGAGCAGGTCGCGGCGGTCTTTCCCCGCCACATCTGGCACCGGGCCGCCGAGAAACTTCGGCGGCATCACGCGGCCGCCGACGGGGTGGGCGACTTCGCCGCCGCCGGAGTTGTAGACGATGATTTCGCGGTAATCCTCGGCCTGTTTGCGGCCGATTTGCGAGAAGAACGCCGCGAAGCTGTAGTAGTCGTCCATCGTCCAGCGGTCGAACGGGTGGTTGTGGCACTGGGCGCACTGAGTGCGAATTCCCATGAAGACCTGAGCCACATTCTCGGCGACCTTCAGCGTGTCCCGCTCCACCTGGTAATAGTTGGTGGCCGGGACCTTGAACGTGCCACCGGAACTGCCGAGCAGCTCCTGCACCATCTTGTCAAGCGGGACGTTGCGGGCGATCTGGTCGGTCAGCCAGCTCGAATACAGGAACGCACTCTTGGTGCTGACCTGATTGGTGGACTTAATCATCAGCAGCTCGGCCCACTTCATGGCCCAGATTTCCGAAAACTCCTTCCGCTCTAGCAGGCGGTCGACCAGCTTGGCCCGCTTGGCGGGGTCGGTGTCGGCCATGTAGGCCACATATTCCTCTTCCGTCGGCAAGCGGCCGTTGATATCGACGGTGACCCGGCGGAGGAACACCTCGTCGTTGCAAAGGGCGCTGGGGAGGATGCGAATTTTGTTGAGTTTGCTGCCGACCAGCTCATCGATATAGTTGCCGGCAATCGCGGGGGCGGTAAACATCAGCCCTTTGGGCAAGGCCAGCACCTGATTGCCGACGGTGTGCGTTTCATAGCGGGCCATGATGAACGCCTCGCCGCGGGCGGCGGCAGTGACCAGCCCGTCGATGGTGATGGGGGCGGAGTTGTCGTTGTTGGTCATGAAGGTGGCGAGGGACGTGATGTCCCGGTCAGTGCCGTCTTCATAGCGGGCCCGGGCGATGAACTGCTGCGTGGCCCCTTCCCCTTCCATCACCCCGCTCGGTGGGTAGAGGTCCACGCCCAAGATTCTCGGCGTCGGCTTGGGGTCGTTTGGCGCGCCGGCTTCCAGCCACTTCATCAGGATGACGTTGTACTCGCTCTCCACGGCGAACTGCTTGCCGCCGGAATGCGGCACGGCACCGACGCACTTCTCGATGAGCAGGCTGTCCTTGGGCGAGGCCAGATTGATGCGGCGAACGCCAATCTCGCGGGTCAGCCGATAGTAGTCCCCCTGCGGGTCGAAGCCGAACAGCGAGAGGCGGAAGCCGTCCTTGCCGCGAGCCGCCCCGTGGCAACTGCCCGTGTTGCAGCCGCTCCGCATGAAGACCGGCATCACATCCAGTTGAAAGCTGATCCCTCGCTCGGCGGCGGCTTCCTTCACGGTAATCGTGGAGACCGCTTTGAGCCCCTGATACTCCGCTTCGAGCGTGGTCTGGCCATCCACTGCGGGATAAAGGACATTCTTATCCTGCCGCACCAGATTCGCCGCGGCGATTTTCACCGTGCACTGGCCGGTGACATCCAGCGTCACCCCGTCATCGCGTGTCGCCACCACAACGAACCGCTGCAAGTCCTGCTTCGTTTGCAGGTTGATGTCCGGCGGATAGACGTTGAGCGCGGTCACCTTGGGCTCGGCGTGAGCGCGAGAGGTGGCAAACAATGCCAGGAGTGTGACAAGGATGGTGCTACGAATTTTCACAGGAGTTCCTCCGAACTTTGATTCTTCTCTCTAACCTCTGACCTCTAACCTCTCTCTGGGCAGGCTGGAAGCCTACCCCACCTATTTCTTCGCCGCCTGTTCCTTCTCCAGCCGCAGTTGCTCCAGACGTGTCAGCCGCTTGGGGGCGACGGGCATGGGAACGGGAGCGGCGGCAACGACCGCCGGCATGGGGGGCGGGGCGGCGGCGACCATCGGCTTGGGGGGGAGCGGCGCATCGATGCGAAGCTCGCCCGTTCCCAATGTGTGGACGACCGGCTCACCCGCGACCATATGTGTGGCAACGCACAGCAGCGAAGGATAGCGGCCGGGCCGGGCGTCCTTGGTGCAGGTCACCTTGAAGACCAGCTCTTTCGTTTCCTTGTTGAATTCGATGGGCGTCGTCGCGGTGCCGGCCGGAATTCCGACCAGCTCGCACTTGGCATTACCGTCGAAGTCGATCTTCTTTTCCATCTTCACGACCACTTCGGTCTCCTTGGCCTGTTCCACCGCGGACTTATCGAAAGCGAAAGTAAAGAACTGGTCCGAGATCGTCAGGTCGGCGAGCTGCGAGGCCACCTCCACGCCGCCGCCCAGGTGGGCGGCCCGGCCAATGCAAACGATCTTCCAGATCCCGATGGGGGAACCACCATTGGCGGTGAAGGGAATCAGCACTTCGTTCTGCCCTTCGGGAATAGAAATACTTCCCGACGAGCTCACGCCCGGCGGGTTGTAGAGCATGAAGACCGCAATGGCTGCTTTGAAGCCTTCCTTGCGGGTGGCCACGATCTTGAGATTCATCGAGCCGTTGCGAACCAGCGGGGCCTTGGGCTGGACGATGTCGATCTTGAACGGCACCTCGTCGCCTAGCGAAAAAGCCAACCGCTCGGCGTCGTGTCCCCAGACATCGATGTTGTTCTGCCCGCGAATCAACATGCAGCGCTGGCGGAGGTGCCCTTCCAGCGGCAGCTTGGGGTCGGCATGTTTGCCGATGACATCGACCAAAGCTCCAGCCGGAGCAGCGTCGGCAGCGGCTGTGAACAGGACCGGAACGTCCGTCTGATCCGGGCGGACCTGCAAGGTTTCCGTGGTCACTCCGGCGGGCAGTCCCGCCACGGAGATATCAATCGGCCCGCCAAAGTTGGCCCGTTGGGCGCTCATCATCAGGGCCATCCGGTTCGCTTTGTGAACCGTCAGCGTGTTGGGAATGTACTGCTGGCGTTCTGGGAGCGCCATCGTTAGGGCTGGGACCACCGGCGTGATTTCAATCCGATAGACGTAGGTCGGGCCGCCCGACTTGAGCTGATCCTGCACGACCGCGAAGTATTCGCCGTCAGCCGGTGCGCCGAAGCGGACGTAGCTATCCGGCCCGCCAGTGTCATCGTTGCCGACAATCCCGGCACCGGCGGCGTTAAGAATCGTCAGTACGCTGTCCAGCGGCGAACGGAGCGGCTTACGGGCGTAGACTCGGATATCGAACTGCTGGCCGGCTTTGGCGGAGAATTTGAAATGGTCGACATCGCCGGGCTTGTCGATGATGCCGTTCAGAGCACAAGGTGCCGCTGAGCCGGGAGAAGCCTGGGCCAGGGCGTCGTTGGGCTCCGCTTCCAGGGCGTTTGGCAAATCAATCACGCGGACGACGTTGGGCGAGGGAGCGATGCCGCCGGCATCTTGCGCGAACAGCCCCGTCTCCTGATTGCCGGCCGGAGGCAACGTCACTTGGGCGGCAACTTCGCCGGCCGCATCGCCGATGTACTTCACCGCCAAGACTTCACCCGGTTTGCCCCCCGCCGGATACACCGCCGTCGGCCGGGGAAAGCCGCCGATGTGCAGGCGATAATTGCAAGCGCCGTTGCCTCCATAGGAGCTTTCGCGAATCTGTACGATGTACTTGCCGTCCTCGGGAGCCACGATCGAGCACAAGCAATCTTGATTCAGCAAAGCGTCATCGTCGCTGCGCGAGAGCTCGAACCTGGCCGCATTCAAGATCGCCAGGTACGGATCAAAGAACGTGTTCCCCAGCCGCAAGCCTTCGAGCTCCGCTGTCAGGCGCTGACCCTTCTTGAGATCGACGACGAAATGATCCACATCTTCGGCGTCCACCACGCCGCTCATCGTGACGTTCATGGCAATGACTTGAGGCACGGCGAAGTCGCTGTTGGGCTCGACTTCCTTGACCTCCGGCAGTGCGCCGACGGTGAACGTGCGGAGATTGCTGACGCCAGTCAGAGAGCGCACACGGACCGCATGAATCCCCAGCCGGCAATCGGGAGCGACGTTCAGCTTCGCCTTCACGGTGCCATCATTGACGGCTTCCAGGCTGGTGACGGCAATGCCGGGAGAATAGAACAGCAGCTCCTTGGCATCCTGCAGGCGGCCGCCTTGAAACAGGACTTCCGTTTCCACCCCGCGCTGCACGCCGTAAGGGGCAATGCCGCCCAGAGCGGGTTCCACGGCGACGGCGGGACGAAGCCCCAAGGCAACAACAATCGCGACGAGCGCGGTGAGGGCGGGGGGTAGGGAGATACTTGGCATTTTCTTCCTCACAGGTTGCGATTGAAGTCCTCGTTCCCAAGCTCTGCTTGGGAACGCACGCCTGGAAGCTCTGCTTCCCGTGCGACTCGAAGCGGAGCTTCGAGACCATGTGTTCCCAAGCGGAGCTTGGGAACAAGCCATGCGCGGAGTACCTATTTTAACTTCAGGCGGGAATAAACGCACTCTTCAAGCGGAGTACTTTATCGTTTCAGGCGGGAAATCTTCTTCCACAAAAACGGAGCCGGCGCGCCTTCTCGTTCGGAAAGGCGCGCCGGAGGTTGTTCAATTCAGGTGCTTAACCAAGCAAGCCCTTGACCACCTTGCCGCCGTCGCAGATCTCAATGGGCCGGTTCCCCGGTGACATCAGTTCCTTGTCGGCGACAATGCCGAGCTGGTTGTAAATCGTGGTCGCCAGGTCTTCCGGGCCGACCGCGTCGGTGTCCGGCTCGGAGGCGGTGCTGTTGCTGGTGCCGTACATCAGGCCACCCTTGATGCCGCCACCGGCAAGCATCACGCTAAACACCTTCGGCCAGTGGTCGCGGCCGGCGGTGGCGTTGATCTTCGGCGTGCGGCCAAATTCGCTGCTGACCATGATCAGCGTGGTCTTGAGCAGCCCCTGCTTATCGAGGTCCGTGATGAGAGCGTGCAAACCTTGATCCAGAGCCGGCATCTGGCCGCGCATCCCCTGGGTGATGGTGCTGTGCATGTCCCAACCGCCGTAGGTCAGCGTGACGAACCGCACGCCCGCACCCACCAGGCGGCGAGCCATGAGCAGCCGCTGGCCAGCCGTGTTGCGGCCGTAAGCATCTCGCACCGCGGCCGTTTCGGCTTCGATGTTGAAGGCTTCGCGGGCTTGCGGCGAGCTGATCAGGCTATAGGCCCGCTCATAGAAGGTGTTCATCGCGCCGACGTTGTCCGACTTGTCCTTCTTCGTGAAATGGTCGTTCACCGCTTCCAGGGCGCTGCGGCGGCGATTAAACCGGGCGTCATTCACGTCCCCAGGCAGGTTCAGGTCCAATACCTTGAAGCCCCCCGCTGCCGGGTCGGAACCAAGGCTGAACGGGGCAAACGACGAGCTGAGATAGCCGTTGGCGGCGAACTCATTGGGCACGCCGGGAATGCAGACGTACGGCGGCAGGTTGTTCCGCGGCCCGTACTCATGGCTCACCACGCTTCCCATGCTGGGGAAGATGAGAGCCGGGCTGGGCCGATAGCCCGTGAACATGTTATGCGTCCCCCGCTCGTGGGCCGCTTCGCCGTGGGTCATGGAGCGGATGACGGCAATCTTGTCGGCGATGGAGGCCAGCTTCGGGAGCGTCTCGCTGAGGATTTCGCCCGTATTCGTCTTGATGTTCCCCATCTCGCCGCGGTATTCCAGCGGGGAATAGGGCTTGGGGTCGAACGATTCCTGGTGGGCCATGCCGCCGGGCAGGAAGATATGGATGACGCTTTGGGCCTTGGCTTCGATGAAGTCATAATGCTTCGTGTCGGCCTTGGCCTGCTTCAAGGCGAAGTAGTTTTCCAGCGACAAACCGAGGCCGCCGATCGCGCCCACGGTCAGCATGGTCCGGCGGCTCAGACGGTTACCTTCACAGCTTCTCTGGTCGACAGGCATGACTTCTCTCCGTGGTTAAACTCAAAAGACGCGGCGGCAGGGCCACGCGACTAGTCAACTATGACCGGCAGCAGGCAAAGTGTTTCGCCTAAATTTCCGGGCGGGAAACGAACTAGTCGTAACTGGTAGGATGGTAAAGGCGGGACGACCGAT
>JBKJNY010000006.1:0-8910 GCA_046593355.1 Pirellulaceae bacterium | reverse complement strand
AATTCCAGCGATACCTGCTGACTGTCGATGGCTTCACATAGCCCGGGGACAAGTCGGCCAGGAAGGGGGCCGCCGACCGTAATGCAGGCAGGCATGTGCTCGGACAAGGGAACCTCCTGGAAAAGGAATGGAAAAGATGCGGCAAGAGAGATGCACCAGCAGTCATTGCTGGCGCGCGTGCGCCAGGGAAAGCCCGGATTGCTGCGTCTCCAGCCAACGGGTGGTATCTAAGAAAGAAACTTCTTTCGAAGTAACCAGGAGCGCCCCGCCGCTAAACTGGCCCAACAGGGGCCGGGAGCAAGAATGGGCCCAAGTGAGAGTCCACCACCCGTCGGGAGCGAACTTGCACAAGAACGTCCGGACGAAGTAGGCCACCTGCTCGACGTCGCCGCTCTCCTCGGCGTAGAGCCAAAGGCTCTGGCCCTCGTCATCTTCTTGCTCAAAGGCCCACTGGAAGCCGAGACAGTCAAGCGCGCAGTCGGTGACTCCGCTCTGGATGGCTTCCGCTTGGAAGCGCGGCAATTCTTCGTAGGTGACACCGAACTGCTTGAGCTGCTTGAGCTGGCGGCTCTCTGTGGCAAAGATCTGCTTGCTCTGGGTGAGATAGACCAAGGACAGCTGCCTCTGCAGCCAACTCTTCTCAAGAAGATTTCGGATGATCAGGGTCTGCGAGAACAGTGTGTAGTGATTGGCCATGGCTGAAGCGAATCCTCGGATGGTTGCGGACGGATCGAGGCAGTTTGCTTACGCGAGCTGCGTCTCGACGTACCCTTTGCCAAGCTTCTGAGCAATCAGCTTCTCGGCGTGCTTGCTCGCCGCCGCCCCATCTGGCAACGTCTTGGTCTGCGATTGACCGCTGGTCCCCAGCCGCCCAAACCGGACGGTGACGTCACAGCCACTGGTGCTGACCTCCCAGAATTTGGCGGAGCTGCCGCCGACGAACTCGAAATAGCGTGTCATACGGAAAGATTTCTCCTTTCAAGGAAAATGGACAACGGCTGTTGCTGCGACTGGTGCGCGCAGCTCCAGCCGGGAAATGAAGTGCAGATGATTGCCAGCCCAGCTCAGGCTGACGGGAAAGGCTGGTGAGACCTGAAGCGGTGCGGCAAAGAACGGGCGAGATTGCCCCTGCCACGGAGTAAAAAGTCAGCTCCCCTTCCCAGCCGTCCGTGGCTAAGGTGTGACGGAATCTGCAGGCCACGATGTCCTTAAGACAAGCAAACCGTTTTCAAAGTCACCCGAACCTCGTGCGAACAATATTTAGGCGAACCGCACGGCTTGGGGCTCTTCCGACGGCGGGTGCGCTGCAAAGTGGTGGATCGACGGCGATTCCCGTTCTTTCCAAAGCCTTTATCTCTCGGTAGTTACCGGCCTGCAAAAAACTTTTTGGGAATTACGGCCCGGTTTTGAGCGCCGATTGCGATTTCAAAGATAGAGGGATCGCGGTTCGCGCGGTCCCAACGGGCTCTCGAACCGGCAAGAGGTGACCAACTCCAGCAACTTCCACGAACCTTCCCCAGGCCATGAAGATCCTGTAAATCGCCGCCCGAGCGAAGGAGCCGCTCGGAACACTGCATCCAACCTGCGAGCTCAAAAAAGAGCACTGCGCGGCGGCGTTGGGGGTCTGCGCGCTAAGGGCTGCCCAGTGGATCGCTGTCCCCGAGGTTGATCCGCAGAAAATTCTCCAGAAAAAGATGCGTGATATCGCTACGTATGATTGACAGCTTTTTTGCAGGTAGTAAGCTGCTCCCCGCTGGAGCGGTGATTCTCGGTAAGTTCTGATGCCGAACCGCAATAATAGATAAGCATTTTTTTGAAATATCGCGCCCTTGTAAACAGGCTTCAGCACCCGCTGGTGCGGCCATCCTTGCGAAGGAAATCCGTCATGCGCCTCCCCTGGACCTCATGGGAAAGTACTCTGCGACGCCTGGGGCTGCGCCTCATCAAGAAGGCCCGTCGGCCCGAGTACAAAACCCTTCATCCTCATCTGGAGCAGCTCGAGTCGCGCGAGATGATGGCGGTCGAAGTCTCGAACTTTCACCTCGTAAGCGACACGGGGGCGAGCAATACGGACCGCATTACGAGCGACCCCAAGGTCACCGCGACGGTCGGTGGCTTTTGGAGCGGAATGCAGGCGAAGCTGGAATTTGACCACAACGGCGACGGGGTCAAGGAAGGAGACGTGTCCGCGTACATGATGGGAGCGCAGGTGACCTATGACCCTGCCATGACGCAGCCGTCGCTTTCCACCTACAACGGCGCGCTCAACCTGCGGTACCGGACGGTGGAATACAACTCGATGAATCAAGTCATCGCGACCGGCAGCTGGACCACCTTTGCGATGACGCTCGATCATCCCCAGCCGGTTGAAATTGAAGTCGTCGATTCCTGGCTCAATGTCATTGCCGATGGGGCCGGCAGCTTCAGTTTTGGATCCACGACGCAAGGGACGCCGCTGGACAAGACCTTGACGATTCGCAATCTCGGCATGGGAACGCTGACGATTGACGTGAATTCGATTTCTTTGCCGAGCGGCTTTTCGGTGCTGACCCCGCCCGCGTCCACGGTCGCTCCCAGTAGCTCCACGAACGTTACCGTCCGCCTGACTGCCGCCACCGTCGGAGTACACAGCGGCACGCTCTCATTTTCCAATAACGACAGTAATGAGAGCCCTTACAACTTTGCGATTAGCGGCTCGGTGACATTGGATGGGCCGGAGATTCAGGTACTCGATACGGACGGGGTCACGAACCTGGCGGACGGGTCCAGCTACAGTTTCGGAACGACCAACCTGGGGCAGGCGGTCAGCCGGACTCTGAAGGTCGTCAATCAAGGGGGGAGCTCGCTGCAGCTGAGCAATCTGACGCTGCCTACGGGTGTGAGCCTGGTCGCTGCTTTTACCGGAACAGTTTCTTCGCAGGGAGGCTTTACCACCTTCACCATTCAGTTTGACGCTGCCAATGCGGGCACCTATTCCAGCGGCCTGAGCTTCACCACGAACGACAGCAACGAGAATCCTTTCAATCTGACCTTGCAGGCTACCGTCAACGGTGGGAGCGGCGGGGGCGGAATCGGCGTCAACAACTTGCATCTCACCCGTGACTCGGGACTCTCGGACACCGACCTGGCGACCAACGATCCACGTTTGAGCGGCACGGTGACCGGCACTTTCGGAAGTCAGAAGGTCGATGTCGAATTCGACCACACTGGAAACGGCACCGCGGATGGCGTTGTCCATGTCCTGTCCAGCGGCACTGCCTTTACTTACGACCCGCGCGCGAGCGACCCCAATCTGGCCACGTACCTCGGCGCGCTCAACCTCAAGTACCGTACTTTGATCCGCGACGCCAACGGCTCTCTGGTCACGACGGGAGCCTGGCAGCCGTTTGCGTTCAGCATCATCGCCGGTCCGGGGGCTGGTGGGCTCACGTTCTCGGAACTGGGCCTCTCGAAAGACACGGGGGTCTCGAACTCCGACCGGGTGACGGTGGACCCGCGGACCTTCTTCGTCCTGGACGGCGACTTCAGTAGCGCTAACGCCCGCGTGGAATTCGACCGCAACGGCGATGGGACGCCGGAAGCCAGCTTTCTGATCAATGCCGCGGGAGTCGAGTTTTCGTACGATCCGCGGGAGACCGACCCGGCCCTGGCCGGCTACCTGGGAAGTGCGGCTTTCTTCTACCGCCTGAAAAAACTGGACTTGTCGGAAACGGTTGTTGCTACTGGCGACTGGGACTCGTTCCGTTTCACCCTGGAAGCGCCACCCGCTTCGCAACTCGAACTCCAAGACCTGGCCCTGGTGAATGACACCGGCGCATCCGCCACCGACAAGATCACCACCGACCCGTCTTTGAAGGGGAAAGCTGGCGGCACCGCGACGACGGGCAACACCACGGTTCCCGCGGTCCCGATTGTCGAGATCGATCTGGACAACAACGGCGTCGTGGATGGGAGCGTCACCGTCGATTCCGAAAAGAAGTTCACCTACACTCCCGACCTGGCCAGTTATGGCGAAACACCGGTCAAGCTGCGACTGAAGGAATGGAATAGTGACTTCGGCACTTTCACCTACACCGCTTGGGCCACGTTCAATTTGACGTACGTCGCCGTAGGCGCGCCGGAAGTGACGGAGCTCGCCTTGCAAACGGATACCGGAACGTCCGCGACCGATAAGATCACCCGCAATCCCACCCTTCAAGGGCGTCTGGCGGGGAGTGGAGTGGCCTTTTTGCCCATCCATGTGGACCTGAATAACGACGGCGTGGATGAGGCCTCGGGCTTCACGGATCAGCAGGGGAACTTTGCGGTGACGCCTCACAACGTGACGGCTGGAAGCGTGAACGCCCGCGTCCGGAGCAGCCATTATGACCAGAAAGCCCAGGCCGAAGTCTTTGGGGCTTGGAGTCCACTCACCTTCACCTTCGAAGCCACGCCGCTGCCGAGCGCCACGGACCTGAACCTCGTGCTCGACACGGGGAGTTCGGCCACGGACAAGATTACGACCGACCCCACGATCAGCGGCAAGCTCACCGGAGATACCAACCTGGCCGGCGTCAGCTTGGAGTTTGACCATAACGCGGACGGCACGCCGGATGGCTACGGCAGCACCGACGGTGCGGGGAATTTTGTCTACCGGCCGCTCGGGTTGGGACTCGGCCAGGCAACCATCAAAGTCCGGGCCTCGCAGTGGGACGAAAATCTCGGGATCCATGTCCAGGGGAGTTGGAGCCCGATCACGCTTACCATCGAAGCTGCCGCGTACATCCCGGCCAGCATGGGGGCTTTGTCCCTCTACCGCGACACCGGCAGTTCGGGCACCGACCAGATTACGACGGACGGGGCCATCGTCGGTAATGTGTATATGGCTGCACCTGTCGCCGCTGCGCCGCTGACCGGTTTTGGATACATGACGGTCGAGATTGATACCAACGGCGATGGCACGGCTGAGCTGCGGACTCAGGCGGATGCTTCGGGCCAATTTCGCTATGTCCCGCTGAATCAGGCTCCCGGCACCTACACCATCCGGGCTCGGACGAAAGAGTGGGACTACACAACCCGCCAGGGCTATTACGGCGCTTGGAGCTCCATCATTTACACCAAGGTCGCGCTGACCAATAATCCGCCGCAGATTGCCGGGCTCATCCTGGGGGCCGATACCGGCAGCTCGCAGAGCGATGGGTATACCGCGAATGTCATGGTGAGCGGGACGGTCAGCAATGACGGTTCCAGCGCGCAGCTTGTGGTCGAGTTTGACCACGACAGCGACGGCGTAGGCGACGGCCTCGCTTTCACCGACGACAGCGGGGTCTTCCACTATTCACCCGAGCCGCTTTCCTATGGCGCGGTCACCCTGCACGCGCGCCCCATTGAGTGGGACGAAGCCAGCGGAGCCTATCTCACCGGCAACTGGAGCACGCTCAGCTTCACTTACGAACAACAAACCAACACCGCGCCCAAGCTGATGAGTTTGGCACTGCTCACCGGCATCGCCAGCGGCACCACCGATCCCACACTCAGCGGGACCATCATCAATGAACTGACCCTCGGTGGAGTCACGCTGGAATTCGATTTCACCGGCGACGGCAGCCCGGACCAATTTACGCAGACCGACGCCTATGGTCGGTATAGCTTCACTCCCACCGGAATCCCCTACGGCACGGTCAATGTCCAGGCCCGCACCCGCGAGACGGACCCAGTCACCGGCCAGGTACTGACGGGCTCCTGGACCCCCTACTCGTTCACCTACACGCAGGCGACGAATGCCGCTCCCTCGCTGTCCGGGCTGGCGCTCAAGACCGACGACGGCAGCAGCAGCACGGATGGAAACTCGACCGATCCCACGATTAGGGGGCAAGTCGGCAACGACGGCCCGACGGCTGGGCTGACGATTCAGTTCGATGGGAATGGGGACGGCGTGGCGGAGGGGATTACCACCACCGATGCCGCGGGGACTTTCACGTATACCCCCAGCGGCCTGGCCTTCGGCGCTCAGACGCTGCGGTTCCGGGCCAAGGAAGCGGATTCGATCAGCGGCGGTTCGCTGTTCAGTGCCTGGCAAACAATCCAGTTCACGCTCGTCGATCCGGTCGCCAGCTCCATCCATGTCGACAGCCTGGCGCTCACAGCCGATACCGGCAATTCCAGCAGCGACGGCTCCACTGCCAATCCCAATCTCTCGGGGCACGTCGCCAATGCCCCCAGCGGCGGCGTGACGGTCGAGTTCGATCTGAACGGGGACGGCCTGATCGACGGCACCGCCCAGACGAACTCCAGCGGCAATTTCTCGTTTGTTCCCGCGGCCAATCTGAAGGAGGGATACCTCACGGCCCGGGCCCGGGTTGTCTCCAGCCTGGCAGCATCCGCTCCGGGGCTGCGGGATGCCGGCGTAACGCTCAACTACGTTTACAATAGCCAGCCGGATGGAGCCGAAGCTCAAGCCCTGGTCACGGCCTTTCATAATTTCAACACCGCGTGGAACAGTGCCCAGAGCGGCTACACCAACTCCTTCATGGCAGCCGACCTGGCTTATCGCCTGTCGGTGGGCGCGGCGGAAAACACGTACGACAGCACCATCATCGATGCCTGGCAGGCGCAGCGGGCCACCGTCAACGCCGCCAACTCGACCTACAACACCATCGTCGCGGGAGCCAACAGCACCTTCGTTTCCGCCCTCCTGGCGGCCAAGAACCAGTTCACTGCCGACCTGGCGAATTTCACGGGAGACACCACCAGCTTCACGCTCAAGGACTTCGAGCTTCCGGACGAGCCGGTCACCTTTGCCGCCGTCATCCCCGCGGACAAGGATCAGCCGCTCCCACCAGCCGACCACCCGATCTACAGCGGCATCGAGTACGACTACGGCCAGGATAAGCTCTACCAGGAGGACCTGGACCTCGCCGACAACAACTATAACGCGGCGACCCGCCTGCTTGGGCTGGCTTATCAAACCGCCGTCAACGGGATCGAGGCGGCTTATAGCACCGCGGTGAATGCCGCCAAGGTGGAATTCAACAACGATGTGCGGCTGGCAGGTGAAGCGGAAGGCCTGGCTTTGAGGACGGGCACCAATCCCGTGGACAAGGATGCCGAGGAGAATCGGCGCAATAGCGCGATTGAGGAAGCCCGCGCCAAGCTCAGTCGGGAGATGGACCGGCACCAGAGCGAGTACATGGCGCTCATGCCCCAGTACGAAGGGGAAAAGTCGATCGCTTTCGCTGCTGCCGATGCCTGGCGTGACGCGCAGATCCCCTTGGTCTGGGCGAACCAAACCTACCAGGCGTACTACGCCCAGCATATGCAGTACCCGCCAGAGCTCTTCCAGGATCTCAAGAATATTGATGAGCATTGGGCCCAGCTCAAGGCGGATGCGATCTACGTCCAGGCGGTCAAGGTGGCCAATGCCGCCCGCAGCCTGGCCGACAAGAACGCCCAGTCGGCCTTCGAGATGAACAGCACGGTCAACAATGCCAACCGGACCTACGAGCTCAAGCTGGCGGACCATTACCAGTGGCAAGCAGCCCGCCAGATCAACGCCGCCCAGGTCAAGGAAGTCGCCGTGGCCGCGGCCGTCAAGAAGCGGGATGTGAAGCTCGCCGAGCTGCGGCGGATCCGGATCGTCAACCTGGCCCAGAAAGCCAAGGACCATGGCGTCGCCATGGAAGCAGCCGCCGCCCAGCGGACCACGGACAAGGCCAATGCCGCCAAAGCGCCCGTGGAGGCCCGGGCTGCCGACGACCCGACCCCCTGGTGGACCCTGCAGAAGGAGCTGGTCACGCACGCCGTCACGTATGTGACCGGCCTGGTGACCAAGGTCGTTGACCAGTTCAACAGCGATGCCGAGTCGGAGCGCGACCTGATCAGCGCCATCGCCGTCAAGCAGGAGACGCTCGCCGGCCAGGCCGCGGAGCTGCGGCGGGCCCAGACGGAGCAAAACAGCCTGAGCTGGAAGACCTTCCGCATCGACGCCAACAACCACCAGCGGACCTTTGCCGGGCAGGAGTCCGAGCTCTATTTCACGATGGCCGGCACCCGCAACCAGACGGACAAGGCGTTCGCCAATACCTCGGCCCAGGTGGAGGAAACGAGGGCCATCGCCGAGGCCGGCAGTTCCAAGATATCCATGTATGAAGGGGCCTACGCCTACGCCCACAACAGCGGCCCGGCCGACCTGCTCCAGCAAGGGGCTGCCATCGCCAAGAATGCCACTGTCCGCTCGGCAGGCATTCAAAACGCCTTCACCCGCGGGATCATCACCGCCAAGGAAGACCGCGGCCTGGCCCGGAGCGTGGCCCAGCAGACCTATGAACTGGCGGTGCATACAAAGCAAAAGGAGCGGGACGACGCGGATACGGAGTCCTACAAGACTTACGACAAGGCCGTGGCCACCCACGCCGAGACGTTCGCCAAGAGTTTTGCCGGGAATTACGCGACCTACCTGACCGGGGTCAGCGCCAAGGCCGACGAAACGGCCGAGGAGGAGAATGGGTCGGAAAAGACGCTGGTGGATGGGGAAGCCCAGCTCGACAAGGATCGTCAGGAGGCGGACGCCGCCTCCTGGGCCGCCTTCTGGTCTGGCTCGGCGGGTACTTTCCAGACCACCGTCCAGAACTGGAGCACCTCCGTAAACACTCCCTGGACCCGCTTAAACGCCTCCAACGCCCAGGTCGAACTAAATCGCGCCCAGGACCAGGGAACGTCCCTGGTGAGCTATGCGGCGGCGGCAGGGGGTGTTGCGCTGGGGTATCTGACGGGGCTGTCCGGGATTGGCAAGACTCTGGCGGATGGGATTGCGCAGGCTCTGGACACCGAGAACAGCGCCCTGGCCACGGCGGTGAAGAAGTATGCCGAGGATGTGGCTGGGATGCGGAAGGACTTTGCCCACGCGCTGGCGGATGATACCGCAACGCATGA
>JBKJNY010000185.1:0-70764 GCA_046593355.1 Pirellulaceae bacterium | reverse complement strand
CTTACGAATCGAGCCAAAAATGCGGTTGACGTGCTAGCTGAATGAACTCCGATGAATACTCAGCTAGCATGAAAACACGGTTTCTATAAGTCCTTATTCGACGTGGTTTTATGGTGCGATCGCCCTGGGGGGGGGGGCGAGGTCGGAGGGGTGATGGCCGCTGGTGCGTTTCTGAGGAGTGCGTCACCAGACCTACTTCGGTCAGTGTTTGCCGATTGTCCAGGTCTTGGTTGTCCTGGCCCACAAACTCACGCGTTGCGATGAGCGGCGGAGGAGGAGGACTCTGGAGTACAAACTCCTGAGGGAGTTCAATCGCCCACGAGCATCCCTTGTCACCATGAAGGGAACTTTGGCCGCAACGCTATTTTGTGCCCTGTCGTCACCAAAAAGGTATCACAAAAAGTATAACCGAGCCCAAGAAACGAAGCAAGCCGCTCTCGCGGCTTTCTCGTAAGTTGCTGTTCTCAAACAACTAGGTTCTAGTCGGGGTGACAGGATTTGAACCTGCCGCTGATTTCGCCCTAACCGATATTGAGCCAAAGACTTCGGAAAATGGGCTGGTGTCCGCTGCTGCAAATGTGCTGCTTGGCGGTGGCCTTGGTTGCCCTAGTTTGGCATCGATTGACGCTGATTTGCACGTTATCATTTCCGCTTGGTCATTGCTGCCGAGCAATATCAGGCAAGCAATTAAGACTCTCGTCCTCTCGCAGTCCTCTTCCTCTCGAAGCCTCTTCTGCCTGCCTCGCTGACGGCACATCAGGTTCGCCTCGCGGAGAATCCGGTACACTGTCGAAGGGCTCAGATAGGCCGCGTCGTCGTCGATCATCTTCCAGGCCAGTTCTCGGTGACGGATGGCCGCGTGCTCACGGGCATACTTCAGCAATGCTTGCCGCTCCTCCTCCAAGGCTTCAAAGGCTTGCACCGGGCGCGGAGCTTCTTTCTGCTCCCGGGCCCAGGCCTCCTCCTGCAGCCAGCGGTAGTAGCTGCCGCGGGGAATGCCTAGCGCTGCCAGGGTCTTCTTCGCCGGCCAGCCGCTCCGCTGTTTGGTTTGCTTCACCACGGCATGCACTTCCTGCTGAAGTTCTGGGGGGACCTGGACGTGGTCCTCTAGGGCGAGAACGTTTTTTTTAGATCCAGGTTCTCCGCCGTGATCTCCGCAATCACGTTTTTGGCCCGCGTCAGCTCCTTCGAGAGCCGCTCCTCGCGGGCCGAGACCTTGGATTCCTTCTTCTCAAAGACCCGCTCTGCCGCTCCCAGAAGGATCCGCTTCCAGGTGTAGTACATCGTTTTGCAGGAAACCCACAATTCGATGGATCTTCGACATTCCGCGGCCCGCGACTCAGGGCGACTAACGGCGTCGATTACGCCGTTAACGTGATTTCGCCGCAAGAAGTTGAGGGCTGCGTTGCGGAAGCAGGCGAGGGCATGTCCGCCGGCAGGATTGCGAACGCGGCAATGGTCTTCGCCGAAATTCACGTCGCGCAGGTAGTGGAGGGTTTCGACCTTCCAATGCCCGCGCCAGTGAGAGAGCAGCGCGATGCATCGACCAGGCTTCGCGGGAGGCTGGTGACAGCATAGACCACCTCGACGGTTTCCTTGCCATCGCGTTTTTGGTCGTGCGGGTGAGCTGGCAGACCTGAGCTAGCCCGGGCCAATCATAGTTTCCCGCCAGGCGGGAACTGGCGAAGAGTTGTCGCCGCAACTGACGCCCGTGTTCTTTGGTGCGGGTTTCAGCCTCCGAGAGATGCTGCTGCCGCTCGCGTTCCGTCGAGGGGGGATAAGCCGGGCCGAAAATCCGCCACGATGGCTTCTTTCAGGCTCGGTTGATTGTCCTTGACCACAAAGAATTAGCGACCGCCGTCGTCCACAATCTGCTGGCACAAGTCACGCTGGCAGAACATCGCGTCGCCGGTGACGAGGCGTCCCTCAAGTCCCCAGCGGCGACCGTATGCACCCATGACCTCCTTGAGAAGAAGAAAAGACTCCATTGAACCTCTTACGAACCAACTCCTGTGCAGGTTCAATTACTGAGAAGCCCTGGCCCGCGACTGTTTTTCCTTGACGAGAATCTTTATTGGAGCTACCTAATATTGGTCCTGCGATCCCATACCACTGGGTTGACGCATGTGATTGGTGCCGCGCCTCGCCGATTCAGTTTTAGGGAACCATGACCTGGATTCAGGAAGATTTCACCCCGCGTCTAGGATTCATTCTCCATGAACGAAGCCATCGTCCGGTCAACTTTTTTGGTGCCCGCGGTGCGGGGGCAACTCGTACGGAGTCATGCCCAGCGGGCGGCGGCTTTCGGGGTGGCCTGGATCTTGGTAGGGATGGCGGTGGGCTTTTTGGGGCGCGAGAGCGTCGGCCCCGGGGCGGTCGCAACCATTTCCAACATGATCGCCGGCGCACTCCTGCTCCCTATCCTGGGAATCCCCACCATGTTCTGCGGAGGCCGAGCCTGGGACGCCCTCCTGGGAGCCGCCACGGCAGGAATCGCCATGCAGATGGCGAGAATATTCGGTGCCGAGCCCCCCACCGCCCAGTTCCAAGCGGCCGGCGTTATCATGGGGGCCCTCATGGCCAATACGGCTTGGCCAATCGTGCGCAAGGTCCGGGCACTCGTCCGGGGAAGTGTCGCCACTGCATGAGCTAATTCCAGTGGAAGACGCTAAGCAGGCTCGAGAAATCGTCAGTCCACACCGGTGCATCGTTGGTTCGCGGCTCCCGCGTGTGTGGGGACTCGGCGAGTACGCCCAGGTCTTCGCGGCGGCGCGCCATCACCACCCATCTGGAGGCGGTCTTCTCAATTGTGGCGTCCGCATTGCTACGAGAGGTGTCGTCCAGGATGCGGGCTATCAGCCCAGCATCCTGGGCCAGCGCCGCAATCACAGGTTCCAGGTCCAGGTGGCGGTTGGAGATGTGGAACAAAAGCACGCCGTGGTCTGACAGCTTGCTTTGGTATAAGTGCAGAGCCTCGCGACTGATCAAGTGCAAGGGGATTGAATCTGAACTGTAGGCGTCCAGGATCAGCAGGCCGAAGCGCTGTGGCGCGGCGTTCACCAGCGACAGGCGGGCATCGCCCAGGACCACTTCGATCGTCGGCGGGCTGTCGCGCAAAAAGGTGAAGAAGCGGTCGTCGCGGGCGATCCGCTCCACGGTCGGGTCGATCTCATAAAAGGTCCAGCGCTGCCCGGCCTTTCCATAACAAGCGAGCGAACCCGTTCCCATCCCGACGACGCCGATTTCCCGGCTGACGGCCGGATTGAGCGCGGCAAACACGCGACCGGCAGGCCCGCTGCGGGAGTAATAGCTCAGCGGCTCTAGCGCATGCTTGGGATCGAGGCTCTGCATGCCGTGCAGCGTCGTGCCGTGTATCAGCAGATGAGCATTGCCCGTGGGCGTTTGGAATATCCGGTGGATCCCAAAAAAGCTGCGCTCGCTCCATAGCAGGCGGCTCTGGTCGCCGGTGTAAAGCAATCCGACAAGCAAGATCGCGCCGACGCCGAGGCCAAAGCGAAGTGAACGGTGCCTAAAGCCGAAGCAGACGATAGCTGCGACACAAAATACAAGGACGGTGCCAAGCGGCCCCGGCGCAAGACGCACGATTCCTGCCGCGGCGGCCAGCGTGACCAGGGCCAGCAAAGCCGGGCCGAGCACGTCCAGAGTGCGGGCGGACAGCCGGAACCAGCCTGGCGACACGCCGGGCAGCGGCCCGAGCAGGCAGGCCAAAACGAGCGCCAGGGGATATTCCACGACGGAGGTGAACAGCAGCGGCGCGACCAGTGCGTTGAAGACTCCGCCCAGCACCCCTCCGAAAGACATCCACAGGTAAAACTCGGTCAGGTGACCCGGGCCAGGCCGATCGCGAGCCAGCTCGCCATGGCAGACCATCGCCGCCACAAAGAATGTGACCAGATGCAGTGGCAACAACAGCGCGACGGGTCGATGGACTCCCGCCACAATCAGGACCAGCAGCGGCAACAACAGGATCGGCAGAGCCTGCACCATCAGCCAGTGCGGGACCGGCGGCTGCGGAGCAAATAACAGGATGAAGGTCAACAGGTAGAGGGCGAGTGGCACGATCCAAAGGAGCGGAATCGAGGCGATATCGGTTGACATGTAGTTGGTCACGCCCAGCATCAGGCTGGACGGTGCTAACGATAACAACACCCATCGCACCCGGCGGCCGATCCCGATTTGCGGCGCTGCGGGTGCGTCCGTCTCCATTTCAGGATCCGACATCGTCCGCGCCGGGGCGCGCCATACGAAGCATCCGCAGGCCACGATTAGTGCCGCCAGCAACAGGTAGCCTGCCGTCCAGATCATGCTCTGGCTTCTGAGACGCATCAGCGGCTCCAGCAGCACGGGGTAGCTGAGCAGCGCCAACATGCTGCCGAGGTTGCTCGCGGCATAGAGGAAGTAGGGGTCGGCGGCGGAACGATGACCGGTGCGTCCAAACCAGCGCTGCAGGATCGGACCGTTCGTGGAAACGGCAAAGAACGGGAGTCCGACGCCCACTGCCAGGAGCGCGAGCAACCAGGGCAACGGATTGGATGCGGTCGGGGGGGTCCAGCCGAGCGGCACTGCAATCGGGAGCGCGAACAATGGCAACGCCAACACCGCGAAATGCACCGCGACCTGCCAGCGCGGGGTGAGCCATTTGTCGGCGAGGTAGGCGTAGCCATAGCCCAAAAGCAGAACCGCCTGGTAGAACAGCATCGCCGTGTTCCAGACCGCCGGTGCCCCCCCCAACAGGGGCAGCACCATTTTCGCGAACATCGGTTGGATCAAGAAGAGCAGCGAGGCGCTAACAAAGATCGTGAGCGTATAGACCACCAAAACAGCAACCTCGTGCGCTCGGTGTAGCCCGCTACCAGCGGTTGGGGAGAAAGGGATCATGAACGATCGTGCCATGGGTACTCGCAAAAGCGACTAGGTAGCAGGCAGTGGAACGCCCTGCCGAGATCGAGGCCATCCCCTTCTGGGCCAACATGAGGCTACTGGCCCCCGACTCCCTTGACGATGAATGTATCGTAGATGCGCAGGGCGGCGGGACCCAGAATCACGACGAATATTGCCGGAAAGATGCAAAAGAGCGTGGGGAAGATCATCTTGATCGAGGCCTGGTGGGCCAACTCCTCGGCTCGTTGGTAGCGGCGGGTCCGCATCGAATCGGCATAGACGGAGAGCGCCCGGACGACGCTCGTGCCAAATTTCTCGGCCTGGCTGATGACCGCCGCCATGCTTCGCAATTCTTCCAGGTCAAACCGCTTGGCGAATTGCTTCAGAGCCTCTCCCATGGAACGTCCCATTTGCACCTCGCGTTGTACGATCCGCAATTCCGACGCCAGCAGCGGATGGGCGGCCATCAATTCCTGGCCGACTCTCGAGAAGGCTCCCGTCAGGCTCAAACCCCCCTCCAAACAAACCACAATCACGTCGAGGGCATCGGGCAAGGACCGTTTCAGCTTTTTCTGGCGGGCGCTCTTGAGACGGTCGAGCCAGAAACTCGGCGCTAGAGTGGCGACTCCGGCCACAGCTGCTCCAATCACCACGGCCGGCAGGAAAGGGACGCTCCCGGATATCCAGGCGAACACTGCAACTCCCAACGGACAGAGGGCCAGCAAGATCCGCGCGATGACAAATGTCGCCGGAGAATAGGCCCGGTAGAGTCCCGCCTGCATCAATCGATCCCGTAAGGTTGGCTTGTTCTGGTCTTGCCGCGCCCTTCGCGCCGCTTCCACCTGGGCCTCATTGGGAGCGCTGGGGAGGACGACCATTCCGGCCGGAGTGTACATCGTCGAAGGCGAAACTGAGCTCTGAGCGCGAATTCCTTCCACGCGGGTCGCTACCGGATCGCCACCACGGGGCGCTAAAAGCAAGAAGCCCATGACGGCTAGCGCGCCTACGGCAACCACAATGAGTGCAATACCTGCGAACATGAAAAAGCCTAGTAGTCGAAGTTAATGATCCGAGTCATCCACAAAGCTCCCAACCCCATGAACCCAAACATGATCAACAGGATCCACGGATATTGAAAAAGCTCCAAAACGTAGGGTCGGTTCACAAAAAAAAGCGCCGCCATTAAGAACAGGGGAAGAGCAAGCAGCACGTAGGCTTGTAGTTTTCCTTCCGCCGTCAAGCCCGTGATCATCCCCTGAATGCGAGCACGCTCCCGGATTACAAATGAGAGTTTCTCGAGTAGCTCGGCCAGATTTCCACCCGTCTGGCGATGAACCATCACCGCGAGGACGAAGATTTTGATCTCCAGCAGGCCAGTGCGGCGAGAGAGGTCTCGCATTGCTGCTTCCGGGGACATGCCCAGGTTTTGCTGGTCGTAGCAGTAACCGAACTCTTCGGAGAGGGGAGCTCCTGCCTCGTCGGCGACGGCCTGCAATGCCTGCGACATCGTCTGGCCCGCGCGCATCGTGCGGCTCATCAGGTCAAACGCGTCGGGTAACTGCGATTGCAATTTCTTCATGCGGTTGGCCCGCATCATGGAGACCCACACGAGGGGCAAACCGCCAGCCAGCGGAGCGAACAGGATGCCGGCGATGGTGCTGCGGGTGAGCAGGCCGACGACGAATCCCGTGGCGAGGGCCAGAGTCGCGCCAATGACGATGAGATGGATGGGTCGGCTGCGCGTGCCAGCCTGTTCCAGCATGATCCCGATTCGCTCGCGGAGCGTCTTATGATCCATGGCGACCGATGCTTCTTCCGCCGCCAATTCGTACAGGTCGCGATGCTGCATCGCAGTGCGAGCCCGCTCCATCTGCTGCAAGCGGCCTTCTTCCGCCAAACGCTCCCGGATCTGTTGACGGTTCGTGGAGCTGATATCGGCGAATAGGAGGTTGATGCCGAACACGAGCAGGAAGCCCGCGGCGAATACGAAGCCCAAGAGCAAGTACATCATTGTGGATCACCCTTCGACCGGGACTCCCATTTTGAGCTGCCGGCGCTCGAACATTTCGGGTGGGAGCCCCACCCCGCAAGCTTCCAGCTTGGAGAGGCATTCGGGCCGCATCCCCGTGGCCCGAAAATTGCCAACTGCGATCCGCTTATCGTCCAGGCCGGTCTGCACGAACTCAAACAGGTCGTGCATGCAGATGACCTCCCCTTCCATGCCCGTGATTTCCGTGATTCGGGTGATTTTGCGGGGGCCCCCCATCAAGCGCGAGGCCTGGACGACCAGGTTGATCGACGAGGCAATCTGCCGGCGGATGACCCAGATGGGTGTATCGAAACCGGCCATCCCCACCATCATCTCCATGCGGCTGATGGCGTCTCGCGGGTTATTGGCGTGAATGGTGGTCAGGCTCCCCTCGTGGCCGGTATTCATTGCCTGAAGCATGTCGAGCGTTTCAGGACCGCGACATTCGCCGACGATGATCCGGTCGGGCCGCATCCGGAGGGCATTACGGACCAGATCCCGCGTGCTCACTTCCCCTTGCCCTTCCACGTTGGGGGGCCGCGTTTCCATCCTCACGACGTGCGCCTGCTGGAGCTGCAACTCAGCAGCATCTTCGATGGTGGCGACACGCTCCGTCTCGGGGATGAACTTGGAAAGGGCGTTCAGAAGTGTCGTTTTGCCGCTGCCCGTTCCGCCGGAAATGACGATATTGATCCTGGCCTCGACGGCGGCCTCCAGGAACTTGACCATCTCCGCAGTGATCGAGCCAGTCTTGATCAGGTCGTCCACCAGCAGCGGTCGAGCGCCGAATCGCCGGATCGAGACCAGCGGCCCTTCCAGGGCGAGCGGGGCGATAATGGCGTTGAGGCGGCTGCCATCCGGCAAGCGGGCGTCCACCATGGGGGACGTTTCATCCACTCGCCGGCCAACCTGGGCCGCAATCCGCTGGACGATTTGCAAAAGGTGCCGGCTGTCGTGAAAAGCGATTTTCGTCCTTTCCAAACGGCCCCGCCGCTCCACGTACACGCTCTTCGGCCCGTTGATGAGAATATCCGACACGGTCGGATCGCGAAACAAAGCTTCCAGAGGCCCCAGGCCAAAGGCCTCGTCGAGCACCTCATTGATCAGCCTCTCCCGCTCCCCCAGGTTGAGCAGGTTGGAATTCTTCTGGCAGATCGACTCCGCCTTGCGACGGACTTCCATCCGCAGTTGCTCTTCCCCCAGGCTGCCGATGAGGGCCAGGTCAATCGCCCCAATCACCTGCTGGTGCAATTGCCGTTTGAGGGCGATATACCAGTCGTTGGCCTTTGCTTCGGGGACAGGCGCGGGGGCCTGCGGAGCGATGGGCGCCTCCAACACTGGCGCGGTGCCATTGTCAGCGGTAGGGGCGGAACGATCGGGGGGACGAAACCAGGCCACGAGATACCTTGAGGGAATTGGAGATTTGGGATGGAAGGATTTCAAAAAATGCCGGGGATTAGTCGGTAGCGCACGCTCTGCATGTATTCACGGTACTCTGCGTTCTGAGCCAGAAAGCGTTCCTCGGCCAGAATCCGGAGTATTTGCAGGACCATTGCGATGGCATAAACGGAAGCGTTCCAGAGCGTCGGATTCAGAAGAAAAAAACCGATATCGGTGAGGAGGTACCCCGCATACATGGGATGACGCACCAGTTGGTAAGGACCACCGCGATGGATGCCCCGGTCCGCGGGGACCATCCCCATCCGCCGGCCCAACGAAACCTTGGCGCGGATCTGGATGATCAGACCAGCGATCATGACGATTGCGCATGCCAGCGGAGCAACGTATTGTCCAGAATTTGCCCCCGGCGCGACACAAAGGGGGGACAAGGTCGCCCCCATCGCGAGGAGCCAGTCGGTCGGCCGCAGCGAAATCGCCGTAGCCCGCCGCCGAAAGACGAGCAGCATAATGACCAGACTCTCGGAAGCGATGAGCAGCCAGTTGGCGCTCATGAGACTATCCGGCACAAGCCGCCAGACGAAGAAAGCGTACCAGCCCAGTACTAAGATACGCTCGGCCCAGTCCAATCCGAGCCGCCACGAAACGCCTAAGTTGAAGGCACCTTCGGCCGTCAGCGGCGCGGAACGGCAAGTTTGAGACAGAGGGAGGTCAGTCATCGGGGCCTCAGGTCTTTCGGCCATTGACGGAGGCTCCCAGTTCGGACAAGTTGCGACTAATCGTGGACCAGGATGAGAGTGTCGCCACCAGTTTTCCTTCGTTGGCGGAGCGGTTGACCCGGCCAGGGTCATTGGCGACGAAACTTTTAATCTTCACGCCTAGCGCCGTGTGCGCTTCGGCAAGCGAGAGTTCACGCGGCTGGCCATACCGATTGGCGACAAGGCGAATCCTCTCGGCTTCAATTCCCATGGAGAAGAGGCGATCAAGCAGGCGGCGAGCGTTCCGGATCGAAATGAAATCGAGTCGCGTAACCACCAGGACTTCATCCGCTTGCCAAAGAGCCTCGGTATGCAGGTCATCGGGGCGATTGTCGATGTCCAGCACGATGTAGGGGAATTTCCGGCGGGCCAGTGCCAGGAGGAGCCGCAGGTTTTGGGCGGTTACCAGCGGTGCCTGCTGTGCATCCCACGGAGCCGCGAGCAGCTCAATCCCGCTCGCGTGCCGAGCAAACATCTGGTCGAACATGCTCTGATCGACGCGGACGGCATTCACGCAAAAATCGGCGAGCGTGTGCGTCGGTTTCAAATTGAGGAGGGGCGCCTGGTCCCCGGCGAGCAAGCGGAGGTCAATCAGGCCACACTGTTTATGGGACTTGGCGAGGACGCCAGCGATATTTGCCGCAATGGTCGACGTCCCGACGCCGCCGCTCGCGCCAATCACGCTGATCACTTTGCCTCCCTCCGAACCGCTCCCCCGCGCAAGGCGCTTGGCTTCAAACCGGGCCATGGCGGAGGTCAATTCCCCCACCACGTGGGTCACGTCGAGGTATTCATCCGCTCCGCCATGAAGGCATTGGAGGATCATCCGGGGATCATCGGCCGGTCCCACGGCAATGATGTAAGCGGCACAGGTTTGCCGAGCTTCGCGCACCTTCCCGACCGCCTGCTCCAGATCTCCGGTGAGCTGCACCAGTAGAACGTCAGGATTGGTGCGGCTGGCACGGTCGGCGGCCATGCCCAGAGGAACGGTCAGCCCATCGGAAACGGGATTCCCATTGCGGGCGAGCAGCTCGGCGATCTGCTGCATCCGAGCAGCATCGTCGCTGGCGATCATCACACGGGGTGGAAGAGTTTTGGGCATGGGGACAGGCGATCCATCAACAAAAATGTGTGGCGCGCCGACGGCTCGGCGTGATTCCAAGATTATGCAGCCCGGCCAGCGCCGCGCAATCTCAGGGCGTCGACTCTGGCTTGACATCCGCCGGACCGGTTACCCGCACTTCACCCCAGTTCTGGCCCCGGAGAGTCAAAATGGAACTGGAGACCAAAGCGGCTTTTGGACTCGTCGGTCTGGGTGCCTCGGCTTTCTTGGGGGGCTCGGTCACCGAAATCGTGGGGGACGGTGCAGTGGCGGCGACTGCTGCGGCGGGCTTCATTCCGCTAAAACGGATATTGTTCACCGTCGCTGGGTCAGCGTCTGACTCCCCTTTATCGTTGGGATTGCGGAGCGAAAGCGAAAGCATGCCCAGGCCCTGGCCCAGGTCCAAGCGAGCGACTTCTTCGGGAGTGACCAGCAGCGTGACAGAACTGACATCCTCGGCTCCGACGCCAGCAGTGCTGTCGATTTTTTCGATCTTGCTGCCAACCGCCATGACCTCCACGGCTTGCAGGAGGGTGGTGGTGCTGCCGCCCCCAGTTTCGTCGTTGTAGTTACCTCGGAAGGTGAGCAATACATCGACCAGGTTTCCCGGGAGTACAAATCCGGCGACGTTGGATGCGACGGTCTTGGTTTGAATCGTGTAGGCCCGCTTCCCCAAGGGAATCAGGTTGGCCATCCCGCCGACAGCCCCCTTGGCGGCGAGTTTGGCCTCGAAAATAGGCTCGCCAGGCATCATCGTCTGCAGGGCGGCCCGGTCTTGCGCGTCGGCCAGGTTGGCCATGCTTCCAGCAGGGACCAGTTCCTTGGGCCACTGCTTGATCTCTAAGGCATCCGCCATCACAATCTTGCCGCGGGTTATTTCCAGCTTGGCCACCACCACCGGCGTGGTTTCCGGCGGCGGAGCAGCTCCGCCTTTCGCCATCATGAAGTTGATGCCGACCGCGGCACAAAGACCGCAAATGACTGCCAGCAGGATAACGGAAACAGTGCGAATGGACATGCCAGACTCCTCGGTGTGAATGCCGCGACCTGTGAATCAGCGAACGACGAATTTAACGGCCAGCAGGACGGCGATTCCGCCCAGCACCATGACTGCGAACGGAACAAGGTGCTTCCGCCGGGCATCTCTCTTAACAACTTCCTCCACCCGCTCCTCCGGACCCAGGTGTTTGACGATGGCAATCCCTTGTTGCAGGATCAGGGTTGCTTTAATGCAGTCCTTCCACAGCCTTCCCTGCCAGAATGCGAGTCCCGCCGCGTACAGGCCCATGAGCAGGGCCGCCACCAGGAACAAGGCCCCAATTGCAGGGGGCCCAATCCAGGCCCCAATGGCGGTCAGGAGTTTGACGTCCCCCGCCCCCACTCCCCCCAGGATGTAAAACAGAATCAAGCAACCAAAGCCGGCGACCGCCCCCAGCAAGCCAAAGGAGATTCCTTGGCCGGTAGGTAGAAAGGCATGGAACAGGATGCCGGCGAGAAGGAGGGGCAGGGTGATGTAGTTCGGAATCTTGAAACTCCGAATATCCGTGAACGCCGCCACGCAGCCGGCCCCGAGCACCAACAATAGCGGTATCAAGGGGACCGCCTTAATCAGTTCCACCGACATTTTTTTCGCTCCATGAAATCAAACAAAAGAGGTCGGGCGCCACATGGAGACGCCCAACCTCGACAATGGAATCAACGCGATTCCGCCAACTGATCGCCAGCACTAGAACTTGCCGGCAGCCGTGCTCAGGTAGCCGGAAATCTGCGTTCCGAGAAAGGTCACCGCGGCGATGCAAACCACGGCGATGAGGGCGATGAGCAGGCCGTATTCAGCAAGAGCGGCACCTTCATCATTGCGAACGAAATTGAGAATCGACTTCATAACGAGAACTCCTAATCCAAGTGAAAAAAATGGGAAATGCACAAAGTTGAAGTCACTCGCCCGGAGCGGTCAGTTCGGCCGGTCCTGTTCGCACCCAGGCTGGAGACAACGTTTGGAGTGGTTATTATTGCTTTCAGTCACTTTCGAGAACTCCGAATAACTTCCATCCAAACTTGCGAGGGCTTAAAGCAAGGTCCGTGCCAGTTCCAGAGGATTCCCGCGAACAACGATCAGGGACCGTGCCAAGTCGAGGACCCGCAAGGACTTAGGCCTCTATTTTTCTTCGGCGGGACTGGGGGGGCGCGCTACACCTTCGGGTGCTTTCGGCAACCAGACGTTGACACTGTTCACCAGTCAGTTGGCGCGCCAACCAGAGACAATTGGCGCTGTGCCGAGTCGGAAGCATTTCCAGGTCACGGCGAATGACCGCACCTTGTTGAATTTCCTCCTACGAGAACCGGAATGTGGCGAGGCGCTAAAAGGATTGAGTACTTCTAGCACGCTGCTGTGATTGGAGTTAAGGACGAAAAATGGGGGGTAATTTCTAGCGCCACAGAAAGTACCAAAATACGCTTAATCGCGTGTTGACATCCCCCTAATTCGACTATGATAAGAGACACATCAGACACGAAGGGTGGGTTGGCTCCAAGATTGATCCCACCTTGGCCAACACTGGCGACGACAGCCCCCCCTTCGCATCTGAGACACCCCCCCGGCATGGGTCGGACCCCTTGCAGAAAAGAACAGGTAAGAGACCCATGAACACCAAGACCGTCGTTCTCGCGGGAGGATCCGCCGAACTTCTTTCTTCCATCAGTTCCTGCATTCGCCAGGTTGCTGGCTGCGGTGTCGGCCATCACCTTACGATCGCCGCTGCAATCCAAAGCTTGAGCTCCCAGGGGAACGCCGGATTGCTCTTGGTCTACCTGGACGGGCGGGCGGATCTGCCCGCCACCCTTGAACTGCTAGCACTAGCAATGTCTCGATCTCCCGCTATCCCGCTTGTGGTCATCGCGGAATCCGAGGGGCATATCGATCGTGGCGAGCTCCTGAACGCGGGCGCTGTGGACTGCTTGCTCCGTCCGCTGAACCTATCCCGTTTGTCCTTTCTTATCGACTTTCTTACCTTGAGGGCGCGTTCGATGGGCTCGATTGCCACCGACGATGTTTCCGAATGGGAGCCAGCCGAAAACCTTGCTCCGACCAGCAGCGAGGTCCCCGTCTCTTCCAGCCTGGTCTTTGTCTCGGAATGCTCGAAGTCGCTCCTCAAAACCGTCAAGCGGTTGGCGCAGGTCGATTCCAACGTGCTGCTGACGGGAGAAACCGGCGCGGGGAAGACGTGCGTGGCTCGCCTGATGCACGACCTTTCTCCCCGCCGCAAGAAGCCGTTTGTGGTGGTCAATTGCGGTGCCCTCCCAGAATCACTTTTGGCGAGCGAATTATTCGGGCACGGCCAGGGAGCATTTACCGGCGCTGACCGCAACCACCGCGGAAAGTTTGCTCAGGCCGAGGACGGCACGTTGTTCCTCGACGAAATTGACTCACTCCCCCTTTCCTCGCAAAGCAGCCTGTTGCGAGTGGTTGATGATCGGGCCTTCGAAGCGGTTGGCTCCGGCGAGTCCCAGCAAGTCGCCTCGCGCCTCATCTTTGCGTCGAACCGAAACCTGGCGGATGAAGTCAAGGCCGGACGCTTCCGCCTTGATCTCTATTACCGTTTGAATGTAGTATCCCTGGGGATTCCTCCCTTGCGGGAGCGAAGCGGCGCTATTCCCAGCATGGTTAGAAAGTTTCTGCAGAGCTTGCGAGACCGTGGGATGACCTCAGTCGAGCACTTCTCGGAGGAATCTCTGTCCCTGATGGCCGGTTATCATTGGCCGGGCAACGTGCGGGAGCTCAAGAACGTGGTGGAGCGACTCGCCGTGCTCACCGAAAAGCCGGGGATTGAGGTGGAGGATCTCCCAGAAGAAATCACCCGCGACCAGCAAATCCTGACTTCGTCCGACGGGCCGGGCCTGGCTGAAATGTTCCCCACCGCCGAGTACTCCTTGAGCTTTGCCCGCCATGCGGCGGAGCGGGACACCATCGTCACGACGCTGAATCGGTGCCAGGACAACCGCACCAGGGCCGCCGAGATGCTGGGCATCAGCCGGGCGGCGTTTTACAAGAAGCTCAACCGGCTGGGAATTGTTTGACCGCGCCATGAATCATTCACACCCGAAGACGTCTCGGATCAGGCGGCAGGAAAAAGCTGCCCGCCGTAATCGCCGCGGCGCGGCCGCTGTCGAGTTCGCCGTGATCCTGCCAGTGCTCATCACGATAGTGCTCGCCTGCATTGATTTTGGGCGCTTCGGCTATATGTATATTGCCGTCACGAACTCGGCCCGCGCGGGGGCCGGCTATGGCAGCGTCAATAAGGTTACGGCGGGCACGCTTCCTGCGTGGCGGACCGCGATTCGGACGGCATGCACCGACGAGATCAAGGGGGCCACGGGATTCGTCTCGAACCAACTGACGATCCCCGATCCTGTCGTGATTGCGGAGCAAAGCGGTTTGAAGCGCGTGCAAGTGCGCGTGAACTACGAATTTCATATGATCATGTCCTGGCCGGGATTGCCCAGCCCGTTTCCCCTCTCGCGCACGGTGGAAATGCGCGTCATCCGTTAGGAACCCTGGAATGGCGGAGACGAGCACGGGAGAACGCGAAATCAAAACTGTCATGGCCCGCAGGCACAAAAAATCGATTCGAGCGCTGCGGCGTTCCCGCCGCGGGGCAACCCTGGCGGAAACGTCGATCGTGCTCGTGACGTTCTTGATGTTGGTATTCGGCATGATCGACCTGGGGATCATGGTGTCCCGTTCGCAGTCGCTTGCGGAAGCTGCCCGGAACGGCGCGCGTGCGGCCATCGTGCGCGGCGAGTTCGCCACCTCTCCCCTGGGCCCTACGGCAATTAGCGGGGTGGCCAGCGATAGCAACGCCATTGCCGATGCTCTTCGTCCGCAATTGATCCTGATGGATCCCACGCAAGTTCGCCTCCAAGCCACCTGGCCCGACGGCGGGAATGAAGTCAACCAGCGAGTCCATGTCACGGTCAGCGCGGATTTTACCCCGATCACGACGTTCATCTTCGGCTCACCCACGTGGACTCTGCAGGGGGACTCGGAGATGCACATCGCCCATTGAGCGGAATGACGCTCCCCTCGAAAACAAACCGCAAGAAAAGGAACTGGATATGAACAACCGGCGATCCCTGTCGAACGCCTGGGGGCGATGTTGGCAAACCTGCCAGGCCTATCGCCAGCGACGGGGCGTGGTGCTGGTCGTCTTCGCGATTTTCCTTATTGTCCTTCTGGGCATGGTGGGATTTGTGGTCGATTGGGCCCTGCTGGCCACGACCTACCGCCAGGCGCAAAACGCCGCTGATGCCGCCGCCCTGGGTGCCGCCATGGACCGAATGCGTGGACAGACCACGCAAACGGCCACCGCGACGGGCACCTCCTTTGTGCAGACCTACAATGGCCTCTCCAATGCGCCGGCCCCCGTGGTCAATATTCCCCCCGCCACGGGAGTCTACGCGGGCCAGGCCGGCTATGTCGAGGTCATCGTCACCGTCCCCTATCAAACCCTTATCGCTCACGTCATTGGGGTCGATCCAAACCAGCAAGTCCAAGCCCGGGCCGTGGCGGGTTACGAGGCGCATTCCTCGGGCGAGGGGGTGTTGGTGCTCGATCCTGGTGCACGTCCCGGTATCAATGTAAGCGGCGGCGGGGCTATCCGGGTGAACGGAAGTGTGAGCGTCAACTCCGAAGGAGGGGGCGTGGATGAGAATGGCAACCCTATTAACAATGGCAATAACGGTTTTGGCGCAAGCGGAGGGCAGCCCAATTCGGATTCGGGGATCTTCGCCCAGGAGATCCGCGTTGTTGGCGGCGTGGATAACCCCGCAAATTTCAAGTCCTATGACCTAGGCGGTCCCTCGCCTCTGGAATGTCGTACTCTCAGTGAACCCGATCCGCTGATTACCTTGCCGACGCCGATGACCAGCTCCGGAGTCGATCCCCGGCGGCGAGGGGACATCGCCGTTACCAATGCCGGTGTGAACGGCATCAATTCGGACACGGCGGGACAGAATTTCGTCGCCGTGGGGGGTGAAGTCGTGGGGAATGGTCACACCGCCACTGCGGGCCAGGTCATTCTCCATCCGGGAATCTACGATCGCATTTCCATCACCGGCGGAACGATCTACATGATTCCAGGAATCTACGTCATTTCTCCCGCGCAAAACGTCACCAATGCACTTCAGATTACCGGAGGAACGGTCATTGCGCGGAAGATGATGTTTTATAACACGGCGATCAGCTATAACCCCTCCAATGGTAACCCGGACGTGAATGATGGGAACGACAGCACCACCCTTCCCAATACCGACTATGCCGGCGGATTCCAAATCAATGCCGGCATGACGTTCAGCCCTATTGATACTTCACAAGTGAATTATTCGTCGCTCTACAGCGGCGCTCCTACCGTCTCGTCGGTGTTCAACGGCATGCTGTTCTACCAGCGCCGACGGCACAAGGCGACGATCACGATTTCAGGCAATAGTTCGGCGGGGAACCTGGCGGGAACCCTGTACGCCAAATGGTCCCTTTTCCAGATCTCCGGCCAAGGTAACTATGACGCCCAATTCGTGTGCGGCAGCATGAACGTGACCGGCCAAGGCAACGTCACGATTCTCTCGGCGGGCGGAGGCCGCGGCAGGGCGACCCAGATCTATCTGGTGGAGTAGGGCCCCCGAGCTACCTGCCTCTTGCGGCCCGCCGGTTCTAGGGACGTTGTTGGGCCAGCCTGATCTTGAGTGGTTACGGCCTTATTCCGCAATGTAAATCATCCGGCATGGATCTGCTTTTGTTACAACTGACGCTGACCATCGAGGTGTTGGGGATTCTCCTCGCAGCGGTCCTCGCAGTTGTTGTTCCCGAGAAGCTGACCAATAGGCTTCGCGATATCGGCGGTGCTCTATCCTCCTTCGCCAAGTTGGATCGCCGATGTTACGCGGCGTTGACGGTGGGGACTTTGGCAGTCTGCGTGTTGCTTGCCGCCATCCGATTTCCCACACCGGTATTTCACGACGAGTTCGCGTACCTGTTATCGGCCGATACGTTTGCCAGCGGGAGGCTTACGAACCCGACGCATCCGCACTGGCAGCATTTTGAAACCTTTCACGTCATCCATCAGCCGACCTATCAGGGGAAATATCCTCCGGCCCAAAGCATGTTGCTGGCATTGGGACAGGTCATTTGGCAGCCGATTGTCGGGGTATGGATTTCCGCCGTGATGATGTGTGCGGCAACCTATTGGATGCTGCGGGCATTTGTCCCGTCCCCCTGGGCGCTGCTGGGCGGGGCTATCCCGATCCTACGGTTTGGCGTCCTGTTGCCGGCAACTGGCTACGGACCATTCTATTGGATCGCCAGTTATTGGGGCGGAATGGCCGCCGCCTGTGGGGCTGCTTTACTGGTGGGGGGGGCGGCTCGCACCAACGACCGCCCCAGCGTGGTAGCTGGACTGGCGGTCGGTGCTGGGCTGGCGATTCTGGCGAACTCTCGTCCCTTTGAAGGTTTGGTCCTGGCCGTACCGGTCATGATGTGGATGCTCTTCCATGTCTTTGCCAGAGGCTGGCGAGAACGCCTGGGAGCGATCACGGCCATGCTAGGCGTGCTATTGGCGACGGGCGCCGCAATGTGTGCCTACAACATTGCCGTAACGGGAGATGTTTTGACAATGCCCTACGCAATGCATGAGCGCACGTACAATTCGCTGTCGTTCTTTTCCTGGCAAGAAAAGGGTGCGACCAAGGAGTACCGGCATTGGGTTATGGAACGCTTTTATGAAGATCCCGTAAAGGGAACTGCGGCCAAGGCCATTGCCGACGCACGAGCAAGTCTGCCTCGCTTCGCAGCGATCAAATCGCTGCAACTCTTCGGCTTTGCCGCTGGACCGACATTTCTGATCACTATATTGAGTCTATCCGCTGCGTGTCGGAATCGCGTCTTTCAACTGACGTCTGTGCTGCTGTGCCTCCAGTGGTTAGGGATGGTCCCTTGCCTTTGGTTCCTACCGCACTACGCTGCACCGCTGTCGACGACCATCATCTTGGCGGAGGTGATTCTGCTGCAGAAGTTGGCCGAATATCGAGTCGCGGGAAGGCAGGCGGGGATAGTCCTGGTGACGGCGGTTCTCGTCATCTCCATTCTCAGCTTTGCGGTTGGTATTGCGCGATACTCGCTCCAGCACAGTGAAGTGGTCGAACGACGGGAAGCGGTCATCTCCTCTCTCGAGTCCTTGGGGGGCCTTCACCTGGTTCTCGTGCGCTATGATCTCGAGCATCACAATCCCGATGCGGAATGGGTCTACAATAGAGCGAATATTGATTGCCAGGATCTCGTCTGGGCGCGCGACATGGGGGACGGCCAGAATGTTGGCCTGATCAGGCATTTTCAAGGTCGCCGCATCTGGTTGCTCGAGCCCGACTGCGATCCGTTACGCCTTCAGCCAATCGACGCGACGGGCACCGAGAATCCCTTTTGATGCCGCTGGGTGGTTTCGAATCGATTACGGAATCAGAGGACTGTGGATGCAAACCACTCATTCCAATCGGGTTCTGATGGCGATTACCGCCATAGCCGTCGCGATCGCGTTTGGCCGCATTTTTGCAACCACGCCCTCACTGCATTGGCACGACCCGGATGAGACCAAACCCTTTGGGGGAGACTTCATTCAGGAATGGGCGGGCGCGGACATGCTGCGCTCCGAGCAGGGGCGCGATCTTTATGACCTGAAGGCGTTCGCGGCCTGGCAACATTCCCCGGAGCGTCTGGGATTCGCCTGGGACAAGCATGGCTTTTATCCTCCCGTCTATCCGCCTCCCTATTATTGGCTGCTGCGGCCGTTTTCGCTGCTGAATTACCGGGCGGCGGTATGGGTCTGGATGGCGCTGATTGTGTTGGCATATCCCGTGGCGGTCTACATCATCGAGAATTACTGCGTCTCTCCAAGCACGAGCAGGACGCGCCTGGCGATTTTCTTCTGGTCTGTGTTCGTCTTGTTTCCGCCCTTGTATGAAGGCTGGCGAGCAGGCCAAAAAGGTTCCCTGTGGCTTCTCCTCTTAGCCCTATCGGTTGCAGCCTGCCGGGCAAAGAGACCCTTCGTGGCAGGTCTCCTCCTCTCGATTTTCACCCTCAAGCCGACGTTATTCCTGCTGGCTCCACTGGCCGCGCTGCGGACCAGATGGATTGCGCTGGGCGGGATGACCCTTGGATTTGTATTGCTCTGGGGAATCTGTTTCTTGTCCACACCCAGAGAAGTTTGGAGCGGATTTATCGACATTGTCCGCGGCACGGGCGAGTACCAGCACAACACCTGGTATCGCCCAGATTGGTCGTGCAGTCTCCTGACGATAACCCACTCGGTGAATCGCGCGGGAGGTTGGCCGTGGGCGGCCCTCGTTACCCTGCCGATCGTGGCCCTGATCGGCTATGGCCTGCTGTTTGATCGCGGCTTGAAAGAGTTGAAGCCTGAGTCTGTATTTCTTTGGCTCGTTGCCGCGGGCCTGGTTGCTCCCCACTTTTACCATTATGACGTCGTTTGGCTTGCACTTCCCCTTCGCCTGATGCTCGGGGCGCGGCCGGCCCGGTCCATCTGGTACCTGCTGGCGTTGTGGATGGCGACCAGGTATGCGAAGCCCTTTTTCGACGCCGCGGGTATGCCTCTCTTAGCTCTCTGTCACGTGGCGTTGCTGATTGACCTGATACTCCTGAGCCAGCGAAGGTCAAAGGGAGCGGCCGAGGCTCACCCGCCCGTTGGCGATGTCGCCGCTGCTGGGTAATATCATCGGGACTTTCGGAACTGTTCGGGTTGGTCGTGCCGCGAAAAGTCTCAAGGTGGAAATCGTTCTATAACCAAGGTTGTTGACTGTGACTACGGTGAATTCACCTGTGGAGAAGCCCGAACCCGCCTCGCGGCCAGCAAGCAAGGGACCGGTCGAGGTTTCCGTTGTCATGCCCTGCTTAAACGAGCACGAGACGATTGGGATCTGCGTCACCAAAGCCGTCGAAACGCTGAGGCAGCACGGGATCCAAGGCGAAGTAATCGTGGCGGACAACGGGAGTACGGACGGATCGATCGAGATTGCCCATCGCTGCGGCGCGACAGTCGTCCCCGTGCCCGAGAAGGGATACGGTAGCGCGCTGATGGGCGGTATTCAAGCAGCCGCCGGCAAGTTTGTCATCATGGGAGACGCTGACGACAGTTACGATTTTCGTGAGATCCCCAAGTTTGTGGACCAACTCCGTGAGGGCTACGATCTTGTCCAGGGTTGCCGACTCCCTGGGAAAGGCGGCGGTACGGTACAGCCGGGCGCAATGCCGTGGCTACATCGCTGGTTGGGCAACCCCCTTTTCACGCTGATGGCCCGCTTCATGTTTCGATCGCCCGTTCATGATATCTATTGCGGGATGCGCGGCTTTTCGAAAGCACTCTACACGCGACTGTCGCTGCATTGCACCGGGATGGAGTTCGCAACCGAGATGATCATCAAGGCGAGTTTGTTCGATGAACGGATCACCGAAGTCCCAATTACACTCTGGCCGGACGGCCGCAAACTGGGTCGGCCGCACCTTCGCACCTTTCGCGACGGCTGGCGAACTCTCCGCTTCTTTCTGCTTTTCTCGCCACGTTGGCTGTTCTGGTATCCAGGCTTGCTGCTGATGCTTGTGGGTGTGATGGGCTATGCGATCGCTTTGCCTGGATTTCAAATCTCGGGCGTGACATTTGATGCGCACACTTTGCTGGTCGCCAGCATGTGCCTGCTTTTGGGGGAACAAGCCGCGTCTTTTGCGGTGCTCACGACGGTGTTTGCGGCCAAACAGGGTCTTCGTCCTTTGACGGCGCGCTCGGACGCCTTCTTTCGAATCTTCACGCTGGAACGCGGCGCGCTATTGGGCTTTTCGTCAGTCATTCTGGGTCTCGGCCTGGTGACTTGGGCAGCTGCGACTTGGTTTCAGGCTGGCTTGGGACGACTCGACTATGCTTCGACGATGAGGCTCGTCGTGCCGGGAGTCACGTTCGCGGTACTTGGAATGGGAATCGTTTTCCGCAGCTTCCTATGCAGCATGCTAGGACTCGACGGGCGCTAACTACGAAAGATCCAGGGAATCAGATGGCATCGTCGAGACCCCGCTCCCAAATCATTCGCGCCTGCGAGCCCATCACTTGCTGCGATGAGATTTGGGAAGCGGCCTATCTCCGGTTCGAGTCGCCCGAGCAAGAGATTCGCAAGTTTCGAAATCGGCTACTGGCACTAGGGGCTGAGCAATGGCCCCGGTCGTCGCGTATTGTCGAGCTTTTCTGTGGTCGCGGAAACGGGCTGCATGCCCTGGAGGGCATGGGGTTCGACGATTTAACTGGAGTAGACCTCTCGGAGCGATTGCTGGAGCAGTTCGCAGGAAACGCGATGCTCTACGTCGCCGACGGACGAGCCCTTCCATTTGCGGATGGCAGTTTTGACATCGTGATTGTCCAAGGGGGCTTGCATCATTTGAGCGACATTCCCGGAGACCTTAGCAGCGTCTTGGGAGAATCCCACAGAATACTCCGTGACGAAGGCCGCTTTATCGCCGTGGAACCTTGGTTAACGCCGTTCCTTCGCCTTGTGCATGCAGCGTGTAAAATCACACCCCTTAGCCACCTTTGGCCCCGTTTGAACGCTCTTGCCACCATGATCGAACGAGAGAAGGTTACCTACAACAACTGGCTTGAATCAAACGCTGCGATCCTGCACGCTCTGGACAGAGTGTTTGCCAGCGAACGCCGTTCGATCGGCTGGGGAAAGCTCAGCTATGTCGGCCGCAAACGATAGCGCCGCTCAGGCCAATTTGCCGGGTAAGCCATTGCGCTTGCTGGGAACCGCTCACGGGCGATTTGTCCAAGGCCGACGTACTCGAATCTTGGCCGAGCATTTCGCGCGCCTCGTCCCCGCCGGTCACTGCGTCCTGGATGTCGGCTGCGGCGACGGTGAAATCGATCATTTGATCATGGAGTTGCGCCCCGACATCCAGATTCAAGGGGTCGAAGTTGCGCCCCGTAGCGAGTCATCGATCTCGGTATCGGCCTTCGATGGACAGAACCTCCCTTTTGGAGACGACTCCTTTGATTGTGTGATGTTTTGTGATGTACTGCACCATACCCACTCCGTATCGGCGCTGCTCCGCGAAGGTGCCCGAGTGGCTCGGCATCACGTGCTCATCAAAGACCACTTTCTGCAGGGGGCTTTTGCGGGGGCGACGCTCCGTTTCATGGATTACGTCGGCAACGCACCTCATGGCGTCGCACTCCCCTATCACTACTTGACTCCCGAGCAATGGAATACGGAGTGGCAAGCGGCGCAATTGACGACACAATCGATTACGCGAGACCTGAAGCTCTATCCATGGTGGGGAAACTGGCTCTTCGGGCGCGCTCTTCACTTCGTGGCGCTACTCCAGGTAGGCGATGTCTAAGTAGGTCCGGGGAAAAAGTTACGCTGCTCGTTTGCGGACTTGGGCCTGGATTTCTTGGGTCAGGTCGTCATGTTCACACATAGAGCCCATGTGGTCTCGGTTGCCGGTGATGCGGGCGACGCCTTTGCGGAAGGCGGCGACGAGGTCGCCAAGGTTGTGGTACAGCACGTTTGCCAGCACGGTGCGTTTCAGGTGCCCCCACAATCTCTCGATCAGGTTGAGGCTCGGTGAGTATGGGGGTAGCCAATAGATTTCGATTTCGTTCCGGTGCTCAGCCACTGCTGCACTGCCTTGGTGGTATGGAAGCGGCCGTTGTCGCACACCAGACGGATTTTGCGACCGGCATACGCCTTCACCAGGGCGATCAAGAACAGCAGGAACGTCGCACCGCATTTCGTGTCCGCAATCAGATAAGTCAGCACGCCGGTCTTGTAGTCCACGCCGCCGTAGACCACTTTCTTTTCATTCTTTCCCGGGGCCGGCACTTCCGGTTGTTTTCCCACGCGTGACCACATCCGAGCCAGTGCCGAATGCCGATGGATTTCGACTTCGTCCTGAAAGATCAGGACTTCACCAGCGTTCTGGCGGAGGGCCTTTTTTCAGCGTTTGCAGCTCGCCGCGGGCCTGCACGTAGGCCGCCTCGTCCCGTTTGCCTTTCAGCGTGTGCTTGGGCCGCTGGAACGAGAAGCCTTCCTCGGCCAAGAGGGTTCGCACGCGATCGTCGCTGAGCCCGATCTTTGTCGTTTTCTTCAGATGCTGGGCCAAACGGTTGGCCGACCATACGCTGAAGCCATACCCCAAACTTTGGGGCGGCGTTTCGACCGCTGTCCGCAAGGAGGCGCGGTACTCGGGAGTGGCCCGCGACGGCCGGCTCGGCGGTTTGCGGCGCTGCAACCCTTCCAGGCCGCGCTGGCGGTACCGTTTCCGCACATTGTCGACCGTCGCCGAACTGCATCCCAAATCCTCCGCGATGTCGAACTTCGTCCTCCCCACACCCGTCATCAGAATCATCGTCGTTGCGGAACACATCCGCGTCGTCCGTGGAGAACCGCAACTCGTCCAACGCATCCCATGCAGCATCGCCCAAATCCCAGGCAGCCATAGTCGCCTCCTTGCGAATGGATTCAAAAACCAACCGCAAGAAGTCTAACCATTTCCCGTTCTCAGCTTAACTTCAATTACGGACCTACTTAGATGGCAACTGACACGGGACGCTCGGGTAGGACGCGGCGAACCGGATCATGGTTAGCATGTGCGCTACCGGCGGCAGAGTGAAAGGTCAAGGAGCGTCGACGATGACGGGAGGGACATTGAAGGAGGCAGGGGTGACTTCTCTTTGCTGACTGGGAATGTTGGACGGCGATTCTGGTTTCGCCGAGGGTTGTTCAGCAACATTCGGGACAACGGCGATAGGCTTGGTAGGCGGGAGCCGGGTGGACTTGGGACCGACCAGCCTGCCTATGGGAGCGTCCTGCTTGTTGCTCTTCGCATCGACGATCGGGGCGAGTTTTAGCGGTATGATGTCTTGCGGGATAAAAGCCGGGGCGACTTGGGCTACCGCACTCGGAGCGACTTGGGCTACCGCGGCCGGAGTAACTTGGGCCACGGCGGCAGGAGCGGCGTTTGCCTTGGGAATGCGACCTGAGGCCATCACCGCCTGGACTTCCTGCATACGCTCCTGCAACATCTTTGAGCTGGGATTCTGCGAAAGAGCCACCTGCAATTGCTGGGCAGCTTGCGCCCACTTTTCCTCTTTCATCAGTCCATAGGCCAGGTTGGAGCGACATTCACTGTCGTTGCAACCAGCCGCGCGAAAGCTGTCGAGGGACATGATTTCGCGCCCCGTGCGGGCCTGAACGAGTCCCATGTTTACATGCGCCCGTTTCAACCCGTGATTGAGCGACAAGGCCGCGCGGAAGTTTTCTTCAGCGCTTTCCAAGTCGTTTCGCAAATAGCGGCTATAGCCGTAGTCGCACAGCAAGTCGCCATTCTCGGGGGCAAGCGACAGCGCCAACTTGAAATGCTTTTGGGCCAAGCTATCCTTCCCCAGCCGTTCGTACACGATTGCCAGACGGTGATGGGCCGGGGAGAAATCAGGATGCTGCTTGAGGATTTCTTCGTAGGCGGTCGCCGCCTTGCTAAATACGCGACCCTGCTCGTGGGCGCGGGCTGACGCAAAACCAGCATCGCGACTTTTGGTGGCTGCGAGTTTCGACGTTGCCGCCCGCCTTCCCGTACCAGATACGACGGGAGCGACAGGCTGCATATTGGGTTCGCTGGCACGCTCGCCGCAGGAGAGACGCTGCCGAACCTCTTGACATCCGGCGACGGCCATCAAGGCCCCCAGAGTTATGGGGAAAACGTACAAGCGCTGGTTGAAAGAACGGTGTGTCATGACTGTCCTATGTCCGGTGAATCTGGCATCCCTGCCATTCATGGGTCGATCGCCGCGGTCGATGAACACTAGCGTGCGCCAGTGGAGACCGCCGCGGATGCGGAACTACCACTCGTCGCGCCCCCTTGCCCACCGCCCGATGAACTGGAAGTCGGGCCCTGCTCCACTTGGTGCAGCAAGTTCTGATAAAGCAACAGCCCCTCCTCGGCATCGCGTCCGCGGACCACAGGAATTCGAACCACGACTTGCTCATCGGCGACATCGCCCATGATCTGCTTGAGCTGGGCCAGAACGTGCTGCCGCCGGGCCTCGTTGGCCTGGGGATGGTCCTGATCGTACTCGATATTCAAGGGATAGGGACAGCTACCGAGCGTGCCTGCCATCCGCACCAGACGGATTCGCCCATGGGAATTCAGTTTTGTGGAAACGATCCCCGTCACATCGACAAAGTCATATCGATAGAGGGTCAACTGGGCAGCAATGCCATTGGAGACCTGGGTGTCAACCGCCGAGCGGACGTAAGTGCCAAAGGGACGGACCTGGAATTGATCGGCATAACCCCAGTGCGAGTATTGCAGACAGCTCTTGGTGCGCTGCCATCTGGGACGTTTCGCCGAGCTGGCCTGCATTTCTTCACAGCATTCGCGGTCCAGGACTGCTGGGGCGGAAGCTGCCTGCAGAGGGTCTTGGTTCTCAATGACAACTGGCGGCGGAGGCGATGGTACATCTTCCTCCAGTCGCACATAGCGCAGCTGCCGGGCAGGCGTTGGTTCGGCAGCGGGTCTGGGCTGCTCGGCCACCACGTCACTAAAGCCCGCCAAGAATGGCACCACAAACAGAAGTTTCGCGGGACGCTTCATCATGGATTCACCTAGCTATATCGGCACTTGGATAATGGGTGGCACTGCTCAAAGCTGCGTTTATTCGGAAAAACCGACCGGACCGCAGACGTATCCCTGTTCGAGACGTAAGTGCTCGACCAGATGCAGGGGATTGTCCCACGACATGGTCGAACGAAAGCTTCTTCCGGTTCGACCTTCAATCCGGTTCAGAAAATAGAACTCCAGGTCGTTGGGATCCAGCAGCTCGCTGCCCGGAAGGGGTGGAACCTGGTTGGGTGTTAATGAGTGGACAAGGTACGGAGTGACCAGGACCATCAGTTCCTTTTCCACTCGCTTATGCGAGGTGTTGCTGAAAAACGGTCCGATATAGGGCGTATCGCCCAACCCAGGAATCCGATTGGTCTTGGCATCCAGCTGGACCTGGAGCAACCCGGCCAGGGCTAGGGTGGTCCCTTGTTTGAGTTCCACAGTGGTATCGACGCGCCGAGTATTCAGGCCGGGAACCGGAATTCCACCTTGAACCAGGGTGGTGCCAAGACTGCTGTCGATTGAGCTCACTTCGGGATTCACTTGCAAGCGGATCGTTTCGTCATCGAGCACGATGGGCAAAAAGCTCAGCTGAACGCCGAAGTCCTTGAATTGGATCGTGACATTGTTACCGCCCGTTCCTCCTCCGCCTTGCGGAACGGGGATAGGAAACTGGCCACCCGCCAGGAAACTCGCCCGCTGTCCGCTCATAGCCATCAAGTTTGGCTCGGCAAGAACATTGAGAATGGAGTTCTCGCGAAGTGCGCGGAGCACGATTTCCACATCGCCGGAGGGGAAAATGCCGAACGCGGTGGCACTGCTTCCCAGCCCGGTCAGGCCATTTAAGGTTTGCGTTGCGCCCGCTATTTGTGTGCCGATTTTGTTGCCATTCTGACCCCACTGTACAAACCAGTCCGATCCGATTTCACGGAGTCCCGTGCGGTTCAATTCGCCAATCTTGACCTGAAGCAAGACCTGCTGAACGCCCGGTATCTTCATCAGGTTGATGACTTGCGTCGTCGTGGCCGCGCCAATCAATCCGCCGCGCTGACCCGACTCAACTTCCGCTCGCAATCCAGTAGTTCGCCGAGGATCACCGTCCGGCGTCGTCGTCGTTTCTACTTCGACACCCGGCGCTGGGGCGGAGGGTGGAGCAGCAGGAGGTCCAACCGTCCGACCAGCTCCTCCTTGTCCCGTGGTCGCTTCCAAGGAGGAAATAAACCCTCGCACCAGCTTATCAACAGCGGTGACCTGCGAAATGTTTCTCGCTTGACCCTCGATCAAGATATGGCCTCGGAACTGCGACACTCGAATTTCCGCATCCGGAAACATTTGCCGCAGCTGGGCGTTCATCAGTGCCACGTCCAAGACGACGTGAGCTTCAAATACGTGAGTCTGGTCGTCCGCCGTGGTGATCGACAGATCGGTTACCCCTGGCCGCTTGCCAATAAGGCGGATCATCTTGGGGTTGGGAAGCACTTCGAAATCTAAGATTGTTGGATCCCCTACAGCAATTACTGAGGCTCCTTTATCACTTGCGATTGGCTTCTTGGTCGTTAATAGCCGTCCCTGTCCAAGAGTCACCTCAATAACCGCATCAGATCCTTGCAGAGATTTTAGGAATGACGCAATTGGCTCCCGGTCACCTGCTTCACGCACCGTCTGGAATCGCTGCTCGGCGGCTTCGCCTTCGATCGGGCGGCTTTCGGTCAGGGGCAAAGGCGGAAGCGTTGGCGGTTTGGGCCTTGGTAAGGTTTCTTGCGCAAGCACCGAAGGCACCGCCAAAGCGCACAACAGAGTTAAGGCAAGGAGCGACGCACTTTGCTGCGAAGTGATAGACACCACTGTCATGACCGTCCCCCTGGATGAGACTGCGAAAATGAGGGGACTGCGCAAACCCCCGCTTACGGCGTATTCGGCATCCCGGGCACAATCCCTAAAGATAATTCGACTTGAACGGCACCCCCCCCGGAAATCCCGGAATTCTCCGTCGTTCAGCTCGCCTTAGAATTCCCTCGGGATGGGGATTTGCCCTCCGGGACACCCAATCCTCTTGAGTACGCACGACATAGGTGCAGTTGAAAGCAAGGCAGTGCCCCCTCGTCCGAGGAAATATAAAGCAACAATGGGTGGTGTTTTTTTAACCCCTATTAGTTAGACTAAAGTCGCAATTCTCAAATGATTGACAATGAGAGGGTGCTTTTCGCCAAGGTGATTTTTGAGATGAAGCGGCGTTTGCGGTGGGGCGGGCAGAAGGGCGGCTTGAGTTGGACGAGCGGCTTGCCGTCCGGCAAAACTGCCTGCTGCTTCTCCGTGATCAACACCTTCGCTGCCTGTCCTGGCATCTCACACCTACATGAACACGCTACATACCAACTGTGTTGGTCCGTTCGACCACGGCATCGAGTCGCGATGGCTCGCTGCCCCCGTCTTGTGGGCCGCACAGCAGCCAGGCCGGTGGGCGCTGAGCACAGGGGACCAAAGTCGTGTTCCAGCATGGTTGGGCAAAATCGATGCGGGTAAAAGGAGAGAGGCCCGGTGGTGCAACTGGATTGAAAAACCTCTCTCGGTTCCGGGGAGGGAAGGGGATCGATTAGAACCGCTCTTTCTCCTTGGAACTGTCGGCGGCCGCTTGCTGATAGATCCAGCTATGAGCTTGATCCACCACTTTGGCGACCAGCGGCAGGTCGTCACGGCCGAATGAATCGGACGCTTGCCAGTTGCCGCTGTCGTCCTTGTAGATCCGCTGCAGAGTCACATTATGGCGTGTGCCATTCTGGGTTTCGTTCTCCCAAATGGCGGCCTTGATGCGACCGAAACGGACTTCGTGGACAGGTTTGTTACCGCTCGAACCATTCGTCTTGGCCATGATTGGCGCTCCTTAAACAAGAGACATTGAAACAGGAACTATTGCTGAGCGGGCGACGTGCCTTCCCAGTCAGGCCGACAGTCGGGGCAGATTCTGAGGAAATTCCAGCCCGGCCCGTCGTCGTATTGAATCCGCGTCCAGCCTTGCTGGAGCGCTTCCTCATAGGTTTTCGGACTCTCCGTGTCACAGTTCGCACACGCGAGCGTGAAGGGGACATCCCTTGGCAGATCACTGGGCATCGATGTCATGGCGTCCTCGCTAGAGTGCGAGGGCCAAGAGCGATCCTGCCTTCTGATCCGCGTCGGTGCGATCCCCGATCCATTGCGCCTTTCCTGTGAGCTTGGTCAGGGCATCGACCAGCGAAAAGATGGTGAAGCGGCCTTGGCTGGCGGCCAGCTCCGTCGCCTGTTTGGCGAGCGAGCGGCTGATGCCGTGCTCGGCCAGTTTCTTCATCACCTCGTCGGCGTCGTCGCCGAGGCGTTCCTTCATCGCATTGCCGATGGCCACTGCGAACTGGTCGCGGCGGGCGTCCCGCTTGGCTACCAGGTCGTCAATGCCACGGCGGATGTCGAGCAGGGCATCATGGACGTTCGCGGTATGTTTCCGCGAGAAGTCCAGCACCTCGATCGCATCCCACACGATGTGGTTTTGGCAAACCGCTTGGAACCAGAACGTTTGCAGTCCCAAGCTGCGCCGGCCGACTTCACTGTTCCAGACGAAGAATCCGGGGGCGAATGCTTCCCCCTCGATCTCGATCCAGCCGGTGGGGTCGATGAGGAAGGCGAACATATCCTGCTCGCCGCAGTACAGCCCTGTTCCGCCGTTGAATCCCACCTGGGGAGGCGTGAAGTCGGTGGCTGTCTCGCGAATGACTTGCAGCAGGTCGGCATTGTGCAGCCGTGTGTAGCTCGCACCGTGGATCGACCGCACGCGGTCCTCTCGGGTGAGCACTTGCAGCGGCTTTCTGCCTCCTGGCAGGGTTTCCGCCAGCACCTGGCTGGCGGTGTCGGGGGATAACCGGTTCACGGTATCCTTGCCGACGCCCGCCAGTTTGCAGAGTTGGCCGAAGCTCCAGTCATTGAGTTGGAAGTCACCATCGCTGCCGAGGGCGACTCCGATCAGATCTTGCAGCCCTTGCAATCGCACTTGCTGCGGCAGATGCCAACGATCTTGTGAGGCTCGCTTCTCGTCACGGCAATGCTGCGTGAGTTCCTCCAGCGAGGTGAACCGTTCGTCAGGGCTTCGCTTGAAAAGTTCTTGCGAAGCACGGGTGAGGTTGGACATGAGATTTGTCTCCAGAGAAAAGAATTTGCTGCCGCTTCAACGTGAAGCAGCCAGCAGAAAAGAATCAAGATGAGAATTACCTTGTGTTGCACCACCGGTCTCTCGCTGGAGGGCATTCCATGAGGGAATGCCCGGCAACGAGGGCCAGCGGCTGAGACTTCTACCCGCAGGGATTGGCAAAGAACGAGTGACTGCCAGAGATATGCGCCGCTAGAGAAGCATGTGACTTATCCCAGATGTGGGAAGAATGTCGCCGCGTTACGGCGTCAGGAGCCACTGCATCGCGCCGGGCGAACAGTGCCGTCGGCGCGATCCCAATGGTCAGGGCCGGTTACTTCTCGACCGACTTCGGCCCCTGTTTGCGGGGCGACTTGGGAACCGGCTTGGCGCTCTCCTGGGAGTGCCGTTGCGGTTTCGGTTTCGGGGGGTGGCTGCCGTTGGCCATGAGGGAGACTCCTGTGAGAAGAAGGAAGAAAGAACATATAGGAATAGACCTATTAGGTCTATTCGTTTCTGGAATCTACGCTGACAGGGCATTTGTGACAAGGTTCCTATGGAAAAATCTCTTTTCACAGCGGAATACCGCCTTCTTTGCCGCATGCTGCGGGAGAAGCGGGAGGAGGCTGGACTCACCCAAGTGGACGTTGCCGGCCGGCTAGAGGTACCTCAGACTTACATCAGCAAGTGGGAGCGAGGAGGACGCCGGCTCGATTTCCTACAGGTCCGCCACTTCTGCAAGGCCATCGGGATCACACTGGGGGAATTTGTGGGAGAGTTTGAGCGTCGGGTGGGCAAGGGGAAACGGTAGCCTGAGCGGGGGTCGCGGTCGCGAGCAGTTGCGAAGTTCGCTGGTAGTAACGCCGCAGGCAGTCCCCCGATGTGACCCACAGCACGGCTTCCAGCACCGTAAGACAAATCAGCGAAGGCACCGTCCAGCGTCCTCCCTGGATTTGATCCGCCACCGAGTAGAAGAGTGTGGCGGGGATCATGTTGGCGTAAAACTGGTAATGCCGATAGTTGTGTTCAACCGCCAGCTCAAAGGCTGCTAGGTTTTCTTGCAGTCGAGAGAAGTCGAGCGTGGGAGGTTGCAATCCCCGGCGATGGTGCAGGGTGTCGATCACGAGCCAGCGAAAGGCGCTGGCGATCATGCCGGCAGCCAGGGAGCCGAGGGCCACGTAGAGGAAACCGCCTACCGACGGATCAGCTTGCGGTGCGACCGTCATCCAGCCGGCGATGGTGGGCGAAAAGTAGCTGGCACCGGCGAGAGCAACGAATCCCGGCAGGATGAAGGCGATAAGTAGCCCAAAGTTGCGGTCGATGGCGGGCATGATGACTCCTCGTGCGAATGATGGATCGTTAGCACGGCAGTCACGCTTTAGGGAATAGGTGCGGAAGAGTCCCGTGGAATTGGCGTGAGGCGGACGAGGCCCCTCCGAATCCGACCAACAAAGCCAGGCTCGTTGGGAAAAGCGTGGCGGGCGGAGTAGTAGCAGTAAGACCTGCGGCTTCGTCGTCTATCACGCCGGGGACGGGCAGGGTGAGCCCCGACGATGATAGGCCGACGAAGCCAGGCGGCAGATCTTGGGTGCCGGCGGCAGCCGGCAAAGGGCTGGGGCTGAATCAGGCCCGCAGGCTGTGAGCAGATCTCGGTCCCCAGCACCGGCCAGCCTCGCGCCAGGCGTCCTGCCCGGCACGCCGCTGGCGGTGATAGCGCATCGCAACAGGCGGCGGGTGGGGCGACTTGTGCTTTACTTCGCGTGTAGAGCGCCCACTGGTGCCAGCGCTCGGCGGCAACGCCGCCGGTGACTACCCGCGAAGAGCATGAACACGGAGGCGGCAACGCGGAGGTCCGAAATCAGTTGCAACGAGGCGGAGCAACGCAGGCTAAGACACTGTTTGATTAGCGCCCAGGGCTGTGGCAGACTCCTCCTGTCTATCCCATTTCATGGAGGGAGTAATGGAAACCACCAGCACTGACAAGAAGGCCAAGAAAGACAATGCCGAATCCAGCCAACCGGTGAAGGTGATCCGCTACGGCGCGATTGCCGCTTCGATCTGGCAACGCCAGTCGCCGGCCGGGTTTGCCTACTTCGACTTCTCGATCAGCCGCTCCTGGAAGAGCCTTTCTTCGGGGCGAACAGGCTATTCGAGCAATTTCTTCGCGCAGCATGGCGAGGAGCTCACGAAAGTCATCGCGGAGGCGAGCGTCTGGATCGAGGCCAACTCGACGGAGGAGCAACAGAGCGCGGCCCAGGGGACGCTGGCGGCGTGAGCGAGCCAGCACTTGAGGCGGCTGCCCGAGAGCCATCTCTGCTTCCCCAGGCGGGAGAGCTCGCAGAGTTGCAGCCCCCCTCGCCCGAGCCGCTGACCCCCGAGCAACTGGCGGAGCTGCAAGACGCCGCCAGGCAGGCCGAGTATCAGCAGCAGTTTCAAATTCAGCAAGCGCGCCGGGCCTGTCCTGGTTGCGGGGACTGGTAAAGACCCAGTCCGTTTCTAGCTAGCCGGTCGTGGGTTTGCCTGCGGCCGGCTGTTCTTTACCAGCCTGGTTGGGTAGTCGCCTGCCCCCGAATCTCGCCATCGTCCGCCAACTGCGCGGACCGGGGCGAGAGTCCGGTGGTGCATCAGGTTATCTGCACACTCCGGCGTGGGCCAAGCGAACTTGGGCCGCGGTTTGGATCCCTTTGTGCCAGGAGGTTTTGCCATGTCCCTGTTTTCATGTCCTGTTTGTGGTGAGTCGGTGGAGATCCCGGATGCCGAGCCCGAGGAGGGGGCGCCTCCCCTCACCTGTCCGGTCTGCGGGAGTTTTGTTCAGGAAGAGGAACCTGTGGTCGCTATCACGGTCACCGACGAGCGGCCGCGGAGGGTGAGGCAATGACTGACAAGTCCCAGCCTGCCAAACGTACGCCCAAGCTCAAGCCAACTTCGCAAGATACGTCACCGGTGACGAACCAGACGGTCGATGAGCTCGCCTACGTGGTCGAACACTCATCCAGCAGATCGTGGTTCTACGCCAGGCGATCGACGAAATTGGCCTCGACTTGCAATGGGCGATTCGCAAGTGCGTGGTCGAGCCGCTTCCGCTCCCCTCGATCACAAGTTTGCCCAGCGATCCGCTGGTCGAAAACTTTGCCGAACGAGTGAACACCGTGCCGCCCGAAGTCGTCCAGCAACTTCGCGCGGAGGCGGCTCAGGAAGCGATAGCGAGTGACCAGCGCAAGCAGTCTTCACTCTGGTAATTGGTTGAGCCAGGATCGCCACCTGCGATCCACGAGGTTGGATGCACCACCCGAACCTCGTCTCTTACGCCTCAGGCCGCAAAGCCAGGCGTCACGGACCCATCCCCAGCGCGCCAAATGGTTTCACGATCTCCCGTCGATATCTCAAGCAATCAGGATCGAGCTTGGTCAGCCCGGCCTGGCTTCGCGCCTCGTTGACCAGCCGCAGCAGGTTAAGCAGTTGCTGGCGCACCGGGGCGTAGGGCTGGATGGGGAGCAGGTAGAGTTCCCTCGTCAGGCTCTCGGCACTGCGGCGACAAGCCACGTCCAGAAAGTAGGCTCGCAGGTCGCGGTATTTCTCGCGGGCGATCTGGACCCGGACCCGGTGCCGATCGTCGGCAAGGGCTACCGTGGCTCCGGCGGCCTTCTGGAGATAGTTTCCCCGGGCTACCCGCAACGAGTAATCCCCGATGGGAATCGGATCACGACGGGCATCCCGAATATTCTGTGCTTCCTCCGCAAAGAACCGATGTTCGCCGCGGGTGGCCAGCAGAATCCACTCGCGCTCCCACCGCAGGTAATGGAGGTTGGCCAGCCCGGCCTGCTTCCGACGGGCGCGCTGCTGGCGGGATAGGTCCACCCCATACTTGGCCAGCAGTTTCTGATCGACCGCGGCTGGTTCCTTTCCCTCCGGCACGACCCCCCGCACATAGAACCAATACCCATGCGGCAGCAGGTTCGCCGCTAACATTTGCACAAACCCGATCAGGCTCGTTGCCTCCCAGCGGTAACTCATCATGCATCCCTCCCTTGCGAGTCGGCGGAAACACCAGCCGGCTCGAAAGAGAGGGGCGAGATTCCTTCACGCCCCTCACGCACAAAAATCCTTGGCAGCAACCAGTGCGTAGCTTTCCGACCGGAACCCACGGGGCGCCGGCGACGAAGCAAACACGCGTTGCTTTCAACCACCTCAAAAACGGCAAGAGCCTGGCTCCTGCAAACCTGATCGGTACGGACTGGGCTGCGAACTACACTCCCTGTTCGCAGCCCCCAATTTCATAGGCGTACCGCTAAACCAACCGCACGGTGAAAACCGACGCATGCCAGGCACACGTCCAGTGATCACCGTCAACACGCTGCCAAAGCAAAACTGTCGTCCCCGACAGATTTGGTTTGACCGCTCAGGTTCCAGCCAAGGAAAAGCAGCCGGCCACGGCACTGCGCAAGGCAGGCCGTGGCCGCAGCTTACGACCTTCCGCAAAGCACATAGCTGTCATCCCTTTCGTCGTGAGCATTGTGCCCGGCACCACCCGTCTGCACCTCAACGAGCCTCGACTGCCTTGCCGAGAGCATCGCCTGCCGGCCGCAAGACGCTTCCGCGTCTCGCACCAGCAGCTTCTACTGAGGACACACTCCCCCACTACGGCGTTTGAAGCACTGGACCGATCAGGTCCAGCACCGGGAACCAACCCGGCTGCCGCAGCGGCTCCTGCGTTATTCCCATTCCTCATCACAAGGGTCTCGTGGCTCAGGGGAGGTTAATCCCCGGACCACTGGCCGTATGTCCCACCGTCAGGAAGGCATACTTTCCGCGAACTCTCGTTCGCGATTTCGGGAGCCAGAGCGTAGGAGCTGCTCCCTACCGAATCGGCCACTGGCTTACTCACCGTGCTGGAACTCCCTATCGGGGTTTCCGGCACCTGCTTGGCATCGACTCCCTTGCAACTTACCGGTAAGCCCTTCCGGGCCTTTCATGGTTGAGCTATTCGCGGCCATCGGATTTACCGACGGTCCCCGAGACGATCAATCCCGGCAGCTCTCTGTCACCAGAGCGCTGACTCCCCACACCGGCGCGCGTTGAACGGACCGAACTGGTCCGGACCCCACGGCGTGGATTTGCGGCATTTCGCCGCGCACCACTTGAAATGTGACGGCCTTTGGTCATCTCTTGGAAGAGACGCTTCAAGGTCTGTCCGCATCGCCCACACCCAGGCTTTCGCGAAAACCCATCGGATAGAACACAAGGATTACTCGACTGGCATACAAGGCCAGCCGGATTACTCTTGTGAGCCTCCGTCGATCCGAGCGAACACCTCTCGATGTACTCGGCTCTACAGCAGAACCCATGGCGATTGGTGAGATCGTCCCCTTAGCCGGTTGGTGGCCGGTTTACTGGGTGGGCTCCCTCTACGGAAGAACTTGCCAGATCGTTTACGAACATTGACAGTCACGAAGCATCCGACGCTTCGTTTGCCCTTGAAAGTAGCGCGATGCCGTGCGCTACTCAAATCGAGCCACAAAAAAAAGTTGAGTAGCCCGCTAGCGGTGGTACGATCCTGCCATGCCGCACAAGCAACTCATACGCGCCCTGAGACGCCAGCGACGAAACCGGGTCCGTGAGGTAACGCGGTGGGTCGTGACCGCCGTTGGAATGCTGCTCCTCTCGCGGCTGTACCGGTGAGCAGGCCTCCCCTGGCGCTTTAGGCTACATCGCTCGTTGGCTCCGCCATACCCAGCGTATGGCCATCAAGTTTGCCAGCCGAACGCTCCCCTTGCACCGTGCCGGTCCCGCGAATGGACAGGTGGCCGTTCAGCGGTCGTTCGATTTCGATCTGGCGACGACGCCCCCTTCGTCCCCCGTCACAACGGCCCCGGAAAATGCCCTGGCTCGCTTTACCCTACGGTTCGCGGCCGCCTTGGAGGCTGACCCTGCGACCCGCTTCGATAACCCGGCGATTTCGAAATTGGCCCGCGAGATTTTCGGCTCCGCCGCGGGGCACGCCCGCGATGCTTACGTCGCGGCGGAGGCCGGGTTCAACATCTACTTGCATCGCGTCGGTTTGAAACTGGAGAACACGGCAGTCGCCATGGAACAACTCCTGGCGGAGGAGTCGCGCCTCCCGCTTCAGACTCGGCGCGACCAGAACCAAGTGGAATGGCAACAGTTCAGCACGCCCCCTGCGGAGGCCCTCCTGGTCATCAAAGCGGCCGCTTTGAAGGCCGGCATGTGCGTGCTCGAACCGAGCGCAGGTACCGGAAACATCGCTGTGCTGGCACGGCTGGCAGGCGCACAGGTCGATACGAACGAAATCGATCCTCGCCGAAGGCAGCTTTTGGCGTTGCAGGGATTCGAGCCGCTCGCGCTCGATGCAGAGCGGCTCGACAATCTGTTGCCCGCCAGCCACCACTACCATGCCGTCGTGATGAACCCGCCGTTTTCGGCCACCGGGGGCCGGGTGCGCGGTCACCAGACGGCTTTCGGCGCCAGACATCTGGAGCAAGCTCTCTTGCGGCTCAAGCCGGGCGGTCGGCTCGTCGCCATCGTCGGCGGTGGCATGGCGATGGACCGCCCTGCCTTTGGGCAGTGGTGGGCCGAGCTGGGCAAACACTACCGGATCAGGGCCAATGTGGGTCTGGATGGTCGCGAGTATTTTCGGTTCGGCACGACGTTCGATCACCAAATCGTGGTCCTCGATCGCGATGGTTGGACGACCAATCCGGCGAGCATTATCACTGCCAGGAAGCTCTCCGTTCAGGCAGCCTGGCAAGTGCTTCAGAAATTAGGCGAGGAGGATGTTTATGGGCGAGTGTGCGAGTTCGCTGCGTCAACGGGCAACAGCCGTACTACGGCAGTCATTTCAACAAGAGGCGATGCCGGGGAGCGACCCGATCCTGGAACTGCTAGGCCTCCTGCTCGCGGAGGAAACGGGCAACACTCCCGTTTCGACGCGGTCTGGACTGAGCTTCGACCAGTGGTTGACCTGGAACCGACTGGCCCTGACGCAGCCAAAGATTCTAGCGCGGGCGATCACACGAGTGGCCAGACGGGAACGGCTGAAACTTCCCACCGAGCTGCCAGCGATGCGGATCTGGGCAGCCAGTCTGGTACTCACCACACTCGATTGGCTGGCGCTACGGTAGGCGAACTAGATCCCAACAGCATTCCTCAGACCGTGGACCTGGAGGAGGGGGCTGTCTTTGCCCCCTATCGCGTACAGAAAGCCCTCGTGCATGGTGTTCACCCGCACCCAGCCAACGTGGTCGAGTCCGCCATGATGGCCTGCGTCGAGCCCCCCGATGTCACCTACCGCCATCACCTCCCCGTCGAAGTCATTGCCGAAGGGCGTATTTCCAACCTGCAAGTCGAGGACGTGATCTACGCGGGCCAAGCGACCAGCAGTCACTTGCCCGATGGTTCCCGGAAGGGGCACTGGAACGGTGACGGCACGGGCATCGGCAAAGGACGCGAGATTTATGCGTTCATTTTGGATCAGGTGCAGCAGGGCCGGCGAAAACACGTCCACATCTCAGCCTCCCATCAGCTTTGTGCCGATGCCCGCCGGGATTGCAGCGCCGTGGGGGTGCCACTTGTCATTTTGCATCAGACCCAGTTCAAGCCGCACGAACCGATTCTGGCCGATTCAGGGGTGCTCTTTACGACCTACACGATGCTCAGCACCGATTTCGACGGCGAGCGCGAGCGGTTCAAGCAACTCACCGACTGGCTGGGATCCGAATTCGAGGGGGTGATCGCCTTCGACGAGGCGCACTACATGAAGAACGCCGCCGCCACGCCGCACGGCGGCAAGGCCACGGCGGATCACGGAACGCTTCGCGGAAACATGGGGATTACGCTGCAGCGGCTGTTGCCGCAGGCGCGGGTGCGCTATTTCAGCGCAACGGGCGCCACCGAAGCTCGTCACCTGGCACCGTATGAGCGGCTGGGGCTGTGGGGCGTCGGCGCCCCGTTTGCGGATTTCGCCGCCTTTCTGGTCGCCATCGAACGAGGCGGAGTCGCGGCGATGGAAATGCTCTGCCGCGATCTCAAAAGCGTGGGGACGTATCTGTCCCGCACGATCAGCTACGGTCCGACGCGCCGGCCCGATGGAAGCCTTGTGCCCGAAAGCGGCGTCGAATACGAGCCGCTGCTGCATCGGCTCACCGCAGCAGAACGGCAGCAGTACGACGAGATCGCCAATCTCTGGTCGGAACTCCTGGTGGCGTTTGAATCGGCGGAGCAAGATGCCGGTCAAAACCGTAATGCCCACCGCTACTCGCAATTCTATTCCGCTCAGCAGCGTTTTTTCCTGCAACTGATGCTGGCCTACACCCTGCCGGACGTCATCCCGGCCATCGCCGCAGATCTGGAGCAAGGGCGGTCTGTCGTCTTGAGCCTGTTCAACACCGGCGAGGCGCAGGCGGATCGAAAAGTTCGGCAAGCACGAGCCGATGGATTGGAGCTCTCCGAGCTCGATGCCACACCGCGGGAAATGATCGTGCAGCTCATCGAGAACCAATTTCCCATTTTCCAGTACCAAGAGCAGACGGACTCCGTGACGGGAAATGTCATCCGCGTCCGCGTGGAAGACGCCGCGGGAAATCCCGAGATCAACCGCGAAAACCAGCGGCGGCAGCGGGAGTTGCTCGACAAGGTGGCCGACTTGGATTTTCCTCGGAATCCGTTGGACGCCCTGATTGCCCGCTTCGGCGTCCAGAACGTCGCGGAAATCAGCGGCCGCACGCACCGCTTCGAGCATGGCCGCTATGTCCGCCGCAAACTGGACGGGATTCCCCGCCGTACGCTCAACGAATACGAGACCCGGCTGTTTCAACAGGGAAAGAAACGCCTCGCCATTTTGTCCGGCGCGGGTTCCGTCGGGATCAGCGTGCATGCCGATCTGGATGCCAGGAACCAGCAGCGCCGCGTCTTCTATGCCTTCCAGTTGTCCTGGTCGGCGGATCAGCAGATGCAGGCGTTTGGTCGCGTCCACCGCTCCCATCAGAGTTCCGCTCCCATCATTCGCCTCGTGCTGGTGGACCTCGCGGGCCAGAAGCGGCTGGTCAATTCCGTCTCCAAGCGACTGGCGGCACTTGGCGCGCTGACCAAGGGGGAACGTCAGTCCCTGGGGAACGACCTTTTTCGTCCCGAAGATGTCACCGATGAATACGGCCAGGCCGCTTTGTGCCGCCTGTACCGCGAAATCGAAACGGGGAAACACCGTGAGATGGAACTGGGCCTCGCGGTCTTGGATCGGATGGGCGTTTTGAATAAAGAAAGGACGGCGGTTCGAGAAAACTATGCCAGCAACGTCGAACAGTTCTTGAACCGCATCATGGTCCTGCCCGTCGCAACGCAAAACCAGGTTTTCGAGCTGTTTTATGAGCGCTACCTTCACGTCGTCGAGGGGGCCAAGTCGCAAGGCGCCTTCGACTTTGGCGTGGAGGAAATTCGCGCCCGTGACCTGCGGCAGGTTTCCCAGCCCGAGACGCTCTTCGGCGACCCGGCCTCCGGCGCGCGCACCCTGCTGCACGCATTGGAAGGTATCACCGACGTAGTGCGGCTCTCCTTCGCAGCGGTTGCCAAGAGTGCGGAGCTGGGCTTTGTTCGCAACGTGCGCAGTGGCCGTATCTATGGCGTATCCGCCCACCGCGACCCTCAGCAAAACCAGGTGTACCTGACGGCCATCAAAGGGCCGCGACGCTCGCTGGAAAGGCGCGAGCTGGCCGAAAAGTACGAACCCGTCGAGAAGGCAGCCGCCGAGGCGTGGTGGGAAATCGAGTTTGCGGATACGCCAGCGACGGAATCACGCCCCTTTCATTTGTTGAGCGGCGCGATATTTCCTATTTACGATAAGATCATGGGGGCCTCGGGAATTCAAAATGTCAAGATCGCCCGTGCCCTGCTGGCCGATGGGCAGGCCCTGGTCGGCCTTAATCTGAGCCCCACGGATGTCCCCAGCGTCAAGCAGCGGCTGGGGATCGGCACGCCGCTGGGAACAGCCTCCCCCGCGGAAATTCTCAGCCTCGTGATCGGCGGCGCTCTGATTGAACTCGACAACGGCTGGCGATTGGTGGCGGCCCGCATCGCGGGTGACGATGTAGTAGAGCTGCTTCTCAACGGGATTCCGGCTCACCGCGACGAGCTCCTAGGGTATGGCCTCGTGGAGGAAATCGTCCACTTCAAGCGACGCTGGTTCGTGAAACGGGATGACGCTCCTGCCGTGCTCCCGCACCTGCTTCAGCACCGGAGGCCCGTCAGTGATTTAACCGTCACGGATGCGACAGGCAAGAGTGAAGTCAGTTAAGTGTTTCAGGCTTTGTCGGAAGCCTCTATTCGGGCCACTTGCCTGGTTAGTCGCGATTGGGTGACGAGCATTCTCGCGCAAGATACGCCGCCACCAGGTCATCGCGGAGAACCTCCCACAACCGATTGCCAGACGCTTTGAGTCGTTGATAGGAGGCGACTTGAAACTGATTTCCAGCGGCCAGGGCTTGAGCTTCCAGTTCCTGTTGCTGGGAGTCGCTCAGCCGCGACCAATGCTCCCTGACCTGTGAAGTGCGGGCTGCTTGCTCTAAATCAACATCCGTTTTCGGTGCCGAAGTAGTTCGGCCAGTCTTGCTGGCTTTGCGGCTGGGAATTGTGGTGAAAGCCTGCGACCGTGAGCCCTGCGGCACATGATAATTATCCCGAATGGCGGACGCCAAAAAACCGGGAGGATTTCTGCCAATCCGCCGATCTTTTTGGGCCAGCAGTTCATCATGTAGGGCAATCTTGCTGGCGATATGTTCGGCTCCATAGGAATGCGCCAGGTCTGTCGCAACTCCCCGGCTCACGCCCCGTTTGGTGAGTTCCGCGACGAGCGGAGACGCCGTCTCTTGCTCCGCGGACAGTTCCCCTGCCCGCACCAATCGAATCTCCCAGTGGTTCGCCGCTACTTTCACGAATCGCTGTTCTGGAGCGAGGCTTTGCAAAAAGCCGATTTTCTCCAATTCGGTCAGTGCCGGTTGCAGTTTGCGCTTGAGATCAAAATTGTCGTAGGAGCGGCTCAGACCAATGTGTTCACAACCAAAAACCCGCAGCGGAAATGCCAGCAGCCGGCTGCGGTGGAAGCGTTTGTCGGCGAAGCGATAGATCTGCCGCGCCACGGCACTCTCCAGCCGGAAGTAGACGGCGAGGTTAATCCGCTTCAAATTCCCGGCCTGAAAACTGCTGAAAATCACGTCGTTCCAGACCAAGTGCGACAGGCCATCGTCGGCGAACTCATCCTTCCCCCGGAGTTCGAGAGATTCCAGAACGTGAAAGGAACGGGACCGCCACTTTTTCCCGCTCCGGTCCCACCAAGAATGTTTGTAGTGGAGCGTGACACTCGTCCAGCGGCGGAGCGACTGATCGAGCCGTTCGTAAGATTTGCCCCCCTGGTCCCAGCCCAAGAATTTGATCAGCTCGTACCGGGAAAAAGCGACCTTCCGCTCCTTGAACCTGGTCCGGACGTTGGTCATATGGATCAGGACCAGAAGTACGTCGCTTTCCACGGCGGTGGGGAGACCAAAATGCTCACTCCCCGCGATCACCAGGGACCGCTGCACCCGCTGGCCGCGAGACTCGTCAAAGATTTCATCTTCAAAGAGGAGCGTATTCTGTCCCGGTTTGGTCCTCGTCGCCAAAGCGCAAATTGGAAATTCCGCCAGGTTCAGCTCATCGACTCCGAGCGTCCGGTCATAGTCTTCAAGTTGAATGAGCTTGGCGTTTGCCGCTGCTGGGGTCATGTGGCCCTCCTCCTCATTTGAAAATAAAACGGCATCCGCAGCCTGTTATGTTCTTTATGAAACATCACTTATAGATATTGCCGGAGTGTAACTCGCCAAAACGACTGGCGAATTCGGCACAAAAACCGGCTCACCACCCGGTAGAGAACCGGCTCACTCCCCGGTATCCCCCGTCTCATTACCCGTTAAGAAACCGGCTCATCCCCCGTGTCCACCGGCTCATTTCCCGGTAGGTCTCCCGAACTCTCACCGGCGAATTCTCAGGCCCACATCCTGGGATGCTGAATTCAGGAGCCAGGTTCAAGGGAAGTAAACCGCGCACCCTCGCCACCACGCAAGCCAGTTTTTCAAAGTTGGCCTGCCCGGTTGCCGACCGGCAATCTGGCCAGCCTACAAGCAAGCCAGCAATCAGGTAGGGAAGTCGGGAGACTGGACAGCGGGCCAGACGGTCATCCCGCTGGACTGCGGGAAGCCTTTCTGCCTTTTCTGGTGACAAGCAAAATTTCCTGGTTGTCGGATTGCCAGCTTTCGCGCTATGACAGAATCCATGATCATTTCACTGTCCAACACCAAGGGCGGAGTAGGGAAGAGCACCCTGGCCGTCCACCTCGCCATTTGGCTCCACGACCAAGGCTTTCGCACGGCTCTCCTCGATGCCGACAAGCAGCGTTCGAGTTCCCAGTGGGTTGCCGAAGCAGAGCCCAGTATCTCCGTTCGCGTCGCCAGTACCCCCGAGGAGTGCCTCTCTGAGGTGACAGGCCTCGCGAAGAGCCACGATTTTGTCGTGGCGGATAGTTCCGGGGGACTCGATGAACTTTCGCGCAGCCTGGCCCTTCTGGCGGACCTGGTTCTTTTGCCACTGTGCCCGTCGATTTTGGACCTGCGGTCGTTGCAGCGGGCCGTCACGATCCTGCATTACGCCCAGGGAATTAACCGCGGGCGTCCCGACGCGACGCTCATCTTGAACAAATTTCGGTCGCGGGATCGGTACAGCCGGGAGCTTCGGACTGCCGCCCCAGGACTGGCTGTTACCGTCGCCACCACCGTCATTCGAGACCTTCAGGCGTATCGGGATGCGGCAGGGCAAGGGACGGTGGTGACGCGGATGGGGAAGCGAGCCAAGGAAGCGAAGGAGGAGATTGACCAGTTGTTCGCATCCTTATTTCCGCAGGTCGTCTCGGCGAGTGACCACAAGGAGAAAATATTAACCACGAAGGAGGTTGTGCATGGCTGAACGAAGGTCTTTGGGAGCGGCTTTATTGTCCGGGGACAAACTGGCTTTTATCGCGGGGGGCATTCCAGCGAAGGTAACGGAACCCCCGCCGGTTATCGCGGCGGCTATGGCTGCCGAGGCAGAGACCGAACCGGCGGCATCTCACGAGCCTACCCGGCCCCGAATTCGACGGCCGCGAACAACGTCGCGGACTCCCCGGCAATCCGAAGAGACCGTAGTCGATTTCCAGACAGGAGAGGGGTCATTCTTGGGACCGATTTTGGTTCCGCTGACAACCCGACTGCAGCCTCACACCGCGGATGCCCTGCGGCGAGCCTGTCTGGAGCAACGTCTGCGTCGGAAACGTCCGCACACGCAGCAACAGATTGTGGAGATTGCTGTTAGCACCTGGTTGAAAGCAAACGGATATCTGGACCAGGCGTAACTTGAGCCGTCTTTGACAAAAAGATTGGCGGCTCCTGACGCCAATCCGTTCCCGCCCAATCGCCGATTCAAGTGTCCCAGCAACACGATGTACCGGCTACTTGCAGCTATAATCACCGGTATCCGGCGTTAGCTGACGTTGTAGTGGCGGACCCCATGGTCGATCCGTTAATCCCCGGCACGATCATTTGTCGAGACCTCATCGTCCGAAGCTGGCTGGGAGAGGGGGGCTGGGGGGAAGTCTGGCTGGTCGAGAGCCAGTCTCTCGGAACAGAGTACGCGCTGAAACGGGCGACGCGACCAATTGCGGCAAGTCAGGACGCAATGCTTGGTGAGATCGAAGCTTGGATTTCACTCCCTCCCGCCGCGGGCATTGTTCCCTGCTATTTCTGGGAGATTGGCGCCGCAGGTGAGATCCTCGCCCTAGTGCAATACATCAGTGGCGGGACTCTTGCGGATCATCTCCGCAAAGGCCATCTCGACGCTCCCGCTAAAGTCGTGGACACCCTGATCCAGGTCGCTGATGCCCTGACTGTGCTGCATGAGTGCGACCTGATTCACGGCGACCTCACACCGGAAAATATTCTGGTCGATGAGAGCGGCAAGTTTCAAGTTACCGATTTTGGTTTGACTGCCGCACAGAATCAGTTGGGTGATCTCACAGCGGCCACCCTGGAATACAGCGGTTACGAAGCGGCGACCGGTATTCCTCTCACTCCTTGGACAGATCTCTGGAGCTGGGGATTAATTGCGATTGAACTGCTGATGGGGGAACGTTTCTGGCTGTCGGGTTGCGCGGCGGAAGAGATTGTCTCGATTGCCCGCAGCCAGATCTCGCTGCTCTTTAAGTCGGAGCCAGCAAGGGTTGCCGTTCTGGATTTGGCGGAGCGCTGCTTTTCTCCGGCAGGCTGGCCGTCCGCGCGGACCCTCGCGGCAGCCCTACGACAGTGCTATCGGGATCTGACCAACCTTCCCTATCCCCGGACGCCACCGCCGCCGAATCGGCGAGTTCCACATCAACCCGAGGATATGCGGCGTTTTGGAACGATTTCTTACGCCAGTCCCCAGCGAAAGTGGGATCGTGCGGCCGCAACCTTTGGTCCAGAATTACTCCCGCAACAACCTCTGATCTTGCACCATTCCAGGAGGCGTTCCACTGCGATTGCCGCCGAGCGAATCTTTCGGTCGCTGGTGGAGGTCTACGAAGCACATCTTGATCCCGATCACTGTCGGGATTATCTGAATCTTCTGGAGCACCTGGCGCTCGCGCAGGAGGCTTCCACCAATCATCGTGCGGCGGCCTTCACCTATCGCCGCCTGGCATCTCAAGCGCGCCGCTGGTCCCACCAACTTCCCGAGCTTAGGGGTCTCCAGGCCGAGGCCATCATTCAGTTTGCCAACCGCAGGCTGGTGATGGGTAACCCGCGTATGTTTCTCTTGCGACTCTATGATCGGGCTATTCGCCTGCGTGAAGCCGAGATTCTGCGGCAAGGAGGGAACGATCCCGAAGCGAACCTTCCGGCAGCGTACGTTGCCAAAGCCACGGCCTGCCGCTACTTGGGGAAGATGGAGGAAGCCATCGCGCTTTGTAATTTGGCTTTGGATATTAATCCACACGATTCTCGCCAGTCCGACCCTCGGCGAATCGAGGTGGCTGCTTACACCTTCTTGACCAGATCCCAGAGTCGGTCACGAACCGATCCGCAGCGCGGGACTGACCTCGCGGGAGCGGTCACACTCTACCAGTCGCTCGTAACCCGCGGGCTTACCGAGTACACGGAGAGTCTCGCCAATGCCCAGTTGACGCTCATCCGGTCCCGAGGATATGGGGAGCCCACAGTCATTGCCAACTTGTCTGAATTGCAAATCCTGGAAGATCAGTTCTGGGAATTAATCACCCGAGAGGAGCGCATTGACCTGATCGACCATTTTGCCAGGGTCTTGGTTCGCAAGTCACGCGAACTATGCGTGGCCGATGCCAACGAAGATGCCATCGACGTCGCCCGGCGGGCCGTCAAATGGCTGGAGGAAGCGGTCATTCGCCAGGGACGAAACGACTTGCGGCACGAACTGGCGGTCGTTCTCTCCTTTCTCGCCCGGTTATTGCTCCATGTCCGGCCCCAGGATCCGCTGGCCCAGGAGCAGGTCCGCCGGGCCTTGCGGATCTGGGATTATCTGAACTCGCTGGATCAGAATCGGCGCTATCTCCCCTTTATCGCGCAGGCGAGCGGCGTCTTGGCCTTTGCCCTCTCGGTAAACCAGGCGACCCAAGTGGAGGCGAAGTTACAAATCGCTTTGGCCCGCCAAGCGGCTGCCCAGTGCGGCGTGAATGGCGAATTGGCAGCTCAGAAGCAAACTCTGGACCTGATCGAGCAAGCGCAAGAGGCCCTCGCGCAGTTCGCCCTGGATTGATACTCATGAAACGAAAACCTGTCTCAGCGCCAAATCCGATTCCACCTGGATATGTCTTGATTCGGCCGCTGCCAGGTGGTGCCCTGGGTGAAGTTTATCTCGTTCAAAATGCCAAGACGGGAGCCACCCAGGTCATCAAGCGGCTACGTGACAAGGCCCTTTGCCGCGAAGATCAGCTCGTGCGGTTCTTCCGAGAAATCGCCAGTCTTCAGATCGCCCGCCACCCGCACATCATTGAGATGAACTCCAACGGGGAGGATCAGCTGGGGCCTTGGTTCGCCATGGAGTATTGTGCGGGTGGTGACCTGTCGCAGTATCGTGCTGACCAGGGGAGTGTCACTCTCGCCGACGCTCTCACCATCACCGACCAGTTGCTCACGGCGCTCGTGAAATTGCATAGCTTGGAGCTCCCCGGCCTGGCGGCACCCCACCGCCCCGTACGCGGAATCGTCCACCGCGATATCAAGCCGCAAAACATGTTTCTGGCCTCTCGTGATCCCCTGCACGTCAAACTGGCTGACTTCAGCTTCGCCAAGACCCTGGCACTGGCGAATGTCAAAGGGCTCACGAAATCCAAAATCGCGGCGGGCTCGTTTCAATATTCTCCCCGGCACCAACTCGGATTCTTCCGGGATCTGCAACCGGATGCCGATCTCTGGTCTGCCATGGCGACGATGTTCTTTCTCTTAACAGGAGAGCCCCCGCGGGAATTTTCCCAGTTCGTTCGCGATGACCTGGTGGTGCTCACGCGAGACGCCCGCGCCATTCAGGGTCTAAGACCCGATTTGCCAACTCCCATCGCCAGCGTGATCGATGCGGCGCTCCGAGAGAAAAAAGGCCAACCTCCGGCGTATGCCACCGCCCGCAACCTGCGCCGAGCGCTCCGCGCCGCAGCTACCAGGAGTGGCTTGCGGCGAAAGCCCCAGGGTGGATTTGAGTAGCGATGGCAGATGCGCTAGCGTGGAGTGTAATGATGGCCAAACTCTGCTCCCGCCCAGGATTGGTGCCAGCCCAGCGCAGCGCGTTGGCACGAGGCATGGGATGGGCAGAAAGGAGCTGTTATGGCAAATCAGGTTGTCAAATCATTCCAGGAGGGGCGGTTCCTCGTGGAAATTTCTGAGGTTTCAGGAGTTCCTCTGCTTGACGGCGCTGCGCGTTTTGTCGCGTGCATCCGCCGAGTTGACACACAGTCTCCCTTGAATCCGTTCGACGGGCTCCAGCTCGACGAAATGGAGGAACTGGAGAGCTTGTTGAAAGGAGCAGTGTTTTCGACCTACTGCTTACTCGGTTGGGCGATGCCGCCGCGTGAGATGTAGCTTTTTTGTTTTTGAATCGGGTTTCTTTTTTTTCTCGCCCCCCGGCCTCCTTTTTTTGGGTTTTCCAGCGGGGACGGTGGGCGAGTTCAGTTCCTTCCAGACCTCGATTCGTTGGGTTTGGAGGCGACGCTCGATCGTCCGTTTCGACATCAATTTCGCTTTGGGGAAATTCTCGCTCAGGAATTCCAAAACGTCCGCGGCGCTCATTCCTTCGGCGATCGCCAGTCCATAAGCGGCTCGCCAGAGCGGATCTTTCTCCCGCTTCAGAATCTTTTTGATCCGGTCCACGGACTCCTTCGCGATTGCGGCGGCGACCGGCCCCAATTCGTTGCTCACTAAATCCTCACTCCGCCCGGCGCCAACGCGGGAAATGTCGCGCCGCTTTCTGTGGACATGCCGTAGGTGAGCGGCGATTTTTTCCCGGACCTTCCAGAACATGAACGAGCGCAATTCCTCCAGGCGGTGAAACTCCACTTCGGAGCGCTGCATCGACCGCACCAAGCTGCCAACACCACTTTGAACCAGGTCCGAGGGAGTCTTTCCCAGGCGATTCTTTTTGCCAAGCATTCTCGCCACGAATGCTCGGAGTTCCGTCCAGAGCTGCTCGATGGCGATTTGAGCCGCCGTATCGAGGTCCAGCTTGGTAACCGGTTGGCCGGTCCCGTTCTGTTTTGCCGGGCGTTTACTGGATTTCTTGGCCATTGATAACTCCGCGAGAAATGCCTCGGAACTGGGTCACGGTCAGAATCTGAAAAAATCTTTGTCGCAGAAAATCCCGTTTGGTAGCTGTAGTGGTTGAGCCAATTGCGCCCGCTCCCGGCTCTCCTGTCAGTCAATGTCCGCCAAAGACCGACAGGGCGATTTTTCGAGCGGAACTTTCCTTCCCTTTCATCCCCAGAGTTAAGCCCAGCGGCTGAATCTCGTTCCTTTCCCATCACCACCGAGGCTGCGATGAACATGGAAATCCCCGCTCGCCACGAACTCATCAAAGTGACCGAGCCCATTGTTTCCCTCATGCCTCTTCGCGGCAAGTCACAAAAGCGAAAAACAAAATCCGCCAAGCGCGGCAAGAAACGTCCGGTGGAGGCCTTGGCGGTGGTGACAGACGAGCAATTCGAGTCGCAGCTCGCGAAGATCGAAACCCACCATCGCTTGTCTCAGCGGTCCCTCGCGGTGAGCTTCAGTCACCAGGCGATTTGTGGGGAGGAACTGAGCCAAATTCAAGCGGCCCTGGGGAGAGGCCGATTTGGGGAGTGGGTGGGAATCTATCTGCCACACGTTCACCGCCGTACTGTCCAGCGCTGGCAAAAAGCAGCGAAACTCTGGCCGACGTTTTGCAAGGAGGTTGCCAAGCAGGCCGGGGTCAACGCGACATCCGTGTCGCATTTGAGCCCCGAGGAAGTGCTCGCCATCCTGGGGGAGGAGGAATCGGGAAAGATCCTGCAGATTCTCGATGTGCCTAATAAAGTCGAACCAATCGACTTCCAGGCCAACTGGCTCACTCCGCAGTCCGTGCTGCAGCAAGTCCATAACCTACTCGGCTGGATTGACCTCGACCCTTGCGCCAACAAAGACGCGACCAACCACGTTCCCGCCAATCACCACTACACCGCCCATGGTTTGGAGCAGCCCTGGGAAGGACGCGTGTTCGTGAATCCGGGGGCTTCCGAGACGCTCGGCGAATGGGCCAAGCGGGCCGTGGAAGAGGTAAAAGCCGGTAACGCGGAAGAAGTCGTGTTGCTTCTCCCGGCGCTGACGGACGCCGCGTGGGTGGCTCAACTACAGCCCTATCCGCGGGCCTTCCTCTATGAGTGCACCGTGGTGTCCGTGCCGGGTGCGAAATCACTGTTCAAGCTCCCTTACCCGCTGATGCTCATGTTCGTCTCTAGGACGAATCGCACCACAGAATTTGCGGACCACGTTGGTGTCATCGGCGATGTCTTTGTCCCGTTTCGGATCGGCTAGATCGACTTTCTTTTCCTTCCCTTTTTCTTTGGAGATCTTTTCAATGGCTACCACTCATTTTCGTCCTCCCACGGATCAACGTTCCGGCCCGCGCCTCCAGATCGTGATCGGTGGCGACCGCCTGCAGGTGCTCCTCTACCCTGATGTCGAAGTGGCCAACCTCAAGCTGGGGGCCGATGTTCTCGGCGAACTGGCCCAGATCGCCGTCGACGTCGAAGGGGGCAATGTGCATTTGATTCCCCTCGCGGATGGTGAAACCGCGCGAACCCTGGCAGCCGACGCCGCCCCCGAAATCCTTCAGGCGATTGAACAAAGGGCCGGGACAAATACGCAGCATGGTTTGGGGCAGCTGCGCACCGATGGTTCGCTCGCAGTCGCCAAGCTAATATCGTCCGCCGCATTCTTGTCTTTTTTCAATGATGTCGTCGTTCCCCAGCTTCTCGCTTACGGGCCACTCTCGCACATTGATCTGGTGTTCAAGGCCGGAAGTTCAGGCGCAACCGGTTCCGACGGCGTGATTGTCTGTTCCCCCGGGCTCTCTGTGCTGCTCAGGGAGCGTCTAGGAGTGACCGTTTCGATCACTCTGGAATATACGGGCGGCATCGTCAATGCGATTCATGGGGCCAACACCGCGCTCAATGCCGGGGCTTGCATCATCGACGCGGTGGACTTCGCCACAGACCCGGCGCAGGATCCGCGTGAAACGCGGAGTGTCGTGTTTCACGAACTCCCCGCGATGATGGAGCGGGATACGCGAGCGCGTGACCGCTTCATGCTGCAAACCGAGCAAGCGCGAGGTGCCCAGCAGGTGCGTGAAATCTTCAATCGCCTCGCACCGAATCGGAGCCTGCGGGGGAAATTTGGCGGAATTTCCATCCTGCGCTTTGATTTTCATCAGCAACTGGACGAGCGGCGGGAAGTCGCCCGCGACACGGCCCGCTCCTTGAGCGCAGAGCTCCAGCCAGTGCTGAACTCCCCTAATCTTTCGCTCATCCAAGAACTGGCAATTGGCACGGAGGAGTGGCGGCGTCCGCAGGAGCCACTCGCGAGCATTATCGAGCGGGCCTGGGTGTCGGATGCCGAGGAGCTTGACGCAGCCATCTGCCAGCCGGGAATTCAAGCCGCTTGTCATCTCGTGGCCGAACTACGGGATGGCCAGTCCATCGCGCTGGCCAATATTCGTCAGTTCTTCGCAACACCGCCCCAAACGGGGAGCGAAGCGGCCTACCGGCGATCCCTGCTCGTGGAATGCCTGCAAAAGCTGGATCGCCGCCGCCTGGAGTTGGAGGACGAGGGGGCGGAAATCGAGGCGGATCTTCAGGATTCTCGCCAAGCCATGCGCAAGGCGCTCCGGGCGATCCATCCGCGAACAGCGTGGCAAGCCTGGAAGGCCCGGCTCACCTCGGCGGAGAAGAAGAAAAAATGCTTAGAAACCGCCGCCGCCCAGTACCGCCTCGTGGATGATGATTTGCAACTCGTGCTGGCGGCGCTGGGCGCGGTCGCTCAGGCCGAGCATCTGCTGCAAATGGAACTCGACTTTCTTCAGGAAAAGCTAACCAATATTCGAGATCTTCTCGAGCGCTTCCAGCCGCGAGGCCAATCGGCAGACTCGCAGCCACTCCTCGTCACCAAGTCGTTGGACGCCATGTTTACCCAGTTGTGGCGTCTCACTCCCACGGAACCAGACGAAAAAGTCCTGAAGGTGCTCTGTTTTGCCGCGAAGTGGGTGACCCTGCAGGGCCTCGCGCAGATTACTCGTGCCGACTTTCCCCGGGTTGATCATATCGCGCGGCAAATATCCCTGCGCAAGGTGGCCATTGCCGGGCCTCCTTGGGGAGGACGGAGCCGGCCAGGGGAGGAACTTTGCATTCATGTTCTTCCCCCGTTGGCCCCCGCGGACGAGCAGTCGCTGCGTAAATGCATCCAGAAAGAGGACGGTGGAGCCCACGTCGCTTTCGCCGATACGGCTTCTGCCGGTGTGAATGTCCTCGACATCCACGTCGAAACCGTGACGAAGTTACTTGACGTGCTCCCGGCCTACTACCTGAACGGTGCCCAGCGGGCCGCCGCTCCCGACCAGAGGCCGGTCTTCTTTCCCCGTGGCCTGGGTGCCGCCGAACGACTAGGCCTACTGCAGATTCTACTCTCCACCACCATCACCCCCAGTAGCCAAGGAGCCTAGGCATGAAACTGCTCACTCAATTACTCGTCTACGCGCTCTCCATTGGTTTCACAGCAGCCCTCTGCCGCTGGGACCAATGGCCCCAGTTGGCTGCCGCCGGTTTGGTCTTCACGCTGTTCTTGATTCTGATTGGAATCTTGAAACTCGTGAAACATTGCTACTTCCCACGGGATGGACAAACCCGCAAGCGCCGCTTGGCTGCCGAACCCCGCCTGGTGTTGCTGCTGGGGGCGTTGCTCCAAGGCGGCATCCTTTCGGGAATTTTGGCTGCCACTGTCCCCACTTTGTCCAGAGTCTCTTTCTTGCACCAGCTTGGCCTGGACCGAGACCGTCCAATCTTTGAGGTTGCTCTCCAGGAACTAGAACGTGCCCAAAAGTGGCCGGACGCGATTGCGATCATCGAAAGGCGGCTGCAACAGCCGCTCTCAAAAATCTGGGAGCGGAAACTGCACCTGCGCTTGTATGCCGACTTAATCCAGGCGGCGCAGGCGACGTCTGGCGAGACTGAAGCTTTTGCGGAGCGAGCCAAGAGGCTGGCAGCCGACGAGGGACTCGATGGAACCTCCGCCGCACTACTCTTGACTGCGGAGAGGGAACGGAGCGAGGCAGGCCAGCTCAAGGCAAGAATGATCCAGCAGCACTTTAGCACGCTGGTCAAATGGGGTGACTCCCTGGCTGTTGATCCCCGGAGGCAAGTCGAGAAATACCGGGAAGCCGAAGCATTTGCCAAAAAGCGTCAGCTCGACATGCGGGAGTTGCTGATGCGCCTAGAGGCCGCAACTCAGGAGGCGCTGGCGCGGGAGCCGTGTGAGCTCCCGGCTGGTGCCAAGATCCTCTTTCGCAGCGTCGCGCCGGATCGGGTGGCCCCCGTCGTCGTTATCGAAGTGAGCGTTCAGGAGAAAAATGGCGCTCCGATTGTGGGGTTGACCGCCAAAGATTTTGTGGCCGATATCGGCGGCAAACCAGCGCTACCGCTCCAGGTTGCAAGTAGAGCGGCAACGACCAACAAGTTTCCTGTGGTCGTGATCCTCGATCATTCGGCCTCCACGGTGGGGGAACCGTTGGCCGCGGCGAAGGCCGGACTGGTCTCCCTGGTAACACGCCTGGAAACAGTCGCCACGGTGAAAGTTTTGGTATTCAGCACGGAAGTTCAGCCGCTGACGGAATGGGGAACGAATTCTCGGTCGCTCACCGCAAGTCTGGCTTCCCTAAAGGCGGAAGGGCACACGGCATTATTTCTGGCATTAGAAGCCGCCGTGAAGGAGTTAGAGGTGCGCCCCTCCCCACGACTGATCGTCGTTTTTACCGATGGCCAAAACACGGTGCCGGGCGTGGAGTTAGCTACGCTGCTGGCACGCTGCCAACAGTGGGGGATTCAGATCCACGTAGTTGGACTGGATGCCAAGGAACTGGACCGCGCGACACTAACCCAGCTCGCCACTGGCTCAGCGGGAACTTTTGTCATGGCGGCCAACGCGGGGGAATTGGAACAACGCTTTGTCGAGCTATCCGCCCACCTGACCGCTCCCCGCTATCGGATCGCCATTCCCAGTACCGACTTGTCCGGCGCGATTCGACTTCGCGTCGGCAAAACCCATGCCACAGAGCTTGTCATTCCCTAAGCCAACGCGACACGATGTCGCATTTCCACCGAAACCATGTTCGTCGTCCACGTTCAGAACGGACATGGTTCCCGGCGAGGAATGATTTCCTTGGACCACGCCCAATTCCTAGAAAACGCACGACGACGGCTGAAATATGTCCCATCGTACGCTTGCTTACTTCTGGCCCGCGGAGTTTCAAGATGATGCCACAGGCCATGCTCAGGAACGGTAAGGCCGCCTTATTGAGTCACTCTGCCTGATGCGAGACCGGTTCAACAAGATATCGCCAAATCCAGGAATCACGATTAACAAAGACTAAATCACCACACCGTGGCACCCGCTGCGCGGGATGCGTTTTCGTCCGCTCCGCGGCCGAGAGCCTAAAGACAGAGACAGCTTTGCTTTAAGGTCGTTTACAAAATTGTTCACAGGTGTAAACATGAAATCTCCTTCTCAAGTTGTCGCCTTTCGCGTCAGCGCTGAGTTATTGCAGTTGCTGGATGAGGCGCGCGAGCCGCTGAACCTCTCGCGAGGGGACTGGGTTCGGAGCGCCGCCGTCGAGAAGCTTCGCCAACTAAACCAGGCCAAAGATCTGGAGAGCGAGGTCACCGAGTTGCGGCAGGTGGTGACGGAACTCGACGCCCAGGTGAAGAAAGTTCACTCCAATCTGGCGCGCACGCTATTCATTTTGCTGACCACCGCGGGGCTCAGTTCCGACGATGCTCGGAGCATCGTCAGAGAAAAGCTTGTCACTTAGGAACGCAGCGATGGTTGCCACCTTCAAAGCCCAAACTGCCTCTAGCGGCGACTATTTTGTCGGCGGCACCAGTTCTGACTACTACGTCTCTGGGGGTGATCCTGCCGGGCAATGGTTTGGCCTGGGAGCGAGCGAACTTGACCTGAGCGGTGACATAGCCGCGAAGGAATTTAACCGGATTTGGCAAGGCAAGCACCCCCGCCGGGACAAGAGCCTGGTCAATCCCCATGGCACGAGGAAGGCCAAGCCCAAGGAAAGCAAGCCGGCAAAAGAAAAATGGTGGCAACCCGGCCCCGACGGCAAACCCGGTCGGAAGCCGCGCGCAGAACGAGTCGCCGCCTACGACATCCCGCTCCAGCTCGACAAACAGTCGTCCTCGCTCTGGGCGCTGCTGCCGCACTTGGCTCGGTCCCAAATGGATGCCGGGCTCGACACGTCCGCAAAAAGCGTGATGACCTGGCTGGAAAACAATGTGCGGCTCACTAGGCGAGGAAAAGGGGGATGCCAGAAAGAGTTTGCAAAACTGATCGGCGGCATGTTCGACCATGCCACGAACCGCGAGCTAGAACCGCACCGCCATCGCCACTGCGTGATCATGAACACCAGCCTCCGCGAGGACGGCAGCGGAGGAAGCGTGAACAGTGGGGAACTGAGAAAATGGGTTCGGACGCTGGGTCCGCTTTTTAGATCTCACTTTGCTGCCGAAATGCGGGAGCGACTAGGAATCGAGTTTGAGTTCGCAGCGGATACGCCGGGCAAAAGATCCTTGATAGCGGTGCCCAAAGGAATTCCAAAAAAACTTGCCGACCGCTGGTCGAGCCGCAAAGGGCAGATTGAACAATATATCTCCGGCCAGGGAATCGACCTGGGCAACTCGTCCGCCCAGGCGAGGCAAATCGCCAACTTGAAAACTCGCAAAAACAAAGGGGAAGTACCACCCCGCGCCGAGCTTTTCGAGCAATGGGAACAAGAAGCCGCCGCCTTGGGATTCACCAAGGCGGATGTGGGGCGGCTCCTGCATCAGGTCCAGCCCGTGGATCGAGATCTGGCGTTTGAGACGGCATGGAAGCTAGCGCTCTTCAAAATCACCACGAGCGAAGCCCATTTCACCTATCGCGAAGTACTCCAACACGTCGCGGAGGAAATGCAAGTTGTCGGAATGAAGGTCGAGGAGCTCACGAAACGTGTCAAGGATCGTTTGGAGCATTCGCCCGAGATTGTTCCCCTGGCTCAACGCCAAGGGGAGATGCGGTACACCACCCAGGAAATGTGGCAGGTGGAGGAACGGCTGATCGGGACCATTCGGAAGATGCGTGCCCAATCCGGGGCCGTCGTTCCGAAGCGAATCGTCGAGCGAATCCTGGCTGCGATTCCCGAAGATCGGCAGCAGCAGCGGGAGGCCATCAAGCACGCCCTCACACAGGATTCGGCGCTCCGCGTCATCACCGGCGTCGCGGGTTCCGGCAAGAGTTATGCGGTGGACGCGATCCGCCAGGGTCTGGAAATGGCGGGCTACAACGTGATTGGGACCGCCTTGGCCGGGTGTGCCAAGGAGGAACTCGCCCGCCAAGGCCACATTGCATCACGGACCCTGGAAAGCCTATTTCAGCGTCTTGACAAATCGCGGCTGCAGAAAATCTCGCACCGCATTAAGCACGATATGCGTCAACTCACGCGGGCCATCCGGGGCAAGTCGACGTGGAAATTCCAGGATGCCGATTTCACCAAACGCACCGTCCTGATCGTGGACGAAGTGGGAATGGTCGATGCCCGCAGCATGGAGCGACTTTTGGCACATGCCGCGAAGAGGAAAATAACGGTCATCCCGATTGGCGATGAGGCCCAGCTTCCCCCGATCCTGGCTGGCGGTGTCCTGAAGCGTCTCCAAAAGGAAGTCGGCAAAGCTCATCTTTCCGAACATCGGCGACAGCGAGATCCGGAGGACCGTAAAGCGGTGGAGGCCCTCCGTGCGGGCAAAGCCGCGGAGGCGCTCGCATCCTACGATTCGCGGGGCCGCGTCACCGTGACCAAGGATCGCCAGGAAGCAATCCAAAAACTGGTGGCGGAATGGGTGAAGGAAGGGGGTCTCAAGCGCCCCCAGGATGCGATGATTTTTACCCAGACCCGGCAGGAGGCGCGGGTCATCAATGCACTTTGCCAACAGGAGCGGCTGAACCAGCAAAAACTCCCTTCGTTTCTCAGCGTCAAAGTCGGTCAGGAGAAGTTGATGTCGGGGGACCGGGTGCTGTTTCACGCTGCCTATCGTCCGGCTGGGATTGAGAACGGCTACCGAGGAACCATTCAGCGTGTCGATCCGATCCGCCGCGAGATCACCGTCCAGATTGATCAGCCGCTTAAGCCCAAACCGTGGGAGAAGAAGGCCAAGCAGACCGTCACCATTCCAGTCGACAAGTTGAAGCGCCAGGACGGCAAAGAGGCGATCACCCTCGGGAGCGCCGCCACGACACACAAAATGCAGGGCCAAAGCGTGCCGAAAAGTTTCGTCCTGGCAGGCGGGCTGACTGATAAGGAAATGAGTTACGTCCAAATGACGCGCGGTAGCGTCAAGACCCTGATCTTCGTGGACGACGCCCATGCTGGTGAAAAACTCTGCGACCTCGCCAAGGCAATGACCCGTTCCCGCGCCAAGGATCTGGCTCATGACGTGGTGGATGAAAGGAACCCTCGTGATTCGAAGCTAGATCCCCGCCGGTCGCCACAGCCGGAAGTCAAGCCGAAACAGCCAGCCACCCCTCAAGCCAAGCCTGGCCCGGCTCAGAAAGATTCCGCTCCCGAACGGAAACCCAAGCAGCAAGCGCCGGCAGCCGAGCAGCCCGCCAAAAAACCGAAACCAGCGGAACAGCGCAAGCCGACGCCGCGACCGTACATCGAGCTCCGTCCCACTCTCACCCCCGGAGGTTAACTCCCATGCGTCGTCCTTCCAGACCTTCGACACGTTCCCGGTTGCGATCGGCTCTGGCCGACACCTCGCCAGACGGAGTCCGAGACGCCGTGCGCGGAGTGTTCGTGGCGATCATCGCGATCGTCATTCTCACTGTGATGTTATTCATCGGCACGCTCCTCGTACGAGGGGCGCTGACAGGCGTCTACCACTTCACGGTCGCCGCAATTCCCTGGATGTGGCAGGCTTGTCTTCGCGACCCGTGGCTCTTTTTGGCGCTGTTCATCGCCATCTTGCTCGTTTGGACCCAGCCCTGGAACGGCCTGGGTGGCGGAACGGACGAAGATTTGCCGCGCCGTGGTTCCCATCTGAAGTCTGTCAATCGCTCCTCCCGCCAAGCGCGGCGGAAATCCCCCGATTCGTTTTAGCGTAGCCGTTTTGGATCGGGACGCTCTTGGTTGTGGAGGTCGGCAAAAAATGTTGAGGCTATTATCAGGCTGGTTCGAGAAGCCAGAGAAACCAGCGCCCGCGCGCCGCTCCACGTTGCGCTGGGGACTGGTGGATTTGCCGGAGTCCGAAGCGACGAGTATGTTTGCCGCGATTGGCGCCACGGGGAGTGGCAAGACAATCATTCATTCAGCGCTTGCTCATGCAGGACGCCCTGCGCGACGTGGGGACAGGACTAGATAAGCGAGCCTTGGTCTACGATGCGAAACAGGATGTATTGCCACTTTTGGATAAAATTTCCCCCCATGCCGAGATCATCACGCTCAATCCGTTTGATGCTCGGGGGGCGTATTGGGATCTCTGCCGCGACGTTCGGGAACCTCGTGTCGCCGTGGAGCTGGCCTTCACGCTGATTCCCAGCGAGCACGAGAGCCAGCCCTTTTTCTCGAATGCCTCACGCCACCTGCTCTACGGCGTGGTGTTGAGCTACATGCTGAGCGGCCATCACTGGACATTTGCCGATCTCATTCGGGGATTGGCGCGACCGAAGCGGCTCAAAGCCATTTTGAAACGGCATCCAGAGACACGCGACATCATTGCCAGATATTTCCACGACGAGCGGCTGCTCGACAACATCTTTTCGACGATTGCCGCCAAACTCCTCCCGCTGGAAAGTGTCGCCGCGGCATGGGAGTCCGCCCAGCGGGGTGTTTCGCTGGAGGAATGGAGCCAGGGAGAAAGCATCCTGGTGATGGGAAATTCCGAAATCAGCCGCTCCGCAATCGACGCCATCAATCGCGCGATCTTCAAGCGGGCGACGGACTATATCCTCGGGCAAAGTGAGAGTTTCACGCGGCGAACCTGGTTCATCCTGGATGAGCTTTCCGAGTGCGGAAAACTGGATGGATTGGTTTCGATTTTGAAAAAAGGAAGATCACGTGGAGCATGTGTGTCAATAAATTTCCAGACAATTTCTGGCTTGCGAGATAACCACCTCTATGGACCGTATCTCGCCGACGAAATTCTCGGCCAGATCGGCAATCACTTTTTTGGTCGTCTGGAGGACCCCGAGACCAGTGACCGCGCCTCGAAACTCTTCGGCGACCAGGAAATAGACCAATACACGACCAACAATACCTGGGGAGGGCAGGGAGGCAGCACTACTACCCGGTCGCAACAGGTCGTTACCCGGCGGACGGTTCTGCCGTCGGAGTTCATGTCGGCCGATCCCTGCAATCGGGAAAACGGCCTGACCGGGTATTACCGTACCCGCACCCAAGGGAATCTTGTGGGAAATCTGCCCGGAGATGGGCTGTTTGACCATGACTTGATTCCTCCGAGCCCCGATGTGCCTGCCTTTGTCCCCCGCGAGGTTTCGGCCCAACTGCTGAAGCCCTGGACCAAGGAACAAGCTCAGAAATTCGGCGTGAAGTTCAAGGCCGAGCCGCTTGTAGTTGAGCCTCAGCCCGAACTGGCGCCCGAACCTGAGCCAGTTCCCAATCCCGTACCGGATGCGATTGTCGTCGTGAGTCCGCCTCTCCCGGTGCCACCACCTGCTCCCGTTCCCGCGCCTCCCAAGCGCAAACCAGATCTCAGCCAGCTTGATGACATGGACAATCTGTTTCTTTGAGAAGCGACCATTCACCCGTAGGCGGCCTTAGCGTCCGAGGTAACTATGCGATTCTCACCAGCTCCCACCGAAGCGGATTTACCGCCACCCATCCTGATCTCGGTGGATGAACTCGCTACGATCTTGGGTGTGAGCTCGCGTACGGTCTGGCGGCTGCTCAGCGCCGGCAAACTCCTTCACCCAATTCGATTGGGGGGTGTCGTGCGCTGGCGGTATGCCGAAGTGCGGCAATGGATCGATGACGGTTGCCCTCCCCATTCCCCTACAACCAAGTCCCGTTAGTCCGAAAGGATTTTTCAACTATGGCTTCCATCTTTCGCCGCAAAAAGTCTCGCAAGAACTCCCTGTACTCGATTCAGTACACCAACCACGAAGGGAAACGCAAAACGGTGAAGGGCTTTACCGACAAAGCCCTCACGGAGCAGCTTGCTGGAAAGCTGGAGTCGGATGCCCGGCTCCGAAAAATGGGTCTCATCGATCCCGATCAAGAGTGTCTGGCGGAACATCGTCAGACTTCGATTGAGGATCTACTCCCGAAATTTGAAGCGAGTTTGCACGGGAATGTTCCTCGCTACGTCACGACGGTCATATGGCGGGTAAAGCGGATTTGCTCCGGCTGTGGATTCATCACGTTGGCGGACATCCAAGCCGAGCCGGTCCGTGAATATCTTCAGCAATTGCGGATTGAGGAAAAGCTGGGGAGCCGGACCTACAATCATTATTTGCAAGCGCTGGGAAACTTCGTCGCGTGGTGCATCAATTCCAAACGCCTCGCGGCAAATCCGCTGGTGACTCTGGAAACGCTCAATGCCGAACTCGACATTCGGCATCCTCGACGGGCGCTTACCGAAAAAGAATTCTCCCAATTGATGGAAGCGGCCAAAACCAGTCCGATTCGCATCCAAAAATATACCGGGGAAGAACGAGCCCGGATCTACCTCTTCTCGTTCATGACCGGCCTGCGCAAGAACGAAATGGCAAGCTTGACGCCGCGAAGCTTCACGCTCAGCGGCGATCCTCCCACAGTCACGGTGGAGGCCGCGTTTTCCAAGCACCGCCGGAAGGACGTGTTGCCGCTCCATTCGCACCTTCTGGAAATTCTTCCCGATTGGTTGGAGGGGATGAATCCCAGCGAGAGGCTTTTTCCCAAGCTGGATCGCCGCAAGACTTGGGTGATGGTGAAAAAGGACTTAGAGAGTGCTGGAATTCCCTATCAGACTGCCGAGGGGATTGCCGACTTTCATGCCGCAGGGCGGCATACCCACATTACCGAACTTCTGCGAAACGGAGCGACCGTACCGCAGGCCAAAGAGCTAGCCCGGCATTCAGACGTTCGGACCACGATGAAATACACCCACATCGGGATTGAGGACCAAGCGAGAGCGTTAGCTTCCTTGCCTGTCCCACGATCTCCGAAGAGTACGAAGGTCAGCGACGACCCGGAAAGCGACGGATCAGCAGCGCTGCAACTGCGCTGCATTTCGAACGTCTTTCCTGGACAACAAGTGTCACAGCCTGTCGCTCATCGGCACGCCAAGAAAAGCGATAACCCTTGCGATAGCAAGGGTTTTGTCGCTGCTTGTCATCAAAGTTCAATAACTGACAAAGTCGGGGTGACAGGATTTGAACCTGCAACCTTCTGCACCCCATGCAGACGCGCTAGCCAAGTTACGCTACACCCCGGGGGTTGCTTTCCTGAGGACACTTTGCTCCGGCGGCAGGTTCGTGGGGATTCGCTCTGGAACTGCCGGCGGCTGGCCTTCAAGATTGCTACTTGGCAGTATCGCAAACATTGGACGTTCCCGCAATGCGGCGTTCGTCGTCAGATAAGCTCCACCACCTCCTGATACCGCGGGACATGCACCGGCCAGCCGACGACTTTTTCGATGTGGTCTGCCAGGCTGAGGGCCACCTTTTCATCGCCGTGAGTCAAAAAGACGTTCTTCGGCTGCGGCTTGAAACTTGTGAGCCACTTGAGCAGCCCGGCTTTGTCAGCGTGAGCGGAGAAGCCGAAGATCTGGGCGATTTTGGCCTGCACGCGGTACATCTGGTTGAAGATCCGCACCTCGCGGTCGCCGCGGAGAATCTGCGAGCCGAGCGTGCCGTCTCCTTGATGGCCGACGAACAGGATCGTGCTGTCCGCTCGCTCGATGTTGTTTCTCAGATGGTGCTTGATCCGCCCCGCGTTGCACATCCCACTGCTCGACATGATGATGCACGGCTCCCGGACGAAGTTGATGGCTTTGGACTGGTCGGCGGTGCGGCAGAGGGTCAGGCCGGGATACTGCAGCGGGGGCGTTTTGGAGTCGAGCAGCCGCAGCATCTCGTCGTCAAAGTACGCCTGGTATTTGAGGAACACGGCAGTGATGTCGAGGGCCATCGGGCTGTCGAGAAAGACCTTGGTTGGTTCCAGGCGGCCGGCGTGAACGAGTTTGCCGAAGTAGTACATCAATTCCTGGGCCCGCTCGGTGGCGAAGGTGGGAATCACCACGTTGCCGCCGCGGAGCCGCGTCTCTTTGACGATGGTTTCGAGCTGCGAGGCGATGTCCCCCGCCTGTTCGTGCAGCCGGTCGCCATACGTCGATTCCATGATGACATAGTCGGCCCGCTCCAGCAGGCTCGGGTCTCGGATGATCGGCTTGTTCCACTGCCCCACGTCGCCGGAGAAAACGACCCGCGTCTCCTTGCCGTTCTCCTTCACCAGCAGCTCGATCATGGAGGAGCCGAGGATATGCCCAGCGTCGTGGAACACTGCTGTGACGGCATCGGTGACCTGGACCGGCGTGTTGTAGCCCACGCCTTCGAGCAGCTTGATCGCGTCCACGGCGTCCTGCTCGCTGTAGAGCGGCTCTTCCGGGTACTTTCCCTTTCGCCCTTCGCGGGCGTGCCGTTTCTTTTTGTACTCCATGTCTTCGGCCTGAATCTGGGCGGAATCCTTGAGCATCACGTCCGCCAGCGCGACCGTCGGCTCGGTGGTGATGATCTTGCCGCGGAACCCCTCCTTCACGAATCGCGGAATCAGCCCGCTATGGTCGATATGGGCATGCGTCAGCAGCATCACATCGATATTCCCCGCCCCCACCGGGCACGGCGTCCAGTTCCGCCCCTCATACGGCCGCTCCTGAAACAGTCCGCAGTCAATCATGATCTGCTTGCCAGCCACATCGAGCACATACCGCGACCCGGTAACTTGCCGGTTCGCGCCAAGGAAGTGGAGTTTCATGGGGAGAAGTCAGAGGCCAGAAGCTGGCGTATCAAGGGCAGGGTGAGATAGAAGTGAGTACTGAATCAGTTGTAGCACAAAGGGCACGGACGCCAACACTGGTTCTTCTGCTCCACCATCATCGCCGGCCGCGGCACACGCGGTGGAAGGCTCTACGGCGAGTCCGACAAGCACGGCGCCTATGTGAAGGACCGGCCGGTCCGTCCCCAAGACCTCGGCGCCACCATCTTCCATTCTCTCGGCGTCCCCCTCGACCTCCGCCTCGGCCGCGACGGCTTCACCCGCCCCGTCTCCACCGGCGAGCCGCTGCTGGAACTGTTCGGTTAAGCGATAGTAGTCCGCTCACTCCGTGAGCGGACATGTCGGCACACGGAGTGTGCCGGCTACGATTGGGAGGCTGCCATGACTACCAACGATCAAGAACGGAACCTGCGGATCGCCGAAGCAGTGTGCCGGGATTTCCAATGGCAGGCCGGACATTTCGCGAAAGACAATGTGTAGCTTTGCTCGACGGCAACATCGTGGCCGTCCTCAATTCGATTCCAGCCAGGTAGCAGCAAAAGCGCGAATTTCATGAAAATACGCAGTGTCTTCGACTGGGAGTGCCACGTCTGTTCGAGCAAGCATAGCCATAAGGCGATGCAGGTCTGGTCCAAACATCGCTATTGCAAAATCAACATTAATGTCCGTGATGCGACCGCGGCCTGAATCACGCTGCTGACCTACAAGTGCGGCAAGTTGAGGAATCATCGTCTGCGGCGACAGTTCTGCGGCTGCCAAAAGGCATGGAGCGAACCACGCCCAGTCGGACGGTTCACGTAACAATGACACATCTGAATTCCTCGTCTCAGGCGGCACGACTAAATGTCGAATTATCCACGGGTACTCTTTGGAAATGGCACCGACGAGGCGAGATGCGTTCTCCTCAGAATAAAGCGACGTCATCTTCTCAACTATTCCTCTTCGAATCTCTACACGAGTGTCCGCCGAAACTCTTAGTTCGTCACCCGTCCAGTAGTAATACAGGTCGTTTGCCATCCTAATACTGACTGGTAATGCTGCCAATGTCTTTTCAGCTATCCAGTCGGCGGCACTGTCGCGTGACACTCCTCGTTGGCTAATTTGGCGCCACACTGCAATTAGCCCATCGCCGTCACCGCTAGCGTCCGCTCCGCCATGTTGTAGTAACTCATCAACGATTTGATCTGCGAGTGACATTAACATGTCATCTGAGCAACGGCGAGAAAAATACTCCCAAACGTCGACATACCGACCTCCAGAAAGAAGATGTTGAACCAGCCGGCCGGTTTCCAGGCGAGTTTCCTTCCATCCCTCGATGTCTCGTAGCACTTGCTGGTCCCTAACCTCTCCCAAAGGCATAATCGCAGATTGTATACGCCGCCAATAGTCAGTCGGTTCACCGTGAGCAATGCTCTGTACTCCCTCCGTCGCGCTGCCAGTATCAACATTCAACACTTCTTTTGCAGAGGGTATCATGAAACATATGATTTGGTTCACGGCATCGCGATCCCATTCTACATTCTCAGTAAACTTCCTCCATTCAGAGATAAAGAACTCGCGGCGACTCTTCTTGTACTCCGCACTTTCATCCGCTCTTCGGCTTCGCTTCGGAATCCTTAGTGCATCAATATGCTCCAGTAGGAATTCATATGCCTGCGGTGCGGCAACCCTAATTGCGCATATAAGGATTGCGTGATCTAAATCGACCTCACCGTGTAGCGCGGTCCATACTGCGATAACGCGACGGACAAAGTGCTTTAGAACGCGAGGTGTTGACAATAAACGGGAAAGCCCCTGTGCAAGTGGACGCGAATATACGCCATATCCTCCAAACATCTCCTGAAAAGGCGATGCTGGTAGGAATTCGTATTCAAACTTTTTGCGAACATCGCCGGGGACTGGGTCAATGTCATTGTGCTGCCGCAGCAAATGCTCGCGAAGATTCTTGAAGATGTAGGTAACTTGACGAGTGTCTAATGGAGGTACTTGTTCGATATGGTCACACAATTTGACAAAGTCGATGCCACGACTTGAGCCACTTAGGACAAACGTAACCCTGTCCACGTCGCTCTTGATGGTATTGAGCATCGCCTGAATTGGTTGCAAATACCCTTCCGAGGTGCCATCGCGGTCAATATCCTCTAGTGCAATGACAAGTTGTGTGTCTAAAGCCACCAGAACAGGGGAAAGCTGTTGAAGGAGGCGTGACGGGTCTCGCTCTTGTGGAAATCCGTCAAATAGCGCTTGAAAGAATGGATGAACCGATGAGACAGCCCTGCGATATGCCTCTGGTAGACCCCTGAAGGCGAGGCAATCCACCGTGCCCTTCATTTCGCCAATCGCGCTCGCAAGTACGTGTTCCAATACCGCTCCCGGTTCATCAAAGCCCCAACAACTGACACGACATAGAAGGATCTTTCCACCCCCGTTGCAACGTAATTCCTCTCGAATCATTTCAATAATACCTGACTTCCCTGAACCAAACTCGCCGACAAGCCCATATGTATTCTTGTTGTCAGTATTTTTGCCAGTTAAGCGGAGTGAGCATGCAATATTGTGAGCGATGTGCCGATGTTCGAACATATCGTCATTGATAGTTTGAATTGGCAACTCGTTTATAGACCAAGCTGCGACCTCGTCATAGCTCCACTTCCGAACCGGTTTTTGTGGCTTTGATCTTCTTCCAAATAGGCTCCTCGCTTCGGTTCTTGTTGCAGCTTCCACCGGTTGATCCGCGATCTTGTTACGTCGGGTCGGTTGGCGAGCGTCAAGCGATGTATGTAACCGAGCGGCAAACATCGCTACTTGAATGCAGATGATCAGCAGAACGGAGGCAGCAGCCCAGGTTGCGTGAGGATAAACGCGTCCTAGTTGTGTGGTCGTATTTAGAGCCCAAGCAAATCCAATGGCGATCGGAACGGAGAGCCAGATAGAAGGATAGCGAAGAAAAACTCGTGGATAAAAATGTTCCGGAGCGGGTTCGGCAATGGCGACGATTGGACACAGTAAACAGATCGCGAGGAACGCTGCAACAAGAATAGCTAGCCAAGGCGGCAGGCCAAATAGCTGAATTAGAAGCTGCGACGATGGCCCGGAAAGGTTGTCAACAAGAAGTAAGGAAACCGCGCAAATTGCGCCTACGACCACAATATTTGCCCAACGCAGCAAAATGACTCTAGGCGTCATGTGTTTTCTTTGATGGCAGTGAAGAAAGACGTTAATTTGTGGCGTTACTCGGCTAATCTCTGCCTCAGCTCCCCAATCTCGCTCTTCAGCGTCCTGCTGAACGTGGCGAGGTCGGAGGAGTGCATGACGAGGTTGCCGTCGGCGCGGGACCAGGTAGTTTCCTGGTCGAGGTCGAGCCAGTAGCGGATGTCGGCGCCGTCGCCGTGCTCGCGGGCGATGCGGAAAATGGTGCGGACGGCGTCGTCGAAGCGAGCCTAAATCTAAATCTAGAATAGCTCCGTCAACGGTCTGCCGCCATCCACGACGGGGACCGGGCGGCCTTGAGCATCGGGGATGTGCATGTGGGGATCGATGCCGAGGGCGTAGTAGATGGTGGAAGCGAGGTCTTCCGGCCGGACCGGCTTGTCGGTGGCGTAGGCGGCGTCCTTGTCGGTGCTGCCGTAGCAAATGCCGCCGCGAATGCCGGCGCCGGCGATGACGGCGGGGAAGAGCGTGCTCCAGTGGCCTCGGCCCCAGCGGTCGCTGGCGGTCGGCGTGCGGCCCATCTCGCCCAGGCAGACGACGAGCGTCTCATCGAGCAAGCCGCGCTGGTCGAGGTCTTCCAGCAGCGAAGCGAGTGCGTTATCAAGCCCCGGCAGCAGGTGCTTCTTCACGTCGTCGCTATGGACGTGCGAATCCCAGCTATAGCCATCGACCGCTTCATAGTGAACGGTGACGTACTTCACGCCGGCTTCCACCAGGCGGCGGGCCATCAGCGTGGATTGGCCGAACAGGTTGCGGCCATACTTGTCGCGGAGGTCTTTGGGCTCGGCCTTGATGTCGAGCGCCTTGCGGGTCTCTTCCGAGGTGGCAAGAGACCAGGCGCGGGTTTGGAATTTGTCGAGCGCGGTGATAGCGGAGCTAGCGCCCCCTTGCCGCAACTGGTCGTCGAACTGCGCGAGGAGCGAGCGGCGGCGGTCGAGCCGGTCGAGCGTCATTTCGGGAGGCAAAGTGAGTCCCTGAATCTGGAAATTCAGCTCTTCGTCGGTACACTCGCGGAAGTAAGGATTGTCCTTGGCGTCCCGCTTGTTAATCATCGTCGTCAGAGGGTCGTAGCCACGGCCGAGCCAACCGGCGTATTCCCCCGGGCGGCGGAGCTGGATGGTGTACTCTTCCAGGCGACCCAGAAAGTTAGGTGTGACGACATAGCTCGGCAGCCGGCCGTCCGTGGGAATGCCGCCGTGCTGGCCCAGGTACTCCACGACGGAACCGATGGACGGCCAATCGCGCGGCGTGGCGTTGAAGCCCTGGCCGATGGCCACATGCCAGGGATGGCCGGTCTGCATGTAATGGCCGGCGGTGCTGTGGTCGTTGTAAGTGTGCGTCATGGTCTTGATGACGCAGAACTTGTCGCTAATCTTCGCCAGCCGCGGCAGTTGATCGCTAATGAGCAGGCCGGGTGTTTTGCAGGGGGTGGGACTGAAGGGGCCTCGAATTTTGGTCGGCGCGTTCGGCTTGAGGTCGAAGGTTTCGAGCTGGCTGGGGCCGCCGAAGAGCATCATGAAGATGACGGACTTGGCCCTGGCCGGGGGCACGAAGGCAGCCTTTCCCCCCTGCTCTGCCGCCCAAAGCTTCGGCAGTGTCAGGCCAAACAGCCCCGCCCCAGCCGCCTGCAGCAGGGTCCGGCGGGGAGCCCGCCCGCTGTGGGAGCCGCCTCCTACGATTCGCAGCATGTCCGCCTCCTGTGTGAAAAAGGGACTGAACTTCACGACTTGGCCTTGAAAATATCAGCGCCGACTGATGGGTGCAAGCTTTTTCGGCCAGTTTCAGCGGGGCCAAGCCGCCTTCAACTCAGTTCCGGCCTTTGGATTTCCCTCATTCCTCGCTAAACTCCGCCCCCTTACGATCGCTAGGAGCCGCCGGACGAGGTTCAAGAATCTTGTCCTTTGCGGAAGGAATGTGTGCATTAAGTCTTGAAACGGAATTTGGGGCTTTTAGAATGGAGTCTGACGGCCCCCTATTCCGCAGCCTCGTTAAGGTAACAGGTGACCGATGCGAATTGCGGGATACGGACTGTTGATTGGCATTGCTGTTGGCGCTGTGGCGCTGGCGGTGGACTTCCCTCAGGCGAGTGCGCAGCGGACTATTTCGCCGACGCGCACGGTGCCCACGGAGCGAGCCCCGTCGGCGGACCAGTTGATCGCGCTTCCTTTTGAGGCGTCCGACGGCAAGCAACAAATTACGATTGTGGACCCGAGGACGCGCGTCATCGCCGTCTATCAGGTGGATAAAGTGACCGGCTCGCTGGCTCTGCGGAGCGTGCGGAACGTACACTGGGATCTGCTCATGGAGGAGTACAATACGAGTCATGGCAGCCCGACGCCGCGGGACATTCGGGCGCTCGCGGAACAACGATAAGCCGGTTCGCGCCGGCCTAACCAAAGCACTGACGGAATAAACGGCCCCGCGAAACGCGAATCGGCCGAAGACACCCGTAAGCCGCTGCACTGGAGCCTCTGATGGCCGGCAAGTTTGTTGATCTCAAAGACGCCGCGAAGATGATCGGCGTCACCGCCGAGGAGCTCGTCGAGATGCGCTCCCGCGGAGACATCTTCGGCTATCGCGACGGCGCGAGCTGGAAATTCAAAATGGAAGAGGTGGATCGGGTGATGGCCGAGCGCAGCGGACATGGCTCCGGCGCGGGCTCCGCAATCTTCGCCGCCAACGACGAGGAATTTGACGACCTCATCAGCGGACTCTCCTCCAAGATTATCGCGGACCGCGGGAAGGACGACCCAGAATCCATCCTCGTCACCGAGCAAGAGCTGGGGCACAGCGCGGAAGGGACCAGCAGCACGATCATCGGCAAGCAAGGTAAGAAGTCATCCGCGGATAGCGACCTGCATCTGGCAACCGAGGGGGGTTCTGGCAAAGGTTCCGGTAAAGGCTCGGGCAAAGGGAGCGACAAACTGCTCGAAGCTCCAGGCGCGCGCCTCAAGGGGGGCGAAGGCTCTGACGTGCTCGGCGGCACCCATCTCAAATCTTCCGGCGGCAGCGGATCGGGCACCGGCGACATGCCCATCAAGACCGGCAGCGGCACCGGCGATATGCCCGGGATCAAGTCGGGCAGCGGCACCGGCGATATGCCCAAGGTGAAATCGGCCGGCGGCAGCGAGGTTTCGCTCGGCGATGAAATGAAAATGGCCGATGACGACCTGGAGCTCGGCAGCGACGACGCCCTGGATGAAGAGCTCGGTCAGGGCAGCAAGAAGTCCGGCACCGGTTCAGACGTGACCCTGGGCGCGGGCGACAGCGGCATCAACCTCAAGCCGAGCGATAGCGGCCTGAACCTCGATGAGGAGCCGCTCGACCTCGGCGGCTCCGCGGTGGAATCCCTGGAATTGCCGGAAGATGACGACGTCATCGCTCTGGAAGAAGAACCGGCCGATCCCGAAGAAGCGACCCAGCTCAAGGCGGACGACCAGTTCATGCTCTCCGCCAGCGACGCGCTGATGGAAGACGAATCGGACAGCGGCTCGCAAGTCATCGCTTTGGAAGACTCGGAAGCGTATGACGAGAGTGCCGCCACCCAGCTCAGGGCCGGCGAGCAGCACGGACTGCTGGCCGACGACGCCTTCGCCGCCGCGAACATGGTCGGCCCGGCCGACCCGCTGGCCGCGGCCACGCTCAGCCCCGGCATGGCCCCGGCCGGTGCCCCCATGTACATGCAGCCGGTCGAGCTGCCGTATTCCATTTGGAACGTGCTCAGTTTGTTCGCCATCGTCATGCTTCTGGCCGTGACCGGGATGTTCATGACGGACGTGATGCTGAACATGTGGAGTTGGAACGGGGGCGGCGGCTCGGCTTCCACGAGCCTGATGGATTCCGTCATCAACATGTTTGGACTGAAGGGATAAAGTAGTCCGCCAATGTAGTCCGCTCACTCCGTGAGCGGACATTGCCTGCACACGGAGTGTGCAGGCTACTAAGATCGGATTCGAAAGGAGTCGAATCAAATGATTAGCAGACCTGCTTACCACTTTCTCGCGGCAATTTCCGCCGTCCTCTCCGTCGTAGCGGGCTGCGCTGGCCCCAATGCCCAGGTCAGCCAAATTCAGTCCGAGAAGCAAGAGCTTATCTCCACGCTCAAAGCCCAGAAGGAGGAACAGGAAGCCCTCCAGCAAAGAGCCGCTTCGCTGGAACTGCGCCTGGACCAGTCGGAAAAGGAAATCGTCCGACTGACGGGACGCAAGAGTAATTGGGATGAGGGCGCGCGGAGCGCATCGACCAAGAACCTCCCTCTCCCCTTGGGAGAGGGCCGGGGTGAGGGTCTTGGGGCGGCTTCCAAGAAGGACGAGAAAGTGCCTGCCACCGAAAAGCTCCCCTGGCGAAGTCCGGCTGGAATCCGCTCGTCGAGTGTTCCCAAACCATCAACAACTCCGCCGAAAGAGCCTGTTAAGACCGGCAACACCACCAGAGCCAGCACCAAAGTCACCCCTTCCCTCCGCTCGCTGGCCCAGCGCGACTCCCGCTTGCAATACGACGCCGCCACCGACACCGCCCGCTACCAACTCGACATCGCCTTCGAGGACAACGCCGCAGGCCTGACCGCTGAAGGCCGCAAGCGTCTGGACGATCTGGCAAGCTGGCTCAAAGCGGAGCAGACGAAGGAGCTGCGGGTGCTCGTTTCCGGCTCCTCCGCCGGCATGAAAAAACCCAAAGCCGGCGAAGACAAGCCCCGCTTCGCCAACGACCGGCAACTCGGCGCAGCCCGCGCCGGCGCGGTCGCCGACTATCTCGACCGCCACGGCATCACGGAGGGCCGCCTCGTCATCGTCGGCACGGGCGGCCCTCAGAAGCCCCTCGAAGAAACCTCCGGCAGCCCCGTCCAGATCCACCTCGCTCAGTCTTCCGCCCCGGTTCTGGGCCTGGTTCCCAAACAGCCGGCGCTGCGGCGCTAAAGTCGCCTTTCGCTCCGCGAAAGGACGTTTCTTTCGCGGAGCGAAAGACGACATAACTCTCGGAACTTACGTCACATCGACTCGTTGTAAGTCCCAAATCCCGCGCTCCTTCATGAATCGCTTCAGCCCCCCTGGAAGAACTGGCATGATTCATGATTCATGATTCATGATTCATGAGCTTCCATTTCGGGGCCGGATGAATCCATGTCACGAACGCAAGTCATTACCGCTAAACAACTTGCAAATTGGCGCCTTGATTCACCCACCCCCATTTCTCTCCTTTCTTGATACACCCCGCCGACGCTTCAGAGAGTCACCCAACTCGGCGCGACTTACGTCGATTGGCATCGCCGTAAGTCCCTGGTACCTTCGCGGTCTCAAATCTCAAATCAATCTCTTCTGCCCCTCTCCTCTCTAGGAGACTGGACAGGGGAGGTTCCTCTGCACTGCCACAACCATGATGTAAAAGATCTCACCCTCCCTGGCCCTCGCGCGGAACTCCGCCCCGCATCAGGGTATTATACAAAATGGCCCTTTCTACCTAAGTGTCCAGTAACTGCCGCCCGCGGTTATCGGCACCAAAACGCGGACCTTGCCCGCATTTCTCACACCAGCCTTCTATGTTCGCGCGGGTGTCAAGGGTCGGGGTGGTTTGGGGTCGTCGTAGTGATGCGGGGGCTGCGTGAAGAGTTGGGAGTGCGTCCCGAACTACCTT
>JBKJNY010000126.1:0-18533 GCA_046593355.1 Pirellulaceae bacterium | reverse complement strand
GTGACCTACCAGTGGTTTCCGGAAGTGTACCTGATCGGCCCCATCACGCTGTCGAGCACTTCGACCGCGTGATGGGGCCGATCAGGTACACTTCCGGAAACCACTGGTAGGTCACGGTCACCGAGACCGTATTTCCGACGGGCGTTTGATAGCTCGTAGTCGCGTCGAGGGGCATGTTGCTTTTGTTCCAACTCACCTGATAGCTCAATTTGCTCAAATCCAGCATAGTGGCGCTCGGCTGGATGGCGCTCGTGTAGACGTCCTGTGCGGTGGCGGCTGGATTGCCCGTTTCTTCGGCGTATTGGCCGCCATGCACACAAGCCCAGCGGGACGCTTCCCGCGCCAACTCGGCCGTCTGCTGATACCGGAATACTCCCAGGGCTCCCACGATGGTGGCGAAGATCAGGAAGAAGACGATCGGGCAGGAAATGGCGAATTCGACTGCTGTCGCGCCGCGGCGTTGAATGTGGATTCGGTGACGCATGGGAGGCTCCTGGACATCGGACCTAATTAGTGTTTGGGGAACCGGCGGACACATTCATCCGCACCTTCCGCGTGAGGTTGACCTGGTTGGGAACTCCAGGAAAGCCGGTAATTGTTTTGAAGGTATAGGCCGCCGTGACTTCTACGTAACCGCGCCCGCTCGCATCCACTCCATTAACCGAGGTCACGGTTGGCGCGGGGCTGAGATTGGTCGCATCGGCCAGGGCGGCTGCCTGCGTGCTGGCGAACGGGGACTCGGCACTGGTGGTCGGGTCGCTGGCATACATCGCGCCGGCACGGGCACAGTTCGTGAGGGTCACCGAGAAATAGAAAACCCGCGCGAAGTCCACGGCAATCACGAACAGGAAAACCAGCAAAGGTAGCAAGATCGCCAATTCCACCACCGCCGCTCCCCGCCGGCTGCTTCGCACGGCCCCGCCGCAGAGTCTGCGTGGCAATAATCCGAATCGCGAAGGTGATGGCGAGTATTCCATGGTCTTAAGCCTGGTGCGGCTCGGGACAATTCTTCGGGGACAACTCTCAATTGAAACCGTAGGTCACAAACTTCAGAGTGTCAAATCGCCGCCTGCGTCGGGCTGGATTCCGGCCCACGCACTGCCTCCAGCCTGTTTGTAGCGGCAGGCGAAGAGTTGACGACCGGTACTTCGGGCGAAGCAACCCCTTGGCGATCAAGTTCCGCCGCCACCACGTTGAGATCGCCGGCGACTTCTTGCCAAAAGTCGCCGTCCCGAAATCGAATCGGGGGAACTCGTTCACCCTTACTCAGGGCGTGCAAGGAGGTCCGCAGCCGAAAGATCGGCCCTACCCAGCGGTGGCTCAGCCTCAAGAGATCCAGCAGCAGCACCGGCAGGAGCACCGCCGTGCATGGACACCCAGACGCGGCCCGCTTTACCGTTGGGATCGTTTGACATTGCGCCACCCTAACCTATGCTTCCTAAGAGCAGAGCGATTGGCCGGATCCGTCTTCATTCCCTGAAAAACTGCGACTCCTTCGCCGGCTGGTATTTCACCGCCAGGTGGGGCGTTTCAATCTTCTTCTGGCCGTCAAACAGCGACTTCATGCCGGCCGAAACGAGGCCGCTGGTGAGCAGGGTCCGCTCGACGGGGTAGGGTGCCTTGCCGGTCGTGAACATCTCTTCCGCTTTGGACATGAGGGCGGCGGAATAGACGACATTGGGGTTCGTCGGCAAATGGAATTGCGTGGACAGGGGCTCTTTTTCTCCCTTCAACCGGGCGGCGAAATTGAAGTCATCGACGAGGCCGTTCATGAGTAGCATCGTCGCCTTCAGGCCGTCGGCGTACTCAAACCGGTAGGCGATCGGTTCCTTGACCCACTCCTGCATCTGCTTGACCGTCGGATAGCGGTGGCTGTAGCTCTCGGCCTGCGCGAGAGTGTGACTGCGGGAGAGGCAGGATTCAAACAGCTTTGGATCCCAGCCGCCAGCCTTCCAGGAACCGGCCTTGAGGGCGTCCCACACTCTCTCGCCGCGGAGGGCATGCATGGAGACGACGCCGGTTTCGCCCCCTTTACGCCGCTCGGCCATACATTGCAGTGTCTCGAGGGCGTGGAAGTCGTAAATGTCGACGTTGCCCATCGCCACGACGACGATTTCCTCGACCTCCGCCCCCAGCGGCATGTCGATGGCGGGCATTCGCCATGTCACCGGCAGCGATGAGCCGGCCAGCAACGGAAAGCCGAGCTGCTTGGACTGCTCGACCATTTTCTTGGCCCACTCGAAGTTCCAGGAGAGATGCTTGTCGTTGAAGACGGGCGTGGTGCGGCCGTCTTTCTCAAAGACTTTGACAATTTCCTGGAACAGCTCGTAACGCGGATATTTCTTCTGGCCGATCTCACTGAGCGGATAGTTGCCGTGCTCGCCGATGAGCAGCACGGCGTCCACCGCCAGCTTGTCGCCGCCGTTGCGAAGGGCCTCGGCGACGGTGTTGTAGATTTTGAAACCCGATTCGGCTGCCCGCTTTGCGCTCAGATCCCCCTCCGGCTTCTGGTCGACGTACGCGGAGACGACGTCAAACGGCGGACGGTGCCACTTCCCCTTCCGCGGATAGCCGCCGAGGAACCGCTCGGCCATGTGCCAGGCGTGGGAGCGGTAATTCCAAAGCGTCGTCACCACCGCCAGCTTCTTGCGGCCTTCCTTGGCGGGCTCTTGGGCGCGAGCCAAAGGGGAGAACGCAAATCCGGCGGCAGTGGCGGCACCGGCAACGAGAAAATCGCGGCGCTCGAGCATGGCGAGGTCTCCAGGCGGGATGATGAGGCGAGCAGCCTGAAAGATAGCCGCTAGCCGCGCCGAAATACATCCGCCTTGGGAACAAACTCAACTCCCGCGTCGAGCGGGAAAATCGGCCGGCGGCAGCGGGTGTGGCCGAGGCTCTTCAGGTTCGCGCTCGTCGAGCCAGGAGCATCCACGTTGATCAGCCGGCCGCACCAGGCGGCGAACATGTGTTGCTGACAGTGGGGGGACTTGACCACGACCAGATCGAATTTCTTGGGATCCTGCCCGTGGGCGTAGAACAGTGAGCGGTCATAGAGGCTCACCGCCCGGCTGGTGACGACGAGCGTGATGTTGTCCGCTTCGAGCACCGCGGTATCGCCGGAGTACCACCTTTCGCCATAGGACTCGCTGCGGAACCGCCCGTCGGAGAGCAGCCGCACTTTGGCGGTGATGAGATGCGGGATGAACCGCTTCGCGTCGAAGGCACCGCCGACGGTCGTCGTGATATCGCCGCCAATTCCCGCGGCGAACGCATCCTTCACCGCGGAAGGATCCACAATCGGCAGGAGCGCCCGGCCACGATAGTCCTGGGCAACCAGCTCACGGAGGATGGCGTTGCTGTCGCCCGATGCACCGGAGCTGGTGGCATCCGCCGCATCCACCAGGATCGCAGTGCCGCGCTTTTGCTGAAACGTCTCCTCGGCCAGCGCCACCGCATCCTTCAGGCTCGTCAGCGGCACTTGCATTTTCTCGCGATGCCTCCAGAACCCCGCGGCCATCTGTTTCGCTTCGCGGCAGGCCCGCTGTTCGTCGCCATTGGTCACTACAAAAGTGTTGGTCCGTAAATCCAGCACGTCGGTAAAGGGATTGCCGATGAACATGCCGGCGGACAGCCCACCAGGACTCGCCTCAATCGCCTGGGCGGCGCGAATCGACTCGCCGAACAACCCGGTCGCCGTAATCAGTTCGTCCCCGCGGACCAGCGCCGGTATCTTCACCCGCGCCGTCACGGGCTTCACTTCACCATTCATAATTCTGAGCAGCAGCCGCGCGGCCCGCTCGCCCGTTTCGAAGAAATCGACGTGGGGATAGGTGTGGTAAGCCACGATAACGTCCGCATGGCACAGCATCCGATCGGTCAAAATGCCGTGCAGGTCGAGCGAAACGACAATCGGCACTCGCTCGCCAAGAATCCGCCGCGCCTCTTGCAGCAAGTATCCTTCCGGGTCGTCTTCCCCTTCCGCCCCCATCGCTCCATGCAGGGAAAAGTAAACGCCTTCGACCGGCGGGGCTTCCCGCAGTGCCTCCAAAAACTCCTTGGCAATCCGGGCAAAGTCCTCCGCAGCCAACGTCCCCGCGGACGTAATCGCCTTGGCGCTATACGTGGGAACCAGCCCAACATTCGGATGACCTTCAAACACCGACAGCGCCCCACCCACTTCATTCCGGACGGTGCGATGGTAGTCCAACAGTTCCCGACCGAAGGAGATGTTGAAATCGCCGTAGCGACTCCGAACCGGATTGAAAGTGGAAACTTCCTGCTTGCATTCGGCGATGAGGATTCTGGGCATGGCGGCTCTGCTGCGTTCTGGGTCGCATTCTCCACAAGTCAGTTATCGTAACAACCCATCGGAAAGAAACGCTTGAAACGACGGACTCTTTTCATGGATGCCACCGAAGTCATGATCTTCGACGAGAATTCTCCCCGTCGAAAGGTCAATTCCGAATGGGTTCCCGCCACCATCCCAACCGATGACGAACACGTTCTTCATAGTCCAACCATTTGGAACTCGCGACTCTTCGCTAAATCTCTGGTGGGTGTCGACCAATTCCACGATTCCATCTACCCATTCGCATCCAACTGTGCCTCCACCGCAATCCATTAAGAACCGGCGAAACTGCTGGGGAATCGCGCCAAACACGTCTTCGAACGCGCGGAGTTGTTGCCCCGTTGCCGGTCCATATCGGCACCCTTCCGGTAACTCGCGAAATCGATTGACGATTTGCTGCCAAAGTGAGGTTTCCATGTCTTCAGACCCGACGGTCATCTTCCACTCTTCACCGGCTTGAGTTTGTCCTTCGCGATAGAAATGGGCAAGCCTACCCGCATGAAAAAGCGAGCGAACGCCTGGGCGAGGTGTTCTTTATAAGGTGGACACAGTCGCAGACGCCGCCCTGCGGTGGCAATGAACTGGCGGACGAGGACAGTTGGAGCCGAATAGACTTCGTGAAAATCCACAACGCTGACAGGCAGCGACAGTCCGTCTTGATCGGCGTCTGAAATGAGGTGATATCCGGGCAAGTTGCCGTGGCGAAGTTTTTCGCGTTGGTCAGCGCCCCAATTTTCTCCGCCTGCTTTGGCTGCTTCCACGAACTTCCACAGGTCGAAAACAGGACAAAGCAGAAGACTTCGTATTTTGCCGTTCTGAATGTCACAACTCTGCGTCATGACGACGAGGTCAAAAGTCTTCAACTCGACCTGCAACTCGGCTCCGCCAGCGGCGACGATCACGATGGGTACAGGCACATCAAACCCCCGCAACAAATCGCCTTGCTCCAATGAATTCCCGTCCACGGTCTGAAACCATGGATACGAGAAAGGGGTTCTGGCCGGGCTCATTTTTCGGCCCCGGAACGAACTGGGGTGGGCTCGCCAGGAGAACGCCCGATGATTTTGGCGGTCACGATTCGGGAGCGCAAGGGCTCGCATTGGACAAAGATGGGTTGCTCGCTCTCCGGCTCGGTAAGGGGTGCGGCTGGCGGACTAACCACGGATAGCGGCTCATAGGTCACGGGGATAACAGGAGTCGTGCTGCTCATAAAGCCCGCCGGAAGAGAAAGGTCGTTTTCTACGCTCAAGTATACTCTCTTGCCAGTGCAATCGGCAGAGTTAAGGCGAAAGGCCAACCTCATAATACTCCAGCGCCCACTCCTGCATGTACCGCACCTGCGTCGGCTCGATGCGGTAGACGATGAGCTGCGGGTTGTCGAGGGAGCCGAGGTACTGGCGGAGGAGGGGGTTGGCATCCCAGATTTCTTGCAGGATGGCGCGGTCGGTGACGACATGGGCCAGGCCGGTCAGCCGCACCTGGTTATGGCCGTCGTCCATGTAGCAGAGTTCGACCTTGGGATTGGCGGCGATTTCCCCCGTTTTGTGATACAGCCGCAGATTGGCGACGTAGATCGTAAAGCCGTCGCTCCGGACCGGAGAGACCGGCCGCACCCGCGGCTGGTCGGCGTCGATGGTGGCGAGATGGGGGAAGCGATCCGCGGCAATGACGCCCAGCGCCAGCTCGCGGAGCTTCGCGGGTTCAATCGGCTTGGGCTCGGGCTTCGTCACGGGGCTACTTCAGCTCTTTAATCCGAATATTCCGGTACTCAATCGTGTTCCCGGCCCCGGCGTGGGCGTCTTGCAGGCCGATGAAGGCTCTGAGGGGCTTGTTTTTGGTCTTCTCGTCCTTGGACTGATCGAATTTGTCGATGCAAACCACGTCGTCGCTCTTCACCGTGATCACGGAGCCGCGACATTCGATTTCAAAAGTGTGCCACTTGCCCGCCGATTCATCGGGGCGGTTCTTCACCGGCACATAGCTATACAGCGAGCCGGTGCAGTGGGATTCGTCCTGCTTGGGATTGCTGATTTGAATCTCGTAACCGGTGACCCAGGGAGAATCTTTGTCGGTGCAGCGAATGAAGACGCCGCTGTTGCCTCCTTCGGAGACTTTCCATTCCACTTTCAGAACATAGTCGCCGAACTCCTTCTCGCTGCGGAGCCAGTGCCCCTCTTTCCCCGCGTCGGAATGGATCACGCCATCCTTCACGGTCCAGCCCGCTTCTTTTCCCATGACTTTCCAACCGGAGAGATCCTTGCCGTTGAAAAGGGGGACGAAGCCCTCTTCGAGCTTAGGGTCCACTACTTTCGCATCGTCCGCGTTGGTGGAGAGCGCGAAACCGCCAGCGAGGAACAGAACGAGAGAGCGGGCAAAAATTGATCGGTGCATGATGGAACCCAGTCAGTGATGTGATTCAGAAGTTTCTCAAGCGAGATCCTAGACGCCAAACGCGCTCTCCAGCTCATCCAAAACCGCTTGCTCCTTAACGGAAACCTTGTTTCCCAGTCCCAGAATTCCACCCGCGGATTGAGCCACTCCGGCGGCCCGGCCAATGATGGCTTTCTGGATTTCGCGTGTCCGCTCTCGCCCCCAGGACTTCGCTAGCGCCTTCACGTATTCCTTCCAGGCTGCAACGGCTCCGGGCGAAGGCCGCGTTTTTAGCCATTTTTCGAGCAGCGCGTAAGCCTGACTCCCTTCTGTCACACCCATGCCGGCGGCTGCCGTGAGCGCGGCGGTGGATTCGCCGGGGGAAATGCGGCCGTCCGCCCAAGCGACCTCCACCAGCGGAATCAGGCCGAGGGCAGCCAGCGCGCCCATGTCCGTGCTCTCCTTGCCCAAGTCCGAAAGGATCATCCGGTCGGTGATGCCGGTGGCGGCCGACAATTCCGCTTCTCTTTCTTGGGCCGCCATTTTCTGCCGCATCTTCTCGATGAGCTCTCGGTCCTGCTGGTCAAAATAGGCCTCCAGGGCCCGTGCGCGTTCATCGAGGGGATTATTGGTGTTCATAGCGTTGCGAGGCATGTGGCAAGAGGTTGAAAGTCTACTTCGTCAGCCTTCAAGTTATGCCTTCAATTTGCTCCTTGCAAGGCAGAGTGGCGGAAGAGAAAGAGAAATGACGAAATTCGAATTCTAAATGGCGAATGTAAATCGTCTCATTCGCCATTCGCCATTCGAATTTCGTCATTGTCCCTACCGGTCGCCGAAGATGCCGGTGGCATACCAAACGCCGCTGGTCCCGAGCTTCATGTCATAGCCGAAGCAGGCATGCTGGCCGCTGACCGCTTCCCAGTGCCCGCTCGACTGTCGCCAGGAATGGACGCACTCTTCAGCAGCCTCGACGAGGCGCTGCTCCGGCCAGCTTTCGGCGCAAACCTCGCGGGACATCATGCCGCTGCCCAGTTTGTCGTTGATCTCCTGAAATCGCTGGTCCCAGTGGTGATGCCCTTGCAGGTTGATGCCGGCCTGATGCCGCGAATGGCTTTCGGCTTCGGAAGCGAGGAGCGAACTGCATTCCGCTGCCGCGCTTTGTGGCCGTTCGGGGTGCGTCCGCACGGCCCAAATCAACGTCCGCTGTGTCAGCGAACCGGCGGGCAGATCGAGCAAGGCAACCAGCCCATCGCGCGAAATCGGCTGGCGGACAAAGGGGTAAACGGAAACGACGTAATGGAATTGCGGGCTGGATTCATCGCGCATGTCAATCATGGCCAAGCCCGGCTTATGGAGCATCTCCGCAAACGCGGCATGTTGGAGCAGCACGATGCGTTTTTCGTTCTCCTTAGCGTCATCAACCGCGGCATCAATTGGCAACTTGACAAGAGCCACTCCCGCAAGACGCTCCCGGACTTGCGGATCATGGAGCACTGCCACCTCGAACTTTTCGTTTTCATCCTTCTCTTGCGGATCAAGGAACCAAATCAGCGCCAGGGTCTTGTCCGTTTTGGCCCGCAATAGCGCCGCGCGATAGTCCGATTGCCAGATGACAGAGTTGGCTTCCTCTTCTTCCCAGCCACTTCCTGTGCTGGAACCGGCCAGGGCGAACAATACCGCCAAACCATAGATTTGGAGGCGGTAGAGGCGGACCAATCGTTCCATGCGGATTCCCCGTAAGATTCTCTAGCCCGAGGGGGCGTCACAATAGGCTAGCTTTGCCGTGACCGTCAAGTAGTCGGGTAACGGCGAATCTTCGGCTTGCATAAAACAGCGATTCGGCACAAGATGGGACATGTTGGGGGATTGAGAAATCGAATCTCGTTCATCCCTTTTCAGGACAATCGTCCCGCAATCGACCTAAGTTATGGCTATGCCAGAACTTGCAGGAGCGGAACACTCTCACGCTAGGAGCAGGTCTATGAAGCGGATTACTTATCTTCTCTTTGCGGGACTCATGGCGGCAGTCAACCTGCTGGCCGGGACTGCATTTTCGCAAACGGATGTCGTCCAAGCGGCCAAGGACGCCGGCAAGAGTTTCCGGCCCATCGCCGCTCCGGACGTGGCGGCGGCCAAGGCCGAGTTGCAGACTGCGGTGGCCGACCTGGATGCCCTCTTCGGCCGCAGCTTGCCGGAATACAACGCGGGCTGGAGGAAATTCCTCCGCTGGGACGATCTGCAAACGCAGTTGCGGGCCGAAGGGCCGGAAACCAAGACCGCCGAGGCCGTGCTCGACAGGTTTTCCGCCAACGCTAACGGTTTGGAAACTCCCCGCTTCGCCCGCGTCCGCCATGCTTTGCGGAGCTATCTCGATCTCGCCACGGCGGCTGGAGATGCGAAGCTTCAGGAAACCTACGGCACCCAGGTCACGGACCTCGCCGCACGGCTGGAAGCCTATGACAAGACCAGCGGCAGTGACGACGCCCTCGCTATCAATCGCGCGCTCGGCTGGCTGCGGCGAGGGCGGCAGGCGCCGCAGCTCGTGGATGCCATTGGGCAGAAATACTCCAAGCCGAATCTGTACGGCACGGTTTCACAGCATTTTCTGGCGGCGGGAATTGAAGAGAACATCGACCAAACCCAAGGCGTTTCCGATAATATCCTCGGCACCCGCCTCTTCGGCACGGCTCACTTGACCGGCCGCACGCGGGTGGAACTCCAGCCCAGCGAAGAGCGGGCCCATTTCGATATCATCCTTACGGGGCAGGCCAACTCGAACAACGTCGGCTACAACGGCCCCGTCACCATTCACTCCACCGGGGCGACGACCATCAGCGGCCGCAAGAGCCTGTACGTGAATGACCTTGGTCTGAGCGATTCACCGGCAGCCGCGAGCTGCGCCACGGCCAGCAACATCTACTCGATCGCCGCCAAGTGCGGCCTGATCGAGAAAATTGCCTGGAAAAAGGCCGGGCAGCAGCAGGGGCAAGCGAATCTGATTGCCTCCAGCCACGCTGCCTGGCGCGTGCAGGGGCAGATGGACGTCCGCGCCAGCAACCTGATCGCCAACGCCAACAAGGACTACACCGAGAAAATCCGCAACCCGCTCTCCCGCCGCGACAGCCTGCCGCGGAAACTCCGCTTCCGCAGCCAGCCAGACAAGATCCAGATGGTTTCGCTGCAGCAAAGCCCGATTCAACTCGGGGCACCGAGCGACCCGCCGGCCGCGAAGGCGGCCTATGACGTCACCGTGCAGGCCCACGAGTCCGCCGTCGTCAACTATGGCGAAGCGATTCTCGGCGGCGTCACCCTCACCGACGAGCGTCTGGAACAGATCATCCGCGACGACCTCCAGGGCGAGGTGCCGGAAGAGCTGAAAATCACGCCGGACAAAGACCCGTGGTCGATCACCTTCACCAGCGAAGTCCCCGTTCGCGCGATCTTCGGCGAAGGGACGGTCAATCTGGCCATCCGCGGCCGCCGGTTCACCCGTGGCGATCAGGGAATCAATGAGCCCATCGAAATCTCGGCCCTCTACAAAATCGAAAAGACGGACACGGGCTCCAAACTGACCCGCCAAGGGGAAGTGGCCGTCAAGTTCCTCCAGCGGGAACGCCTCGGTGCCCCGCAGATTGCCTTCAAGACATTCCTTACCCGCAAGTTCGAGGCCCTCTTCAAGCCGGAGATCGTCAGCGAAGGGATCGCCCTCAAAGGCCAATTCGCCAAAGCCGGCAAGTTGCAGGTTCAGGAGATCAGCACGGGGAAGGGCTGGGCCGTCCTCGGCTGGAACCTCATCCCGCTGGCGACGCCGGGAGTGGCGGAGGGAACGCCGGCAAAGACGGACGATAAAGTAGCGGCGGAGTGAGAGTTCAAGACCGGCACGAGCTGTGGTAAGATGCGTCCTTGGTACTGAGTACTGAAGCGAATTCTTTCCCCTCTGCCCTCTGCTTCTCCTTCCCCATGAACCGCTGGGTCGAAATCACCTTCGATTGCCTGCCGCTCCGCACCGTGGGGCGGCTGGATATTCCGCTGGATGCTTCCCCCAAGTACCGGCAGCGGTGCGAAGCGGTGAAGGGGGCGATCGACAAGCACGGCTCGCACAATACGTACTATCTCTACAACGCCGAGTGTACCTTCCACCTGACGAACCATAGCGAGCTAGGGATGATCCAGTTCCGCGTGGAAGGGACCGTGCTGACGAACCCGGCGGACCTGCAAACCGAGCGGTGCGACCTGGCGGTGGAGCTGATCCGCGAGACGTGCGACTGGCTCACCGCCCCGGTCGTGAAGTGGTTCGAGCAAAGCGTCTCCCGCGCCGTCGCCATCGAGTTCGACCGCTACATCGCCGCCGGCAATCTGCAAGCCGCCAAAGACCGTATCGCCCGTCTGCAAGTGGAAACGGAAGAGAAGGGCGGGTACGTGGGGATGTATCTGTGAGGAACTGCTGCGGCACTTCGCCTTGAACCGGGGAACCGTGAGCGGATTCGCCCGGCTATTAGAACACGTCCAGGATGAACTGGTGCCCCTGGTGATAGCGGCGGCTTTCCGGGTATTCGTTGTGCCACTGCCGGTTGTAAACCGGGGTCCGCATTTCCGGCGGATAGCGGAAATACATGTCCTGGCTCGAGCGGTAGTATTCGTTCCCCCAGAAATTCTGCGGATAATACACGTAGGGGTAGTGGTAGAACCGCTCCCAGTCGTGGTTGCCGTACGTGCCGCCCCAGACGCGGTTGTAGGCGCGGTAAGCGGGCTCCTGGGCCTGGCTGGTGGCCGCGAAGCCGCTGCCGAGCATCAGGACGAAGGCGAGTGCGAGGATAACGCGACGAATCATGGTGTCCCCCTGAAAAACCTCTGGGCGAGGCCAGTCGATGCCCAGGAAATAGGCATCTTCCCTACCTTTGACCATCGGCGGAAAGGAACATCCGCATTGAAAGAATATCCGGCAAAACCGGCGTGCTGAGCATATTGCGGAACCTGGCAAAGCTGGCAAACTTTGCGGGCGGGCAATTGAAAGTGCGGGGGATGGCCGCGAAAAACACAAAAAGGCACAAAGACCGAAAACGCAACTTTCTGCGATGCTTACTATCCTGGAGCCGCGACACTCTATTTCTTTGTGTCTCTTTGTGTTTTTCGTGGCCATCCTCAGGGTGCCTCGGGCTAGTGGCATCCTCCAAAATCGGCTTGAATGAACCTCTGCGCTCATTTGCACCTCTGTCCTCTGTCCTCTGTCCCATGCTTCCTGACTCCGGTACATGTCATGGACATCTTCTCCGACCTCACTTGGCGCGGACTCATCCACCAGTCCACCGCGCCCGATCATCTCCCCGCCTGGCTCGCTTCCGGCAGCCGCTCGCTGTACTGCGGGTTTGATCCGACGTCGGACAGCCTCCATGCCGGCTCGCTTTTGCCGGCGCTGATGCTGCGGCGATTCCAGAAGGCGGGACATCGGCCGATTGCGCTCGTTGGCGGGGCGACGGGAATGATCGGCGACCCGACCGGCAAGAGCGAGGAGCGAAATCTGCTTTCGGTCGAGCAGCTTCACGCCAATGTGGCGGGGATTGGTAAGCAACTGGAGCAGTTCCTGGATTTTGGCGGGGCCAATGGGGCGCTGCTGCTCAACAACTTCGACTGGATGGGGAAGTTCTCTTACCTCGATTTCCTCCGCGACGTCGGCAAGCATTTTCCTGTCAACGTCATGCTCGCCAAAGACTCCGTCGCCAGTCGCATCGAGCGGGAGAGCGGCATCAGCTACACCGAATTCAGCTACATGCTGCTGCAAGCCTACGACTTCGTCCACCTCAGCCGAGCGCATGGCTGCGAGTTGCAAATCGGCGGCAGCGACCAGTGGGGAAACATTACCGCCGGCATCGACCTCGCCCGCCGGATGCACGGCACGCAGCTGTTTGGCCTCACCTGTCCGCTGCTGCTCAAGAGCGACGGCACGAAGATGGGGAAGACCGAAAAGGGAGCCATCTATCTCTCCGCCGCCCGCACCAGCCCCTACGCCTTCTATCAGTACTGGATCAACATCGCCGACGCCGACTGCGGAAATGCCTTGCGGTTCCTCACGGAGCTTTCGCGCGAGGAAATTGAAGTCCTTGACCAGTCTCGAACCGCGGAGCCCCACCTCCGCCAAAGCCAGAAGCGGCTGGCCGAAGAGCTAACTGGTCTCGTTCACGGCGAAGCCGGCCTGGCCGCGGCCCGCAAGGCGACGGACATCTTTTTCGGGGCGGAGATTGAGAACCTGAGCGACGCGCAGCTCCAGGACATCTTTGCCGACGTGCCGAGCAAGACGCTGCCGCGCGACCAACTCTCCGGCGCGGGGCTGCCGCTCGCTGACGCGCTCATCGAAGCTGGCCTTGCCAAGAGCAAGTCCGACGCTCGCCGCACCATCGAGGGAGGAGGGGCTTACATCAACAATCGCCCCCGCATCGACGTGAACACCAAACTCACCTCCGCGGACCTGGTTAGTGCAACGGTGATGGTCCTCCGCAGCGGGAAGAAGAAGTATGGCCTGTTGCGGTTTGAATAGACTTACGCAAAAAAGTCCTTGAACTGCGTCTTCGTGGCTTCGATGCCGCGGCGGAGGATGACGGCGTCGATGCCGAAGCTCAGCATCCGGCAGCCGAGGTCGTAGGCCCGCTGGGCGAATTTGGGATGGACGGCGATGGTGCCCCAGTTCTTGCCATGCTTTTTGCAGGCGGCGGCGACCCGGGCGTAGGCATCCCATAACTTCTCGCTCTCCCACTGGCTGACGACGCCGAGCTCCTGGCTGAGGTCGCTGGGCCCGACGAACAGCAGGTCGACGCCGTCCATGGCGGCAATCTGGTCGCACTCCTCCAGCGCTCCCAGCGTCTCAATCTGGATGGCCACGAAGGTGTCGCGGTTGCTGTCAGCCGCGAGTTGCGGCAGCGTCTTGCCGCCAAACATCGCGTCGAACCCGCTGCCGTTGAGTCCCCGGTTGCCGCGCGGGGCGAACTTGACCCACTGCATGAACTCTTCCGCATGGGCCGCCGATTCGATGCGAGCCGCCATCAGCCCGCCCGCCCCCGCCTCCAGAAAAGCCGTCGCCATGCTGTAATTGGTCATCGCCATCCGCACAAAGCTATCCATCCCGTTCGCCCGGCAGCAGGCGGCGGCCAGCACCACCTGCTCGTAGCTCACGCCGCAATGTTCCTGGTCCAGCCAGATTCCGTGGAACCCGCCGCACATCCCATGCACGTCGAACACCACCGGATGGATGATGCGCCCGGAGCAAAAGATGCGGCAAAGCTGGCCCGCGGCGAGAAGAGACTTGAAACTCATGGAGAGATAGTCGTGTGGGAATCGAATGACCAAGCACTAATGTCTAATTCTGACATTAGTCATTAGTCATTAGGAGTTAGTCATTGATCTCGTTACTTGGCTTTCACATCATAGCAGAGCAAATCATCCTGGTCCCGCAAGTACAACTTGCCGCCGGCAATTACCGGATGAGCCCAACCATCGCCATTGTGCGTCTTCGTTTGGAACTTGCCCTTGAGCTTGTATGCCTTGGGATTGGCCTCAATAAGCGCCATGGTGGCGTCCTGATAGCGGAAATAAAGATGTCCGTCGGCATAGGCGATAGCAGCCGACGCTCCGCCAGGCGACTTCTCCACACGCCAAGCAACCTTACCCGTGGTCATGTCGATGCAAACCGGGATTCCATTGTTCTCTCCATGCCCCAGATAAATGTGATTCCCCAAGCGAATCATGCCGCCGTGGTGGTTCTGCAGCTCATTCCCCTGCAGGAAATAAACTTCCTCGGCTTCTAGCTTGTCACCGCTTTTCACGATCTTCACAAGGGCCGAACCTTTGTTGTAGCCGCTTGAGCCGAAGACGTAATCGCCGCTAACAATAGGTGTGGGAATGTTCGCTGTGCCGTTGGCAACCGGACTGTAGTTCCACAGGAGCTCGCCGGTGGCAGCATCCACGCCGATCAGGCCGCGGCCCACGAGAGTGACATACTGCTTTACTCCGGCCGCATGGCTAATAACGATGGAAGCATAAGCCGCCCCATCTCCCCCGTCGCGGCCAAGTTGCTCACGCGAAGCCTCGGTCTGCCAGATGACCTTGCCGGTTTTTTTATCGAGAGCCACCAGCATCGCTTTGTTTGCGCCCGGAGTTGCAATCAGCAGGTCGCCATCCACCAGCGGAGATTCACTATAGCCCCAGCCCGAATGCATTTTTCCGCCAAAGTCTTTGGGGAAGTTTTTGCTCCAGAGAAGCTTTCCCGTCTTCGTATCGCAGCAAGCCAGGTCGCCGCCGCAGCTGATGCCAAAAACCAGGTTGCCGTCGACGGTCGGCGTGCAATTTGGTTTATCCCCGTCACCAAACGGAGTCGACCAGAGGATGCAGCCATCCTTGAGATTCGCGGCGATCATTTCCGTTTTGCCGTTTTTCCTTCCGAGCGTGAAAATCTTGCCTCCCGCCACCGCCACGCTGGAATGGCCCTCGCCAAATCCCTTGGCTTGCCAGGCAAGTGGCGGTCCCTCCTTCGGCCAAACCTTCAACAGCCCCTTCTCGGCGGAAATGCCATCTCCGTTGGGCCCCCGCCAGCGCGACCATTCCCCCTTCTGGGCCTCCATTTTCGCCAGGTCAACCTGGGACTTCGTGCTCGGGGCAGCGGCCTGGGCTGATATCAGGGCTAGCCCGCCGAGGAGGGCAAATCCGCCCAAAACACTTCCGGCAAAAACGAGACTTCTCTGGTTCATGGTCTGAATTCCGTTGGGTCGAGGTGGGAGCGGCTCCGCCGCGGCAGGTGGGAACACATGCAGCGACTTTGATTATAAGGAACAATGCGTTTTCTACCAATCATGCTGCTCTTATGGCCTTAGAATTGGCTGCCGTTACCGGGTTGACGGTTTTCCCCTGGGGTTTGACACTGATTCGTAGGTTTCACAAACGCATTCACGCCCACGCAAAGCCGTGGGCGTACCACCCTTGGCACTTTCCTTTCCATGATGACAACTCTTCAATCCCAAGACCCTGCCGTTTTCGACGCCATCGCAGCCGAGGAGGTTCGCCAGCAGGACGGGCTGGAGATGATTGCCAGTGAAAACTACACCAGCCTCGCCGTGATGGAGGCCGTCGGCAGCGTGTTGACCAATAAGTACGCGGAAGGCTACCCCGGCCGCCGCTACTATGGCGGGTGCGAGCATGTGGACGTGGTCGAGAACCTGGCCCGCGACCGGGCGAAACAGCTCTTTGGGGCCGAGCACGTCAACGTCCAACCCCACAGCGGCTCGCAAGCCAACCAGGCCGTCTACATGACCCTGCTCCAGCCGGGGGAGACGGTGCTGGGGCTCGACCTGGCTCACGGCGGCCACCTCACGCACGGGATGAAACTCAACATCTCCGGCAAGCTCTACCACTTCATCAACTACGGCGTGACGCCAGACACCCACCGCATCGACTTCGACCAGGTCGCCCGGCTGGCGAAGGAGCACAAACCCAAGCTCATCGTCGCCGGGGCCAGCGCCTACCCGCGGGAAATTCCCCATGAGAAGTTCGCCGAAATCGCCCGCGATGTCGGTGCCAAGCTGTTCGTCGATATGGCCCACTACGCCGGCCTGGTCGCCGCCGGCCTGCACAACAGCCCGGTCCCTGTCGCCGACTTTGTGACGACGACGACGCACAAAACGCTACGCGGCCCGCGAGCCGGCATGGTGATGTGCCGCGCCGAGTACGCCAAAGACTTGGACCGGGTCGTCTTCCCCGGCTTGCAAGGGGGCCCGCTGATGCACGTCATCGCCGGCAAGGCGGTCTGCTTTCAGGAAGCCTTGCAGCCGGAGTTCAAAGCCTATGGCCAGGCGATCATTGATAACGCCAAGGCATTGGCCGAATCGCTCCTGTCTGGCGGCTTCAAGCTCGTCAGCGGCGGCACCGACAACCACCTGATGCTCGTCGACGTGACCGGCCTGGGCTACGGCGGCAAGACGGCGACCGAGGTGCTGGAGAAGTGCGGCATCACCGTCAATATGAACATGATTCCCTACGACACCCGCAAGCCGATGGACCCCAGCGGGATCCGCGTCGGCACTCCGGCTTTGACCACACGGGGAATGGGCGTCGAAGAGATGCGCCGCATCGGCGAGTGGATGCTCGGCGCGCTCAAGAACCCGCAGGATGAAGCTAGCCATGGCCGCACCCGTGGCGAAGTCACTTCCCTCTGCCAGCAGTTCCCGGTGCCCGCGGCGAAGTCGAACGTCTAGTTATTACGTTCCCACCTTAGCCATCACTGGTTGTTTGACGGTGAGGACGGGGCAAGGGGCGGCGCGAACGACAGCTTCGGCAACGCTGCCCATGAGCAGACGGCTGAGACCGCGGCGGCCGTGGGTGCCCATCACGATGAGGTCGATGTTCTCGGATTCGGCGAGGCGGATGATGGCGTCCGCGGGATCGCCCGAGAGCAGCCGCCGCTCGACCATAACGTGCGAGTCCGGCGGGACCACATGATTCAGCTTGTCCAGCAACTCTTCCGTCGGCGGCTCAGGGATGGCGTATAGATACTCGCCTCCCGCGGCCGAAATGGGAATGAACTCGACGTGCGCCAGGACGAGCGTGCCGCCGCCGTCGCGGGCGAGCGAGGTGGCCAAGGCCAGAGCGGCGTCGCTATACGGGGAAAAATCAATCGGAACCAGAATGCGATGGGCGAACATGGGTTGCCTCCTTTGGACACGAGCCGTTAAACACCAGCCTGACGCGCAAGCGAAGGAAACCTGTCCTTCGCGTACGACTTTGACCCTCCAGGGGTGCAATCCGCGGGCCGCTTTACGCAACTGTCTGCTCCGCAAGGCGTTGCGCCGCCGCTATTCCTCCAGCTTCAGCAGTTCCACTTTCCGGAACTCCACCGGATGGCTCTCGGACTGTAAAGAGATCGTCCCGCCAGTGAGTATTTTGCCCTGCTTCTCCGCCAACTTTTTGGCGTGGCCGTCGCGCTCATCAAGTTGCGGCTCGGTGTAGGTGATGACCGGCTTGCCATCGATGACATGCTTGATAACCTTGCTGCCGCGGACCTCGAGTTCGACCGTTACCCATTGATCGCCGTGGTAAGTCTCGGAGGTTGAATTGACGCAGTGGGGCGTGAACAGCTTGCCGTCCATGACGACGTTGGTGCCGGGCGTGCAGAGGTTGGCCGTGGTCCGCTGCTGTTTGCCGTTGCCGCCGAGGAGTTGCACTTCAATGGAGGCGGGGAACTCCTGATCCTTCTCCATCGTGGCCGGCGACTCGCCATGAATCATCACGCCGCTATTCCGGATCGCCCAGCCCGGCCCTCCCATGCACTGCAAGCCGACAAACCGATACTCCACCCGCAGACGATAGTGCGAGAAGGGCTCCTTGTAGAACAGGTGCCCGAACTGGCCGCCAAAATCCTTGTACTTTTCGTAGCCGACCGCCAGCACGCCGTTTTCCACGCGGAAGGTGTTGCCGAAGTTTTCTCCGAGCTCATGCCCCTTGATCTTCGGCGTCCAGCCCTCCAGGTCTTTACCATTGAAGAGCTGGATCCATTTCTCCGCGGGCTTGTCCTCGGCAGGGGAGACGATGGAGACGCCAAGGACTAACAGCACAGTGCAGCACAAAGGGCGCATGGAGAATTCTCCTGGAAGGAGGGCGAGCAAGGGATATCGCCTTGATACTATGCCGATGCAACGTGCGCTAGAAGAGGGATAGGCGAATTGGCAGGGCTACTCAGTGTTTCAACCTGCATCGTGTTCGACGAAACTAACCCGAAGCGTAAGCGAGGAAGAGCCCATGGCTTACGTCGTTTTTCCTCGCTAACGCTTCGGGTTGGTGT
>JBKJNY010000186.1:0-42249 GCA_046593355.1 Pirellulaceae bacterium | reverse complement strand
GCCCTTGGTGAATTCGGTCGCAGCCCCGAGAAGGGCGTGTCCACCAGCGGCAATGGCAACAGCGCCGATGGCCGCGACCACTGGCCCTACTGCTACACCGCCGTCGTCGGCGGTGCTGGCGTCAAGCGCGGCTACATCCACGGCAAGTCAGACAAGACCGGCTCCTCACCCGCCGAGAATCCGGTGCACCCCACCGAGCTGCTCGCCACGATTTATCACGCCATGGGCATCGACCCCGAGACCATCGTTCACAACCACCTCAACCAGCCCCGCGAGCTGGTGAAGGCGGACCCGGTGACGAAGCTGTTTGGGTAAGAGTCCTTCGAGACGAAGGTATCCATCCAAAAGGACAGGCTGCAAGGCTTGTCCTTTTTTTGTGCGCACTATCCAGATGCGGGTTGCTGATGGGTAGTTTTAGAACGTGGTTCGGTCCACCGCAAATCCGAAATGTCTATGAAACTTCGAGTGCTTGTCGCGGTTCACCTTGTCTTGACCGTTTTGCCGTTGGCTGTTCAACCGCTCGCTATGCTGTTTCGGCCCAATAGCATCTGGCTCCTGCCGGTGAATGGAGGGGCTCAGTCGGTGTTGGTCGGACAATTGATGCTGTTGGCGTTTTGGGCCGGCCTCGGAACCAGCGGCAGGGCCTGGCGAATCACAGGGACAGTAGGGGGTACGAGCTACGTGGCCCTTTGGTCGACCTCTCCGCATCTGCTGTCTCTTTGGAATTCGCCAAATTCTTCGTGGACCGACGGGCTTGGAGAGTGCGGAAAGATGTTCCTGCAGAGTGGATTGCTGGTGTTGATTGCAGGGGCCATGTTCCTGATCATGCGGCGGTGGTTTTCTCATCTGGAGCGCGCTGCCGACGCCAGACAAACTGCGCCTACGTCCCGATATCAGTTTTCGATCCAGCATCTTCTGGTGATCACGACCGTGACCGCCATGTTTCTCGCCACCAGCCGTGGCGAATGGGGGAGAGGAGATCAATGGAAGTTGATCATGGCCATCGTGTTGTTTTTCGGCACCTGCGTCGCCAATGCGATCTACGCGGTACGCGGGACATTGAGCCTTGGACCAACTCGCTGGCGACTGTTCTTGGTGCTGGTCGTGGCGGTCCTGCTGGGAATCGGGATTACACTCATCACAGGCATCGCCACAGTATCTTGGTGGCTAGGGGCTTTGATGGCCCTGACAATGACGGTTCCTACGCTCGTCGTGGTCTTGTCCCTGCTGGTGGTGCGTTCCTGCGGTTATCGGCTGGTTCCGAATCCGCCGGCTCGGAACCTCGGCATTTTGAATGTCAGCGCCTAACGGAGTCCCTGGAGTCCACCGCGCAAAAAATCGGGGAGCCTTTCAGCTCCCCGCTCGCTTGTCACAGTCTCATGCTGAGGGCCCGCTTAGTAGCGTCCCCCCCCTCCGCCACCCCCACCCCGGTAGCCTCCTCCGCCGCCTCCTCCTCCTCCTCCTCCACCACCACCGCCCCGAGGACGCTCCTCGCGGGGGCGGGCTTCGTTGACTGCCAGGCTCCGTCCCTGAAATTCCTTGCCGTTGAGGGCCTCGATGGCCGCTTCCGCGCCATCATTCATTTCCACGAACCCGAAGCCGCGGCTGCGCCCCGACTCCCGGTCCATCACCACCTGCGACGACTTGACATTGCCGTGCTGCGCGAACAGGTCGCGCAGGTCATCGTTCGTCGTGCCGAAGGCGAGGTTCCCGACATACAAATTTTTGCTCATGTGCTTTCACCTGCGAGCTCGAAGGCTCTTCCAAAAAACGCTGGCTACAAAATGGCCCAGAAGACGCCAGCCGGTTCCAAGCGGCGAACCGGCGAGGCACGCAGTGGGACTTCAGGCGGAGCCTCGCGGCCCGCACGAAAATCGCCTTTGCTGACGAGCACGCCTGCTTGACGATCACCTGCGCCCGGAGAAGCGAGGGCTCGGGCGCGGGGATCCTTGGCGGAGAGCGGAGCAACATGCGTCAATCCTCCAGCAGGAAAACCACCAGGTTTTCCGTCCAAGAAAATTATACACGCAAATCCCCCGCTGGAGGGAATAGCGAACAGCTAGATTTTTGTCGGGGCGGCGTCAAGAGTTAGCGGGGCAGTCGGACAGACAACGTCGCTAAGTAGCAAGGATTTGCCGGAGAGTGCGCGCCAAAGAGTCGAGTTGTGCCGGCTGGTGCAGCCAGGAGAGGCTGATTCGGAGCAGCGATTCTCCCTCGGGGACGCTCGGCGGCCGAATGCCCGGAACGAAATACCCTGCCTGCCGGAGTTGGGCCGCTGCTTGCATCGTTCTGGCCGGGGAGCCGAGAATGACGGGGATGATTTGGCTTTGGGAGCTGCCGATGTTGTGACCGTTGGCGATGAGTTGTTCTCGAAGGTAAGCCGCTCGCTGCAGGAGTTCCTGCCGGCGAAGCGGCTCGTCCTTAACGACGCGGAGCGCTGCCAGTCCCGCTGCCGCAATTCCCTCGGGCATGGCGGTGGAGAAGACATAGGGCCGGGCCCGGTTGGCCAGCCAGTCAATCAGCGCCTGCGTACCGGCGACAAATCCGCCGCTGCTCCCCAGACCCTTGCTGAGAGTGCCGACGCGAATATGCACTCCGTCTTCCACTGCCAACTGCTCGCAGACGCCGCGCCCCTCCTTCCCGAAGACGCCGGTGGCATGGGCTTCGTCGACCAGTAGCATCGCGCCGTGTTCGCGAGCCAGCTCGGCGATCCGAGGAAGCGGCGCCAAGTCCCCGTCCATGCTGAACAGCGTGTCGGTGACGATGAGCTTGCGGCGGTGGCGCGAAACCGCCAGCGATTGACGCAGGTCGTCGACGTCGCAGTGTTTGTAGATTTGGATCTGTGCGCCGGAAAGACGACATCCATCAATGATGCTGGCGTGGTTCTTGGCGTCACTGAAAATGATGTCTTCGGGTTCCACCAGCGAGGCAATCGCGCCGACGTTGGCCGCAAAGCCAGTCGAAAACAGAAGGGCAGCTTCCGTCCCTTCAAACCGGGCCAACTCGTTCTCGAGCTTCCCATGCAGCAAGCCCCGTCCCGTCACCAGCGGACTCGCTCCGCTGCCCCAGCCGCGGTCATTGATGGCGTCGCTCACGGCCAGGCACAGGCGCTCATCGCTGGCCAGGCCGAGGTAGTCGTTCGACCCGAAATTGGCGAGCGAGCGGCCGCCCAACTCGAGGCAATCTCCCCGCTGCGGACTCTCCCGCGTCATCAAGGTGCGGCGTAGATCGCGGCGGTCCAGGTCCGCGAGAGCATCGTCAAGCCAGGAAAGGGGATCGGAGGGCATGGTTAAATGACGCGGGGATGGCCGCGAAAATCACAAAGAGACACGAAAACCTTGACGATGCCCTAATGCCGACACCTGCACAGTTCCATTCTCTTTGTGTATCTTTGTGTTTTTCGCGGCCATTCCCTTCCTCGCTCAAGCAGGCCGTCTGACCGCCCGCAGCACTGCGCCGGTGGCCAACGATTTATTGAGGACATAGAAGTGAACTCCTGGCACCCCGGCGTCGATCAACTCTTGAACCTGTTTGGCCGCGTAGGCAACGCCGCGGTCAAACTGCCACTGCGGGTCGTCCCGCTGGGAGAGTTCCTCGACTAGCTGCCCCGGCAGGCAGGCCTTGCACAGGGAGGTGATTCGCTGGATTTGCGACAGGTTGGTCACCGGCAGGATACCGGGCACGATGGGCGTGGTGATGCCGAGGGCCTGGCAGGCATCGCGAAAACGGAAGAAGTCGGCGTTGTCGTAAAACAACTGGGTGATCACCACATCGCCGCCGGCTGAGACCTTGCGCTGGAGATTCTTGAGGTCCGCCTGCGGACTCTGCGCTTCTTGGTGTGTCTCGGGATAACCGGCCACGGCCAGGCCGAAGCCGGGAAACTCTCGCTTGATGAGCTGCACGAGCTCCGCGGCGTAACGGAAGCCTCCTTCCACGGGCTGGAAAGTGGCTTCACCCTGGGGCGGGTCGCCGCGGAGGGCCACGATATTATCGATCCCGCGGGCCTGCGCTTCCAGGAGATAATTCCTCAGTTGTTCGACCGTGGAGCCGACGCAGGTGAGATGCGAGGCCACGCGAACTCCGAATCGACGCTTGACCTGCTCCGTGATTTCCAGCGTCTTATCCCGCGTGCTCCCGCCGGCGCCGTAGGTGCAAGTGATGACGTCCGGACTAAACGCCATGAGCTCCGCCACGCTGGCGTACATGGCCTCTTCGCCGGCGGGCGTCTTGGGCGGAAACAATTCAAACGAGAGGGTAAACTCGCGGCGCGGGTAGAAGGGCATGGCAGCAACAAAAAGATAGATAGCGACTAGACTAGCGTCCGGGCGTAACCATTATTTTAGGATTCTGGACGCGAGGCATAAGCCCCCAGTGCCCGTGAAGCGGCTTCAATCCCTGCCGGGCAGTGAGTGGTTACTAACCTAAGGACTCCATGATAGTTCACCGCAAAGATGGTATAGGTGTAATGGATGAATTCTGCGCCACATGGTTGACAGCGAAGTATCGCTCAGTTAACGTCAAATTCCATCTGCTACATCAAACTGTTTTCACAAGGCTGTTCTCATGGCAAAAAAACGCGGCGGCACCAACCTCTCGGCGGAAATTCGCAAGTACGTGGAAAACAATCCGGATGCCAAACCCAAGGCAATTTCCGAAGGGCTCGCCGCAGCGGGAATCAAGGCCACTCCGACCTACGTCAGCACGATTCTCTCCAACGAGCGCCGCAAGTCCGGCAAGCAGAAACGCCGCGGCCGCAAGCTTGGCCGTCCGGCTGGTAAGAAGAAAGATATGTTCGCCAATCTGCTGCAGGCCAAGAAGCTGGTCGATAAGCTCGGCGGGATTGATGCCGCTCGCTCGGCCATCGATACGCTGGCGAAGATCATGTAGTCCTCTGGATCTCTTGCAGGCCGAGTCCATGAGCGGCAGTGCGCTTACGCTGCCTCCTGCCGGCTTTGGAGCTGTGCGAGAATGTCCAGTGCTGCTTCCAAGCCGCCAGCTTCCTTCACGAAGCTGGCGATGTCGGCGATTTCTTCGTCGCCCAGCGCAATGCCGTGCTCTTCCAGTAACTCCTGGATTTCCACGAGTTGCAAATCCTCCAGCCGGCCTTCAAATTCTTCTTCCATACGACGGTTTATCGTCGCGACGTGCTAGCGGACTCAAGTGCGCGGCGGTGTTGCCGTATGAGGGAACCCATCGGCTTAGGCAAGCTGTTACGGCGGCACCTGACAGCTCTCAGTGGGCTAGCAGGCTGTGCCGATAACGAAGAACATGCCTCATCCCCAGCGCATTGATGAAATCCGCCGCCAGGTGAGCGAAACCTTTGCCCGCATGGAAATCCGTGAGCCGGACCAATTCCGGGAGTCCATTCTGATCCGCAATGGCAGTTATTGCGGCCGCCGATTCGAGGCGGATGGCGCGTTTGCGATCTGGTTTCTCGAAGAGGATGAGGTCAAGTTCTACCGGGCCCTCCAAGGCCCCGCGCGCGTTAAGTTGCCGCTCGCCGATTTGACGCGCATGGCCGCGTAGTCGCATTGCCGATCTAATCACCTTTCGCGAGCCGCAGTCCTTTCGGCACGACGACCCGCTCGAGCAGCTCAAACAGTCCCTGCACCACGACGGCTAATAGCGCCGCGGGGACCGCCCCTTGCAAGAGCAGGCTCAAGTCCATCAGCCGAAGGCCGGTCATAATCGGCTCGCCGTAGCCCCCTGCGCCGATGAGCCCGCCGATAGTTGCGGTCCCTACATTAATGACCGCTGCGGTTTTGATGCCCGCGAGGATGGAGCGCGAGGCAATCGGCAGTTCCACGAGGTATAGCCGGGCTTGCCGCGTCAGGCCGAGGACGATGGCGGATTCCTTCAGGTTGTCAGGAATCTCATTCAGTCCGGAATAAGTATTTCTCACAATCGGCAGCAGGCTATAGAGAAATAGTGCCATGATTGCGGGCTTCACTCCTATTCCCAACAGCGGGATCATAAAGACGAGGACCGCGAGCGAGGGAATCGTTTGAATGATGCTGACAATCCCCAGGATGCCATGCGAGACCTGGGGATATTTGCCTGCACATAGCGTACAAGGAGACTGTGGCCTTCCGTGGCGAGCGAAAGGAAGAAAAGTGAAAAAACTTTGTGACGACCTCTTGATTGTCCCAACACTATTTGTACACTTAAGTACACTAAAGGGAGTTGCTGCGCCTGGAGATGGCGAGGATTGTGCGTATGGTGTGCAGGCATTTTCTCTTCCGCCGCGCGCGGTAATCAAGCAAGGAGTGTTGCGAAATGGGAAAGGTTTCGCAACACATTCCCCCTGTTTATCCCCGTGAGCACGTTGCGAAACTCGACGAGTTTCGCAATAGAGAGGGGGTTACGGGCTCCGCAGCCACGGGGAACGGACGATGCGAAGGTGTGTTGAAGAAAACCTTATCAAATGATGTATAAATCCCCCAATGGGTTGTCATCAAGGAATCGGACTATGATCGGCCCCGAGAAGTTTGGGATTAGGCTCAGCCGACTCTTTCCCACTGCTTGTCCAGCTTCGGCGGCGAGACCGGCAGACTCGTGCCGAGCTCCTGGGCGAAGAGGGAGACTCGCAGCTCTTCCAGCATCCAGCGATAGAGCGTGAGTTGCTCCTGCTGGGCATCCGTGGTGAATGGCCTGACAACTCGCTCGTTCCAGGCTTTCGCGCGCGGAGCGACCAGGTCGAAATTCGTTTTGTCGCGCGGCAAACCGCTCGCCAGCTTCTTGAGGCGGAGGCTGATGGCTTTGAGATAGCGGGGAAAGTGCTGGAGCCATTCCCAGGGCTGAGTGGTAAGGAAGTTCACAGGGAGCAGGAGCGCGAGTTGATCGCGGATGTCGTCGATCGCGTATTTCCACGCCGCTGGGCGGGGAGTTTCCAGGGTGAGGCGGACTTCGTGATAGGCTTCAAAGAGCGGAAGAACCAGCTTGGTCACTTCCTGCACGGCAGGGACGATGTGCTTGCGGCGGGCGCGGAGTAGCTCTTCAAAATCGGGGCGGCTGCGGGGAAGGCCGGCGAACAGGCCATCGCCGAAGAGCGCGCGGTCCGCCAGAAAATCCGTGAGCTGCTCGGTGATAGGCCGTTCTTTCGCCAGCGGCGCTCCCCAGAGCTTGAGTTTGTCGAGCCCGGGCAGCCACTGGACCTGCGCTTTGAGCTCTCGGTTCTCCTCAATGGCAAACAATCGTCGCACACCGCCGCGCGTCTGTCCCTCGGCTTCGGCGGCGCTATCGAGTAGTCGCAGTGAGACGCTCTCGCCCTGGTCGATGAGCGCCGGATACTTGGTCAGCACAACTCCCGCCCGCTGCACGTCCAGACGCTGCGGCAACTTGTCGAAATCCCAGGATTTGAGCCCGTCCCGATGCCAGGCCACTTCTTCCGCTCGGGGTTTCGCCTCTTCGGGTTTGACGCCAACTTGCTCGCGGAGCGCAGCCACGTCCCGCCCTTCGCCGAGCTTCTTTCCCTGCTCATCCACCACCCGCACATTGAGAAGCAAATGCGGCGGGAGTTTGTCCGCGGCGAACATGTCGGGAGTAATCCGCACCCCGGCGGCCTTCGTCAGCAGCTCCGCCACCGACGGCAAGAGCGGCCGCTGGCCGAAGCGGAGCTCGCCGGCGACCTTCTCCGCAACTTGCGGCGCGGGACCGAGCTCGCGGCGGACCTGCTTGGGGAGAGAGCGGATCAGCGCTTCCACCTTTTCCTCCATCAGCCCCGGCACCAGCCAGTCCATCCGCTCCGGCGTCAATTGCGGCAGGGCTTCGCGGGGCACCGTCACCGTAATACCGTCCTGCTCGGCACCGGGCTCGAAGCGATACTCCAGTGTTAGCTTGAGGCGATCAATCTCCAACTTGTCGGGATAATCCGCCGGCTCAACGTCAGCCTCCTCCGGCAAAAGATCTTCTGCGTTCATCCTCAAAATCTGCGGATTCTTCCCCTCCGCTTCCTTCCGCCATTTGTCCAGCGATGCACCGTCCACGACTTCGGCCGGCAAGCGGGACTGATAGAAGCTGTAAATAGCGTCGTCTTCCACAATCATGTCCCGGCGACGAGTCTTGGCCGCCAGCTTCGACGCTTCTTCGCGCATCCGCGCGTTGTGAGCGAAGAACGGCGCCTTGGTGTCGTAGTCTCCTTCCACCAGGGCATGCTGCAGAAACAGCTTTCTCGCGGTGACCGGATCGATGTGGGCGTACCTCACTCGGCGGCGGGGGATGATGGTGAGGCCGAACAGCGTGACCTTCTCGCTGGCCAGAACCGTGGCGCTGCGGCGGTCCCAGACGGGATCGCTATGCGAGCGATTGACCAGGTGCATGGCCAGCGGCTCGATCCAGGATTCGTCGATCTTGGCCACCGTGCGGGCGTAGCGTTTCGTCGTTTCCACCAATTCCGCGGCAACCATCCACTTGGGCCGCGAGGCAAACGTGCCGCTGCCGGGCCACAGGAAAAACTTATTGCCGCCGGCGGCCAGGTACTCGCTGGTGTCGGTCTTCGTGGCAATGTTCGCAAGGAGACCGGCGAGGAGGGAGCGATGGATGGCGGCGTAGACAATGTCGTCTTTCGCTCCGCGAAAGGACGTACTTTCGCGGAGCGAAAGGCGACTCTGTTGTATGTCCGCAAAACCGATGGGTTGCTTTGGGGGCGGCGATAGAGTCGAGAGCGGCCCGGACGCGAGAAGCGTCCGGGTCGTGTCATACTTCCGCTTCCCCGCCCGCAGCCCAAACTGCGTCACCATCTCTAGAAGCTGGCGATGCACGTCCTGCCATTCCCGAATTCTTGTTTCGGAAAGGAAACTCTGCCGGCACGCCTTGCGAAGCTGGCCGCGGGTGAGGTCGCTCTTGAGCCGGTGGATGAAGTCCCAGAGCTTGAGGTAGGAAAGGAAGTCCGAATCGGCATCGGCGAATTTCGCCTGAGACTCATCAGCCGCTTGCTGTTTATCCTGTGGGCGCTCGCGAGGGTCTTGTACTTCCAGGGCGGCAGCGATGATAAGAACGTCGGCCAGACAGGCTTCCTTGTCCGCGGCGAGAATGATCCGGCCAATCCGCGGATCGACGGGGAGCCGAGCGAGTTGGCGGCCGAGCGGGGTTAAGTCTCGTTTGTCATCAATGGCTCCGAGCTCGAAGAGCGTTTTGTAGCCGTCGCGAATGGATTCCGGTCGGGGTGGATCGAGGAAGGGGAATTCGTCGATGGGGCCGAGGTCCAGCGCGAGCGTTTGCAAAATGACTGCCGCCAGGTTGGTCCGCTGGATTTCCGGCGAGGTGAATCGCTCGCGGGCGAGATAGTCCTCCTCGCTGAACAGCCGGATGCAGACGCCGGGACCGAGGCGGCCGCAGCGCCCCTTTCGCTGGTCGGCGGAAGCTTGCGAAACGGCCTCAATCGGCAGCCGCTGGACCTTGCTGCGGGGGCTGTAACGGCTGATGCGGGCGGTGCCGGTGTCGACGACAAAGTGAATGCCCGGCACGGTCAGAGACGACTCCGCCACGTTCGTCGCCAGCACAATCCGCCGGCCGCCGTGCTTCTGAAACACGCGGTTCTGCTCCGCCGTCGAGAGCCTGGCATAGAGCGGCAGGATTTCCGGATTGCCTCCGGCGAAGTTGCGTCCCCGGAGTTTCTGGTGGGCCTCGCGGATGTCCCGCTCGGTCGGCAGAAAAACCAGAATGTCCCCATTCCCGAGGCGGCAGAGATCCTCGACCGCATCGGCGACGCCGCGGATGGGGTCAATCTCCTCTTCGCCCGTTCCATCGTCATCCACGAGCGGCTGATAGCGGATCTCCACGGGATAAGTGCGGCCGGAGACTTCGATAATCGGCGCGGGGCCTGCGCCCGATTTGAAATGCTCCGCGAACCGCGTGGCGTCAATGGTGGCGCTGGTGATGATGAGCCGCAGGTCGGGGCGCTGGGGGAGGATGCGGTGCAGGCAGCCGAGGAGGAAATCGATATTAAGGGACCGCTCGTGAGCTTCGTCGATGATGATGGTGTCGTATTGATCAAAGGTCCGGTCGGTCTGCGATTCCGCGAGCAGCACGCCGTCGGTCATCACCTTGATCAGCGTCTGATCGCTCGTCTGATCGGCAAAGCGGATTTTGAAGCCGACGAGCTTGCTGCCGGTCGCGCCAAGCTCTTCCGCCAGGCGAGCAGCAATGGAACGAGCCGCAATCCGCCGCGGCTGGGTGTGGCCGATGAACCCGCTGCTGCCGCGGCCGATCTCCAGGCAGATTTTGGGGATTTGCGTGGACTTTCCGCTGCCGGTCTCGCCGCAGATGACGACGACCTGATGATCCCGAATCGCCGCCGCGATGTCTTGTCGCTTGCCGGCGACCGGCAGTGAATCGTCATACAGAATCTTCGGCACGCTCTGTTGTCGTGCCTCTCGCCTTGCCAGCGATGCCTCCAACACCTCGTGCAGCTTCGCCAGGTTCTTATCGAACGGCCTGCCCGCCTCTTCCGCCTGCCGCACCGCGCGGAGCATGTTCCGCAGCCGATGACGGTCGGGGAGCATCGAGCGATCGATGCGCGAAGTTAGGTCAATGTAAAACGACACGCGAGGAAAGCCCAAGTTCTGAATGACGAAACTCGAATGGCGAATGGCGAATGAAAGACGACATCCAATTCGTCATTCGGAATTCGAATTTCGTCATTCCGCACGCTAAGACGCCGCTGCAGCCAAACCGGTTCGCTTGCGGCGCGGATTATGGTACAGCACCTCCCGCAAGTACTCCGCCGAGCCGTTTTCGCCCGGCGGGCGGTCGCGGTGCCAGTCGTGATGCGTGGGGACGAGGGCGTCGTCGTGCGGCCAGGGATCGAAGGGCTGGTGGCCGAGAGCGCGGGCCAGTTTGCCGCTATTCATGCTGACATCGCCGGCGCGGGGCGGAATCGGGCCGGCTTCGATCCGGTTGCAGCCCATCAGGTGATCGGGGTCATAGCCGCCGACGCGATTGATGATCTGAGCGATCTGATAGAGGCTGAGGGCCCGCGGGCCGCCGGCGTGGAATAGGCCGGATAGATTGCCAGCAAGGACTCGCTGCAGCAGCGGATTGAGGCAGTCGGTGTAGGTCGGCGTGCGGACCTCGTCGTAATACAGCGTCGCGGGCTTTTGCTTCTTGAAGCGGGACTGGATCCAGTCGATGGCTCCCGCATGGCCGTTGAAGCTGACCCCCATCGGCAGCGAAATGCGAAGCTGGCAGGCATCCGGCCGCTCGCGGAGGATAATCTGCTCCGCCTCGGCCATTGTCTTGCCATAAACGGTGACGGGGTCGGTCGCATCCTCCTCCACATGCGAGCCGCCGCGAGTGCCGGAGTAGACCAGATCGATGGAAAGATGCACTAGCCGCACGTCGGCCCCGCCGGCGACCTCGAGCAGGTTCACCACGCTGTCGATATTCACCCGCTGGGCCATCGCGGGATCGAGCTCGCACGATTTGAGCTTGCAGGTCCCCTCGCAATTCAGCACCGAGCGAAACTGATAGCGGTCAAACAGCCGCTTCATCTGGTCCTTGTCATCACCGTCGCAGGCCAGAATCCCGTCCCCCCGCAGCGGCCAGTTATCCGTGCGGCGAATGGCGATGACTTGTCCCGGATACCGGCGGCGAAAATGATGCAGCGCGTTATACCCCGCCACCCCGGCCACGCCGGTGATGAGCAGCGGCAAAGGAGGGGTGGGAAGGTTGGGCATGGGCGGACGGAACGGAACCGCTTCAAGGGCAAACCGGCCATCATACCAGGGAAGAGAGTTTGCGCCGCCAAGCTCGTAGGGTATACTCTTAGAGAGTAGATGACATTCGGACCCAGTCTTTGCCATTCAGTTCTGAAGCCACATGTCATTGGACCACATCTTGTCCTTATGCGCCCTCCTGGGGGCGACCGTTGGAGGTGTGTTGTCACTTTTCTTTTGGTGGCAGTCGGTCAAGACTCGACGTGCCGAGTGGCTCTACTCCCTCCACGAGAAGTTTTATGAGGATAGTTGCCACAAGAAAACCAGGCTCCTCCTTGACTATCGCCCCAAAGAAGAACTTGAGAGGCTCTACAAAGGACTTGAGGAGGACTGTTATCCCGATGCGTGTGAACCGCTAGTCGATTACCTCAATTTCTTTGAGTTCATCGCGGGTCTCTGGATCATGAACCAGTTGAGCCTCACGGAGATTCGAATGCTGTTTCAATACTATCTAGAACTTCTCAAAACGCATCCTCCCGTGATGAACTTCATCAAACGCCAGGGTTTTGAAAGCCTCCATCGTTTGCTCGATGCGGTGGGAGGCCCAGCATGAAACTCTCTCCAGCGGAGTTTCTCTTCGTCTACGGCACGTTGCGGCGAGATATCCGGCACGAGATGTACCGGCTGTTGGCGCGCAACGCGGACTTCGTGGGAGACGCGACGTTTCAAGGCCGCCTGTACCTCGTGGATGACTTTCCGGGAGCGGTGAGCTCTCCGTCGTCAGAGGATTGTGTCCGCGGCGAGGTGTATCGCCTTGAGGAACCCCAGCAGGTGCTTTCAAAACTGGACGACTATGAGGAGTTTGACCCAAAGTCACCCGAAGCTGGACTTTATCGTCGCGTGAAGGCGATAGTTCTTCTGGATGACGATACTCCCGTCGATGCATGGATCTATCTATATAACCGGCCAACAGCCGGCCTCTTGCCGATACCGTCGGGTGACTTTTTGCAAATCACTACAATCCGTTAGGAGTTGCCAGCGACGCACTGGGTCGAGTCGTGGAATGCGATCTCACGCCGCGCTCTCCCCGCGTGGACGCGGGGGCTAAGCAATCAGCATCGCATCCCCATAGCTGAAAAAACGGTATCCTTCCCGAATGGCCGTGTCATACGCCCGGCGGATGAGGTCGTCGCCGCCGAAGGTGCGGACGAGGATGAGGAGAGTGCTCTTGGGAAGATGGAAGTTGGTGAGCAGGGCATCGACTGCGTGGAACTGGTACGGGGGGCGGATGAACAGGTTCGTGGTGCCGGTGTAGGGCAGCAGCTTGCCGCTTTGAGCCGCGGTTTCCAAAGTGCGGACGACGGTGGTTCCCACGGCGACGATGCGGCCCTTTCTCGCGCGAGTTGCAGTCAGCCGGTCTACCGCCTCGCGGCTAATGCTGCACCATTCGTGGTGCATGATGTGCTCGTCGAGGCCCGCGGCGCTGATGGGGCGGAAGGTGCCGATGCCGACGTGCAGCGTGACGAACTCGCGGGTGATGCCGCGGTTGCCAAGCTGGTCGAGCAGCCCCTGGGTGAAGTGCAGCCCCGCGGTGGGGGCGGCGACGGCGCCCGGCTCTTTCGCAAACACGGTTTGATACGTCTGTCGGTCGGCTTCGGTCATCTCCCCGTCGCGGATATACGGCGGCAGGGGGACGCGGCCGACTTTTTCGAGGAGCGGCAGTGCGTCTCCCATCGGTTCGGGTCGCACGGCCCAGACGCCGCCGTCGAGCTTGGTCAGCAGGCGCAGGCGCAGCTCCTGGCGTACATCCCAGGAGACGATGGCGATGGCCTCTCCCGGTTCGAGCTTGCCGCGGGTCTTGCTGAGAACCTGCCAGTTGCCATGCTCGTCGGCGCTCAAAAATAAGCCTGTCCAGCGAGCTCCTGTCCGCTCCCGTCGGCCGACGAGCCGGGCCGGGATGACCCGCGTGTCATTCAGAACGAGCGTGTCTCCAGCCGTCAGATAGTCCGGCAAATCCCGCACATAGGCGTGTTCGATGCTCTCCGCCTGCCGGTTCACGACCAGCAGGCGAGCATCCTGCCGGGCCTTCAGCGGCTGCTGGGCGATGAGCTCGCGAGGGAGGTCGTAGTCGAAGTGGCGGAGGTCGGTCATAACGGGGTCGGGAGGGGGGTTCGCGGAAGTGACGCCGGCTGATGGAGTGTCCATGCCCGCGAAAACTCCTCCCGACCCCTTCTGTCTTCGATTATAAGGGAAAGGGTGTCAACCGCTCTTCCATCACCGCTCCGCCTGGCCCTCGTCATCACCGAGCTGGAAGTCGGCGGCGCGGAGCAGGCGCTGGTCAATCTGGCGACGGGCCTGTCCCGCGAGCGGTTCAGCCCGGTGGTCTACTCGCTTAAGCCGCGGCCGAAGAACGACCTGTTGGTACAGCGTCTGGAACAAGCAGAGATTCCCGTCCATTTCTTGGACGTTCAATCCTTTTGGCAATTCTTCTCGGCAGTTCATCGCCTGAAGGGTCTCTTGTGGCAGCAGCAGCCGCAGGTGGTGCAGTCGTTCCTGTTTCATGCCAACGTGGTGGCCACGCAAGCGGCCCGGCGGGCCAAGGTGCTGCCGCGGATGGTGACCGGCATTCGCGTGGCGGATCCCAGAGCCTGGCGACAGCGAATGGAGCGCTGGCTGGCCTCGAAAGTGGACAAAATTGTCTGCGTCAGCCAGGGAGTCGCCGACTTCTGCCGCGACAAGTGCCGCTTCCCCGCCGAGAAGCTGGTCGTCATTCCCAATGGCGTCGATTTGACACGCTTTGAGAACGTCCAGCCGGCTGATCTCACGGTGTTGGGCCTTTCCGCCGGCCGCCGGTCGATTCTGTACATCGGTCGGCTGGACCGGCAGAAGGGGTTGGACTGGTTGTTGACGGAAGTGATGCCGCGAGTTTTTCGAGAATTGCCGCAGCACGATCTGCTGCTGGTCGGCGATGGTCTGCAGAGGGAGGCGTTAGAAGAGCTGGTAGGAAAGCATGGCCTGCGGGGTCGCGTGCATTTTTTAGGCTGGCGGGGGGACGTGCCGGAGATCTTGTCGGCCAGCGACATGCTCGTCCTGCCGTCCCGCTGGGAAGGAATGCCCAACGTGTTGCTGGAAGCGATGTCCGCGGGCAAGCCGGTCGTGGCGACTCAGGCGGAAGGAGTGATGGAGCTGCTGGGGGACGGAGCCGCTCAGCAATCGTGCCCCGCCGGCGATGCTGCCGGCTTCGCGCAGAGAATCCTTCGCCTCGCCCAGGACCGGACTCTGGCGGCCGAGCTAGGCGCTCAGAATCAGCGGCGAGCGGCGGCCGAATTCTCTCTGGCGGCGATGATTTCCCGGTACGAGGCGCTCTACGAGTCGCTTGTCGTTGGCTAGGTCCATTCTGTGTATCGGGCAACATCATAATGAACTCGTGAACAGATTTTTTTCCGGTCGTAATCCATTGCGGCAAAACAATTTTCTTCTGCTAGCACTTCTTTGCTAGCGGCAAAAGCCCTTCGGCCGGCGTTGACGGTTCAAAAAAATGGTTTACGTTGCTTCGCTGGGAAGGAGATTGTCGCGAGGAGTCGGTGACGAAAGATTTGAAATTTATCATTATTTCCAATTGAGTTGCCAAGCAAAACCTTGAATCACCCGGTACGTCCGAGTGATTTTGCGATGGAGAGTGGACCGGCACGGCCACGCCGGTCCGCGGCCGAGTAACCCCGTCACTCGGCCTCCTCGCACAGCCGGCAAAGGGATTTTGCCGGGGTAGACGGCAGGCGCTGCACCATACGACCGCCTGCCGGCATACGGCCCAGCCTGGGGAGCACGGAAGCTCCCTGGGGCCTTATGTCCCGACGGTAACTCCTCGTTCCCACGCTCTGCGTGGGAACGCACGTCTTCGCCGCTCCGCGGCTCTGCTACGCTGCAAGGACGCGGAGCGTCAAAGCCGGATGTTCCCACGCAGAGCGTGGGAACAAGAGGCTGCCCCTCTTGCTCCTCCGAATCGAACGGTTATTATACACATGTGCACTCAGCCGACCCATCCCCGCCGATTCACGTTCCCGTTTTGCCGCAGGAAATCCTGGCTTGGCTCGCACCGCGCCCCGGCATGATTCTCGTCGACGGCACGCTCGGCGGCGGCGGGCATACCCGATTGCTGGCCGAGAAGCTGGAAAATGACGGCTATGTGTTAGCCCTGGACCGCGATCCGGCGGCACTGGCGGCGGCGGAGAAAAATCTGGCGGGACTGCCGATTAAGATTGCTCAATCCAACTTCTGCGAGCTGTCGTCGGTTCTCGACGAACTTGAAGTCCCCGCAGTGGACGGCGTGCTTCTCGACCTGGGCCTCTCCAGCGACCAGCTTGCCGACGACAGCCGCGGCTTTAGTTTCGATTCGAGCGGGGAACTGGACCTGCGGTTCAACCCCGACGAAGGGGAGCCAGCCTGGCGTCTCTTGGCCCGGCTCGAAGAGCGGGAAATTGCCGACATCATCTACCAATTCGGCGAAGAGCGGTTCAGCCGACGGATTGCCCGGCGGATTGTGGAAGCGCGTGCTGAGTCGCCGCTCAAATCGGTGGCTCAGATCGCCGCCCTCGTTCGCCGCTGCGTCCCCCGCAGTCCCAAGGAGCGGATCGACCCCGCCACTCGCACCTTCCAGGCCCTCCGCATTGCCGTCAACCGAGAGCTCGAATCGCTGGAGCTCGCCCTGGCCCGCATACCCGACCGTCTGAAGCCCGGCGGCCGCCTGGCCATCATCAGCTTTCATTCGCTGGAGGATCGGCTGGTAAAAGAGGCCTTCCGGAGCGACCCGCGCCTGGAGCCGCTCACCAAAAAGCCGCTCGTCGCCAGCGACGAAGAAACCGCCCGCAACCCCCGTTCCCGGAGTGCGAAATTGCGAGTGGCGGCCAGGAGGGGTTGATGCTAGGATACTGGACACTTAGGCAGATGAGCCTTTTTGTATAATAGGGCAACCTCGGAATGGCTTGGTAGACGCTTCGTGCGGGCGGAGGGAGGACGGAGTACCGAGTACTCAGTACTCAGTTACCGGCGAGCGGTCAGCCTTATCATATTCACAGTTATTTATGTATTAAGGCGAGTGCAATAAGTGACAAAAATGAATAAAAATTGTGACGATATAAGCGACACTAACACTTTGTCTGCCAACGACTTATCGCCACGGCGTTGATTCACGAAAACCGTAAAGACAGGAGGTTGAAAACATGAATAATAACCATCCGACCGGGGGGGCCAAGGTCGCTGATCGCCCGCCGCCAACCCTCACCCAGCCTCTCCCAAGGGGAGAGGAGATTAGGATCATCGTCGGAACCTTGGTCCGCAAAATCATCTCCGGCGGACAGACCGGCGTCGACCGCGGGGCCCTCCTCGCCGCCATCGACCTGGGAATCGAGCACGGCGGCTATTGTCCGCGCGGGAGGCTGGCGGAGGATGGGGCCATCGATGCCCGTTTCCAACTCACCGAGACGGACTCGACTGCGTACCACATTCGGACCGAGAAAAATGTCGGCGAATCCGGCGGCACGCTGATTGTTTATCGCGGCCTGCTCGTCGGCGGAACCGCGCTGACGGAAAAGTTCGCTCTCCGGCACCAGCGGCCCTGCCTGAGCATTGATTTGAATCAGCCGCAGCCGCCGGTGCGTGTGGAAGTCGTCCGCGGCTGGCTCCGCAAGCATCGCATCGAAGTGCTCAACATCGCCGGCCCTCGGGAACGCTCCCAGCCGGGAATCCAGGAAGAAACGCGGCAATTGGTGCATGACATCGCCACGGGTGCATTTACTGTTCGGCGCAAGCACGGTTCGCTAGAATCGGTCGCGGCACAACCTACTCTCCATCGCCCGTAGAAACTCCAGGATCCACTCCCATGCCGCGCTTCTTACTGATTGCCCTACTCTTGTGGAACTGCTCTCCGCTGACCGTTTTCGGACAGGACGCGGAGATTCCCAAGGGTGAAGTGACCAAATACACCTTCGACCAGAGCAAAATCTTTCCCGGCACAACGCGTGAATACTGGATCTACGTCCCCCAGCAATACGATCCCGCCAAGCCGGCCTGCGTGCATGTGAATCAGGACGGAATTCAGTACAACGCGCCGGCGGTCTTCGACGAATTGATTGCCAAGAAGGAAATCCCCATCATCATCGGCGTCTTCGTCCGGCCCGGCCAGGTGAAAGCGACGAGCGAACAGGCCCTGGACCGCTTCAACCGCAGCTTTGAATATGACGGGCTGGGGGATGCGTACTCCCGGTTCATTCTGGACGAGATTCTGCCGGATGTGGAGAAGAAGACCACCAGCGATGGCCGGGCGATTAAGCTTTCCAAAGACGGCAATGACCGCTGCATCGCCGGGGCCAGCAGCGGGGCCATTTGCGCGTTCACCGCCGCCTGGGAGCGGCCCGACGCCTTCAGCCGCGTGTACAGCACCATCGGCACGTACGTCGGTCTCCGCGGCGGCAATGTCTATCCCACGCTCATCCGCAAATACGAGCCCAAGCCGATCCGCATCTTTCTGCAAGACGGCAGCGCCGACCTGAACATCTATGGCGGCGATTGGTGGATGGCCAACCAGGAAATGGAGCGGTCGTTCATTTTCGCAGGTTATGAAGTGAATCATGAGTGGGGAACGCTCGGGCATGAGGGGACGCACGCCACCAAAATCTTCCCCGACGCCATGCGCTGGCTCTGGAAGGATTGGCCGAAACCGGTTGCCGCCGGCAAGGGTTCGCAGCAGTTGCAGGACATCCTGATTCCCGGCGAAGGCTGGAAGCTCGTGGCCGAAGGATACAAGTTCACGGAAGGGCCGGCCGTGAATGCCAAGGGGGAAGTGTTTTACAACGATGTGCCCGCCAGCAAGACATTCAAAGTTGGCGCGGATGGAAACGTGGCCGAGTTTCTGTCGAGCAACAACAAAGGAGACGGCCAGGCGTTCGGTCCTGACGGTCGGCTCGTCTCGGTCGCCGGAGGGAGCGAGCAGATTGTGGCGTACGATGAGAACGGCAAATCGGCGACCATCGCCGATGGCTTTCGCGGCAACGACCTCGTCGTGCGGCACGACGGCGGCATCTACGTCACCAACCCCGGCTGGAACGGCACTGACCCGAGCAAGATCTGGTTCATCAGCCCCCAGGGGGAAAAGAAGGTCGTCGACTCCGGCCTTAAGTTTTCCAACGGCCTGTGCCTTTCGCCCGATCAATCGCTGCTCTACGTCGCCGACAGCCGCAGCCACTGGGTCTATAGCTACCTCGTCCAGCCGGACGGTTCGCTGCTCCACAAGCAGAAATATTTCCACTTGCACGTCCCCGACACGGCCGACGACAGTGGAGCCGACGGAATGCGGACCGACCGGGACGGCCGGCTGTGGGTGGCCACGCGGCTGGGCCTGCAAGTCTGCGACCAGCCGGGACGGGTGAATTGCATTATCCCCACGCCGAACGGGCGGGTCTCGAATTTGACCTTCGGCGGATCGAACTTCGACACGGTATTTGCCTGCTGCGGCGACAAAATTTATTCGCGGAAGGTGAAAGTGAAAGGGGCCAATGCGTACGAAGCCCCCATCAAGCCTGCCAATCCACGGCTATAGTAGTCCGCTCACTTCGTGAGCGGACATGCCTGCACACGGAGTGTGCAGGCTACAAAAAATGTTCATCTCATTCGACGGCATCGACGGCGCTGGCAAATCGACGCAGATCAGTCTGCTGGCGAACTGGCTGCGCGCGAACGGGAAGGAAGTCGTCACCTGCCGCGATCCGGGGAGCACGCCGCTGGGGGAAAAGCTCCGCGGCCTCTTGCTCGAGCATCACGGCACGGCGATCCACCGCCGCAGCGAAATGCTGATGTACATGGCGGCCCGGGCGCAGCTCGTGGAAGAAGTGATTCGCCCCGCGCTCGCTGCCGGCAAGTGCGTGATCAGCGACCGCTACCTGCTGGCGAACGTCGTCTACCAGGCCCACGCCGGCGGATTGTCGCCCGCGGAAGTCTGGCAAGTGGGCCAGGTCACCGTGGCAGGCATCATGCCCAGTCTTACTTTCATCCTTGACCTTCCCGCTGCGACCGCCGCGACTCGCTTCACTCGCGCTCCGGATCGGATGGAGTCGCAGGGGCTGGAGTATATGGAACGGGTGCGACAAGGATTTTTGCTGGAAGCGGCCAGGCAGCCGGAAGAGATAGTCGTCATTGATGCCACCACTGCCGCGGAGGTGGTACACAAGAATGTCGTCGCCGCGGTGGAGAAGAAAGTACTGAGTACTGAGTACTGAGTACTGAGTACTGAGTACTGAGTACTGAGTACGAACCTATTGCGATGCCTTTTGTCCTCTCCAACCACTCACCACTCACCACTCACCACTCACCACTCACCACTCACCACTCACCATGCTCCGCGGCCACGATTCCGTCCTTGACCGCTTCCGCCGCACCATCCGTGCGGGCCGGCTGGCGAGCACGTTCTTGTTCGTCGGACCGCCGGGGATTGGAAAAAGGTCGTTCGCGCTGCAGCTCGCTCAGGGACTGCTCTGCGAGCGGCGGCCCGACGAGGCGCTCGATCCTTGCGGGGCGTGCCCGACCTGTGCGCAGGTGCTGGCGGGAACGCATCCGGATGTGGTGGTGGTGCGCAAGCCCGCAGACAAGAATTACATCCCGCTGGAGCTGCTGATCGGGGACAAAGAGCACCGGATGCGAGAAGGGCTCTGCCATGACATTTCCCTGAAGCCGTACTCCGGCAGGCGGAAGGTCGCCGTCATCGACGACGCTGACTATCTCAACCAGGAAGGGGCCAACGCGCTGCTCAAGACCCTCGAAGAGCCGCCGCCTAAGTCGCTGCTGATCCTGATCGGCACCAGCGAGCAGCGGCAGCTCCCCACGATTCGCTCCCGCTGCCAGGTCGTCCGTTTCAGCCCGCTGCCGGAAAGTGACGTGGCGGACTTGCTCCTCTCCACCGGCGCATGCAGCGATGAGGGACTAGCCCGCAAAGCGGCGGCACTCAGCGGCGGCAGTCTGGCGAAGGCCATTCAGTGGTGCGACGAAGCCTTCCTGGAATTCCGCGCCGCGCTCTTCGAGAATCTTTCCCAGCGCGACTACGACTTGCCGCCGCTCGCCAAGACCGTTACTTCCTTTGTGGAAAGCGTCGGCAAAGAGGGGGCTGAAAAACGGGCACGGATGCGGGAAGTCCTGACGATGGGGCTGGGGTTCTATGAACAACTCATCGCGGCTCTTTCGTCGAACGCATTGTCATCGAGTCCAAGAGATGAAGCCTTGCAAAAAGCCGTCGCCACCACCGTCCGCTGGTGGCCCGGCGATGCGGAAGCCGCCACGTACTGCGTGGAAATCTGCCTCGATGCCCTGGCTCACGTCGACGCCAACGCCAATCTCACCGCCCTCGCCGAATGGTGGCTGGATGAGCTGTCGCAAACTGCCCGCAGCGGAGTAATGCGGGTATGAAATTACGGCGGAGCAGCAGAAATGGGAAATCTCAAATCTCAAACAATACTGAGTCAGGAAATTCAAATCCGGAAAGTCCAATTCCAGGGTTTCCGTTTCCTCGATTCCACTTTCCCAATTCCAATTTGTTTGAGATTTGAGATTTCCCATTTCCTTTCCACGTCCGCTCACGGAGTGAGCGGACTACTTTGCCACATCGAGCGCCGGATTCCTCGAAAAGAACCCCGCCGGCACCAGCCGAAAACCGACGTGGGTGGCGTTCATGATCGGCCATTCCTCGGGCCGCGGCACATGCGTCAGGCCGAGCGTGTACCACACGACCAAGTCTTCATTATCGAGGGATTGATTGTCGGCAATCCACTTGGGCAGCCCGTCCCCGCCGCGGCTTTGGTTGGGATAGGGACCGGCGGCGTTCAGCTCGCCCTCGCGGTGCTGCGTGGCCCAGAAATGATGGTTCATCAGGCCGGCTCGCTTGCGGACCGAAGCTCCCGCGGCGAGATAGGGAATGCTGTTCTCGCCAGGGACGAGTACATACGAGGTTGGCGAGCCGAGGGAGTTCTTCACGCAGGGATTGATGACCGCCCATTTGCGGGCCGTCATCAGATTCATGCTCCGCCGCGCTTCCTTCTCCGACTTGAGCATCGTTTCGGTATGCGTGATGTCGTTGAGCGCTTCATCCTCTCCTTCTGCTTCGGTATTCAGCTCCACAACCGAGTTCCGCTCGCCGTCCACGTCCAGGTCGAGCCGGAAGTTGAAAAAGTGCTGGTGGTTGGGGGCCACGACGTGCGGCGCCACCAGATGCCCAACCGCGCCGCCGGCTTTGTGTTCCTCGAGCGATTTCTCCTTCACGCCCTTTGCGAGCATGATGCCGGTCAGAATGGCGTCGGCCTGCAGCGTGCCGTCCTGGTGAAAGACCCATTCGATGCCGTAGTCGTAGTTGCCGATGCTGGTGATGAAGAACAGCACCAGCTCGCGCCCCCGCCGTCCTTCCGTCCAGCCGCTGTAGTCGGCGTGCTTCCAGAGGAGGCCGCCGTCCCGTTCGAAGATGGCGATTCGCTTTTCGTAGGGGCTCGCCTCGCCCGTTTCGGAGGCGAGCACCGTATCGAGGAGCTCGGCATGTTCAGGGACGTCGATGCCCGGCGTCAGCGGCGCGGCGAGCATCCCCACGCCGTATTCCCCCACGTCGAAAGCGCTCCGCCAGGCCCAGTTTTCGTCGCCGTCGCCGTAGGGGACGACCATCTCCGACAGCGAGCCGCGATACAGAATGGGCCGCACCTTGCCGCCGTCCTCATAGCCGACGGTGTAGAGGACGAGCCCTTCCCGCGGATGCAACGCAAACCGGAACCGCCATCGCTGCCACTGCACTTCGTTCCCCACGAGCTGGTAGCTGGGACCGTCCGGCTGGGTGGTGACGAGGGGCTTGAGCTTGGGGCGGGGAATCGGATGTGTTTTGGCGATGGAAGCGGGATCGAGCTCCTGAGTCGGCGCGGCGATGGGAACGATGCCGGTATCGGTGAGCGTCACTTTGCCGCTATTCATGTTGACCAGGCCGATCACTCCTTCAATCGGCCGGCCGTAGTAGTTCTTGCCGCTGCCGCGAAGATAGGAAACGGCTCGCAGGAAGCGGGGGGAATTCGGGTCCGTGGTGACCAGACCCGGCGCCCAGGGATCGACTTGCACCTGGCTCGGATCAATCCCGCGGCGCTTCATCGCGGCCAGCCACTGCGGATTGGCCCGGACCAAATCGGAGAACCGCTCGGTCTCGCTCCCCATCACCAGCGGCTGAGCGCCTTTCATTTCGGCCCAACTGGCAATCGCTTTCTTCCGCAGATCGACAACGGCTTCGAAGGTGCGGTTTGCCTGGCGGTCATAAATGATCGCGAAGGCCTCGCGGCGGAACGCCTTGCCGGCAAAGGCCAGGACTTCGTCCTTGGGGGGTTCGTGCAGCACGAGCGTGGCGAACGACTCTTCGTCAGGAAACGCCTCAAGGCCCTTCAAAATATCGACGGCAGCTTCCATCTCCTCGGCCGACAGCGGATCGAGCGGATGAGGAGCGGCCAGAAGTATCGACGAGGGAAGCGCGAATACCCAAAGCCAGGCGAGAACACAGCGGCACATGATGGAGGCTCCGTGACGAGGAGAAAGCGCCGGAAACAAGTCCCGTCGAAGATTGAACAGAACAGCCTACTCCGTTTCGCCCCAAACCGTGAGCACCAGATGGCGGCTGCCGCCGTGATTGCGATGTTCGCAGAGGTAGATGCCCTGCCAGATCCCCAGCGCCAGCTTTCCGCCGCTAATGGGAATCGTCACGCTGCTTCCCATCAAGGCGGCCTTCACATGGGCCGGCATGTCGTCCGGGCCCTCGATCGTGTGGACGTACGGCAAGTCTTCCGGGGCGATTCTGTTCAGCGACATTTCCAGATCGCGGCGGACATCCCCATCGGCGTTCTCATTCACCGTCAGAGAAGCCGAAGTGTGCTGGATGAAGACCTGGAGCATGCCGATTTTGAACTTTTGGAGCTCCGGGAGCGCGGCTGTAACCTCTCGCGTAATCAGATGGCAACCGCGAGAGCGGGCGGAAAGGGCGATCTGTCGCTGAAGCCAGGGCATGGGTTTTCCTTAAGGGAAAGTCATCTTATCCTACGCAAGCAGAATGGGCGGAGCAGTCGCGACAAGGATTCGTTACCAGGGACGGACATGAAGCAGTCCAAAAAGTCCCATTTACTAAGTGTCCAGTAACCGCGTGGGCAATTTTGTGAAAAAAATCACAGGGCACCCTAAGTGTATGAAATTGCTAGGTTTCTGGAATTCCCTCGCACATGCCACTGGAGCGTCAATTTGACGAAACATGCCCTTCGGTGAAGGGGACCGCTGGCGACGCCGCTTCCGCCTAGGGTCGATGCATCCAGGCTCTGGCTTCGTCGGAAACGAACGACCACTGCTGCTCCCTCACTCGGTCGCTTGGGGAGAGTTTTCTTCCCTTAACTCCCTCCCGAGTCGATAGTTTCTCCTTTCCTGCATCCCAGCGGATCTTGCCGTTGAACGAAGCGCTGCTGCGAACCTCTGACCGCAAATCACGCTCCCTATGTTCTTGAGGGCGGCCAACAAATGCCGCATTCCGGCGATCGAAAAATACCTGCCCAAAAAGCTTGACCAGAATCCGCTGCCAGAAATAATGCATTGCTGACCCACGCCAGCCGCGGTTGCCGATTTCCTTGCTGTTTCGATAAGCGGCTGATGAACTAGACCCTACTGCCGAGATCTTGCGACGTGCATTGTGAGCGAGTGCTCGCATGTACGCCGGTGGTTCCTTTGCAAGACACCCGGCATGCCGTATTGCCATCGCGGGAGACCAATGTCCATGGAAAAGTGCAAGAACGTTTTTGAAGCCATCTTGAAGTACGGGCATGACGAAGATTACCTGCCCGAACCAACGCCGGATTTCTGCCCGACCGATGCCGCTGCCGGCTCGCCGGAGAAGATCGACATCCTGCGTTCGCGCGTCGATCTCGGGCTCCCGTTGTGGCACGACAACGACCGCTACGACTACAACGGTCTGACCGGCGCTATCCGTCCTCGCGAGTCCTAATCGCCTCGGTCGTGGCCGGCGAAAAAATGGCCTGCAAGATATCGAAGGGCGTTCCCAGCCGGGACGCCCTTTTTGCTGCGCCGGTGGCAAGGATTAGCTCGGGCAAAAGCCCTGTCCGGAGCAGGCCGCGCAGGCGGCAACTTCCTCCCAAGCGATTCCAGCGTTGTCATCCGCACAGGAGGCCGCTTCGCTTTGACCGTCCCCAGGTTGTGACCTATAGAACCACAGAGATTCCGCGCACTCACTCTGTGGCTGGAGGTCGGCCCACGACCCGGTTGCGAGCAGTGGTCCGGTCCCCCGCGGCCCGTTTCCTCAGCATTCCGAATGAACATTCTGGAAGATCCAGCCCGCGAAGCGAGCGCCCAGGAATGGCGAACCGCCTTCTCGCGCGCGCTCCATCAGCAGAAGGAGCGAGCCAAGGAACTCTTCAGTTCGCGGCGGGAAAACTTCCGCGCTTTGCAGACCGAACTCTCCCTCCGCCTCGCGGAACTTGCCGACGAACTGGCCCGCGAGCAGGCCGACGCTTTGGAGCGGGGAATCACCCTGGGCTCGGAACAGGCGGCACTGGAGGCCAGGCAGGCGGAGCTCCAGCGGCAGGGGGATGATCTGGTGACTCAATGCGCCAAATGGGACGAGGCCCAGGCCCAGGGCCGCGAAGGACAGCAAGGCCTGCTGGCCCAACTGCAACGGCAACTTGAGGACTTGGAACTTCGCCACGCGGAAATGGCAGAGGCCCAACGGCAGCTGCAAACCCAGCAGGCGGAATGCGCCGGCCGCGAATCCGCGCTGGAAGCGTCTCGAGCGGAAGTGGGCGAGCGGCAAGCGCGGGTCGAGGAGCAAACTCGCCAACTGGTCCAGTTGCAGACCGAGCTGTCGGAGGCTCAGGCCGAATTGGACCGGCAACGTCAAGAGCTCCACAATCGCGAGCAGACGACGAAGCGCCAGCGGAAGAGCGTCGCCCGGCAATTGAGTACCCGCAAGTCGGAGCTGGCCGGCGAGTTGGAATCCCTCCGCAGAGAGGCGAGCGCCGCTCCCGGCCAGGACTTCGATTTGCAGCAGCGGTACTCCGAGATGCAGGGCAAGTGCGACCGGCTCCGCGAAGAGGCGGGAGAACTCGCCCAACAGCGCGAGGACTTGCAGGAGCGCCTCTCCACGGCCCAGCAGCAATTTGCCCAGCGGCAAGGAGAATGGAGCCAGGCCCAGACGCAGGTCAACGAATCGCAGTCGCGGCTCAAACAGTTGGAGTCGCAGCAGGGCGAAGTCGGTCGCGAGCGGGAACAGTTAAAGGCGGAAAGGGATCGGTTGAGCGCGGAGTTGAACCAGCTGCGCGACGAATCCCGCGCGGAAAAGGCGGCCGCCCGAGAGCAACTATCCACGCAGCAAACCCAGGCGAGTGCCGAGACCAATCGCCTCCGCGACGAAATCAAGCAGTTAGAGGAATGGCTCACCGAGGCCACGGCACAAGCCGAAGCTGCCAAAGCCGCCGCAGGAACCGCGTCCGCCGATTCCGCCAGCTCTGCGGACATTCCCCAGGAGCTGACCGACCTTCGGCGCCGCCTGGAAATGGCGACGACCGACTGCCGCGACCTCAAGGGAAAAAACGCCGAGCTGCTGGAACAGGTCAGCAAGGCCCGCGTTGCCGGCCCCCAATCGGCCGCTTCGAAATCCGCGTCGGGCGGACCTCCGAGCATGGACTGGGAGGCCCAGAAACAGCGACTGTTGGCCCAACTGGAGTCCGACCACGACGAAACGGATCCGGTTCAAAAGGCCGACCGCCTGACCATCGAAAACGCCGTGGAAATGACCGACGTAGCTCTGGCCGCCAAGGACCGGGAAGTGCAGGAAATCCGGCTGGAGGTGGAGGAACTGCGCGGCTTGCTGGAGAACCAGTCCAGCAGTATCGGCCAGTTTGCGGTCGGGGCGTCCGCTTTCGCGGGCATGTTGGACAAGGACGAGCTCGTCCGGCAGGAGCGGGCAAGTCTGCAAAAAATGCAGGAAGCCATGCGAGAGCAACTCAAGAAGGCGGAAATCGACATTTCCATGGAGCGGGCAAAAATCGCCCGCGACCGGGCCGAGCTGGATGAAAAGCTCCACTCTCTCCAGCGCGAACAGGCCCAACAAGCCGCCGCCGACCCCGCCTCGGGCGGCGATAAGGCCAAAAAGCCCACCCGCGGCCGCTGGCTCAGCCGCCTGGGTCTCTCGGACGGCGAGTAGCGAGGAGAATTCCCGCAAGACTCTCGGCCAGGTTGGCATGTCAATTCCGGAATTCCCACTGGCCCAGAAGCTCGGCGTCTTTCTGCGTCAGGAATTCCGCCAAACAGACAAAAAACCGATAGGAATTCCGTTTCTTTGGCGTTACAATGAACGCCGATTTCCAGGAAGGTGATGCGCGAACCCAAGGAGCGGACCATTCAGCCCCCACCCGTTTGTGTTAGTAATGCCATGAGGGATCTCCCCTCGGAATTTGCCGAACTGATGGAGCGCGTTCACGACGGTTCCCAGGATGCCGCCTGGCAATTGCTCGAGAAGTACGGCCCGCACGTCAAACGCTATGTGCGGCGCAGCCTGAACCAGGAGATGCGCTCCAAGTTTGACTCGCTCGATTTCGCGCAGGTCGTGTGGGCCTCCTTCTTCCGAGAACCCGATCGCTTTCGCCAACTGGATTCCCCCGCCGCCCTGCTCGCCTACCTGGCTTCGCTGGCCCGCAACAAGGTCGTGAACGAAGTTCGTCGCCGCATGATGGGTGACAAGAACGACCTCAACCGGGAAATCGGCTTCAGCGACTTGGAAGAAGCCCTGGATGTCCGCTGCCCCAGTGCCGATCCCAGCCCCAGTTCGGTAGCCATCGCCCGCGAGCGCTGGCACCAACTGGTCGACAATCAGCCGGAGTCCGTCCGCCGGATCGTGGAGCTCCGCTTCATGGGGGCGACGTTCCCGGAAATCGCCGAGCAGCTCAACATCGACGAACGGACGGCCCGCCGGGCGATTGAGCAGTTGGTCGGCGAGGAAGCCGAAGTGGAGATTTGAGTTTGCAGAGCCCCATCTCCCAGATCTCACCCGCGCGCATGATTTCGCGCATCAACCTCTCATGACGAGCCCCGCCCGCAATCTTGAGTCCTCCACGGCGGAGTCCCTGGTCCGGGCTGTGATCGATCGCTGGCGCGGCGGCGCTCCCCCCGATGCCGCCGGCTTTCTTTCCGCCAACCAGGAGGTGCGGGACCACAAATCATTGGTGATGGACCTGATTTACGAAGAATATTGCCTGCGGAACGAGGCGGGCGAAACGCTCGTCCCCAGCACCTTCTGCCGGAAGTTTCCGACCTATCGCCAGTCGCTGCAGCGCCTGATCGACGTGCATCAGTTCCTGGATGCTCATCCCGAAGCCGCGGAAGAGAAACCATGGAAATGGCCCGAGCCGGGCGACTCCGTACTGGGATTCAAAATCATCCAGAAACTCGGAGAGGGCGCGATCGCCAAGGTCTATCTCGCCCACCAGCCGGAGCTCGGCCAGCGGCGCGTGGTGGTGAAGATTTCCCGCCACGGCGCGACGGAAGCCAGGTTGCTGGGAAAGCTTGAGCATCCCAGCATCGTCCCTGTCCACTCCGTCCATCAGGACGCCCCCAGCGGACTCACTTGCATCTGCATGCCCTTTTTGGGCACGGCCACGCTGGTGGATCTGCTCGATCTGGCGTTTTCCAAAGGCCCGCCGCCGCGATCGGCGGAAATCCTGTTGACCGTCGCTCGCCAATACCAGCCCGTAGGCAGCCGCGAGGCGGAAGAACCTGACGCCGATCCCATCCTGCGGAGTGGGACTTATGAAGAAGGGATTCTGCAGCTCGGCGTGCAACTGGCGGAAGCGCTCGCGGCAGCCCATGCAGCGGGCGTGCTGCATCGTGATATCAAGCCCTCCAACGTGCTGTTGTCGCGGAGCGGGCGGCCGATGCTGCTGGACTTTAACCTCTCCTCCGATCTGGAGATGCCGCTGGAGCGCGTGGGGGGGACGGTCGCCTACATGGCGCCCGAGCGGATCCGCTGCCTGCTGGCCGACGACGTTCACTCCGAGAGCAAGCTCGATCCGCGGAGCGACGTGTATTCGCTCGGCGCGCTGCTCTACGAATTGCTCTGTGGCGAGCTACCCTCCCGGCCCGCAACCGCCCCCGGCAAGCAGGCCCGCCTGGAGGATTGGCTCAAGGGCCGCCTGACGCGGCCGCGGGGTCCGTCGGGACTCAACCCCGAAGTCGACCGCCATATGGAAAGGGCGGTGCTCAAAGCCCTCAGCCCCGACCCGGCGGACCGCTTTGGGTCGGCGGCGGAGTTCGCCCAGGCACTGCGCGATGCGCTCGCCTGGAAGCCTCGCGCAGCCCGCTGGCTCCGGCGCAACCGCCGCGCCGCACTGGCCAGCACCGCCGGCATTTTGACGGCCCTTGCCATCACCGCCGCCGTGTGGGCCGCGGGCGAACCTTATGAAGTGCGGATGTTTCAGGCGGGAGAACTGGCCTATTCCCAGGGAGAGTCCCAGGCAGCCATCGAATACTTTGGCCGCGTTCTGGAAATCAAGCCCCAGGACGCGGCAGCCTTGTTCGCCCGCGGCCAGGCGCATCGGCAGGCCCATGATTTCGTGCTGGCGCAGCGTGACTACCAGGCCGCATTCGATAAATGCGGCGATGGCCAGTTGCTGTACTACGTCGGTTTTTGCCACCTGAAGAATGGGAACTGCGACCCGGCCTGCGGCAGTTTTGAAAAATCCATTGCCCGCAACTATACATCCCCCCAGTTGCTCCACAATATTGCGTATTGTTTATATAAAACAAACAGACGCGAGGAAGCCGCTGATCGATTGGAGAAAATGCTCGAGTCCCAGCCCGTTGGTTCGCTGCCGCTTTCCCACCAGCTCTGTGCCCGCTCGCAATACCTGTTCGCGCGCGACGACTCCAGACCGTTGCCCACCACCACACTAGGGCATCTGCAAATCGCCCTGGCCGGGATTTCCAATGATCCGCTACTGCACCTCGATGCGGCTTGCATCTACATCGGCCAGTCAACCCGCGAACCAGCTAACCGCCAGAAGTATCGAGAATTGGCCCTGGAGAATCTGCGCCTTGCGGTCTCCTCGGGAGCTTCCCAATTGGCCGTGAATGTCGAACAGCCCTTTCTCGACGGGCTCACCGAAATGCTCACGCCCGTGGAGCAAAAGCTCTTGCGAGAGCGTGTTCAAAGGCCGCTGTCCACGCCTCTTTACTATGAACCTTCGCCAAGTCTGCATCTGCATCTTCAGACATGGCCGCGAGGGTCGACCCTGGTTGCTCCGCAGTAACCATCTTCTGTTGCATCCTTGATTCGCCTGGATTGCCCCCGTGGTGATTTCCGGCAACGGCTGCGGCCTAGCGCCTCGACGCTAACTCTTATTCAGTAAGGGTTTAGGAATCGAGAAATTTTCTTCGCCCGGTTTGGCGGCTGGATTGCGATTTAGATAGTAGAGGCGAAAGACTCCTCATAATCGCTACCCCGCTTGCCGAAATAGTCTGAAACAAGGTTCCCCACTGGAGATTGTGATCATGCAACTTGGACTGACATCGTTTTTCGGCTCCGTCCTGAACTGGAAGAAACCCTCGCCCCGGAAGCGGCGGCCGGCTTGTCGCGGACGCCGGCTGCTGGGTGAGCAATTGGAAACGCGGTACGCTCTCGCCGGTGACTTGGTGGTGCCGATAGGCCCATTGCTTGCCGACGGCCAACCTCTTGTTCCGGTGGAATTGTCGCCCCCTCCTGCCGATCCCCCGGTCGTACCGGTAGAGCCCCCGGGGGGCCTCAACGCGGCTCCGGTCATTAGCGGCTTCACCTTCACTTATGTTGAGAATTGGATCACCATCCGGGGATTTGTCACCGACGATCAAGATCCGACAGGGTACGCCGTGGCGATTTCAGGCATCATCAGTGTTCAATTGACGGTCGGCGTGGACGACTGGTTTAGTTACAGCTTTGAAGTTACCCCGGAAACTAGCGGGTCCATTCATTCTCAAACCCAAGATGCTTTCGGCCTGCTTTCCAATATCGCCTCCATCACCGTGTAGGATCCGGCCTTTTTCGCCCTAGGGGCGCTATCATCCTCTGGTAGAATGCGCATCTCGGGCGGCCCTCCGCCCGAGCTGCTGTTTCCTGCCTGGTAGCACCCCATGCCGGCGTTTGATTCTCACACCCCCGATGCGGCCCTCGTTTCCGCCATTTTGGTCGGCAACCGCGAGGCTTTCGTGCAGCTCGTGGAGCGGTATCAGCATTCGTTGCGTGCCGCCGCCCGCAGCCGCCTGGGGCGGGACGACTGGGCGGATGACGTGGTGCAAGAGACGTTTCTCTGCCTGCTCAAATGGCTCCGCAGCTATGATTCGCGGTTCAGCTTTCGGACTTGGCTGTGGACGGTACTGCTGAACCAATGCACGCGGCACGCACAAAAGCAGTCTCGACACGCCGCTGGACCACTGGATTGGCCCGGCTGTGGAAATGACCCCTCGCGCTCCGCCGGTTCTCTGGCCAGCGACGAGGCCTCTCCCGTCGACGCGCTGCTCGCCAACGAGAGCCGCGGAACCTTGCACGCACTGCTAGCCCGCCTGCCGCCGATCCAGGCCGATGCCCTGCGGCTGCGGTTTTTTGGCGGCCTGAAGTTTCAGGAGGTCGCCGGCGAGATGGACTGCAGTCTGACGACGGCAAAAATGCGCGTGAAACAGGGCTTGCTCCAGTTGAGCGCGTGGCTGAAAGAGGATCATGTGGATCGGCAAAGCGGCGACGCAGTATTCCCAAACGGTCGAGGTGACGCATGAAGGTGCTCCTGAATTGTGACGAAGTTTTTGAGGCTCTGACCAGCCGCTGCGATGCGGCGCAAGAGGATGACGCCCTGGGCGAACATCTGGAATGCTGCGCCCAGTGCCGGCAGTTGGCGGAGATGACCCGCCCGGCGGTGGATCTTTTCGACGACGCTCGACGTTCGGGCGAGCTGGACCATTACAGTGCTGCTGCTCTCGCCAGCAAGGTTTTTTCCCGTTTGGAGTCGGAGCAGCGCTCGGCCGTGGCTGATAGCCATAAGCGAAGTTTCCTGTCCCTCGGCGCGCACGCCTGGTCGCAGCTCGGCGCGGCCGCGGCAATTCTCCTGGCGCTTGGCGGCTTGTTCTGGGCGACGAACCCACCGGAACTTGGCGGAGGGCCTGATTTGATTGCGCTTCCGGTGTTCACATCTCCGCGTACACGGGCAACACAGCCCACGGAGCACGGCCTGCTGCATCTGGCTTCCCTCCAACTACCGGAAGCTTGCCTGGCAACCACCTCCGGCAGTGTCTCAAAAATCGACTGCTGCACCCGCTGCCACCTTGCCGGCGACCCGCTCCCCAGGGCGCGCCTGGTCGCCTTCTCCCAGCAAGTCTGCCTGGCATGTCATAAAAGTTAGGGTGGCACGCCCACGGCTTTGCGTGGGCGTGTTTCCGGCCAGAGGCCTGCATCGGTTATCCTACGGGAATACCCGATGAACAGCCCCGCTCCCATCTATCTGGATAACAACTCCACCACTCCGATTCATCCGGAAGTGGCGGAGGCGATACTCCGCGCTGCCACGGACCTGGTGGGAAATCCCGCCAGCCAGCACTCCCTCGGCCGCAAGGCCCGCCGCGTACTGGAGGAAGTCCGCGAAGGCATCGTCTCGCTTCTCGGCGGCACAACCGGAGGCATGGACGCGGACCGCTTGATTTTCACCAGTGGCGGGACCGAGGCGAACCAGTTGGCGATCCGAGGACTGGTGGAGTGCAAAGTGCAGGTCTCAAATCTCAAATCTCAAATCTCAAATCCTGTTCCGGCAGAACAGCCGCCGAACATCGTCATCTCCACAATCGAGCATCCCAGCGCTCTTGGTGCGGCTGAGGCACTCGCTGCGGCTGGAGTCGAGGTGCGGCGAATGGCGGCGCGTCAAAACGGCGTCGTCGATGCCGCGCGGTTGGGTGACCTCCTTGATGATCGCACGCTGCTGGTCAGCGTGATGTTGGCGAACAATGAAACGGGCGTCTTGCAACCCGTGGAAAGTCTTGCGCGAACGTGCGCGGCCAAGTCCATCCCGTTCCACACCGATGCCATTCAAGCTGTCGGCAAAATCCCCGTAAACTTCCGCGAGCTCGGCATCACCGCGATGAGTGTCGCGCCACACAAGTTTCACGGCCCGCTCGGCATCGGCGGGCTGTTGCTCCAGCACGATGCGAAGCTCCAGCCGCTGTTTCAGGGCGGCTTTCAGCAAGGCGGCCTGCGGCCGGGGACGGAGTCGGCGGCGCTGGCGGTGGGCTTTTACACGGCGCTCGTAATGGCGGACATGGAATTGGCGGAGCGGCAGATGCGTATGACGGCGCTCCGCGAAAATCTGGAATCGCAATTGCTCGCCGGCGCGGCGAACGCAATCATTATCGGGGCATCTTCTCCCCGCTTGCCGACCACGACCTGCATCGCCTTCCCCGGCATCAATCGCCAGGCTCTGGTGATGGCCCTCGACATGGCGGGCGTGGCTTGCAGCACCGGCTCGGCTTGTGCCAGCGGGTCCAGCGAGCCATCGGCCACATTGGTCGCGATGGGGCTTCCCCAGGACCAGATTGAGGGCGCAATTCGGCTTAGTCTGAATGCCTTGACAACAGCCGCGGAGGTCAGCGAGGGGGCTCAACGCATCCTCAAGTGTGTCAATCACTTACGTCGCCGGTAAAGTGGCCGGAATTTGCGGATGCCTGCTCGTCAGTGGACTTCTAGTTCTCTATAATCATCTCCTCGACAAGAGCCTGTTTTGGAACGCATTTTTCGCAGCGCCCGGCCCCTTCTGCCGGACTGTACGCAGCCCTTCATTTTCGCGGCGGCGGTGGTAGTTTTCACGGATTGGTTTCTGCGGTGAGCACCCTGTTTTCAATTCCCCGATTGGCCCGCGGAGCGCACGCGCCGGCACTGCTCTCGCGGTATATCGGCGGAGCGGAGAATCTGCTCGTTCGCAGTATCGAACAGGTCATCGCCGGTGAGGAGCCGACGTGGAATCCTGTAGTTCTCTGGGGCGTCACGGGTTGCGGCAAGTCGCTGCTGCTGGATCTTTTCACCGCTGAATTCGCCGCCAGTTTGCCGCCACCGCAAATCATCCACCTCACCGGGGCGGACTATGCCCGCGCCTTCGCCGACGCCTGCGATGCCGATTCCATCGGCGATTTCCGCCAGAAGTTCGGCCGCGCCCAACTGCTGGCTATTGACGACCTGCATCGCCTGGCCGGCAAGCATGGCGCGGAACAAGAGCTGATTCATCTGCTCGACGCGCTCACCCGCCGCGGCGCGCTAGTGATTTGCACCATGCGCCAGAACCCGCTCGATACGCCGCTTGGCCCCATGCTGCAAAGCCGCCTCTGTGCGGGGCTCATCGTTCCGATCGTACCGCCGAAACAAGATGCCCGCCGCGAGATCATTTCCGCCCTTGCCCGCGAGCAGCAGATGGAATTGCCGGCTGCCGTGCTCGAAAGCCTCGCCAGTCCGCCCGTGCTGGGCGGGCCAGCACGTGTCACCGTGCCGCAACTTCGCCACGCGGTGATCGAACTGACCCGGCGCGCGAAAACCAAAAACAAGCCCCTTGATCCTGCGTGGCTGGATGAATTGACCGAGCAAGAGCGCCCGGAGGCCCGAGCCGTCATGAAGCACGTGGCCGCGGCCGTGGCCAGGCAATTTCAACAGAGCGTGGCCGACCTTCGTGGCCCGACTCGCCGGCAGTCCGTCGTCCAGCCGCGGAACCTGGCGATGCACCTCTGCCGCCGCCTCACCGGCAGCAGTTATGCCGCCATCGGACGCTACTTCGGCAATCGCGACCACACCACGGTCCTCCACTCCTGCCGCAAAGCCGCCGCCGACCTGGCTGAGAATCTTCCGCTGCAACGGCTCGTGGAAGAGCTCGCCGCCAGCCTGGCTGCGGAGGAGCGATGAACATCGTGATTCAAGGCGAGCGGGGGGCGCTGTGCATGAGAAACGCAGCCCCCTGATGCTAGTCGGCAATTATGTTGAAAACGTGTCAAATCCTGTCAATTCCTTTTTCCAATCCCGTCGTTATCGACGACCGCCACAACGAACGTAAAACACCCTCCAATTGCAAACACGAGTCCAACGATCAGCCGGTGTCTAAACAACACGTTATCCCCACACCTTCCCGTGAATTTGCTTCAGGCTAACTCCAACCTCGCTGCGAACTTGCGCTGACCCTTTCGCCCGCTATCGACAACAGACCGCCCCGCATTATTACTACTACTAACTTAAGATATCTCCTAATACAGTTTGCCGCGGACGACTTCGGGTTATTCGCTCCGCCCGCCCGCCAACCAAGAAAGCAATTGCCATGAAAATTCTTTGTGACCGTGAGAAACTTGCCTCGGCCTTCCAGACTGCCGCCCTTTTTGCCCCCAGCCGCAGTCCCAAGCCCATTCTGCAGAACGTGAAGCTGGAAGTGACCAAGACGGGGGCCATCTTCATGGCGACCGACATGGAGGTCGGCATCCGAATAGTGGTCGAAGGAGTCGATGTGCAGAAGGAGGGAAGCGCCGTCCTGCCGTTGGCGAACTTTGGGGCCATCCTCCGCGAAAGCAGCGACGAGAAGCTGCAAATCGAGGCCAATACCAAAGGGACCGTCGTCAAAGGGGAACGGAGCGAATTCAAGCTCACCGGCGAAGACCCGGCTGAATTTCCCGTCGTCGCCGCGTTCGAGGAGAAGAAATACCACGTCATCCCGGCTCCGTTGCTCAAGCAGATCATCCTTCGCACCGAATTCGCCACCGATATGGAGAGCAGCCGCTATGCACTCGGCGGCGTCCTGGTCGAGCTCGACGAAAAGAAGATCATCGCCGTTGGCACGGACGGCCGCCGCCTGGCCAAGATGGAAGGTCCGGCCGAATCGGTCGGCGGGCACAAGACCGGCGATACCATGACCATTATCCGCACGCAGTCGATGCGGGCCATCGGCCGGGCCTTGTCCGATAACGACGGCCAGGTCCACGTCGCCGCCCGCGGCAATGACGTGCTGATCCGTACCGAGCGGGCTGTGTATTACTCGCGGCTGGTGGAAGGCCGTTTTCCTCGCTGGCGGGATGTATTTCCCCAGCGGCGGGACGCGACCAAGATCGACGTCACCGTCGGGTCGTTCCATTCCGCCCTCCGCCAGGCCGCCGTCGTCACCAACCAGGAAAGCCGCGGCATTGATTTCAACTTTGGCGACGGCACGCTGACGCTCGCGGCCAGCACCGCGGAAGCGGGCCAGTCGAAAGTGGACATGCCCATTGCCTACAGCGGCCCGCCGATTTCCGTCACGCTCGATCACCGCTTCGTGGCCGACTTCCTCAAGGTTTTGAACCCCGAACAGATCGTCACCATCGACATCGAAAACGCCGAAGCCGCCGCCGTCTTTTTCGCCGACGATCAAACCTACGGCTACGTCGTGATGCCGCTGTCGCGGGATCGATAGAAAGTGGGGTAGGCTTCCAGCCTGCCCAGAAAAGTATCGTCTCTGGGCAGGCTGGAAGCCTACCCCACCAAGGAACCCATGAAACACCAGCCCGACCAGGAAGAACTAAATCTCGGCGAAGACTACCGCCGTCGCCGTGTCCCTGTCCGTCCCGCCAAGACCATCGGCTCCGTGATGGGGCAACTTTTGGCCAAAAAGGGCTATGGCCAGGTCCAGGCGGCCAAATCCTGTGTCTCCGCCTGGCAGGAAGCCCTCGGCAGCCGGTTTCAGAAGGACACCCGTTGCGGCTCCATTCGCGGCGGCATTTTGGAGGTCACGGTAAGTAGCTCTCTGGTCCTCCAGGAGCTCACTTTCATAAAAGCGCAACTCGTCAAACAACTCACGACGCTCGCTCCCGAACACAAAATCACCGGCCTCAAATTCAAAGTTGGCGCGGTGGGGTAGGCTTCCAGCCTGCCCAGAAAAAGTTGACTCAGGGCAGGCTGGAAGCCTACCCCACCTAGACCTCCGAACGGACACCCGCACGCCATGCCTGAAAATACTCTCGAAAAAATGCCGCTCGACTCCGCTCCCGACGACTCCGCCCTTCCGCCCGAAGCCAACGGAGCCAGCGGCAACAACGGTGCCTCCGCCGACGACTACACTGCCGACAAGTTCAAAAAGCTCTCCGACCGCGACCACGTCCGCGAGCGCTACGGCATGTACATCGGCGACAGCTCCGTCCAGGGGCTGCATCACCTGGTCTACGAGCTCGTCAACAACTCCATCGACGAGGTCATGGCCAGCTTCGCCACGCTCATCACCGTCACCATCAACAACGACGGCTCGGTCAGCGTCGAGGACGACGGCCGCGGCATCCCCGTCGAAAAGCACGAGCAGACCTCCGAGCAAAAAGGACACGACGTCAGCACGCTCGAAGCCGTCATGACCAACCTCAACATGGGGGCCAAGTTCGACAAGCAAAGCTACAAGACCTCCGGCGGCCTGCACGGCATCGGCCTCAAGGCGGTCAACTTCCTCAGCCGTTGGTGCGAAGCGACCGTCTGCCGCAGCGGCAGCATGTACCAGCAGGAATTCGAAGCCGGCGTCTCTCTGGGTGCCCTCAAGCGGATTGGGGCGACGAACAAACGCGGCACAAAAATCACCTTCAAGCCCGACTCGGAAATCTTTCCTTCCGCCAAATTCCAGCACGACACCCTGCAAAAGCGGCTCCGCGAACTGGCCTTTCTCAATAGCGGTGTCCGCATCAGGTTCACGGACGAACGGATCAACTCCACCGAGGAATACTGCTACCTGCGGGGCATCATCGAATACGTCGAACACCTCAACCGGGCCAGCGACGTGGTCCATCCCGAAGTCATCTACCACAAGGCGGACGTCGACGGGACGCAGGTCGAAGTCGCCATGCAGTACTCCAACGAATACACGGAGAATCTGCACTCCTTCGTCAACAGCATCCACGTCCCCGACGGCGGCACCCACGTCGTCGGCTTTCGCACGGCCCTCACCCGCACGCTCAACGCCTACGGCAAAAAGGACAATCTCTTCAAGGATCTGATTCCCACGGGAGAAGACTTCCGCGAGGGATTGACCGTCATCGTCGCCATCCGCCTGGCCAATCCCGAGTTCTCGGGGCAGACCAAAAGCCGCCTCAACAACCCGGAGATCGAGGGCATCGTCAACACCAGCTTCGGCGAGTTCCTCGGCAAATACCTGGAAGAGAACCCCAAGGTCGCCAAGAACATCGTCCGCAAGGCCCTGCTTGCCGCGGAGGCCCGCGAGGCGGCCCGCAAAGCCAAGGAAGTGATGCGCAATCGCAAGGGGCTGCTCTTCGGCGGCGGCCTCCCCGGCAAGCTGCGGGACTGCCTCAGCAAGAATATGGAGGAGTGCGAGCTGTACCTGGTCGAAGGAGACTCCGCCGGCGGCTCGGCCGAAGGAGGCCGGCTGCGGCATTTCCAGGCCATCCTGCCGCTGCGGGGAAAAATCATCAACGCCTACAAATCGCGGGAGGACAAGGTCCTGGCCAACGAGGAAGTGCAGAGCATGATCCTGGCCATCGGCACCGGCATCGGGGCCGACCAGGATATGGGGAAGCTCCGCTACAACAAGATCGTCATCATGACCGACGCCGACGTCGACGGCAGCCACATCCGCACCCTGCTCCTCTGCTTCTTCTACCGGCAGATGTACGAGCTTGTTTCCAAGGGGCACATCTACGTCGCCCAGCCGCCGCTGTTCCGCGTGAAGAGCAAGAACAAAACCTATTACGTCCAGACCGACGAGATCATGAAGACGCAGCTCCTGGAACGGGGCCTGGCCGATACCGAGCTGGACCTGCAGGACGGCCGGACCATCACCGGCGCGAAAATGCAAAAGCTCACCAGCACGCTGGCCCAAATGGAAGAAGCCCTCATCGCCCTGGAGCGCCGCGGCATCAGCCTCAAGCTCCATGCCGAGCGCCAGGACGCGGACGGCCGCCTCCCCGTCTTCCACATCGTCCTCGGTCCCAAGGACAAGTGGTTCGTCAATCGCGCGGCCCTCGACCAGTTCCTCGAGGAAGAAGAAGCCGCCACCGGCGCGGCCCTCAGCGTGGGTGAAGCCCCGGCTGAAGCGGTGAAGGTCGCGCCCGCCCTTGGTACACCTGACGCTGCCGGCGGCGCGAACGGAACTGCTGCTCTGCCCGCCGGCAAAGCCGCCCTACTCCACATCACCGAGCTGCACGAGGTCCGCACCATCAACTCCGGCCTCGCCGACCTGAAGAAGGAATTCAGCTTCACGCTGGACATGCTGATTCCCCAGGAGCGGACCGGCACTGAGGAGCCCCGCTACATCCTCCGCCGCGGCGAAACCGAAATCCGCCTGGAAGACATCCGCAGCCTGGTCGCCGCCGTCCGCGAGATGGGGCAAAAGGGAATGACCGTCACGCGCTTCAAGGGCCTCGGTGAAATGAACGCCGAAGAGCTCCGCGACACCACCCTCGACCCCGCCAACCGCACCCTCGTCCAAGTCACCATGCGCGACTCCGCCGCCGCCGACGACATGTTCCGCATCCTCATGGGCGAAAAGGTCGAACCCCGCCGCGAATTCATCGAGAAGCACGCGCTGGAGGTGAGGAATCTGGATGTTTAGGATTCTGTTGAGTGGTCATTAGGAACAATCTGTGAGCACGTCCCAAACACTACCGTGGTTTCTGCAGTCATTTGAGAACCTAACCACTCATTTTGAGGAGCATTTCAGCGATCTCAACGGCAACGACCGCGGGGAACGCTTTGTCCAGTTCGCGTGTAAGCTAATGTCCTTGGTTGCGGAAGGACAGGACTTCACTGCAATCCGTGTTGCAGACAAAAAAACTCACGATGGTGGCGTCGATATTCTCTCTGACGAGAACGAAAGGGGATTCACCCTTCGCCTTCAGAGCAAGTACAAGATCCGCGGTAAAGAGGACGTCGACACTATCCTGAGCAAATTTGAGAATTATGAGCGCCAGATGAATAAAGGCGCGGTAAGGCCACTAATCCCAGACGACGCAGAATCGCCGACAACTTTGCTATTCGGAATATTGACGACGTCAAAACTCGACAAGATACGCGACAGCTACGTAGCATCGGCATTTGCGTCTAGGCCGTTCTATGATCGCCTGACGAGAGAAAGCCGACTGTTTGTTATTGATGGTCCCCGAATTTTTCAGGAGCTGCAATCTCTGTATCGCAAGGCTCATATTGTTCCCAATACAATTGAGCTCGATTCTCTCAGTGGATGGCTTCAGCAGGGAAACGTCAGAATGGGTATCGTTTCCGGTGCTCAACTTGTCGATCTCTATCGCTCACACGGAGACGCAATTTTCTTTGAGAACATCCGCGACTTTCTAGGCGTTACTAGCGGTAAGAAACACGTTGAAACCCGAGAGACAGTTAATTCGGCGATTATCGCCACGATTTCTACCGCTCCAGAGCGATTACTTGAACGGAATAACGGCGTAACATTTCGCGCAGCAAAGATTTGTCCGCTAAACGAAACAAAGGTGCGGCTAGATGCCGCCGGGATCATTAACGGTTGCCAAACAACAATGTGTCTTGTCGAGTCTGCGAGCCGGGCGGCGGAGTGTGCTGTGGCCGTCAAAGTCGTCGAAACATCGGATGCGTGGGAAATCGCAAAGGCATCTAACTTTCAGAATGCGGTTGCACAAATTGACTTGGATCTCGCTAGGTTCTTTCGCCCACAGATCGTCACAAAGGCAGCTACTGATTTGGGCTACGGGCTAACAAAAGAGTCCGAATCAGATATAGCGGGAATTCTTAATCGCATTTACGAATCGGTGGTCGGTTACGACGAGATGAAGTGCGCGTACCTCGGTCTGTTTAGCCGAAAGCCGAATAATATCTTCGAAGGCAATTATACCGAGCTGCGTGTGGATGTCTTGCAGCGGCTTTACGCGGCCGATAAAGACGGCGACCAGGTGTTTACCGCGTTATTCATGCTTCTCAAGGAGTCGAGAAATCACTTAGCGTATTGTGAAAGTACATTTACTGACGAGTCATACACCAATCTTCTGAAGCGTTTTTTCAACGATGATAAGCCTCGTTACCGAAGTCTCATGGCAATTTTGGCGGTTTGCGGCTTTATAGGCGATGACATTAGCGAGCGGTCGAGTGATCCTGAGATTGAAACCGAAAGGATGCGAAGTTTTGTGGTAAAGGTGCGAGAAGGACTTCAGCGTAGCCCCGGTGACTTCAAGAAATGTTTCGTGCTTGCATTTCAAGTGCTGTCGGAAATTGTTCTTGAGGCATCAGCGCAGGGGTCTCCGCGAGAGATTCAGCAGCTTACGTACAGCAAAATCAGCGGAATGCCGTTCAATATTCTGTTTGCGAAGCTCAAGATGCGCATGGATGCCTCTGTCGCATTGGACAAGATTTGAGAGGCTCGTTCGGAAGTCAAGCCGCTTATTTTCTCGCCCGTCTCACTATCTGAGTAGAAGTGGCGGCAGGCGGGAATTGCCTCAGCCCCGCAGGGGCGCTGTACGGTAGCCCAGGCCGGAGGCCTGGGTAAACGGTGCGATTTCATTGGAAGCCCTGAAAGGGCGCTGTAATGATGGGTCGGTCCGGCGGCCAGATTACGGCGCCCTTTCAGGGCTTGCCGCTAATTGGGGACCGTTTCCCAGGCCTTCGGCCTGGGCTACCTTATGGTCGGCCCTGCGGGCCTGCAAACGTGCGATGTTGTCTGGGCCTGCGAAACCAATTTGAGGAACACCGCCATGTCCCAAACTCTCTCCAACGTGCTCATTCATTTTGTTTACAGCACCAAGCACAGGCAGACGTGGCTGAAGGACAAGCATGTCCGGGACGAGATGTACGCCATCATGGGGAAGATTCTCCAGGACTTCGATTGTCACCCGATTCTGATCAATGGCGTGGAGGACCACGTCCACGTTCTTTGCGACTTCACCCGCAATTACACGATCAAGAAGGTCGTGAGCGAGCTAAAGACGGGTCCTTCCAAATGGATCAAGACCCAAGGTGTGGCCTATCAGGACTTTCAGTGGCAAAACGGGTACGGGGCGTTTTCGGTGAGCCAATCCAAGAAGCCGGAGCTGGTTGACTACATTCGAAATCAAGAAGAGCACCACCGAAAATGGTCGTTTCAAGACGAGTTGCGGTGGCTCTGCAATTTGCACGAGGTCGCGATTGACGAACGGTATATTTGGGATTGACGGTGCGATTTCGAAACCCGGAGAAGCGGACGAATGGGGAGTCACTCACGCCGCCCATAAGCCGGCGTAGGATTCGAGAAGTTGGGCGATCCAGGTGGAGCGTTCGGCAGCGAGGAAGAGGGGACAGTAGGCGACTCGGAACGCCTCGCGTGACAGGTAGCCGCAGGTCATGAGGGCGACGGCTGGGCCGCAACTGAGGATGTAGAGGAGGGGGAGGAGGATGAGGAGCGCGCCCACGGTCACGATGGGGGTAAGCGCGCATCACCGCCAGTCTTGGCGTGGGGGGTAGGCTGCTGGGGTACGAATTTCACGAACCCTAGCGGTGAGGTGGGCGATGAGTCGAGTGCCGGATCTGGCGAAGCGG
>JBKJNY010000112.1:0-30365 GCA_046593355.1 Pirellulaceae bacterium | reverse complement strand
CCGTGCTCGCCGGCGGCGACCCAGCAGTACTTGCCGATGAAGTTGGTGTAGTTCGTCCCCTGCATGACCAGTTGGGCCATGATGGCGTTGTTGTCGTTGTTCTGGGAAAGATGGCAGTCGCTGCACATCTTGGTTTCGCTCGTGCCGGTCAGCGAGACATGGTTCTTGTCCTTGGGGCCGCCCCGAACCGTGTGCGGCACGTTGGTGCTGAACGCGATACCGCTCATGCCGCCGCCGCTGATGGTCTGCTGTTGGTGGTAGATGGATTCGCGGTTGTTGTTGTACGAGCCGACGTGAATGGCGCAGCTCGAACGGGCGGGGTTGATGCGGTTGCCAGTCGCGGTCCCGTCGCGGGCGATCATGAACACGTCATCCCGCAGCGTCTGAAAGTTGTAGGCCACGATGTTCCGGGTCACGTCCCCTTCGTTATGCAGGCTCGGGACTTTGCGGTTCGCCTTTTGCGGCAGATGACAGCCAAAACAGCTCGGGTTCCACGACGAATGGCAGGCGATGCAGCTCATGCTTTTGTGTTGGTGGGCACAGCCGCGGCCTCCCACTTCTTCATGCTCATCCACGGCTCCGCCCCAGAGCATTTCGCCGTCATCTCCCCAGCGGACCGTCTTGGCCTGATGCGACTTGGGGTTGTAACTGGGGTGGCCGGGGCGAATCGTGTCCTTCGTCTGCTTCACCACCCACTGCCGGTTTTCGTCGACCATCGACCGCTGAATGAGCGCCTCGTAAGGTTTCATGGTCACCGGGTTGATAACCGGCTGGCCCCCGCCATTCGTGAGCGCAACCACTTCAAACCGCGGCTGGCGGCGGAGGTGCGGCGTGCGAAGGAGGGACAGGTCCGTGCCGCTATTTGGCGCGGCGGGGCCGGAGGTGAGCATCCGTTTGCCGGCAGCGAGTTTCTCGGGAATGCTCTCGGCCGCGGAGCCGTGGCAATCGACGCAGGTGATTTCAATCGCGGCTCGGACTTCGCCATAGAGTTTGGTGTTGCCGTGGTTGTCCTGGTTGAAGTGGCAGTCGATGCAGTGCATTCCCTTCTCCAGATGGATGTCCATCAAATGCACCGGCATGTCGTCCTTCTGGCTCTTGCACTGGGCATGAGTTTCGCCGGTCGAGGGGAGCGGCAACGGCTCATCGGGCTGAACGACAGCAGCTTTCAGTTTCTCGGTGGAAATGTCGGAAACCACTTCGCCCCGATGGTCGAGAAGATTTCCCTGCCGGTCCTTCTTGAAAACCGCCCGGTAGACCCAGCCGTGGCCGTGGAAGTCGGCGAACTGCGTGTGGCGAGCGGCGCTATTGAGTTCCGGCACGCGCTCCAGGAAATTCGGGTCGGACCAGAGGCCGCGGGCTGCTGTCTCATCTGGGTTATGCATCTGAGCGCGAGTGAACTCTTCGGCGGTCGGATTTTTCTGCCGGGCGGGGTACATCAGCTCGCCGTCGGTTTCGTTGTCCCACCACATGAAGCCGAGGTAACTGTTGAGGACATTCGTACCCGGGTGAATATGACAGACGATGCACTGGCTGGTAGGAATCTGCAGCGTGAAGCGATGCGTGATCGGGTGGCCGCGCTCGTCCTTGGGAATTGACGGGTCCACCGTCTTCACGAAGCGGCGCTCTTCGGGACCGTCGTCCGGCAGCGGCGCGGCCATGCCAAGGTTGCCGTATTTCGAATACTTGCCGGAATGCGTTGGGCTGCGGTCGTTCGCATAGGCAACGTGACACGCGCTGCAGCCACTGGAGCGGTAGTCGCCGGGATGGTCGTTGGTCCCCAGGAAGTTGAGAGTCGGGTCCAAGAGCCGCGTCTTTTGCAGGCCGATGAACACAGGGTCGGTGCGGTTCTCGGTTCCCAGGCCGCGATTGGAAAGCCGCGCTCGCGGCCGGCCAGGCTCTTCCAGCCGCTCGGGGATGCCGACTTCGGGCCGGAAGCGGCCGCCCGGCTCGAAGATTCGGAGCACGTTGCCCGGCTGGGTCACTTCAAACCGCGGCAGTGGGTCGAGGAAGGTAACAACTCCTTTGGACGCCAGGTCGCTGTGCATATTCGCCGCTTCACGCCCGCGCCACACGGTTTGCAATCGCTGCGGCACGCCGGTCATGCTGTAGCTTTCGCCAAAGCGAGAGATCTTGTTGGGAATCGAGCCGTTGTTGTAGAGAGCGGCTCCCCACAACATGCAGCCGTGGGTCATCATGCTTTTGCGGACGGCGAGCACTTCCTTTTCGTGGCAACTGCCGCAACTGATGTGGGCGATGCGGAGGTCGCCGGGATTGACGAAGCGGACGAATTCGGGGCTTTCGTGGTTGAGCAGGGCGTAAGAGCGGACCGGATTGCCGGAGGTCGGCCAGGCATTGGGGAGCAACGGCGCGACGTGAGCCCCTTCCTTCGTCTGGCAGTCCGCATTCCCGCCGTGGCAATCCACGCAGCCGAGCTTGACCGTTTCCTTATCGTGCATGTCCCGCGCCCCTTCGTGGCACTTGATGCAGCCCCAACTCTTGCGGGCCACGTCGTCGTTGTTCTGGCGGAAGAGGTCTTCGGCGGTCGGATGGTTGCTCGGCAGCGGGAAGGGATTGATGGCGAGCGGAGCGGGGGGCTGAGTGGCGGAAGTTAACTTGACGGTGGCGGGTTTGGCGACTGTGGACTTCACGCTGCGAGAGGACTCTTGAGCCCTCAAGTTTCCGCCGAAGAAGTGGCAAGAAAATGGGGGCAAGAAAATGAAGAGCAGAATCAATTTCAATCTGCCTTTATCCGTGTTCATTCCGTGTTCCATCCGTGGCCCCTTACTCTTCTCTTTCCGATTTGTTAGTACACCAGCACGATGTCCAGAAAGCTCCCCACCAGCGTGTTCGCCTCGCCTGTCAGTGGCGTGAACAAATCCTGGAAACCTTTTCCCGGCACCAGGGCCGAGACGCCGCCGACAATGATGATGTTGTTGTTGAGCCGCGGGCGATATTCGGCTCCCAGGCTGAGGTCCGCGCCGATGAAGTTGTTGATGTCCCCCTGAAAGACGAATTGCTCCAGGGCCTCAGTCTGGTCGAACCAGAGGAAGTTGACGTTGGCGATGGTGCGGAGTTTGGGCGTGATTTCCGCGTCCAGGCCGAAGTTGACCAGGTGCAGGCCGGGGTTAACGAAGTTGGACTGCCCCTGGAACTTGCTACTGCGGAGATCCGGCACCAGGCTCATCCGGTTGACGAGATTGACGCCGAGCAGCTTGATTTGCTGCCGCTGCCAGTAGCTGAACTGGCCGCCGGCGAAGTTGGGGTTATCGAAGATGGTGTCAAAGCCGGTCGCTTCGCCGTCGTTGGCGTCGCCGTCGCCCGAGGCGACGAAGTACGAAGTGCGGAAACGAATCCAGTCTCGGTCGTAGGAGAGCTCAATCGCCCCCATCCAGGCGTGGATGTTCTGCGGGCTGCCGGCGATGGGGTTGAGCGTGTCCTTGCCGGTGACGTAGTAGCAAGCCTGGCTGACGTTGTAGCGGTTAATGTGCCCTTCGCTCGCAAAGCCGAGATAGTGGGCACGCACTTTGTGCTCGGCAAAGACGCCGGCTGGATCGGGGCGGACCAGAAAGTCGTTCTCATCGAACTTGAAGCTCGGCCCGTCTTCGTTGTAGTGGTAGCTGAGCTGGCCGGTGAAGCCGGGAAAGATGAAGTCCTGCCGATAATAGTTGATGATGACCGTGTTCTGGGCCCGGTCGTCAAACGTGTTGAGCAGGCTGTTGGTTTCCTTTTCATTCTGGTCGAACACGATCAGGTTGAACTGGTCGCGGTTGGCGAGCCGCGTTCCGAACAAACGCAAGCCCCGGTTGGTGTCCGCGAAGATGAAGCCCTTGAAGTCGCTGACGAAAGGCTGCGAACCGCCACGGATGGAAACGAAGTCATAATCGGGGCTGAGGTCCGCCAGCTTGGATTCGATGAACCATTCTTCCAAGGCGTAGTCGCCCTGCGTGCGCGTCCGCCCTTTGCGGACATCGGGATTCACTACGCCAAGCTCGCCGACGTTCAGCACGTTCATGTTGAAAATGTTCGTCACCTTCAGCCGCCAGTCGGCTGGTTTGAAAGCGCCGTCGCCGTGCACCCAGTCGGCGGAGACGGTGATGTTGTGCGCGTAGAAGAACTGGTTGGGGTTGCCGAAGAACTCTTCCGAATCGGGCTCGGGAGTGCTCTCGAACGGCGTGTTGGGCGTTGGAACCTGGCGGCCTTCGAGAATCTGGTTGTCGGCAAAAGTCAGGGTCAAGAAATTGTGCTGCCCCAGAATGGGATAGTCCCCCTTGAGCACGTTCTGGTGATAGGGATCCCAGATGCTGCCGGGAACGAAGGGATACTCGAAGTCGCGCGGATGCCCCTGGCCGTAGCGGTCGTATTCGGGCAGGCCGATTCGCCAGCGGTCCTCCATCGGTACGAAGTGGCTACTCTCCTGCTCCTCGCGCGGCGAGATGCCGGAACGCCCCGCGAAGCCCGGCGGTGGGTCGACCGGCCAGGTGAGGACGGGATCGGGCTCTTCGGCGTATTCCGGTAGCGGCACAAAGTCCTGGTCCGCCCGCGGGTCGCGGAGGACGGGGGGCTCCGTCGGCTGCTGGGCGAATGTCTCGGAGAATGACAGCAGGCAGATGACAGCAAGCAGGCACGGCCAAAGCGCGGAGCGATTCCGTCGCCACCGAGCCGGGAAAAGTTCGCGTCGCACTGGATTTTGCCTCTGCAAGCCGCAATTCTCCGGGTAGGCCGTCGCCGCCAATGAGGCGCGATAAGCCGTAACGGTTGTATCGGTAGCTCCGAGGAGTCTCGCGGAGCTAATTACCTGGATTCGGTGCGGTCGAATGCAAGAAGACGGCTCATACTGGCAAGGACGGAATCGACGCTAGCAACTTTTGACCAATTTGTTGAACTGCTTTTCGCCCCCACCTAGGATGGAAGGGCGGCGTCTATTCCTTCGAAAGTGCCAATGATCATGCGCGGACATCAGCGAACATCGCAGCAAAAGGTCCGCAATCGCCGGGTGCTCGCCGCCGAACCCCTCGAATCCCGCAGTTTGCTAGCGGGGGATCTGATCGGGATTTCCGGCGACTTCAATACCCTCGGCCCGGACTCGATTGACTCCGTGGGCATGTATGACCCGCGCACGGGAACCTTCTATCTCCGGGATGAGAACTCCGCCGGCTTTCCGCAGTCGGCTTTTACATTCGCGCCGTCGGGGCGCAAGGGTATTCCCATTGCCGGAGACTGGGATGGCAACGGAGTTGATACCGTCGGGATTTATGTGCCCAGCTCCCCTGCCTTTGTCCTGGCGTACTGGAATCAGGCCGGTACCGGCTCTCTCACGGTGCCCGTGACCGGAGCACCGGCTCTGGCGGTGCCTCTGGTCGGTGACTGGAACGGCGACCTCTGGGACAGTCTGGCGCTGTATGATCCCGCCACCCGTCAGGTTTCATTGCGATATGGACTAAACCCAGGGGCGGCTGATTCCGTCTTCGCGTTCTGGCCCGCCGGCTACGATACGTCGGCGCTGACGGACCTTACCAACCCCGCCGCCTGGAAGCCGCTCGCGGGAGACTTCGATGGTCTGCCGGGGGACGAAATCGGCCTCTATCACGCGGCGAGCGACGAGCTGTTCTTTCGCGGGACTCAACCAGGTTCCACGATCACAAAGGTTAGCGTCCTTTCGCCCAATTATCCTGACCAACCCATTGCCGGAGATTGGGATGCCAACGGAGTAGAGGAGATCGGGTTTTTCAATCCCTGGGTTACCTCGTTCGAATTGCGGAATGACCTGACGCCCGGGCCGGCGGACTCCGAATTCTACTTGGTGCAATCCATGACGACCGTTCCTTTACCTGGGAACGTCGCGCACGTCATCGGTCCCGCTCATCCCGCCTTCGGCCAGCCCCTGCCAGCCTTGCCGCCTCCCCCCTCGATCCCAGCGGATTTGAGCCTGCCGTTCATCACCGAAAATGAAGTCGAGCAACTTCTCGCGCGGGCCGCGGCTGCTTCGAGCTCCGAAGGGGCGATCATTGCGATTGTGGACCGCAACGGAAAAATCCTGGGCGTGCGGATGGAGCAGGGGGTGCTCGACGCGATTGGGGACGAGGCCACGCGGGTCTTCGCCATTGATGGGGCAGTCGCTAAGGCCCGGACGGCGGCTTTTTTCGCCAATGACGCCGGCCCGCTCACTTCGCGCACGATCCGGATGATCAGCCAGTCGACGATCTCGCAGCGGGAAGTGGAATCGAACCCAACGGTTCCCAGTCCCTCGACGAACAACCCCTTCAATGATGCGGATCCGACCGCCACCACCTACGGCCCCGGCTTCGTGGCCCCCATTGGCATTGGCGGACATTTCCCGCCCGGCATCGCCAACGCGCCTCCCGTCGATCTCTTCGGCATCGAGCGCCAAAGCCGCGACGGCAAGCGGAACGCGGGCGCCGACGGAGTCAAAGGAAATGGGGATGACGTTTTCCTGACGAACCGCTTCAACGTCGATGGTACGTATATCCCCGCCGGCAAAACGCTCGAATTCCCGGAGTCCTATGGCGTGCAGTCACAGCGCATTCCCAGGGCCCAGTCCCGCGGCATTGCGACGCTCCCTGGCGGCATTCCGCTCTATAAAATCGTCAGCGGCTCAACCACACGGCAGCTCGTCGGTGGCATCGGCGTCTTCTTCCCTGGCAGTACCGGCTATGCCACGTTCGAGCAGGGGTTCGTCTTTGGCATCAATCAGAGCGCGCAGTCGCGATTGAATGCCACCCGAGTGTTGGAAGCCGAGTGGATTGCCTATGCAGCGGCGGGTGGCAGCTCGTTATTGCCCGGCGGAGTGGTAGGGACACTGGGAGGCGTCGGCCGTGTGCCGGGCTATGACTTGCTCGCCGGACGCATCGACCTGGGGGGGATCACGCTGGAAACCTATGGCCCGAATCCGACCGCGGCCAATCCGAAGAGGGGTCACGAAACGCTCCTGGCCGTCGGTGCCCGCGTGGGCCAGGGCTCGGCAACGACCGGCGAGAACCAGGTCGTTGACCCCGGATCGGACGGCAACCCCGCGACACTGGGCGACAATGACAATGCCCTCAGCGGCAGGGAAGTGCCGGACGGCTGGCTGGTGTTGCCGCATAGCTTGCCCGGCGGGAACATCACCGCCGCGGACGTGGTGGACATCGTCAATCGCTCCATCGTGCAGGCCGACAAGACCCGCGCCGCCATCCGCGTGCTGCCAAACGGCGCGCCGGGGGCGCGGACCAGGATGGTCATCGCCGTCGCCGACAAGGATGGCAACGTCCTGGGCCTCTTCCGCATGAAGGACGCCACGGTCTTCTCGATTGATGTCGCCGTCGCCAAAGCCCGCAACACCGCGTACTACGCCGATCCCACCGCGCTCCAGCCAGCCGACATGGCGGATGACGATCTGCTCGTCGAGCGCGGGCAAGTAACCCAAGCGGAGTTCAATGCGCGCAGAATCATTACCAGCAAGAACCGGATGCCGGGGGTGCTGGCGGTTCCCGACTTGTTCAAGGACGTGCGGAGCACGACGATCGTGGCGGCTCCCACCTCCATTGCCTTCACCAATCGCACCTTCCGTTTCCTCGCCGAGCCGCGGTATCCTGCCGGCATCGAGAACACGCTGCCGCCGATTTTTTCGACGCTCAACGACCACAACCTGGTTCACACCATTGGCGTCAATCCCAAGAATGCGGAGAACCTGTTCGGCCTGCCGATCCCCGCTTCCAATTTCAAAAGCGTGCTCGGCTTTGATGCCTTCCACCAGCAGCGGAATTTCCACGACCCCAGCAACCTCGCCAATCAAAACGGCATCGTGTTCTTCCCCGGCAGCTCGCCGCTTTACAAGAGCCGCATCCTGGTCGGCGGCTTCGGGATCAGTGGCGACGGCGTCGATCAGGATGACGTGGTGACCTTCGCTGGCCAGGCGAACTTTGTGCCGCCGCCGGAAAGAAAAGCGGACACGGTGTTCTATCGCGGCGTCCGCCTGCCTTACCAGAAGTTCAACCGAAACCCGAGAGGGTAACTGTAGGGCAGGCTGTGCCTGCCAGTGATGTGCGTTAAAGAAGGCAGGCAGAGCCTGCCCTACTACTTTCAAGGATGAAAGCCATGAATCGTCAAACCAACGTACGGATCGCAAAGCTCGTAGCATCTCTCGTACTGGTCACGATGACCTCCACCGCTCACGCCGAGCCGCCGGCTGACTTCGGCACGCGCCAGGCACGCCATACCCTCTCGGATCAAGAAACTCCGGTTCCCTCCGGCATCGTCTGGGGACCGACCTCCGAAAACTATCGTGCCTGCGACTTCGTCCGCGCCGGCTGCCCGCAGTGCCAGCAAAAAATCAGCATCCCCAGCAACAACCACTTTTACGGCGGCGGCACGCCAACTCGCGGCGCGGGCCGCTGTGACGACGACGGCACCTGGGGCTGGGACTATGCCGGCATCCTGTTCACCAAACGGATCGCTCTGAACTGGACGGCGAAAGGCCGCTCTCAAGGAGGCACCGGCGCCTATAAAACTGACGGGCCCAAACTGCTGCGGGAATAGGGACAGAGCCGGCTGAATTCCTGGACCATAACGGCTTGCCAGTACACCGTTTAGGGAAGTAGACTGAGCGTCTGGATGGCGAGCAGGCAGTTGCGATGGAAGCAGATTACCTCAACGTAAGTCATGTCCACAAAACGATTTATCCTCAACGCCTCGCGCACTTCCCAGCAGGGAGCACTCATTAATGTGGGGAAGGAATCGCAGGAGTATTTGGCGCTGACAAATTCGATGACCATGGCTCAAGTGGACATGACCGAGCTCGGTTTGGCGGAAGGGCAGATGGCGATGGTTCGCACCGAGTTTGGGGAAGCCCCTTTCAAGTGCCAGTCGGGAAAAGTGCCGGAAGGCATGATTTTTGTCCCCTACGGCCCGCCAACGTGTAAACTAATGGGTGGCAGCACCGATGGCACCGGGATGCCGACCTCGAAGGGTTGGGAAGTGGAAGTTATTCCGCTATAATTGCAGTGGTGCAGCGGTAGTGGCCGATTTTTGTGCTGGCGGCCTGGTGACAGTCGGCAAAGGAATTTAGGAATGTCACAAGAATTCACTCCCGAAACTTTAGCCGGGCCGGAAAGTCCCCACTTTTCCTCCGCGGGGGATGTGGCGGGACTGGCAGCCTGGACGGAAGTGGAAGCCGGACGCTACATGCCCCGTCGCGTGCGAGGAAGCTACCAAGGGAGGGCGCTAGGCTGAGTGTTTACTGTCCCCACGTCCAGTTCGGACGACAAAAAGTGCCAAGAGAAGTGAAAAGCTGATCCACGCCCACGCAAAGCCGTGGACGTGCCACACGATTCATGAAAACTGACTCTGCCGAAAGGCAAACAGGTCGCAAACCTGGGTAAACTGCCGGCAACTTGCTGTTGCCCACCGTGGATTGCGAATGCGAGGCTGCGTCAATGACAGTATTCCATGGAACTTCAGGTAATCAATAACGCCACGTGTACGTTTTGCGGCTGCGTTTGCGACGATATTCAACTCCTTCATGACGAAGTTCGCATCCACAAGGCGAACAAGGCCTGCGTGCTGGGGACCGCCTGGTTTCTGAACCACACGGCGGAAAAGAAATATCCCGACGCCCTGATTGATGGCCGGGAAGCGACTCTGGGCGAGGCGATTGAAGCAGCCGCCAATTTCCTCTACGAAGCCGACATGCCGCTGGTCTACGGCCTGAGCAACACGACCTGCGAGGCTCAAAAGGAATGCGTTGCGCTGGCGGATCAGCTCGGGGCGCTGCTCGACAGCCACACTTCGTTGTGACACGGTCCCACGGAGATCGCCGCCCAGTTGGGCGGCAAAGTTACCTGCACGCTCGGCGAAGTCAAACAACGAGCCGACTTTATCATTTACTGGGGAGGGAATCCCGCGGAGTGCCATCCCCGGCATTTCACCAAGTACACCATCATGCAGAAGAGCAAGTTTCTGCCCCGCGGCCGCAAGGACCGCACGATGGTGCTGGTGGACATTCGCGAAACCAAGAGCGCCAAAGCCGCCGACATATTCCTGCAGGTGCGTCCCGGCAAGGACTTTGAACTGATCACCATCCTCCGGGCTCTCATCAAGGACCGGCAGGTCAGCGACCAGGCGATTGCGGAGACGGGTCTGACGCGGGAGATGATCGACGACCTGATCCGGCGGATGAAAGGGGCCAAGTTCGGCTGCGTGTTTTTTGGCATGGGGCTGTCGATGACGCGCGGCAAGCACATGAACAGCGCTGCGCTGCTCACGCTGGCCGCGGAAATGAACGCCTTCACCAAGTTCGTGGCGATGCCGATGCGGGGCCACGGCAACGTCACCGGAGCCGACGTCATTATGCGGTGGCAGACCGGCTTTCCGTTCGGAATTTCGTTCAACCGCGGCTATCCGCGCTATAACCCTGGAGAGTTTTCCACGGTGGACGTGCTGGTCCGCGGCGACTGCGACGCCGCATTCATCATCGGAGCCGACCCCGGCGCAACCATGCCCCAGCCGGCGATTGAGCACCTCAAGCGGATCCCGACCATTGTGCTGGACCCTCACGTCACTCATACCAGCAAGTTGTCGCGGGTTCACATCACCACGGCTGCCCAGGGAATCTCCGCTCCGGGGACGGCCTATCGCATGGACGAAATCCCCATGCCGCTGAAGCCGGCCTTAAAGTCCCCGTACCCCACGGATGAAGAAGTCGTCCGCCGGATCAACGAGGCGATTGCCAAAAAGCCGTTCTGGCTCCCCGACGGCAGCCAGCCCCAGATTTTGAACGCACAGGTATAATCTCACTCCATGCTTCGCATCACGGGCGGAAAAGTCTACGACCCAGCCAACCAGATCGACGGCGTCGTCAAGGATCTCTGCATCGACGACCAGGGGCAATTCGTTGCGTCCGTCGAAGGGGGCCGGACGATTGATGCCGCCGGAATGATTGTCTTCCCCGGCGGCGTGGATGTTCACACGCATGTGGCCGGCGGCGCGATCAACTTCGCCCGTGCGATGACGCCGGAGGATCATCGCCGCACCCAGGCATTCATTCGCACCAAGTCGCGCCGCAGCGGAATTGGCGGAATGGCCCCCACCACGTTCGCCACCGGCTATCTCTATGCCGGCATGGGCTGGACCACGGTCAACGAAGCGGCTGTTCCGGTCCTTTCCGCCAGGCACACGCACGAAGAGCTGGCCGACATCCCGATTGTCGACAAGTCTTCGCTGACGCTCATGGCGAACAACGAGATCCTGCTCGATCAGCTCGAAAAGGGGGAGTTTGAGCGTGCCAAGCATGTTCTGGCGTGGTATCTGTGGGCGGCGAAGTCTTACGGCATCAAGGCGGTCAATCCTGGCGGCGTCGCGGCCTGGAAATATGGCCACGACGCCAAGCAGCTCACGTCTCCCATCGATGGATACAGCAAGCTGACTCCCGGGGTGATTGTGACGCAGCTCGCCCGGATTTGCGACGAGCTCGGCCTTCCGCACCCAATGCACTTGCACTGCAACAACCTCGGTGCGCCGGGAAACATCTCCACCACGATGGACACGCTCAAGCACCTGGAAGGGCACCGGGCCCACATCGCCCATTCGCAGTACCACGCCTACGGCGGCGACGGCTGGGATACCATTCGCTCGGAAACGGCGCAGCTTGCCGAATACTTCAACACCCATCCGGGCATCACCACCGACGCGGGAGCAGTTCTGTTTGGCGACACGATCACCATCACCGCCGACGGACCGTGGCAGCACCTGCTCTATAAACTGACTGGGCGGAAATGGGGGAACCTGGACATCGAGAACGAAACGGGCTGCGGCATCGTCCCTTATACTTATCGCCCCAGCAACCTCGTCAACGCCGTACAATGGGCCGCGGGGCTGGAGCTGCTGCTCCTCATCAAGAATCCCTGGCAGGTCTTCCTCTCCACCGATCACCCCAACGGCGGTTGTTTCTGGCGGTATCCGGAGATTATCGAGCTGCTGATGCGGGCGGATGTGCGCAAGGAATCCCTCCTGAAACTCCCCGACGCCATCAAGGGAAAAATCACCTTGCCGGAGATCGACCGCGAGTATTCGCTCTATGAAGTCGCCATCTCCATGTCTGCCGGCCCCGCGCGGGCGCTGGGGCTGTTCCAAAAGGGAAACCTCGGCCTGGGCTGCGACGGCGACGTGGTGATCTACGAAGAGGACGAGAATGTACGGAAGATGTTCGGGCATCCGCGCTACGTCATCAAGGGAGGCGAGATTGTGCTGGAGGATGGCGAGATTCGCGCAGCGCCGGAGGGACGCGAGTTCATCGTGAAGCCGCCGTGCGACCCCGGCATAGACGCGTTTATGCGGCCGCTGTTCGAGGACTGCTACACCATGTCGTTTGAGAACTATCCGGTGGAAATCGAGCGCATCCACAACCCCAGAATGCAGGACTGCATCGAAGTGCCACGCTAACAGTTTGTCGCCTTTCGCTCCGCGAAAGGACGATCTTTCGCGGAGCGAAAGACGACCATTGCGACGTGCCTGACCCCCTTTTTCAGCACTGCCGGGAATCTGGTAATGCCCATCACTTTTCATCTCAAACGGCCGCCGACGGTTGCCCTGGAAGCTGAAGTGTTCTCGCCGGATGCCATGGCGGAGCTGACCAATGCCGAAATCCGTGCGCTCATCGTCTACCACGGCAAACGCCAATTACCGCTGAGCGAGTTCTTTGACGTCGAAGGGGAACGGAGCGAAGCTCTCGTCCTCCACGGGCCACTGCACAAGGTTCGCTGGATTGGGAGGGCCATGTCCAGGGGGAGCATCACCGTGCATGGCACGGTCGGGATGCACCTGGGAGCCTACATGAAGGGGGGCCGCATCGAGGTCCACGGCAACGCCAGCGACTGGATCGGAGCTGAAATGAAGAATGGCCTGATCCATGTGCATGGGCACGCCGGGGGGCAGATCGGCGCGGCCTACCGCGGGTCTTTAGCCGGAATGAAAAACGGCACCATCATCGTGGGCGGCTCGGCGGGGCTCGAGGTCGGCATGCGGATGCGGCGGGGAACGATCATCGTGGGCGGCCCCGCGAAGGATTTTGCCGGCCTGCAAATGAAAGGAGGGACGATTATCTTGATGAGCGGCGCGGAAATTCGCACCGGTGCCTGGATGAATCGCGGGACCATCATTTCTCTGAGGCCGCTGCAGCTCATGCCCACTTTTGTTCGCTCGACGGACGCCAACCCGATGTTCATGGGCGTCCTGGCAAAATACGTTCGGCAGTTCGGAATCAGCTTGCCACACGCCGCTGCGGAGGGCATTTACCGTCAATACTCGGGAGACCTTTCGGTTTCTGATAAGGGCGAGATCATGATCTGGCAACCCGCTTCGTCCATGGCCCCATGAAGAACGCTCAGGCCAGGCGAGGGAACACTACCCAGTTGCTCCGCGAAGTCGCGTGGATTCCATTGAATTCTTCTTTACCGGCCATCCTTACGCCCGCGAAGCCGACTCCGTGAACCGCCAACCGTTTCAAACGCCGCCTAAGTCGTGGCCCCATAAGATGACGCCGTGGCTGGTGCGGCTGTGGCGGTTGTGGCGGGTGTGGCGGGCGCTGGTCAACCGGACCCTGCGGAAGAGCCAGAAAATCACGCAGATCAAGGTGCAAGGGGCGGAGCACGTCCGCGGGGCGGTGCAGGACGGGGCGGGGACGCTGATCACCCACCTCGTGAAGTGCATCTAGCAGCGGCAGCAGCATGTCCAGGTACTTCAGTCCTTGGACATCGCGACTGCGCACAGGCTCTCGCTTCTCGGCCACCGCCTGTCTCCGCCAGTTTGACAGCCTTGACCCCAGTCGCGATTATGGCGCAAATGGCGTGCCGAACAGGCGTGGAATGTCCCCTTTTCTGGCTGGTCCCCTTTTCTGGCTGGTTAGCACTAGGTATAGCTAACGCGGCGCTACACATCGTCGAGATCGACGAACTCTTCGGGCGGTATTTCTCTTTGATTTATGGAGATCAATGCTGGGTCTTCTGCCGAAAGACGGAACAGATTCTCATCGAATTCTGATCCGCGAACCGCAGCTACGTCGAAGTTTGGATCGAGTTCGACATCCGCTTGGCTGAGGACAACGTCGTTGAACAACAGCCTCGCGCGACGAGCGGACCTACTGTAGCTTATTGCAGCGCTGTTACGTTGCCCAACAATCCACTTCAGAGCAGATTTCGGGGCTGACAGGCGCACAAGGTTCGCCGTGGGCGTTTTTATTTCGCCTCGCAATTCATCGTCGATGAGCCTCACAGTGGCTGTTCCGACTTCATCCTCAAAAATGACATCGACGAATCGGATATTATCCACCCCTTCAACCTTGGCGTTCGGGCGAAATATGCAGTGCAGAGTAAAGTCAAAACGGTCCAACAGACATCTCCCCAGGAAATAGATGTCCTCGACCGCACATCGTGCGTCAGCACTAGCGACTTTCAGCGTTCCATTGTGGACAATGTTATTCCTTCGATTGTAATGCTCAATCAACCTTTCCGCGAGTTTATCCCCCAAACCAAGCTGCGACCGCATGACGTGCAAAAGGTTCAAGCAAATCGTTACGCTTTCAAGTTTTTCACCGTTCTTCCATTCGTCAAGTCTTACCCCTCGCTGGGTGAAAAAAAACTTGAAGAGTCGCCCGTGATTGACTTTCAAGAGACTCTCCAAAGCGGTAACGGCATTAACGACTGCAATCCGATTATCGCCGACGCCCAAATAGTGCCTCGACTCAAGGATTAACCGCTCCCATAATTCGAGTTGAAGCTCACCCGATGAATTGATCGCAAACCAAAGCAACGTGTTGTTGGCGAATCCCGGATGCGCTTCCAAAACTATGCGGGAGGCGGGTTCGATCACTCGATTCCACACACCTTCACTCAAAATATGAGCAAATGTGAACGAGACAATATCACGATGCGATAGTTTGCGAAACTCAAATCGTCTTGTTGACTTTCTGTAATGTTCTAAGAACTTGTTAAACAAAAGCAAGCACTCATCGAAAAGCGACTGACGCAGTATTAGTTCAATGTAACCCTTGAATTGAAATTGAAGCTTGGAGACATTCACGCGACCGTGTCTGTCTTCAACACAGACAATTACCGAGCCAGGGGGCGGGGCCTTAGTAGGCAAGCCCAACGCCGCCTCGATGTCACTGAAATGTGTTTGGCGGGTTGCGAGCAGAACCTGGCCTTCTCTGCCACTTTGAAAAGGTATGGTGCGTGGGAGTTCGCCATCCAAATATGGCAGGGAGAAAGGTAGCTCAAATTCAAGAAACGTGGAAACAGTGTCCAACTCGTCGCCCGTAAAATCGCGAGCGTCGGTGACGCCTGTCGATTCGAGTTCATATCGGTACGGCGTTCCCTCGTGCGGTACTTCCTTCCAATTGGGAACCACTCTTGCATCAGTTGGATTGGACCATTCGCGAGAGTCTGAGATTGTTGTGGTCCCACACGTTACTGAGGTCAACATCCATCCGGCGAATAAAACTGTGATGGGATCACGAGTTGCTCGCCAGTTGAGTGACGCTAAGGAGAATTCGCGTGCCGAAAGTGGGAGCGAGCCGTCGGCGCGTCCGAGTAGTGCGAGAAGTTCGTCTTTTTGGTAACTGATCGTGAGCGAGATTTGGAATTCCGGCTGCTTGCCGGTGTGGAAAACTACGATTTCAGTCGGTGAAACAGAGTCTTTGCGTAGCTTCAGGCAGAGCGATCCGGTTCCAAAATCAGTGTCGTTTGGAATCTCGATCTCACTGAACTCGATTGGTGGGGATGGATCATTTTGCCTGAGCCTAAATTCAGCCATATCGAGTCTCCGCCGAAGGCAGCCGTCACGAATTGACAGCATCCTATCAGGACCGGAAAAGGGAACATTCTACTTATCAGAAAAATCCGTTGGTTTTTTGATCGGGGGAAGGGAAGAGGTCGGCTCCGTCCTGGTCAAAGTCGGCCAGCGCCGCGCCCCAAGCCGTGCCATGCCATTGGCTCTGCGACAGCCCCGCTTGAATGGTCAGCTCTTCAAAGGATCCGCGGGGCTGTTGCATCCACAGTCCGTGGTGCTCGTTGGTGAAATGGGTGACAAAGAGGTCGGACAATCCGTTGCCATCGACATCCCCGTAGGCAACTCCCATGTTGGACAGCGCCGCGCCGCGGGCATCGAACGCCACGCCGCGCGGGACCGCTTCCTCGGTGAAGACGCCGTTGCGCTGATTGATCCAGAGATGATTGGCCGCCAGATCATTAGCCACGAAAATGTCGGGCCAGCCGTCGCCGCTGAAATCGGCGCACAGCACTCCCATCCCGGGACCAGGGTTTTCTTCCAGTCCGGCGGCTGCGGTGCGGTCCTCGTAGCCAAGCCATTTTCCCGCGGCATCGCAGCCCAGGTTCCGCCACAGACGGGCCGGAGTGCCGGGAAAGACATTGGGGAGGCAATAATCGCGTTTCCCGGCTCGGCCCGTGCAATGCCGGGTTTCGTCAAAGTCGAGGTAATTGACGACGATCAGATCGAGCCAGCCATCCCGGTCGTAGTCGACAAAGCTGGCCGAGGCACCCCAACAGGGATTTTTCAGCCCGGCCTGCGCCGTGGCCTCACCGAAAACTCCCTTTCCCTGGTTCAGGAACATCTTGACCCCCAGGTATTGCGTTACCAAGACATCGCTCCAGCCATCGTTGTTGACATCGCCGATGGCCACTCCCAGGTTAAGTCCATTGATATCCAGGCCCGATGTCTTGCTGATGTCTTGAAACTTGCCGCCAGGCGTTTGACGAAAGAGTGCGTTGGTCGAATTCGAATCAGCACCTCCGCACTGGAGGAGGTAAATATCCAACCGGCCGTCGTTGTCGCAGTCGAACAAAGCCGCGCCGGAGCCGTTGATCTGCGGCATGAAGTACTTGCCGTCGACGGGGCCCGGGTCGTGGGTAAAGTCGAGCCCCAGTTCGGTCGTCACGTCGGCAAACCAGGGTGCCGCCGGGGCCATTACCGGCTTCACGGTCAGAGGGGTTGTTGGTTGGCCACACCCCGGCGACACGGCGCAGCACGCCAAGCCAAGCAATGCGCTCGAAATCACACAACGGAAGAAGGTTGTCATCGAAATCCCCAAACAGCGATGTAATCGTATCGTACATTATCTCGCGGGCCAGCGTTTGCATCGTTCAGCGTGCCGTTGGCTCGTCTGCTGGCATTCTCTACTTCGACCGATCGCCGCGAACCAGTTTCAGCAGCGGCAGCTCCGGCGGGCAATTGAGCCGGATGGGGTGATCGCCGCAGAGGCCGCGGCTGACGTGCAGCAGCGTCGGCTCTTCAAAATACAAGCCGCCGGCATAGCGGAAACCGAATTTACTGGGGGAGATAAGCGCACCGATCATCGGCAGGCGAATTTGTCCGCCGTGGGTATGGCCGGCGAGCATCAGATCGAATTGATTGGCCTTGGCCCAGGGAAGCTGGTCGGGAGAGTGGGAAAGGAGCAGGCGGAATGGGTGGGGTAGGCTTCCAGCCTGCCCAGGAACAGGAGTCAGAGTTGGGTTGGTTCCAAACCACGGGACCTCGTTGCCGGCCATGAGGATCTCGACTCCCCGAAGCGGAACTCGCATCGCTTTGCCGCCAACGTCGATGAACCCGGCTTCCATCATGAGTCGGCGGAGTAAATCAGGGTCCGGCAACTTCATCTCGTGATTGCCGAGTATGAAGTACTTTCCCTCGCAGGCCTTGAGGCGGCTGAGAACGGGCACAATCCAGCCCAAGCACTTCACCTTCTCTGCAATGTCGCCGGTGATGACGACCAAGTCTGGCTGAAGCTGGTTGGTGTGGTCCACGATGGCCTCATAGAACTCGCGGGTCAGCTTGCCGGTCATGTGCAGGTCGGAGAGGTGGGCGATGGTCAGCCCTTCAAGCTCCCGTGGTAACTTCGGCAGGCGGAGCGTCTTCTTCTGCACCGCGAGCTTAAAGATCTGGTTGCCGGGAATTCTGGCGAACAGGCGCGTCTCGCCGGAGCCAATGGGAGCGTGGCCAAGTTCCCTTGCCAGATCGAGTAGACGCGTGTCGTTGGAAACAAGAGCGGCGGGAACCCGTGAGAAAAGCTTGGGGACGAGCCATTTTGGAATGGCTGTTATCATCGCCAGGCTGGAGAGCGCGGGGTAGATCAGCCAGGGAATCTCCGTCGTCTCCACGGCCGTTCCCGTCCACACACAATTGCCGGCCACTGCCGCGCGTAGCCCGTAGACGAAGAGTATTCCCGCACCCCAGCCAAGTATCGCCCGCCCCAGCCACTTAATCACGAACCGCGGCCAAGGTAGGGCATGCAATCGATTGAAGAGCCAGACGCAAAGGGAGAAATGGCCCAGGAAGGCGACGAAAGAAAGGAGGGTGTCGAGAAGCAAGTGAAAGAACCCTTACGCCTGCGTCTGATCCTTCTTCGACCAGTCCAGAATGTGTTCCATCGTGTCGAGGAGCTGCGGGGCGCGAAAGGGCTTGATAATCCAGGCCCGCTCGTTGAGGCCGTTGCGGCGGGCGCGGACTAGCGTATGGCCGGGGTCATGGCCGAACTCCTGCGTGAGGATGATCGGCACCGGGTCCACCATCTTCTTGAGGCGAATCAGCAGGTCGGCTCCGCTCATGTCGGGCAGGTCAACGCCTGTTACCACCACGTCGTACTTATCATTCTGCATGCTGAGCTGGTAAAGTAGCTCGGCTTCGGAGCCCTTCTGAGCCGTCTCCACCACGCAGCCGTAGGGTTCGAGCAAGGAGTGAGCGGAGGAGCGGATATCGTCATGCGGGTCGACGACCAGCACGCGGCGGCCGTGGAGCTTAGGCCGCTTGCTCGAAACGCTGTCGACGGGCACCGCCTCGGTGGGGGCCATGTTGCGGCCGACTTTGTGGATCACTTCCTTGATGTTGCGGGCGTCCCGGACAATGCGTCGCAAACGAATGGCGATCTCGGGCTCGGCGGCCAGAAAGCGCTCCGCGAGGGCGCAGGCATCGCTCAGGATCTCGTCAATGGGCAGCGCGACCGCTTTGTGAATCGCCTCGATGGCATCTTGGGCCGCGTTGGCCCTTTGAGCGCTGAGCAGGTCGAGCGTGTTGAGCGCCGCTGCCACTCCGCGGCAAAAGGTCTCGACGAACAACTGGTCAGCCTCGGAAAAGGCATGAGGAACGGGGCTTTCCACGTTAAATGTGCCGATGGTCTGATGCTCGAACTTCAGCGGCACGGTCAGCGAGCTCTTGGCCCCCTTCACGCCTTCCAGATACAGCGGGTCGGTCGTCGTGTCGTCGCACAGGTAACTCACCTCCGAGCGGGCCACAAAGCCGGTCACTCCGTTCCCCGTGTACTCCGCGTACAGCACTCGACCGGCCGCGGCGGGGTCCATGCCATGCTCCAGCAGCGGCTGGAGCTCTCCGGTCTTGGGGTCGAGAAGGCGGATTTCGACGACGTCGAAATGGAGCAGATCCTGCGTGTATTGCAGGATGTTCTTCTTGAGCAGCTCTTTGCGCTCGGCGACGGTCATGTAAAAGACGTCTTCGGGACGAAGTCCCGCGAGCTCGCGTCCGGCCGTTTGAATCGCCGCCAATTTCTGCTGCTGCTCGGTTTCGACCGAGACATCGCGGACCGTGACCACCAGGTGCGGCGCGCCGTCCTTCAGGTCCGGCATGGGCACGGCGTGCAACTGGTAATGCTTGCCTTCCTTGGTCCGCAGGAGCGAGACGGCGGTCTGGGAGTTTTTGAGGGCGCTTTGAAAAGGGGAGGTGTCGCCGCCGATAATTGCCGGCCCGCCGAGCGCGGCGAAGAAGCTCTCGCCGATGATGTTTCCCTTATTGGCCCAAGAGCGCAGGCGGTCGTTGGTCCACAGGATGGTGCTGCCGGCATCGACGACGGCCACCGCATCGGGCATCCCTTCCAACACGCGGTTGCTTTCCAGCAAGCGGCCGAAACGGAGAGCTTCCTGAAAATGCTCCTTCGAGACGAAGAGGCCGTCGAAGTTTTCGTGGGTCAGCTTCGCCAGGGCGCGAATGGGGTTTTGAACCTTGACGACATCGAACAACGTCTCCGTTCCCGCCGGTAAATCGGCAGTGTTGTCTTTCGATCCGCCGACAAAGAGAACTCTGGGCTTATCAGCCACTACGTACTCCTGGTGTCCCCTACCCACAGGGAATTATAGGTTTGTCCCGCGGGGCGCACAACTTGAAAATCGGCAATCGGCAGGGGCAATCCGGCTGCTAAGTTCCGGTTTTTTCCACTAGGCCCGCAAAGTCCACCGGCACAATGCCGCTAGGGGAAGCAAAGGAACCATAGCCGCACACCTGGGGCCTTGGAGTAGGAGAGCGCACGAGGCAAAAAAATTCCCGCGAACGCTCCTCCGCGCGTAAAAAAAGGCGGAAAGCACTCGCCCTCCGCCTTGGCTGACTCAGAAATCCTGTCGCTTACACGAGCCCCTTCTTCACGGCCCAAACGGCAGCTTCCGTCCGATCGCCGGCTTCGAGCTTGCGGAGGATGTTCTGCACGTGCTCTTTTACCGTCTCGATGCTGATCTCCAGCGAGCTGCCGATTTCCCGGTTGGAAAGCCCCATCGCCACATGCCGCAGCACCTGCACCTCGCGGTTGGTGAGGGGAATGTCCTCGTCGTAGGTCGGCCGGCGGCGGACCATTGTATTCTTGACCCGGCCCATCAGGCTATCGGGATCAGGCGGCAAGCCCGTGTGGGCCCGCTTGATGGCCGTAATAATCGCTTCCTTGGGCGACCCCTTCATAATGAAGTCCGCAGCGCCAAGTGCGACGGCGCGGGCCACAAAGGTTTGCGTATCGTGGCCGGTAAACATCACCACCTTGGTGCGCGGCGACCGATCCACAATCCGCTCCAAGGCTTCCAGGCCGTCCGTCTCCGGCATCCGAATATCGAGCAGCACCACGTCCGGGTGATGCTTGGCCGTCAGCTCAATGGCCTGGTTCCCGGTGGCCGCCTCCGCGACCACGCGCATTTCCGTATCCCTCAGCATGGACACAACTCCGGCGCGGATAATGGGATGGTCATCCGCAACGAGCACGCTAATCGACATCGCAAACCTCACTTACTCGAAACGAGTATTTAACTGTCCAAGCAACTCGCTCCTCGATGCCGTGAGGCGATTGGGGAGAAAGTCGCAAGTTGGTTGGTTCCTGGAAGGAACCCGCTCAACTGAGGAATAGAACACCGGGCAACCCCCAACTTAACCCTAACCTTATTTGGGGAAAAAGCCAACGAGAATGGCGGTTCCCGAGGGTCCGTCAGTGTACCATCGACGATTCCATGATTGCAAAGGGTGTACGTGAGAAAATCACCCCAAGTTCAGACAGGTCAAGTACTTTCGACGAATCCATCATGCGGGCCCATTCCAGTGCGAGGCGTTGCCCTGTTGACGTTTATCAACTGTGACGTAGATAAACTTCATCACTCCCATTGCCTCTGTTTCCCCGCAGATGCAGCCGAGTTCCAGTCCTGGTCATTTGCGTTTGCTAGCAAATCCGGCGATTTCGCCGGGAATTAGCGCCTTCGCACCCTCATTGACACATTGGCAGCCCCATGAAGAACCACAATTTGCTCCTGGTGGACGACGACCGCCATCTGCTCGATTCGATGGCGGTTTGGCTCCGCGAGCAGGGCTATACCGTTTTTACCGCCGAGAGCTGCCGGCAGGCACGGGAACAGATTGCAAGCCATTCCCTGGATTTGGTCCTGGTGGACGTCCGCCTGAACGACGGGGACGGTTTTGAGGTGCTGGCCTGGTGCCGCCAAAACCATCCCCAATTGACGGTCGTGCTGATTACCGGCTATGGGACTGTTGAGACGGGCATCGAAGCCTTGCGGGCAGGGGCCTTTGATCTGCTCACCAAGCCGCTCATTGATGAAGAGCTGGCGATGGCCCTGGAGCGGGCGCTCTCGCAAAAGAAGGTCATCGAGGAGAATCAGAAGCTCAAGGCCCAGCTCGACCTCCGCTTTGGGCTGGAAAACATTGTCGGCCACGACCACCGGATGCAGCGAGTCTTTGACACGATTGACCGCATTGCGGATACCCGTGCGACCGTTCTCGTCACGGGCGAAAGTGGCACCGGCAAATCGCTGCTGGCCCGCGCCATCCATCGCCGCAGCAGCCGGCGGGACCAGTCGTTCGTGGAAGTGGCTTGCGGAGCGATGCCCGAGACCCTGCTGGAAAGCGAGCTGTTTGGCCATGCGGCCGGCTCGTTCACTGGCGCTGTCGGGGAGAAGATCGGCAAGTTCACCAAGGCAGACAAGGGCACCATCTTCTTGGACGAAATCGGCACGGCCTCTCCCAGCCTGCAAGTCAAGCTGCTGCGAGTATTGCAGGAATTCGAATTCGAGCCGGTCGGCAGCACGACCACCATTCATGTCGATAGCCGCGTCATCCTCGCCACGAACGACGATCTGTCGCGGGCCGTGGCGGAAGGACGATTCCGACAGGATCTGTTTTACCGGGTCAACGTCATCAGCATCGAACTGCCGCCGCTGCGGGACCGGATTTCCGACATCCCGCTCCTGGCCGAGCACTTCCTGGCCCGCACCCGCGAGGAAACGGGCAAAACATGCGAAGGCTTCAGCGAAGAGGCGATGTCCGCCATGCAGCGCTATCGCTGGCCGGGGAACGTCCGCGAGCTGCAGAACGTCGTCGAGCGGGCCGTCCTGCTCGGTCGCACCAACATTGTCACGCCCGAGGATTTTCCGCCGCAGATGTGCGCCGGCGCGTCCGCCATGCACCTGGAGCCCCTCAGCGGCAAAGCCCTCAAGGACGCTATGGAAGCCCCTGAGCGGGCCATCATTCTGGAGGTCCTGCGGCTCAACAACTGGAACCGCACCCAGACCGCCGACGCCCTCGGCATCAACCGCACCACGCTCTACAAGAAGATGAAGCGGCTGGGCATGGAAGAGCCGCGGGGAATGTTGGCGAAGTAGACGCCTGGAACGTAGGACGGAGCATTTCTCCGTCCCTCGACAAGATTCTTTGTCGCAAATGCTTGACAAGCTTTTGCCAGGGTGATACTTTCACCCTATTCGCTCATCCGCTCCAAGTTCAGTGGGGAGCGGCTGGTTTGACACCTGGCAGGGATGTCTTGTCAGCGCATCGTCGAGAACGATGCGGTGGAGGGTTTGCACAGTGAAGCTTTCACTAGGCACCAAATCCGCGTTAGGCGTTCTTTTTTGCCTCTATGCCGGAACCCTGTTTTCGTACTTCCGTACTCGAGCTCACGGTCCGGCATCCACCGTCGGTTTCAGGGAGAGCGAAATCAACTTTGGCCGAGTTGGGCAAAACGAACGGCTAAAGGGAATTGCCTATCTTGAAAACCGAGGCTCGGAACCGATCCAGATTGTCGCCGTGGAGACTTCGTGCCAATGCACGACGACTCCGGACGATCTACTAGGAAAGGTCGTAAAACCTCGGGATGTCTTCGCCGTGCCATGCGTGCTCGTCACGGGCGTCTCGCATGATGATATCGTTTCGACGCTTACTTTGTCGTTCCGGTCATCGGGTCAAGTCGCGTCGGATGAAGTGAAGCTCAGAGCCAAGGTGATTCCGGAGCTTTGGCTTGATTCTACTTCGGTGAACCTGGGTTTGGTGGCGGATGAAAAGCCGAAAGAATTCTCAGGACAAGTTCATTCTCTGGCTAAGTTGATTCGGGTCACTGGGGCGGCTTCAGACTCTCCCTACTTCAGCGCGGCGATCAACAAGGCTGGCAACGAGTATGTCGTCAAATTCTCACCGCCGGCCACTCTGCAGGCAGTGGCATATCGGTCCATCATTCGATTCAGCACCAACTCTCCCCGCGTTCCGAAGCTGGAGTTGTTCGTGCAGGCAACCGTGCGGCCTCCTTTAACAGTCGCTCCATCATCGCTCGTGCTCATGCGCAATCAGGACTCTTCACCCCCCCCCTGCTAATTTCGTGATTACGTCCGTCGAGCCAACACGGATCTTGGCAGTTCATAGTCTGCCGCCTTATTGCAAGGCACGCTTTCAGTCCACCGTTGTGGCCAAAAGTCATCAAGTGAAGATCGATTTCGGAATCGGCCGAATCGACTCGACAACTTTTGAAGATCGAGAAATCCTGCTCGACGTTCAGACCGATGCCGAGCCAAAGACCTTCCGAGTGTTGCGCATTCCACTGGTTATTGTCCCTTCTCACCCCGGGAAGGGAAGTTCATCACTTTTAGGAGTCAAGCCATGATTAGAAAAGTTGCGATCGCGTCCGTGTGTTGGCTGGTTTTTATTGTGGCAGCGAAGGTAGGATTCGCGATCTGCGATCACAGTGGCGCTTCAGGCAGCGTTGGCGCGTGTCATACTCCCACCGCTCTGCAGTCTACCTGTGCATCCAGGGCTGAGAAGGATTGCGCATCGACTGCGATCTTTCCAGTCGAGATCAAAGAGGATTTTCCTACAGGCTGTACTACGCAAGCCAATAAAAACTGTAATGAACCTCTCCGCGACTGCTGGCAGGTAGTGGACTGCGAATGGACTACCTCCTGTACTATCAAGATGGGTACTGGGAAGGGTTGGAAACAGGTTCCGAAGAGAGAAAGCGTTGATTGTGAAAAAAAGTCATAAATCGAACTCACCGACGACGCCTGGACTCATCGTAACGTTTTGAGTCCAGCGTCGTGTAAATTCGAGGATTATTCGCCGTGGCCTACTGTTTTTCACTCACTGCGCGTAGTTGTATTGCTTTGGCTATTCTAACACAATTTTTGTTTGCGGCTCGGAGTTGGTCTCAAAACACGGATGCTGAAGCGATCCTGCGGGCTGTAGAGAGTACTAGAGTCAACACGCCGCCAAGCGCATTGACCGTTGGTATTCGCTTCCTCCAGCCCACCGATCCGCCACAACGCATGCGAATCGAGTTCGATGGTATCAAACGCCGATTCTCCTCCGAGACCACGAAAGACTATTGCTGCATCTATACATCGACTGAAATGCTTACCTATGATGGCAAGGATTCGACGACGATAGAAGATCCCTCGGCATCCACGTCAGAATATCGCTTCGATCCGCGGGTTCTGGGCCTTAGCGGCTTCTACTCCTTTAGTGACACACTTGAACAATGTCTCGGAGTACAGGATCCGAAAGACATGCTGGCGATGACGAGCACGGAGTTCAACGGCGAAAAAGTATGGCACATCCGGTTCGTGGACAAGTTTCGGCAAGCCAGGCAGTACTGGATCCAAACAGTAGCTCCGTTCCGCGTCTACAAGTCCGTCTATCAGACTGAATTGACGGAATTTGAAACTACGAGCAAGTTTTCTTCAGCGCCCGCAATCGAATGGTTGCCAGCAACGATCCAGACCACTGTACGAGACCGAAAAAGTCGAGCCGAAAAATATACGCGGATCGTTGACATCTCAGATGTCGTCTCGCCCGCGGGTCTGGCCGATTCCACATTTGACATTTCTGGACTAGGAATGGCTGTTAACACTCCCGTTGCTGATATTCGTATCAAGCAGCGAATCGGCTATTGGGATGGAGCGAAGCTTTCCGCCGACCTTGTTGAGGTGCGACCAACCATCCCGGTCAAACCGAAGTCGACGGGCTCGAGGCTGTGGGTTTTAATCGTCATCGCCTGCGTCAGTCTTGCAGTTGGCATCTCATACTGGTATCTAAGCCGGCGTCGGGTTGAGAGGCGTTAGTCGTAAAGCCCGAAAGGTGCTAATATCCGGTAAGCAGTGGGGACGAACGAAATGTACCGAATCCATCAAACACATCTGAACGGCAAGCGGCCCGCGTGTCGCCCTAGGGCGATGACCCTGCTAGAAATCGTGGTGGTGATTGCCATCATCGGCATCCTAGTTGCCTTGCTGCTTCCAGCCGTTCAGTACAGCCGAGAGGCGGCGCGGCGCATGACGTGCGCCAGCCAGCTCCGACAGGTTGCGATGGGAATGCACTCGCACGAGGCCCTGCAGCGGCACCTGCCTAGCGGCGGCTGGGGCTGGAGGTGGACCGGCGAGCCGGACCGAGGATTTGGCGCGGAGCAGCCTGGCGGATGGGCATTCAACGTGCTGCCTTTCCTGGAACAGGACGAGTTAAGAAAGGCCGGTTCGTGGATCGGGAACCCCGACCGCGCCAGCATCCTTTCCACCAGTGCCTCGGTTCCCGTGAGCGTGTTTAACTGCCCCTCCCGGCGCGCTGGAACCACTCTGGCGTTTGTACACCCGGTGGACTATGTAAACATGTCGCGACCGAACCTTGTCGCCCGCAGCGATTACGCGGCCTGCTCGGGGGACATGGCGCCGGACGTCAGCGGCGGAAGGGGGAGAGGCCCCGCATCGCTTCCGGAAGGGGACTCTCCCTGGTACGTATGGCACGAACTCGACCGTAGCGGCGTTGTCTACCGGCGAAGCACGCTCTCCCTGGCCGCTATTTCGGACGGAACCGGGAACACCTACCTCGTCGGCGAAAAATACCTGGCGCAGAGCGATTACTATTCGGGCAAAGCGGAAAACGACGACCAGCACCATTTCGTCGGGTATGATAGCGATACGCTCCGCACCACCGATTTGAGGTATCCTCCCATCGCGGATCGCTTGAACGTGACCAGCGACCATTCGTTTGGGAGTGCTCATCCGACCGGCTTCAACATGGCGATGGCGGACGGCTCGGTCGCGTTCATTTCCTACGAGGTGAACCCGGAGGTCCACCGCACCCGAGGGAACCGTCTCGATGGAGGCGTCGTTCAGGCAAATCCCTAAGTTTCTGGGGCGGGTTCTCGCACGCCGCCATCGGGTTGTCGTACACGGGCTGCTCGCCGCTCATGCGTTGCTGCTGGCCTGGTCCGCTGCGGTCCATAGCCCGGTCATCGATGAACCGGCCCATCTGGCCGCCGGAATCAGCCACTGGCATCACGGCACCTTTTCGCTGTATCGCGTCAACCCTCCCCTGGTGCGGATGGTCGCGACGGTGCCGCTACTCCTGACGGACATTAAAACGGACTGGTCGCACTACTCGGACGACCTCTCCGGGCGCTGCGAGTTTGCCGTCGGCGACGATCTGGTTGTGGCGAACGGCACGAGAATCTTTACGTATGCGATGGTGGCCCGCTGGGTATGCATTCCCTTCTCGCTCCTGGGCGGCATCGTTTGCTACCACTGGGGCCGGCTGCTCTTCGGCCGGCGGGCAGGGTTAGTCGCGGTGCTTCTTTGGTGCTCTTCCCCCACCATTCTTGGTCATGGCGCGCTGTTGACGCCAGACGTGGCTGGAACTTCGCTAGGGCTGGCCGCTTGCTACTTATTTGCCTGGTGGCTGGCGCGGCCCACCTGGCGCGTAACCCTGCTATGCGGAGTCGTTCTGGGGCTAGCCGAGTGCGCCAAATCGACATGGATTGTTCTGTTTGTGTTGTTTCCACTTCTCTGGCTGGCGCACCTCGTCATCGTTCGGCGCCGTAGGTGGAAATCATCAGGATTGCAGTTGCTGGTAGTGCTCGCGCTCGGCTGGTTCTGCCTGATCTCGATCTATGCGTTTGACGGTTTCGGATCACCGGTAGGATCGGTGCCGTTCCAGTCTAAACTGGCGAAACGGTGGTTAGGTTCTCGTCAAAATGACGGCGAGGTTGTAGGGCGGCCGATGATCGCCATGCTTCCGTTGCCGCTTCCGCGCGACTATGTGACCGGCCTCGACTGCCAGTATCGGGATCTGGAAGGCCCAGACCGATCCTTTCTTCGCGGCGAGTGGAGAACCCAGGGTTGGTGGTACTACTATTTATACGGACTCGCAGTCAAGGAGCCCTGCGGCGTCTTAATCCTGGCCGGACTTTCGTCATGTTTTCTGCTGGCCATTATTGGCGGGCGAAAGTCGCGGGGCCGCGTGTCGAAACGGCGAATGGGATTTTGGATGGCCAGCGCGTTGACCTGCTTATGCCCAGCGGTGGTCCTGGCCGTCGCCAGTGCGAACACGGGAATGAATCATCACGTTCGCTACGTCATGCCGGTCGTACCCTATCTGTTCGTGCTGGCGTCAGCCGGGTGCTTTCGATTTGGCCCCTTTCTCCGTACCAGAACCTGTTTGACCATTGCACTGGCCGCTTACGCGGCTCTCTCCTCGCTCGTCTGCTTCCCGCATAGCCTTTCGTACTTCAACGATTTTGCCGGCGGGCCGCGAAACGGCATTGTCCATCTGAACAACAGCAACATCGACTGGGGACAGGACCTGCTCATGCTCCGAGACTGGAAACGCAAAAACGCGCCGGACGAGCCGCTCTATCTGGCGTATTTTGGCCGCGTTAACCCGAGCCATGCAGGCATCGACTACCACCTGCCGCCCCAATTCCAGGAATCGTCAGACAATTTGGAGCCTGGATGGTATGCGGTGAGCGTGACTCTGCTGCAAGGGCGCGCCTACAGCGTGGAGTCTCCCGATGGAAAATCGATCAATTGCCCGGAAAACGCCTATTCCTATTTCGGGAAGACCACGCCCGATGATCGAGTTGGACACTCGATTTTCCTGTTTCATGTCGCCAGGCGACAATGACCGCCATGCCAACCAGGGCTTTTCCAAGTATTTTGAGAAATCTGGCGCGGACCCCTTGACTGGTGCCAACCGGGTGTCTATACTTTTGTACAAACACGTGCGGCAGCGATGCGCGCTGGGCCAGGGGGCGAGCAGCGGCCTTGGCTGGACGGCGACAGGAGATTTTGCGGCGCGTGGATTGCGAAAAAACTCTTATGGGTAAGCATAAGAAATGACAGAAAGTGGATGAATCAAAAAAGCATGAATCATGGGGAGTGTGAATCAAAGTCCGGCGAATGCGAATTGCGAAAAGCATTGGCGGGGTTGGATTTGCGTGAGATCCAATCGACGTAAGTCGCGGTCGGGTGCTTGAAAACAGGAGGCGTGAATCGTGAATCAGTGCGCCGTGAAGAGTGGTTGTTTTCAGGTGGGTGAAAGTCCTGCCCCGGCAAGAGGTCGTTTCAGCCGGTAGTAATTGAAGCGGCAGTGGAGGTAATCCCGGCGCGCCGGGATCGAAGCCTTCGATAGAAAGGGCCGATTTGCGGCCCCGCGAAGGTGCAGGCCGTAACAATAGTTGAACGTCGGTTGAGGCCTCGAAAATTCAAACGTGGAAGCTGACCCGCCTGATTCACGGGGAAAGCTGCCGCCGCGGGAGTCTGGAAAACGACTTTATCCCCGCGGTTCCACCGGGGTATAGACGACGGCATGCACCGAAGGAAGCAACCGCAAGCACGGGAAGCCCCAAGTGGTGGCGGGCTGTGACCGCCAAATCAGACGCCGTGAGGATGGTCTGGTGCCGGCTGGGGTGACGGAGAGGCTCGTAGTAGCGACGAAACCGGGTAACTCCGGTGGAGCGAAGGGGCCTTCGTTCAAGAGAGAGCGTTAGCAAGAGGAAAGCAGACGATGATTGGTGATGAACCTAACAACACGACACCCCTGCAGAGACTCTGCGCTGCGCTCCAGGCCAAAGCCAAGAGTAACCCCAAGTTTCGTTTCTACAGCCTGTACGACAAGGTGTATCGCGCGGATGTTCTGGAAAACGCCTGGAAGAGATGCCGGGCCAACGCCGGAAAACCCGGTGTAGACAACCAGACGTTCGCGGACATCGAGAAGTACGGGGTGGAGAAGTTTCTGGGGGAATTGGCGGAGGAGTTAAGGACGAAGCGGTACGAGCCGCAGCCGCTTCGGCGGGCATACATTGCCAAGCCGGACGGTAAGCAGCGGCCTCTGGGCCGTGTTTTTAAGGAAACAGGGCTACGATTCGGGACCGGGTGGTGCAAACCGCCCTGCTCATCATCTTGGGGCCAATCTTCGAGGCTGACCTTCAGGAGGAGCAGTCCCGGCGCGCCGGGATCGCGAGAACCGAAGCGCAGGGGAGGCGGTGCAACTGGTGCATCAGCTCCTGCGGGACGGAGCACGCGAGGTGGTGGATGCCGACCTGAGCGGATACTTCGATAGTATCCCGCACGGGGAACTCCTGAAGAGCGTGGCTCGCCGCGTCAGCGACAAGGCGGTGCTTCACCTGCTGAAGCTCTGGCTGGTCGCACCGACGGAAGAGACCGACAAGCGGGGTCGCGTACATCGCACCACCCGCAACAGGGACGAGAAACGCGGGTCGCCGCAAGGCGCACCGATTTCTCCCTTGCTGGCGAATCTCTACATGCGGCGGTTTGTGTTGGGCTGGAAGCAACTGGGACACCAGGACCGTTTCCGAGCCCGCATCGTCAACTACGCGGATGATTTCGTCATCCTCTGCCGTTACCGGGCTGATAAAGCCTTGGCAAGGGCAGGCTTCATATTTGTTGGTGGGGTCAGGTCAAGCTAGCGGCGCTCCAGTAGTTTTCCCATTGTCCTGGTTCGCCCAGGAGGAGGGCGCGGAGGTGGCACATGGTGGTGGTGCC
>JBKJNY010000246.1:0-25096 GCA_046593355.1 Pirellulaceae bacterium | reverse complement strand
CAAAGTCACCAACGCCGAGTTTCAAAGCATCCAGCTTCAACGCCACAACATCTGCCCCCAATGGAATTACACCATCACCCCCCACTCTCGGAAGTAAAAAATGCACAGCCCCTTACGTCAAATCCGCTCGTCGTAAGTCCCCGAACATCGCCACTCCCGTACGTCGCTTGAACCCCCCGAAAGGGCCGTTTCTGATACAGGTTTTGAGCTCGTGCGGCAGCCGTTTTGTGTATCAGGCCACTCGTTACAAAGTATACCAGCAATTGTATTTGTAGCGACGCATGGCGGGTCATTCTTGCGCCGGTGCCGGGGCCGGCGTCAACGATTCGAATAATTGAACCGCCAGCGTGACGCGATCGTCGGCCGAAAGAAGCAATGCTTGCTCGAATAGTGACGTGGCCGCGTCATTCCTCCCCGCGATCTCTGCCCGCCTTAATATCCTTGGCGGTGAGCCAGACTTTCTCGGCTTTGGGATCGACCAGGTAGATGAAACGCTCTTGATTGAACATGCCGGAGTTCGAGTCCCTGCCGCCACCGGCGATGATCACGAGTTTGCCGTCCACCGGCACAATTTGCGACGGCGGGTTGGCTCGTCCGCCATCCACAATCCCGGGCAGGAACGGCGCGGAGAGTTTGATCCGGTCCACGATTGCCCCCTCGGCGTTGATCTTGTGGATCACCGGCATTTCGCGCCCTTCGCCGCCAAAGCTGGTAGCCAACGCATAGAACATATCGCTGGCCGCGTCGTAGCCGATGCCCGCATAGCCCAAGGGACGCTCGATCTCGGTCAGCACGACCCATTTCTTCTCGGCGGGCGTAAACGCATAAAGCAGGTTGTCCCCCACCACGATCAAGCGTTTCCGTTTGGCGTCGAACGTCAGGCAGCGCGGCCAACTGAGGCGGGGCACGTCGAGGCTCTCTTCGACTTTTTCCGTCTTGCGCTTCCCCATGTCGAGCGTCACCAGCTCGTGCATTGTCAGGCCATAGTACGTCTTGGTATCGGGATCAATAGCCAAGCTGCGAATTTCGCCGACCGGCTTCAGCGTTTCCTCTTTCGGCCCTTGCAGCGTGAACTCGCCGTAGGACGCCTGTTGCGAATGCGGGTGCGCGCCAGGGGTCAGATGGAGCGCCGTAAACTCGAGTTTGGGAAGATCGGCTTTCGGCGTGGGGCGCGGGTAGTCCAACTTGATCCGCGGATCATCCAGCACGCGGTCGATGAGAAATGGCTCCTGAGCGGAATTGAGGCCCTGAAAGCTGCTGATTTCCAGCCCCGTCAAGCCGTTGACCTCTCTCACCAATCGGCGAAAGGTGCTGGACTGAACGTCGTAGGCATGATACAGCCGCTGCTGGGACTGGCCACCTTCATGGAAGGCGTTGACGAGTACCACCTTGTCGTCCAGCCCCGCCGCAGCCTGACGGTGATACCCGCCCAGAATGACCTTGGCGAGCTTGGTTTCGGGTGTGGCGGTGATACTCCAGGTGATGCTTTCGTAGGAGGAGAGCACCAGCGTGACCGTCTTTCCCGGCCGATCCACTTTCACGGTCGCTTTTCCGCCGTGGATTTTGCCGTCGGTGCGGGTCCGCCCCTGATAAACCGAAATCAAATGCAGTTCCCGATCCTCGATCGCCGAGACCGACTTTTTATCGGTCGCCTCATCGGCGCAGGTGAGTTCCAGGAGACTCATAACGAGGCACGCAGCGACGCAAGTACGAGTGAGCGACATAAAGCACTCCGCTACGGAACGAGATAGGAGCAGTGGGAAGAGCAATATGCGCATTGTACCCATTTAGGAGTGGAAGTTAAACTGTGGAGAGAACAAAGGGGACAGGTCTGGGACGGGTCAATATTTCTAGCTTGCTCAGACTCCATCAGGATCCTGGGGAGTCAGGGATGCAGCCCGGCATCCGGCCGATCAAAACAGGCTTTGACTTCGCCGTCGAGAAGCGCGATCAGCGGCCAGATGCCGACCAACATTGCCGGCAGGCAGGCCAGAAATCCGACGAGGAATATCACGACCACCGCCGACACCGCCAGGGAATAGGAGCGGAGGGCTTTCATCCGCATCGCCGCCCAGAAGGTGAATGCTCCCACCGCCACGCAGAAAAAGATGCAGACCCCGAGCAAACCGAGGATTATCGGCTGATCGTTCCGTGGTGCATCCGCGACGATCCATGGGATAAATCCCCCCAGCACAATGCCGCCGACCACAAGCAGCCCGCCGTAAATTTGCATGAAGAGGGCAGGGAGGAAAACCTTGCTCAGTGCTCGATTGCGGTCGGGAGGCTGAAAGAAGCCCGGCCGATAGAAGTTGTCCGCCCACGGATTGGGAGCCTGATACGGATTTTGCGGCGGAAGGGAAGTACCGAGGGGAGTTTCCCGCGGATGACTCGGAGGCGGCCCCCATCCAACCTTCGACGGGCACGCCGACCAACATGCCGGACAGCGCACGGTCCCGTCCGCAGCATCAACAACTGCCGAGAGTGAAAAGCCGCATGTGGGACAGTATTGGGACATGCAAAGGCCATGCTATCGCGCCGGATGCACCTGCGGCAATTGCCCCAAGTTATCTGGCCCCCCGCGCCGATAGGGAGAGAGACGACCTTCTCTCTCCGCGCGCCCATGGATGGGCGGATCCCGCTAGCAGCGGATGGAGAATGTCGGTAATGCACCAAGGATGGGGGGATTTGGAATGGCTCGCCGCTCGCGTGGGAATGTCGTTTCGTCGCTTTATGACTTGATGAAGACCCTGTTCCAAGGGCCGAAGTCGGCGGATGGAAAACAGGCCCGCCGCCGCGGGTTTGGATTTGAAACGCTCGAAGGGCGGGCCATGCTGGCCACCGACTTCGGGGCGATCACCGGACTCATCTACCGCGACTTCAACAACAACGGCTTCACCGCGGGAGAGCAGATCTCCGGGGCGACGATCAATCTCTATACCGACGACGGCGACAGCGTGTTTGAGCCCGGCGCGGGTGACGCTCTTACCTCCAGTACGACCACTAACGCCTCCGGCCAATTTCGCTTTGACGACCTGATTGCCGCCAGCTACTGGGTCGAGCAGCCGTCGCAGACCGCCGGCGGCGTACTGCTGTCCGCCCAAAACAGCAACTTGATCGCAATCTCCGCCCTGGAGGCCCAGGGGACAGCCGGCACGACGATCGACGACTTCAGCGCGGCCAACCCTTCCGTCACGGCCGCCTTCCCGCCGGTCGGCAACATCAGCTTTGCGGTGGCGGCTTCCGCTTCGTCGCTCGGGGGCGAACGAGACCTGCTGGTGGAGCTGACCGCGGCTACCGGGGCCGGAGACCAGGTGACTCTCACCGGGACCGTCGGCGCGCTCACCTGGAACGCCAGCTTGCTCGCGCAAGGGCGGTACGTCGATGTGTGGGACGGCGTCGACGCCGACGGCGACACGATCGCCTTCACCGGACTGGGCGCCCTTGACATGACCAGTGGCGGAACCGCCAACAGCTTCCGGATGCTGATCGGCGCGGACCAGGCCGGCTCGACGGCCCGGCTGCGGATCTATACCGACGCCAACAACTGGTCCGAACAGACCATCGCCATTCCCAACAGCCCTTCCAGTGAGCTGCTCTTCAAGATCACGGATTTCACCACCGGGGGCGGGGCAGCGGGGCCGGCCACTTTCACGAGCGTCGGCGCGATTGAATTCCAGTCGGATACGACCGTCAACGGCACGGACGGCCAGATGACCTTTCTGGGGATGCTGGGCCCCACGGTAAAGACCCAGGACTTCTCCAACCCCGCCGACCTGAGCCTGACCAAGATTGTGGACAATGCCAATCCTTCGGTCGGCCAGAACATCACCTACACCCTCACGCTGTCCAACGCCGGACCCGGTGCGGCCAACAACATTATTGTCACGGACATGCTGCCGGCCGGCGTGACCTTTGTCTCGAGCACCCCGAGCGGTGTTACAACCTACAACAACCTTACGGGCGATTGGACGATTCCGTCGCTCAACAGCGGCGCATTGGCCACGCTGGCGATCACGGCCACCGTGAACTCGCCGGGGATAGCGACCAATACCGGCGAAGTCACCGACGTCGATGAGTCCGATCCCGACTCCACCCCCAACAATCAGAACGCCGGCGAAGACGATCAAGCCAGCATTCCCCTGACGGGAATTCCCATTGACTTGTCGCTGACAAAAATTGTCTCGAACGCCACGCCCAACGTCGGGGAGACAGTCACCTTTACGATCACCGCCACCAACGGCGGGCCGAGCAACGCGAGCGGCGTGGTGGTGACGGACGCCCTCCCCGCCGGCTTGACCTTCGTCTCCGCCGCTCCCAGCGGCACCACGACTTACGCCAGCGGAACTGGCATCTGGACCATCGGCAGCTTGAATAGCGCCGCCACGGCCCAGTTGCAGATCGTGGCCACGGTCGCCACCTCCGGGGTGAAGACCAATACGGCCGAAGTGACCGCGGCAAATGAAGGGGACATTGACTCGACCCCTAACAACCAGCAGGCAGCCGAAGACGACCAGGCCAGCGTGATCGTGACGCCCCAGGTGGCCGATCTCTCGCTGACAAAGATCGTCAACAATGCCTCGCCGATCCAAAACGCGAACGTCACTTTCACGATTACGGTATCCAACGCCGGTCCCAACGCGGGCACCAGCGTGGCCATCACCGACCAACTGCCGGCGGGGCTGACTTTTGTCTCCTCGACTCCCAGCCAGGGAACCTACAGCAGCGCCACCGGCATCTGGACGGTGGGAACCGTGAACAGCGCCGGCAGCGCCACGCTGCAAATCGTCGCCACAACCGCCACGATTGGGGCCAAAATCAATTCCGCTCAAATCACCGCGGCTGATCAGTTCGATAGCGACTCGACCGTGAACAACAACGCCCCGGCCGAAGACGACCAGGCCAGCGTGACCGTGACCCCCCAGGTGGCCGATCTGTCGCTGACCAAAACGGTCAACAATGCCACGCCCAATAGGAACGAGAACGTCACCTTCACGATTACGGTCAATAACGGTGGTCCCAGCGCGGGTACCAACGTGGCCATCACCGACCAACTGCCGGCTGGGCTGACGTTTGTCTCTTCCACGACGAGCCAAGGAACCTACATCAGCGCGACCGGCATCTGGACCGTCGGCACCGTGAACAGCGCCGGTATCGCCACTCTGCAGATCATCGCCACGACCGCCACCATTGGGGCCAAGAGCAATTCCGCCCAGATCACCTCGGCTGATCAGTTCGATAGCGACTCGACCGTGAACAACAACGCGCCGGCCGAAGACGACCAGGCCAGCGTGACGGTCACGCCCAATAGCGCCGATCTCTCCCTCACCAAGGTAGTCAACAATGCCAATCCCAATGCCAATCAAAACGTGGTGTTCAGCGTCACGCTGACCAACAGCGGCCCGCAGAGCGCCACGGGAGTCACCGTCGCCGACCAGCTTCCAGCGGGGATGACCTTCGTCTCTTCCACGCCCAGCGGCACCACCACCTATAACAGCGGGACCGGCGTATGGACGGTGGGGACGCTGGCCAGCGGCGGTTCGGCCACGCTGCAAATCACGGCCACCACGACGACCCCCGGCGTAAAGACGAATACCGCGCAGGTCAGCGCCAGCGAACAGTTCGACGTGGATTCCACGCCGGGCAACAGCGCGGCCGCGGAAGATGACCAGGCCAGCGCGGTCGTCACACCCAATGCGACCGACCTAAGCGTGACCAAAACCGTGGACGATTCCTCGCCACTGCTCGGCGACAATGTCAGTTACACCGTGACGGTCACCAACAACGGACCTTCCGCAGCCTCTGGAGTCCAAGTGACCGACCAACTCCCGGCGGGATTGACGTTTGTCACTTCCGCGCCCAGCGGCAGCACGACGTTCGACAGCGTTACCGGCATTTGGAACATCGGCAACCTGGCCTCCGGAGCGAGCGCCACGCTGACCATCGTCGCCACCGCTACCACCGCCGGGTCGTTCAACAACACGGCCCAGGTCAGCGCGATGACCGAGTTCGATACCGACTCCACGCCGGGCAACAGCGTCGCCACGGAAGACGACCAGGCCAGCGTCGCCGTCAGCGCGAACCAGACAATCTCCCCGCGACTCTGCGTGGTGGTGTGGCGACGGTAGACCTGTCGGGGTCGGGAGTCTTTGGCGTCACCGGTTTTCCATTTTGCAGAATCATAGCCGCCAAAGACTCCCGACCCCCAGAGGGTGCCTACTAAATGACCCCCATCCTGCCCGTCAATTCCTCCTTTGCTCCCTCCTCCTTCGTCCCGGTTATTGCGCCGGCGTATCAGCCCGCGGGTCCAGCGACAGCCAAAACCCCCGAACAGTCTGGCCACATCTTTCAGCCGCTGGGGGCGAGGGCGGGAACGGAGCAGCACCGGGCGCAGCTTGATGCCCTGCTGGATTTGTGCGTGGAGCGGCGGGCCTCGGACATGCATTTGACCGGCGGCGTAGAGCCATACTTCCGCATCGACAACGCTCTGATGCCCATCGGCGACCAGCCCTTCTCTCCTCAAGACGTGGAGCAGATGGCCGAGAGCCTGATGACCGACCACCAGCACCGCGTCTTCGCCGAAAAGCAGTCCCTGGACCTGGCGTTCTTTTCGCCGGGGAAAGCCCGGTTTCGCGTCAACATCTTCCGCCAACGCGGCGGCGTGGCAATGGCCTTCCGCCGCCTGGACGACAACTTCAAAACGCTCTCGGAGCTCAACCTGCCGCCGCAGCTTGGGGAACTCGGCAACTTTCCCTACGGCCTGGTGCTGGTCACCGGCCCCACCGGCAGCGGCAAATCCACCACGCTGGCCACCATCATCCATCAGATCAACCTCACGCGGAATTGCCACGTCATCACGATTGAAGACCCGATCGAGTACGTCCATAAAAACATCAACAGCCTGATCCGCCAGCGCGAGCTGTTTTGCGACGTGCCCAGTTTTGCCTCCGCGCTTCGCGCCGCGCTCCGCGAAGACCCGGACGTCATTCTCGTCGGCGAGATGCGGGACTTTGAAACCATCCAGGCCGCCATCATCGCCGCCGAGACCGGCCACCTGGTCTTCTCCACCCTCCACACCGGCGACTGCGTCGGCTCCATCAGCCGCATAGTCAGCGTGTTTGGAGCCGATGAGCAGATCGCAGTCCGCGAGCAGCTTTCGCGGACGCTGCGGGCGGTGGTCTCGCAAAAACTTGTCCGCCGGGCGGACGGCAAGGGGCGGGTGCCGGCGATCGAAATCATGCGGGTGAATCCAGCGATCGCCAACCTCATTCGCCTGGGGGACCAGCGGCAGATTTACTCCGTCATGCAGACCGGCTCCGATGACGGTATCCTCATTCTCGACCAGGCCCTGGCCTATCTCACCGCTGCCGGCCTCGTCACGCGCGAAGAAGCTCTCCACTGGTCCCGCGACCCCAGCGTGTTTGAATCCCGCCTGCGAATGGCCCAGAAGCGCGGCGGCTAGGCGGAAATTCTCGGCAGGCTATCGACACCAGTCTGAAGCGCAAGCGAAGGAAAGCTCGGAATCGCCAAGAAAGTCGCAAAAAAAAGAACGCGGCATCTCCCAGAAGATGCCGCGTTCAGAGGATCGCCTCAGTCATCACACCGCCAGCTCTTCCACCTCTTTCGCCAGCCGCTTGCGGGCGACGTGCAGGCGGCGCTTGATGGTGCCGACGGGGGCCTCGAAGTCGCCAGCCATTTCATTCAGCGAACGGCCGTGGACGTAGAACGCCACCAGCGTTTCGCGGTCCATGCGGCCGAGCTTCGACAGGCCCTTGCGGACCTGAGTCGCCCGTTCGCGGGTCAGCACGCGGGTCAGCGGCGTTTCCGTCTCGACCGCGGTCGCTTCCAGCGCCTCGGGCTCCAGCGAAACGTGTCCGTTCCGCCGGACGAGCCGGTTGATCGCCATGCGAGTGGTGATCTGCCGGATCCAGCCGGGGAAGGCCTCGGGGGTGCGGAGCTGGTCGATCTTCTTCATCGCCTGGATGAAGACGTCCTGGCACAGCTCCTGCGCCTCGCCATAGTCGCTCAGCCGGCGCAGACCGATGGCCAGCACGTGCCGCTCAAAACGCTCGAAGAGCTGGCCGAAAGCCTGCCGGTCGCCGTTCTGGGCGCGGGTTACCAGTTCGATCAGTTCGGTTTTTTCAGTGGTCAAGGTAATGGTGGTCATGATTTCTCTCGCTTATCTCCGGCGTTTGCTGGGCGGCAAAAAACCGCGGCCGAAAGCGGACAAGCTGGCAGCTTGTCGCTACGGGCAAACGCATCGGGGTCAGGAAGCAGCGGCGGCAGCGGCGAGGGTTACCTGCGGATAGTTAGATCCGCGGGACCGCTCGGCTGGCGACCGCTGGTTGGCTTTCGAGGACAGGTTTCGCGAACGCTCGCGAAACTAAGCTGTCCCTCGTAAGCCCCCGAATGGTCGCCCTAGCCGGGAGGGAGTTGATTCCGAGCCCGGCAACCACGATTGGTCTGCCTGGTAGGAATAACTCTCCTGGCACGTCGGCTTCAAGCACACGGGCTTGGATTTGCCGAGTGGCCATCTCCCAAATAGATGGGAGGATCCCTGATGGAGATCCAGCACGCGGACCGTACCCATGCCCATGCCTGCCGCGACTGCAATGGCAGTGCGATTGGCGACGACGTTGTCGTTGGCGATGATGGTATTGACGGTACGCATGGTGTACTCCGCTGCGGCTTCGCGCAGTGCGAGAAGTGAAGAAAATAGAAAACAAATGTCGCCTTTCGCTCCGCGAAAGGGCTTGTGTGGTTCCTGGCTTACTTGCTGCATCAAAAGTCGTTCTTTCGCGGAGCGAAAGGCGACACTGGACTACTCTGTAGAGCACTCCAACTGCAAAACTATTCCTGCCAAACTTAAATATACCGCTAGAAAGGCTCATTTGCAATCCGCAGCTTGCAACTACGGATTTGCGGAAAGAGTATCTCCCCAGCCGGTACGCGGGTAAGACGGAACATCGGCAGAAAGGTTCGCGCGGAATTTGAGAAAATATTGTCGCCATTCGCTCCGCGAAAGAACGTGCTTTCGCGGAGCGAAAGGCGACATTATGATGCATATTTGATGACAGATTATGGCTCGTGTATCAAATCGGTCTCGTTCCCATGCAATCTACTACGCTTAAATCAGTTGCATCCATTCAGATTAACCCGTCCTTGGCGGAAACTGCCGCCAAACTGTTCTACTGGGCGGCTACGGAGCAGCAACCTGCCGTCTTTTTGAGTCAAGCATTGCCGCTTCTGTCGCACACGCTGGGGAGCGATTATCTGGCCCTGGCACAGGGAGAAAAGGGAATTTGGCGAACCCTCGGGGCCTCTGGACCCCAGCGGGCGCTCCCCACGGACCTGCTGGCGGAGTCGCTCGACTCGGATGCGCCCGTCCTTCGTGGCGATTGGTACGTGGCGCCTTTCATCCCCCGATCCGGCAGTGGAGAAATGCTGTGCGCGTATCGTATTGGAAGCAAAGATACGAGCCGCGGCAGCACGACGGAAACAGTAACGCTCTGGCTGGCGGAAGCACTCACGCAGGTCCGCACACGCGAGCGTCAGCAAAAACGGAACGACCGCCTGCAAGCTATTCTGGAAATCGCCGCCCGCTGGCAGCAGACGCAGGAGATGGAGCCGCTGCTTACCGAAATGGCGGAAACGGCGACGCGGCTGCTCGGCGCGGAGCGGGCCAGCATCTTCCTCTGGGACAAGGCGAACAAGCTGCTCGTCGGCCGGCCGGCGCTCGGCGTTGCGGGCAACGAGCTGCGGATTGCCGATACCACCGGCGTCGTCGGCCAGGTGGTGCAGACCGGCCTCGCCCGCCGCGTCGATGCCGACATCGAAGCGGAGCAGCGGGAAGTGGATCGGCGGGTGGACAAGCAGACGAAGTTTCAGACCCGCTCGATTGTCTGCGTCCCACTCGTCGGCAAGCCGCCGCGCGGTCCGCGCGTGGTTGCAGGGGAAATCTTCGGCGCGTTCGAAGTGCTCAACAAAAGTGGCGGCAACTTCACCGCGGATGACGAAGAGGCTCTGACCGAGCTCGCCATGCACGCCGCTGTCGCGCTCGAAAACACGCAGCAGATGGAACAGCTTGTCTCCGCCCGCAAGCAAGTCGCGGACGAAGCGGCTCAGGGTGTGCAACTCATCGGCACCTCGCCGGCGATTGAGGCCCTGCGAGGGACAATTCGCCGAATAGCCGATACCGACCTGACGGTCTTGATTCTCGGCGAGAACGGCACCGGCAAGGAGGTCGTCGCCCAGATGATTCACTATCAAAGCAGCCGCCGGCAGGAGCCGTTCGTCGCGGTCAACTGCGCGGCCATCACCGAGACGCTGCTGGAGAGCGAGCTGTTCGGCCACGAGAAAGGGGCCTTCACCGACGCCCGCGAAATGCGGCAGGGCAAATTCGAGCTCGCCTCCGGCGGCACGCTGTTTCTCGACGAAATCGGCGACATGAGCCTCGGCGGCCAGTCCAAGCTCCTCCGCGTCCTGGAAGAAAAGGTCGTCGTCCGGGTCGGCGGCTCCGCGACCATTCCCACCGACGCCCGCGTTCTGGCGGCCACGAACCAGAACCTGGCGGAGCTGGTCCGGGCCAAACGGTTCCGCGAAGACCTCTTCTTTCGCCTCAACGTCGTCACGCTCGATCTGCCGCCGCTCCGCAGCCGCGGCGACGACGTGGAGCTGCTGGCTGAGCACTTCCTCAAGGTTTTCTCCGCCAAGGCCCGCCGCAAAGCGCCCAAATTCACCGCTGCCGCCAAGAAACGCCTGCTCACCCATACCTGGCCCGGCAACATCCGCGAATTGCGGAACCTGATGGAGCGTTTGGCCTACCTCTCCCCCGAGGACCAGGACAAAATCGACGCCCCCGACCTGGCCTTCATCATGTCCCCCTCCGCCGGCGCGGCCAGCATCCTGGCCCTCGACGAGCCGCTCACCGAAGCAACCGGGCGGTTCCAAGTCGAGTACATCAAAAAACAGATCGAAACCTGCCGCGGCAACATGACTCTCGCCGCCGAAAAGCTGGGCCTGCACCGGAGCAATCTTTATCGCAAGATGAAGCAACTGGGGATGGAGACGGGGGAGCAAACGTGAATTCGTTGGAGTCCCGCCTTCAGGCGGCAATTTCGCGGGAAAACCATGAAGCCGCCTAAAGGCGGAACTCCAACGTGCCGCCGATTGCACCAAATAAACCGCCAGCACCCGCATGGCCGGTAGTGTTTTGCAGGCATCAACGTCGCGGTGCGCGGCGTTTCGGAGCAACCGCGCCGGCTATTAGAATCTCAATCCAACCCGGCTTGCTCGAAGGCAATAGCCAATATCCCTTGCCATCGCCAGCCTCCGGGCGCGACTCGTCAACAATCCCATCGTTGACCATCTCCGGGGCACATATTTGGACGGAATCTGGATTGTAAATGACGCTGGCCATTACTGGCTTTCCAAGGGCGATGTTTTTGCCCTTTCGCAAAACCTCGATTTCGGCAAGACCCCCGCCTTCCCCCTCCCCGGCTACGATTTCGATTCTAACAATGTCATATTTGAGATCGGGCAAAGATACAGTCGTCTTTGGATTCGTCATCTTTGAACTATCCCAAGCGACCGCAACATCATCCTTTTTCCACACTACCTTCCACACTACCTTGGAACCAAGTCGTAAATTTACATTGCACGTCTTTGCGCCTCTTCCGCCATAGTGCCAGTTGTGCGTGTTGTAAATCGCCAGCAAGTCGCCGGTTAGTTCCTCTGGCGGTTCCTTAGTCGGCACGACAGGTGCAGCTGGCGGCACTGTCGCAACGGGTGGAGTCTCTACGGCTTTAGGCTCTGGCATCGGCGGGGGCAGAATCTTTGTAGGGGCTGGCGGCATCAGCTCTACTGGCACAGTGGCGACCGGCGCTGGCATAGGAGCGGTGGCCTTTGTCGGCACAACTTCGGCCGGCTTGGCTGGCGGCGGAGTTTCGCTAGGGGCCGGCGGCGTCTCTTGCTTAGAAAGTGCTTCAGCTTGAAGTCCAAGTGAGTCGGCCAAATGAGGAGATGAACATGGTCCGGCATTATGACGTAGGCCCACAGATCAAGGCAGTGATTTTTCCGTCCCAGCTCAATGGCGTCGATCATCCACTGGCAAGCACGGTCTTTTGAGAAAAACGGCTGCCGGTGGTAGCACGAGAATGTGAGCGAACGGGCTTCGCGGCCTCCGTCGTAATGCACAACTCGTTTCTTGCGCGGTTCCAACATACATCCACCATTCACACGCCCACGCAAAGCCGTGGGCGTGCCACCCAGGTTGTTTATTCCACAAGTTGCCCTACGCAAACGATGTGCTGCCCTCGCAAGACGCGGGCTCCCCAGGCCTGACCGACGATCACTCCGTCAACGCCGGCGCGGACCTCCCAACCTGGCTCGTCGATGCGGTCGAAGTCGTGCAGCCGGCCGACAACGTCTCCCTTCTTCACGAGGATGCCGCAGGGGAGGACGTCTTCATAGTGTCCCGCAAAAGGGGCCGAGGTGTAGCAGTCGGCATCGACGATCGTGGCCATTTTCTGCGTGCCGTCCGCATGGGCGCCGATCGGCTTGATCTCGCCCCGCAACTGGCCGTGGTGAATGGCGGCTGCGAGAATCCCCTGGCGGCCGAAGGCGACTCCTTCGCGGTTCACCGCTTCTCCCCAGCCGAGTTCGGTGCCGACCGTGATTTTTCCCAGCCGCTCGGCTTCGCTGGTCAACAGTCCGGGAGTCAAATTCTGGTAGACCATGATTAGCGGCACGCCGAACCAGCGGGCCGCTTCCTCGGTCTGCTTCGCCAAATCGGGATCGGCAATGGGGTGGAAACTGGCGCACAGATCAAAGCGAATCTGGTTGCCGCCGGAATGCAGGTCGAGCACGATGTGGGCGTGCGGCCAGATGTGGCGACGGACAAACTGCGCGATGCGATGGGTGATGCCGGCGAGAGCTCGATTCTCCCCGGCACCTTCCACAAACGCGCGATTGAGATTCACGCGGTCGGCTCCCACGCTATCGCGCGTGCCGGTGCGAAAGGCTTCGGGATTCAGCACCGGCACCAGGATGATGCGGCCCTGCACGTCTTCCAGTTTGATTTCCCCCAGCAGATTCTTGATCGCTGTCGGGCCTTCATATTCGTTGCCGTGCGTGGAACCGAAGGCGACGAGCCCCTTGCCGGGCTGGACTTTCGGGCCAACGAATACGGTCAGAGGAATCGTTTGCACGCCCCACATCGTGTCGTGCTCCAGGCCGACCCAGTAGTCGCGGCGGCCTGGGGATGCGAGGTCGAGGTCAGCGGGGCGGATGATGGGGCGGGGCATGGGGGAAGGGATGAGTGGTTAGTGGTGAGTGGTTAGTGGTTAGTGGTGAGGATTTATTGTTTGCCTTACTTCTGTCCCCTGGCCTCGGCTTGTTTCACCAGGTCGGCGGCCCAGGGTTTGTTGCGATAGAGTTCGACGATGCCGCGGTAGATTTTGCGAGCGGCTGTGGGATCGGTCTTGTGCAGCGCGGCGGCTCGCGCGAGTTGTTCCTGAATGAGCTTTCGCTGCACGGCGTTAGTCTTCTCGTTAGCGCTCTGGAGGCGCTCGATTTGTTTGCGGGCCAGATCAATGCACTGCTCGTTGGTGCGACCAATCTCTTTGGCACTGCCGTACACATCCACCAGGGCCTGAAATTTTGCCAGGGCCGCGTCTGAGTCGCTGCCGGTCAGGCGGACCGCTTCCATGTACGCTCGCTCGATGGGTGAGAGGGCGTTGGAAGTCCCTGTCCGGTGGGCTCTGAGCTCAAACCGCTTCTGCAGGCGACCCAGCTCGATCTCCTCCTGGTACTGCTGCATTTCCTCGACTCGCGGGTCAGCGGGAAAACTCGCCAGGAACTTCTGCAGATCGGGCTCGACTGCCACCAGCGTCTGCGAGTCGCCATCGTCCGCCACCGCTTTGACGCGGGAGTACAACTGGTCGGCACTGGGGGGGCGATTGGAATACCAGACAACGCCGGCAATGACGAGGACCGCCACCGCCAGCAATGCCGAGAGCCAAATCCAACTGCTGATGGCCGGTTCGTCGTCACGACTGCCGCCGCCGCGGCGCAGCTCCGCTTCGCTGACGGTCGTGAAGTGCGTTGGCCGCGGCGCGGGGGGACTGAGCTCCACTTCCTCGTCACCTCCCGCGCTGGCTCGATGACCGTCGTCCCCCGGATTCCCCAGACCCGTAATCACCGTATGCACGCTGGCCGGATTGGGGGCAATGTCCGTCTTCCGCGGCGATGGCATTGGCATCGTGGGGCGGATCGACAAGGGAAACGAAGTCTTGGGGACGGACGGTCTCGTCGCCCCAGGATCGGGTTCCAGCCGCAACTCGCCTTCGTCATCTTCTTCGTCGGCAGCCGCCAGGTCCGCGGCGGGTTGGCTTCCGCCCAGCGTTTCCATCGACAGCGCATGTTCCATGGCCCTCAGCCGTTTGGCCAGGGCAACGGCGGTGGGGATGCGCTTCTGCGGCTCCTTTTCCAAGAGCTGCATGATGATGGATTCAAACTCTTCGGGAATGTCCGGATTAATGCGGCGGATGGCAATCGGCTTTTCAAACCGCAAGTTCTGGATGACTTCGTGGAGCGTTTTGCCGGCAAAGGGGGGCCGGCCGACGAGCAGTGCGTAAAGCACGCTCCCCAAGCTGTACAAATCGCAGCGGCTGGTGGCTTGCTTCCCCTCGGCCTGCTCCGGGGACATATAGTCCGCCGTGCCGAGCACGCCGCCGTCCGCCGTGATCTGCGTACCGCCGTAGAGCTTGGCAATGCCGAAGTCGGTGAGCTTGACGTGCTCCTGGTCATCCATCAGCAAGTTGGCCGGCTTCAGGTCGCGATGAATGATGCCCCGGTCGTGCGCGTGCTTGAGGGCCTTGGCGATGTTGATGCCGATGCGAGCCACCTCTCGCCAGGTGAATCGCCGCCCCGCCTGCAACTCGTCCTGCAAGCTCCGCCCCGCCACGAGCTCCATCACGTAGAACAGGTTGCCATCTTCTTCGCCGTACGCAAAGAGCTGCACGATGTTGGGGTGCAGCAGCTTCTTGAGCGTCTCGACCTCGATCTTGAACCGCTCGACGAAGTTGGCGTCGTCGACCAGATGGGGGGCCAGAACCTTGATCGCGGCCCGCTCGCCGGTCTCCTCTTTCACGCCGGCATAGACGCTCCCCATGCCTCCCCGGCCGAGCACGCGGTCCAGCCGATAGGGGCCTAGTTTTTGAAGAGGCATGGGAACGACCGGAAAATGGTGGGAGCGGCCCCGAACTGGCTGCCATCGCCATTGTACGGCTTCCTTCCAGCCCCATGCCACCCGTCGCAATCCGACGGCAGCGCTACTCATTTCGTTCACGTGCGCAATTGCCGCAGTCACACGCCCACGCAAAGCCGTGGGCGTGCCACCCAAACCACTTCTCACAGAATGAAACACTGCGGAGCCCTGGAATACCATTGGTTTCCTTGACCAACCTATTTCCCACGGCGTAGACTGATATCCATCCAGTTCTTCTTCTCCTTTCATCCGAGTGTGCCATGCCTTCCAGCCGTACTTGCCGGGGCTTCACGCTGGTGGAGCTGCTGGTGGTGATTGCCATCATCGGAGTGCTGGTGGCGCTGCTTTTGCCGGCGGTGCAGTTCGCCCGGGAAGCGGCCCGCCGAACTCAGTGCGCGAACAATATGAAGCAGTTGGGCGTGGCCGCGCACCTGCACCATGACACCCTCAAGACCCTGCCCGAAGCCGTGCAGATGAGCTACGTGACGGGCCCGCAGGGGACGTTTGGAAATTGCAGCGACATCAATCAGCCCTTTGGACCGAATTGGATCTTGCTGACGCTGCCATTCATCGAAGGGGCCAACCTGAAGGATCTTTACCAGGTCGACGAATATCGCAAGCAGAATTCGCAGGCCTGGCGAAACATCCGTTCCACCCGGCTTCCTTTTCTCATCTGTCCCTCGGATGCCTACCGGCTGCCGTACGAAGGGGCCGGGGGGGGGTGGGCGCGAGGCAACTACGCCTGCAACGCGGGGCCGACCTGGTGGTTTTACACGGTCAAGGGAGCCTCCGCGGTGGAGTGGTTCGGCATCGCCAACGGGCCGATGTGCATCAACTATGGTTCGAGTTTTGGCGAGGTGAGCGATGGATTGAGCACGACCGTGCTCCTGAACGAGATCCGGCAGGGTATTGGACCCAAGGACAATCGCGGAGCCTGGGCCATGGGCTTTCCGGGTTGCAGCGTGACAGCGGCCAACGCGATTGGCGATTGCACGACGCCTAATGATCGCTGGGAGGCCTCCGACGACATTCAGGGGTGTGACCAGTTCTGGTATTCGGGGATTGGCTCGCGCGACCGCATGGGTTGTTGGGCTCCCTGCTGGAACTGGCAAGCGCAGGCCCGCAGCCAGCATCCCAACGGCATCAACACCTGCATGGCGGACGGGAGCGTACGATTTTTGTCCGACAATATCCAGCAGCGGACCTGGGGCCTGATGCTCAGCCGGTCCGACAACCAGTCGTATAGTTCGCAGTAGTCACGGAGTAAACGGGGTCGGGAGTCTTTGGCGTCTAAAGACTTCCCGACGGCATTCGTGGTTGACGCCAAAGACTCCCGACCCCTTGCTGCTACAGTCGTATAGTTCGCAGTGACCTGAATGTCCTTGATGAAGAAAACCACCTCCCGAGCGTTTTGGCCGCTGGCTGCCGCGCTAGCGTTTGGTTTTTGCTGCGCCGGTTGTGGCGGCGGTCCGCCGATGCAGAAGGCGAAGGGACAAGTCCTGGTCGATGGAAAGAATTATCAGGTCGGTCCGCGGGAGCAATTGCTGGTCATCTTCTATCCCGACGTCGACCAACCTCCCACCACGTACCCAGCCGAGGTCAAATCGGACGGCTCCTATGAGACGGTCGGCCTGGAGGGCCGGGGAATTCCGCCGGGAAAATACCGGGTCGGCCTCTCCAGTCCTTACGGTGGCGGCAGCGTTACCATTCCCAAGGAACTCGGCTTGTCCTCCTCCCCCATTGTGCGCGAAGTTGTCCTCGGCAAGGACACGATCGAGCCGATCGACATTTTGAAGCCGGCAGGGTGAGGTCCATGTCTAGATGGGTCCGCCGCCTCTGGATGCTGACGGCGGCAGCATTTTTCGCGGCCGCGCTGGTTGTCTGGCGGCTCTGGCCGGCGGCAGTTCCACCCGATCCCCGATTGGCGGCATTTGTTGATTCGGCTCCCGGCGTAGCCATCGTCTTCACCTCGCGCAGCGAGCCAGCCAGCCTGGCAGCCGCCGCGCCCGAAGGGGAGGTTTTTGTCTGGCCCGGCCAGGCGTTGTGGCAGGCAGATGAAGGGCGGCTGCGGATACTGACTCCTCACAAAGAGGTGCGGGAGCTGACGTGGGGACGCGAGTTGCCGGGCGGCGGAACTTTGATCGATGTGATGTCTCCCACGGTTTCACCCGATGCCAGAAAGATCATCTTCGCCGGCAGAAGAGCGCCGCCGGACCCCGGTCATTTTCGGCTCTACGAGGTCGAGGTCACGGGCCGGAACCTGCGCCAATTGACCGGCCTGGACGGGGATGAAGGCTGTACCGCCGTGCCGCCGCTTCGGTATGCAGCGGACGGCGGCAAACTCAATGATGGAGAGCGGCGGCGCGTGGACTACGACGACGTGGACCCGGTCTATCTGCCCGATGGCCGCATCGTCTTTGCTTCGACGAGGGTTCCGGATTTGGGCGTCGGCCACGCTCGCCGCGCCAGCCATCTGTGGGTGATGGAAGCGGACGGCTCCAAGAAACATCCCATCACCGCCAACCGCAACAACGACCGCTGGCCGTTCCTGATGCAGAGCAGCTACCTGGCCTTCAGCCTCTGGAGCCGCAACACGGAGGCCGTCACGAAGGATTTCAGAGACATCCGCCGCTACCAGCCGACGCAAGAATTCGCCACTGCTCCGACCGATTACTGGCTGGGTGCCCTGATCGAGCCGACCGGCGACCGCTTTGGTTCGCTCGTCAAGGTTTCGGAGCCGGTTTGGCGGCCGAGGCCGCTCTTCAATGGGCGGATTGTCTTCATGACCTCCGATTCCCAGGCGAACTGCTTTCGCCTTGTCCAGGCGGAGCCGGGATTGCTCACGCATGTGGCCAGCGCGATTGGCGTGGGCCAGAGCTTGCCGCGGCAGGATTTGAAGGACTTCCGCTCCGAAGCTCCGGCGATCGATTCCGCGGAAATATCCTGGAGCCTGGCCACGCCGAGCCCTCTATCGCCGGGATCGCTCGTCTACTCGGCCGCGCCCAGGTCCGCGGCTAATTCCGCTCCAGCCCCGTCCGCTTACGGAATCTATTCCGCCGCCGAACAGTGGACGAGCGACAGCCGGCTGGTCCACCAAAAACTGTTTGATGATCCCGCCCTGGTCGATGCCGAGCCGGTCGCCGTCTACCCGCGCGACCTGCGTGGGAATTGGCAAGATATACCCGCGGCTCCCGGGACGACCACAGCCAAACTGGACCTCGCCGATGGGAGCAAGTTCGACGGCCCCGCGGGGAATGTGGTGAATCCCGGCCTGACGATTCCGCAAACCCAAGGCATTCGCGGACAGCAGACGGACGCAGGCAATGAGCCGCTCTTCGGCCCTCCGCCTCCCGGGACCATCGAGCGAATACGCATCTACGTCTCGTCCCGCGACCGCTTTGATGACGCAATACAGCCGCGCGTGCGCGGCGAGTGGAAGCTCCTCCGCGATTTCCCTCTCGACAAGCAGGGGGGCATCAATACCTGGGTGCCGTCGGGAATGCCGACTGTACTGGCCGGAGTCAACGCCGAGGGAGAGATCGCCCGCTGGAGCACCGCGGCCCAGGACAGCCAGGGGAAGCAGGCCACTTTCTTCGCTTTCGCCGGGGACCATTACAGCGGCACCCGCGCCGGCATGCACCATTTTTGCCTCGGCTGCCATCCGGGGCATAGCAACCCGGGCATTCGCGGGCATGGAGAGCGGTAAGGGGAAAAGGGGTCGGGAAGAGTTTTCGCGGGCAATGTCCTCTCTCCTTTGAACCGTCTCTCGCCGCGAAAACCCTTCCCGACCCCGTTCGCCAAGCCAGTTTCAGGACTGCCCAATCACGCTCCGTGGGGATAAAATGGAAGCGTAGCTGCCGGCCCTGGGGTATTTTTCCAGCCGGCGTCCAGGACACGATTGTAAGAGGCTGAAGTGACGAGCGAAAAACCGCAGCAAAACGATCCCGGCGCGCCGGGATCCGAGGAGCGCCGCCCTTCCCCCCGCATCGCCTTCACGAGCTGGATGATTCCACTCTTGATCATGGCGGTCTTTTTTTCCATGTTCTGGATCAGCCGCGGCCCCCTGCGGACCGAGATCACGTTCGATTTTCTGATGCAGCAGATTCGCGAGGGGAATGTCGAGGAAATCAAAGTTGGCAAGGAGGACGCCCAGGGGAAATTCGTGCAGGCTCCCCTGCTGCCGCTGCCCGAGCAAGACCAGGCCGCTCCCGCGAAAACTGGCGAAGCCACCCAGGCGGCGAAAGAGCCAAAGAAGAGCGAGCCGTATTTCTCCGTCGGCCTGCCTCCTTCGGATTCCAGCGCTCGAACCGCGCTCACCAATCTGCTGGGTGAAGAAAAGCCCAAACGCACGGTGCGAGTGGCCTATGTCAAGGAATTTGACCCCACGCTGACCGTCTACGTAGCCATGATGTGCCTCACGCTGGGGGTCGTCGTGTTCTTCTGGTTCTGGATGCGCCGCACGCAAAATCAAATGATGGGGGGGGGATTCCTCAGCGCCTTTACCCGCAGCCCGGCGAAGCGGTACGAAGCTGCCAAGATTCCCGTGACCTTCAAAGACGTCGCCGGCCTGGACGGGGTCAAAGCCGACCTGATGGAAATCGTGGAGTTCCTCAAGACCCCCGCCAAGTTCCAGAAGCTTGGCGGCCGCGTCCCCAAGGGGGTGCTGCTGAACGGGCCGCCTGGCACCGGAAAAACGCTCCTCGCCCGCGCCATCGCGGGGGAAGCGGGCGTGCCGTTCTACTCGGTCAACGGCTCCGAGTTCATTCAGATGTTCGTTGGTGTGGGTGCCAGCCGCGTCCGTGATTTGTTCAAGGTCGCCAAGGACAACTCGCCGGCCATCATCTTCATCGACGAAATCGATGCCGTCGGCCGGCAGCGCGGGGCGGGTCTCGGCGGCGGGCACGACGAGCGCGAGCAGACCCTCAATCAAATCCTCAGCGAGATGGACGGCTTTGCGCAGAACGACTTTGTGATTGTGGTCGGCGCGACCAACCGGCCGGACGTTCTCGACCCGGCGCTCCTCCGCCCCGGCCGTTTCGACCGCCACGTCACCGTCGGCCGTCCCACGCAAAAAGGCCGCGTGGAAATCTTCAAGGTCCACGTACGGGACGTTCCTTTGGGTGACGACGTGCGGCTCGATATCCTAGCCTCCGCTTGCATCGGCCTGACCGGGGCCGATATCCGCAACATCGTCAACGAAGCCGCTCTCTGGGCGGCGCGGCACGACAAGACCACGGTCGACATGGATGACTTCGAGCACGCCCGCGACAAAGTCCTGATGGGCCCCAAGCGGGAAGAAGTCCTGCTCGACAAAGAAAAGGAACAGACCGCCTACCACGAATCTGGACACACCATCCTCGCCTGGACGCTGCCGGGTGCTCACCGCGTTCACAAGGTCACCATCATCCCCCGCGGCCGCTCTCTCGGCAGCACGCAAACCATGCCGTCGGAAGACCGGCTGAGCATGTCCGAGCCGGAGTTGCGGGACCATCTCGCGGTACTGCTCGGCGGCCGGGCGGCGGAGAAGCTGATTTATGACGAAGCCACCGTCGGGGCAGAGAACGACCTGGAACGGGCCACTGGACTGGCCCGGCGGATGGTCATGAGTTGGGGAATGAGCGAAAAACTCGGCCCAGTCAGTTACAAGCTGGCCGACGACGACCCGTTCCTTGGCCGCGAAATACATCAGCAGCGGCAGTTCAGCGAGCACACCATGGAAGTGATCGACGGCGAAGTTTCCCGCATCCTGCGAGAGGCTTCCCACCGGGCCTATTCCCTCCTCTCTCAAAGCCGCGGGCTGCTGGAAAAACTGACCGCTGCTTTGATCGAAAGGGAAGCCCTCGACGAAGCCGAAATCGCGGTCATCCTCGGTCCCAGCGTCCATCCCTCGCTCAACGGCCACGCCCCAAAGGCCGAGCCGCTTTCGCAGGCGACGGCGGCGAAGATGGCAAGTTCGTAGTAACCCGCTTCAGCGGGTTTAGCATGGCCAAACGTAAAATCCGCGCCGACTTCCGCAAAGGGCATCAAGGCAAAGCCCGCCGCGGCGACCTTACGCGCGAGCTGGCTCAAGACGACCGGGCGGAGGATCGGCTGGTCTCTTCCGAGCGCGTCAGCGGCAAAGGGGAGCTGACCCGCAAGCGGACCATCGTGGGGCAGGATGGGGACGAAGGTTCCGGCCTTTCCGTGTTGCGGGATATTGGCCACGGCTCATTGCACGGCCGCGTCCTCGCGGTCTTCGGCCTCGCCAGCCAGGTCCGCACGGATGATGGCCGGTTGTTTCGCTGTGCCACGCGCCGCGTCCTCAAAAATATGAGCACCGACCAGCGGCATGTCGTCGTGGCAGGGGACATTGTCTACTTCCGTCAGGACGGCGTGGAAAATGGCCTCATCGAGCGGATCGAGCCGCGCCGCAGCGTCCTCTGCCGCACCAGCCGCAAGCGGCAGCATGTGCTGGTGGCGAACGTCGACCAGGTGGTCATCGTCACAAGCGCTGCCGAGCCTGCTCTCAAGCCGAACCTCATCGATCGGATGCTGGTCGAAGCGGAGCGCAACCGCGTCCGCCCCATTCTCTGCATCAACAAGATTGACCTCGTGGAACCCGCCGACCTCCAGCCGCTGGCCGGCGTTTTTGGCCAGATGGGCTACCAGGTGCTGCTCGTCTCCGCCGAGCGCGGCATCGGCATGCAGCAGCTCCGCGGGCTGCTGGCGGGTAAAGCCAGCGTGGTGGCCGGGCAAAGCGGAGTGGGAAAGTCGTCGCTCCTGAATTCGATAGAGTCCGGCTTGGGGCTGAAGGTGGGCGAAGTTAGCGAAGAGAATCAGAAGGGAAAGCACACCACCACTTCCGCCCGGCTGATTCCGCTGGCGGCGGGTGGTTACGTGGTGGATACGCCCGGCATCCGCCAGTTTCAGCTGTGGGACGTGATCGCCGAGGAGGTCGCCGGCTACTACCGCGATTTGCGCCCCTACATCAACCTCTGCCGCTATCCCGACTGCACCCACACGCACGAAACCGACTGCGGCGTGAAAAACGCCGTCGCCGACGGCCGCCTCGACGTGCGGCGGTACGAGAGCTATTGCCACTTGTTCGCGGGAGATATGGTGTAGTAGGGTGCATGAGCGCCAGCGAAATGCACGCGTATTGCGGCCGACAAACAGGGTGAGTGTTCCTCGATTGCTGTATCAATTCCGCGTGCATTTCGTTTCGCTCATGCACCCTACAAGACATGCCCCCCCTCCCCATCTACCTCGATAATCACGCCACTACGCCGGTGGACCCGCGCGTGCTCGAGGCGATGCTGCCGTTCTTCACCCACCATTTCGGCAACGCCGGAAGCACCAGTCATAGTTTTGGCCACGACGCCAAGGCGGCCGTCGATCAGTCGCGTGAGTTGATTGCCGCCGGCATCGGCTGCTCGCCGCGGGAAATCGTCTTCACCAGCGGGGCGACGGAGAGCAACAACCTGGCCCTCCGTGGCGTGGCCGAGCGGACCCGCCGCCGTGGCAACCATTTTGTGAGCGTCACCACGGAGCACAAGGCGGTCCTCGACCCGCTCCGCCGGCTGGCGCGGAAGGGGTTTGAAGTCATGCTGCTGCCGGTGGAGCAAACCGGCAGCCCCACCGCCGGCTTACTCCATCCGAAGCAAGTGGCAGCCGCCCTCCGAGACGACACGCTCCTCGTTAGCGTCATGCTCGCCAATAACGAAATCGGCATCCTGCAAGACATCCCCGCCATCAGCCGGATTTGCCGGGAAAGGGGAGTTCTGCTGCACTGCGACGCGACCCAGGCGGTCGGCAAAATCCCAGTCGATGTTCAAACGCTCGGCGTGGACCTGATGAGCTTCACCGCTCACAAAATCTACGGCCCCAAGGGGGTCGGCGCTCTCTACGTCCGCCGCGGCTCCCCCGGCGTCCGGTTGGAACCGCTGCTCGACGGTGGCGGTCAGGAAGGAGGCCTCCGCAGCGGCACCCTCAACGTCCCCGGCATTGTCGGCTTCGCCAAGGCGCTGGAGCTATGTCTGGCGGAGATGCCGGCGGAGAGCGTTCGTCTTGCCCAGCTCCGGCAACGGCTTTGGGACGGCCTGCGGCGGGAAGTGCCGGACGTACTGCTGAACGGTCCGGAGTGGAGTCAAAATCCGGCCGATTCCACGCCACTCATCCGCCTCCCTGGCAATCTCGACTGTGCCTTTCCCTTCGTCGATGGCGAAGCCCTGCTCATCAACATGAAGGATGTCGCCGTCTCCAGTGGCAGCGCTTGTACCAGCGCCAATCCCGAACCCAGCCACGTCCTGCGGGCCATCGGCCTGTCGGAAGACCTCACCCGCGCCAGCCTCCGCTTCGGCCTCGGCCGCTTCACCACGGCCGAAGAAATCGACTTCGCCGTCACCGCCACTTCCGCGACCGTCCACCGGTTACGCCAGCTTAGTAGCATGGCCGGAGAGTAGCGCACATGTCCAGTCGCGCAAAAAAATGGGCCCAGCTCCGGGGAAGAGCTGGGCCCATGCCGGCAGGCCTGTCGCGGACGGGCCAGGGGAGGGCCGGTCGAAGCCGAGGGCTTCTGGCGAGCAGGCGCGGGTGGTGGGCTGAAGGTGGGGCCGAGGTTGTCGGCAGGAATCTCCATCGGCGCGGCACGAGCGGAATAGCCATGATTTCCGGCTGGCACGGAGTGCGCGGCAAATCCCCGCAACTCTTCGCAGGCGGAATATCTTGCCAGCGATTGCACGATTCCGGGCGTGTTCCCCCGCTATAATGAATGCAGCACCGTCTATTCGGGGGACTCGCCGACATGTTCATCCACCAGGTTGATCCGCTCGCGCCAAAGGGAGGCCGGGAAACGCCGGAAAAAATCTTTCACGGCCGGCGAAAATGGCTGCTGGCGGCTGGGGGCGGAGCACTGGCGGCTGCGGCGGGTTACGGAATCTACGCGGGGTTGCAAGGGAACGACGAGGAGGTGATTGCGGCGGGAAAATGGTCGCCGGAAGCCGAGGCAAAGTACGCGGCCTTTTTTCCAGCCACGCGGGACGAGCGGTTTGAATACGGTAGGCCGCAAACGGCGGAAGCGGCAGCCGCCCGCTATACGAACTTTTTTGAGTTCAGCTCGCTCAAGTGGTGCTGGAAGTACGTCGGCCCGTTTCAGCCTGATCCTTGGACGCTCTCGATCACGGGCCTCTGCCGCAATCCGCTGAAGCTCGACCTGGATGAATTTCATCGCCGCTTCCAAAGCGACATGGTGGAGCGGCAATATCGGCACCGCTGCGTGGAGAAATGGGCAATGGCCGTTCCCTGGACCGGCGTGCCACTGGCCGCCGTGCTCAAGGCGGCGGACCCGTTATCACAGGCAACGCACGTCCGCTTCACCTCTTTCGAGCGGCCCAGCGAAGCTCCTAACCAGGCCGCCAAGAATTCCTATCCCTGGCCCTACACCGAAGGGCTGACATTGGCCGAAGCGATGAACGAGCTGCCGCTGCTCGCCGTGGGCGTATACGGCCGGCCGCTGCTCAAACAACACGGCGCGCCCATCCGCCTCGTGGTCCCGTGGAAATACGGCTACAAATCGGCGAAATCCATCGTGGCGATGGAGCTCGTCGGCAGCGAACCGGCGACATTCTGGAACACGCTCAATCCGGCGGCGTATCCGTTTGAAAGCAACGTCGATCCGGAGATCCCGCGCCCTTGGGACCAATCCGTCGAAAGAATGCTCGGCAGCGGCGAGCACCGGCCGACAGAGAAGTACAACGGGTATGAACAGTACGTGGCGGGGCTTTATTCATAACTCGACTGTTTGACTTCGTCACCACCCGGGCTCGCCCCGGTGGAACGATGTTTGGAAACCAG
>JBKJNY010000136.1:0-8812 GCA_046593355.1 Pirellulaceae bacterium | reverse complement strand
GCGTGCATGGCGCTTTCGCTTATGCACCCTACCGGCTCTTCACAGGTCTTGGACCTTCGCCAACTTTCCGGACTGAAATTGTAGAAACCCTGCCCTCGCCTACACTTGTGGCGAGTTTGAGGGGAATCCATTAATGTACAAGTCCTCCTAGGGATGGTCAACGGCGGTCAGTCGCCGGCTGTGGTGCCGTTTGCCGAAAATGCCTACTTCTTGGGCTTTGCCCAAAAAATCGGATGCTGTCGCAACATGTTGCGACAGCATCGGTGGTGAAATACTTTGCTTGGTATGCGGCGCGAATTATTGGGCAAAGCCTACTTCTTGGGCGGATTCGGGGCGGGTGCTGAAGAGTTGGGCAGAGGCTCGACCGAGAAGAATTCCAGCTTGTAATAATCAGAATTCTTGTCGCTTCCAATGAATTGTCCTCGCCGAGATTTCGTCAGTACCTCCTCGTACATACGAAGCTTATCCGCAAGCTCTTCGCGGGCGACGTGCTGCCGCCGATGGTCCAGCCACCACGCCACGAGAATGGCGACGATCACGGTCATGAGCAGCACGTCCCGGATGGAAAACGTCATCAGGCTCCGCAGGCTGTACTTCATGGGCGCATTGTAGCCGTAGCGGGGCGCGGTTCGCCACATTTTCTTCACGGAGTCGTCCGGTCACGCCTCGGCCAGCCGAAAGGTCTGCCGAATCGCTTCCTTGACCGATGTGGGAGGCTCCTCGCCACGCAGAAAGGCCTGGCGTTGCCGGGTTTTGTTCCCCTCCCGGCGTGATGCTTGGAGTCTGATCTCCTTGACCCTTTCAGCCGGCAGCAGCGGACCGGTGCCGAGTGATAAGGTGTTTTCCAGTTCGCGATTCTTGGCGCGAAGCTGTTCCGACGGGGCTATGGTCGCCGCGTAAACTGCTTCCCGCTCGGCGGTTAGGGAATTCGTTTCCCCGGGAGTCCGCTGAGGCCTGCGCGCCGGTTCGTCAAAACTTGATAAGGCGATTTCCTCCACCGCTGTGCCTGCTAGTTGGTGCCAAGCAGCTCGCTGGCTTCTTCCAGGGAATCACCGGTGATCGGGGACAGGGAGTAGCCCCATTGGAGAAGGAGCTCACAGCACTGGCGGTGGATGCCGGGGACGATTTTTTCGTGCGTGGAAAGGAAGATGGTCGGCCGGTATTTTTCAATGAGCCGCTGGCCACCGCGAAGGACGGCCATTTCGGCCCCTTCCACGTCGATTTTCAGATGCCGCGGCCGCAGGTCCATTTCCGCGGCAACATCGTCCAGCCGGCGGACGGCGACTTCAGTTGGGCCATCATTACAGAGCCGGCCGGTTCCCGTGCCGGTGCCGCCGCCGAAGCGGGCGGTCCCCGTCTCATCGGCCAGGGCAATGGGCAGAATCGTCACCTGGTCAAGCCGATTTTGCTCGACGTGGCTCCGCAAAAATTGCAAATTGTTCGGGTCGGGCTCGAACGAAACCACGCGGCCGGTTGTGCCGACCAGCTTGGCCGAGAGGAGCGTGTAGTACCCCGCCGCTGCCCCGATATCAAGAACCTGGTCGCCGGGGCGAATGTGCTGGTCGAACAGGCCTGACTGTTCTGGCTCGTAGGTTCCCAGGAGCAGCCGTGCAATCTTGCCGCCGCTGGCGAGTTGCCACCAATTGCCGCGCAGCGGGCCGACGACGAAGGGGACGGAAAGGCCGCGGGCACGCGGGACGGAAGTTTGCAGGGTGGTTTGAGTTGCGGACATCGGCGCGCTCCTTCGCATGGTGAATGAGGGTGGAGATTAGACGGGCCGCGCCAACGGGGCAAGAGCGATTTGGGGCCGTAGAAATTGGACAAAGGTAGCCGTAAATTAGAGGCTGCTTTATTTGCCACTTCCTTGCATCCCTCTCGGAACCTCTCCCATGCCCGCCAAGACTTGGAAGCTGTTTGAAAACAACGACGGCCTCATCGTCGACAAGCTCATCACCTCGAAGGACTTGGGCGGTGAAGGAAAATGGTCGGTGGAGAAAGTCACGCTCCAGGACGGCCTGTCGGAAGGCGTGAAGAAGGTCGGCATCCAGAACGGCAAGATGCTCTTGGAAGTCCTGCCGACTCGCGGCATGGGAATCTGGAAGGCGCACGCGGCTGGCGAGACCATCGGCTGGCAGTCGCCGGTGCGAGGGCCGGTGCATCCAAAATTCGTGGACCTCGGTGAGCCGAGCGGCCTCGGCTGGCTCGATGGCTTTGATGAGCTGCTTTGCCGCTGCGGCCTGGTGAGCAACGGGGCCCCGGAATTCGACAAGGAAACCGGGCGGCTCAAATACCCCGTGCATGGCCGCATCGCCAACCGGCCGGCTCATGCGGTGGAGCTGACGGTCGATAGCGACAAGCAGGAAATCGCATTGAAAGGCATCGTCGAGGAAACCCGCTTCCATTTCACCAAGCTCCGAATGACCTCCACCATTACCACCAAATTCAATTCCACCTCCTTCACCGTCCACGACGAAATCGAAAACTTCTCTGCCAGCCCGCAGGAAATCCAGATGCTCTACCACATCAACTTCGGCCTGCCGCTGCTCGACGCCGGCTCGCGAGTGGTGGTGCCGGCCAAGACGGTCGTCCCCCGCAACGCCCGCGCGGCCAGCGGCATCAAAACCTGGGACAGCTACGCCGCCCCGGAGCCGGCGTGGGAAGAGATGGTCTACTTCCTGGAACTGAACGCCGACGCCGCCGGCCAGACCCGCACCCTCCTCAAAAACGCCCACGGCACCCGCGGCGTCAGCCTCGTTTTCAATAAGCAGCAGCTCCCCTGGTTCAGCCTCTGGAAAAACACCACCGCCGAGGCCGACGGCTATGTGACGGGGCTCGAGCCGGGAACCAACTTCCCCAACCCGCGGAGCTACGAAGGAGAACAAGGCCGCGTCGTCAAACTGGCCCCCGGCGGCAAGCAAGTCTTCGACATCACCCTGGAAATCCACACCACCGCCGCCGAAGTCAAAGCCGCCGAATCCGCCGTCACCAAAATCCAGGGGGGCAAGGAGCCGAAAATCTTCACCGAGCCGCAACCCGGCTGGTGCGCGCCGTAGGGTGCATGAGTTCCACGAAATGCACGCGTAGTGGACGTCGCCCAGCCCCCTTCCACTCCGGCCAATTATTCCTATCATTTCAATGCCTATTCCGCCGCCCGCTGCGCCGGAAGTGCTTTCCTGACAAGCACTTCCGCCAGCGCGGAGCGGACATTCAAACAAATCTATGATTACGACTCTTTCGGGGGGCATATTCATAACGTCATCCTCAGTATTTCAACAACTCTCGATGTATGAATTTGAAGTCCTAGCGCTGGAGTCCCGCCTTCAGGCGGCGCTCGTAGCGGCCCGCGTGCGGCTTCATCGCCCGCGCGGAATCCCCGCTCTGTGCATTATAGAAAACGGCCCTCGCTGACTAAGTGTCCAGTAACCGCGAAAGGCCCGCATTTGCCGAGGTTTTTCGGCCTCGGAGGATTCTCGAAAAAGTTTTTCGCCCAGGGCTTGTGCCGTCCGCTGCCCTCTCGTTCCTCAGGCTCCGCCTGGGAATCACGCCCCGCCTTTGGACGTTCAATGACCTGCTGGCATAAGCCGGTTTAGCCCCGCGACGATTGTGGGCTTTTTCATGCGCTGGCTGTTAGAATCATGGGCAAAGGAGCCCACCATGTCGATGTTCCGCTTCACGCTGCGCGACTTGTTTTGGGCAACGCTGGTGGTGGGCCTAGGGCTCGGCTGGTGGCTCCATGTCAGGCAACTGGAAAGCGAATTGGCAGCCACACAAAGCGACTTGCTCTACCAGGCCGATCTTGTCGATAACTTTGTGAGTGTGATGACCAAGCAGCTTAAGTGCGAAATACCTGCGGACACTGGGCAGTACACCAAAATTATTTATCCAGATCAACTGACGTCGACCTTTGGAATAATCTCGTCCACTTTGGGGGCTCCTCGGGAACAGCTTGAGCGAACCCTGGATGGCGAGTTCGGAGTACGATTTCGCGCCTCTCCGTCGGTCCAGGCTGCCAGGGCAACAACAACCAGTGGCCCCTAGATTTCGTCACCATCCGGGCTCGCCCCGGTGGAACGATGTTTGGCAACCAGAACTCGCGCCCCCAAATAAATTCTACTCCCACTTGCCGGCCGACGGCGCGCGCCGGCATCATACGGACTCGCGGCGTACGCTCGATCCTTGCCGCGGGACTTCCTCGTCAGGCGGCCGGGTTGCCGCGCGGTTAGAATATGGCACTAGGGAATGGCTGACCTTTGTCAACGAGCTTCAGTCGGAGGCGGAACTGGCGTCCATTCGCCACTCCGTCAATCATGGCCGACCGTATGGCGGAAATGTCTGGGTCAAAGAGACCGCCCGGACGCTCGGCCTCGAACGAACGCTGCACGCACGCGGGAACTCAGGCCGTAGGGAGTCGGGAGTCTTTGGCGGCTGTGATTGCACAAATGGAAAACCCGTGACGCCAAAGACTCCCGACCCCGGTCTTTGGCGCTTGGAGCGGACCCAGCCGCATGAGTCACTTTCCCTCTGCAGCAGCTCCAATGAGGATCTCCTCCATCGCTGCTCGGGCGTCGACGGCAGCTTGCTCGGGATTCTTTTCGTAATCGCCACCAACGTAACACACAGTGACTGTGGCGGCGACTTCGCTGAACGCGATTCGCGACTTGGCAGTCTGATTCCTGGGAATCGCGGTGGCGACCAACTTCGCGATGCGCTCCAACGGGAGTGGTTTCCCCTTGTCGTTCAGCACCTTGTGGCACGCAAAAAGGGTCGCAGCGATCGTTTGGGGCGGCATGGCGGCATAGCTTCGACGAATTGATCGAATGACCTCGTCGAACTGTTTGACCAGCTCGGCATCTACTTTCACTGGCCGACCCAGGGCGATGGTTGCCAGTTGAACGCTGGCCTCGACAATCTCTTTCTCGCTTGCCTTGGCTTGCTTCTTCGCTTCGGGTTGCAAGCGCCCTGACTTGGCACGCCGGATCAGATCATCCTTCTCTTTATCGGACGTTGTGTAAAAGTGCTCGCCGCTGGTCGCGCTGAAGAACACATGCACCGGCAGCAACTCACTCGCCTGTTCCTTACTCGGCTTGTGATCATGCGGAAACACATACGCATTTGCCTTGATTTCGCGTGTTCCCGCCTTGGCACCAACAATGCTCGCCTCGGCGGCAAACGCCGTATAGAAGTACCTCACCACACCCGCAGAAGTCGTTTCGGTAAAGCACCGAAGCTGGACCAGGCCGTCGCCCGCCTCTGGCATCACATATGCGTCCATTGGCTCAATCACTCCTTGCTTCTTTGCAACTTGCCGGTCTGCCTCCTCTTTCTCAATCGTGTAAAAATGGGAGCCGTCCGTCAGCCGAACACGCCACAACTTCGTTGCGTCCGGTCGATCGGTACGATAAACCCAGAACTTGACGCCCTCGTAACTCATCTGGGCGCATAGGTCACCTGCGGTCGTCACGACGAAGGCGAGACACAGCAGTGCGTGACGTAGGACTGGCATATGTTGCTTTCTCGCTAAACTGGTGATGAACCGCAGTAGCATCGAGACGTCAGGTTCCAGGCCGCAAGTGTGGTGCGAGTCTGGCGTGGAAGGGCGAGGGGACGCGAGTCACGCTGGTCCCCTTCAGATTACCACAGGATGAGTACTGCCAGAACGCCTCGGCTCGGCTTCTTGTCATGGCATGAATGTGCTTTGGTCCGTCCAGGCTTACAACGATGTTGGAGATTTACATCCCGCCGGTGTCAAAGTATTGATTTCCTTGCCCCAAGGGGGCAGACTATGTCAGCCCAGGGCGGAGTCTTCGGAGCCCTGGGTAAATGTGCCGAAAACCCCCCAGCCCCGAAGGGGCGCGCTAGGAGGTGAGTTATGCCTAAGTCGCTGGCCAAAAGCGACGAGCGATACGTGCGGGATTTGCCAGCGCGCCCCGTTGGGACTTTCAAAATCGTTGGAACACCGTTACCCAGGGCTTCGGCGTCTGCGCCGCCTTCACCCTGGGCTGACATAGACTGCCCCGTTGGGGCAAATCAGCCGCCGACTAACTGAGTAATCGCCGCTTCCTAAGACTACCGAACCCGGCCGCGCCCAAGCGCATCGGCTCTATCTGGAACTCGAAACACCTCCAGGAGAGGATATTGATTTCAGTGCCCCAAGGTGGCAGACTATGTCAGCCCAGGGCGGAGTCTTCGGAGCCCTGGGTAAATGTGCCGAAAACCCCCAAGCCCCGAAGGGGCGCGCTAGGAGGTGACGTATGCCGCAGTCGCTGGCCAAAGTGCTGATTCACATGGTCTGGAGCACGAAGCACCGCACGCCGTTCCTCAAGGACAAGGAGGTTCGCCAGGAACTCTATGCCTATATGGCGACGGTCCTCCACACGATGGATTCTCCCGCGCTCATTATCAACGGGGTGGACGACCACGTTCACGTCTTGTGTCTGATGTCGCGAAAATTCACGCTGGCCCAACTCTTCGAGGCGGTCAAAGCCGATTCATCCAAGTGGATCAAGACTAAAGGGGTTGCGTACCAGGATTTCTACTGGCAGGCCGGTTACGGGGTGTTTTCCGTAAGCGAGTCGAATTGCCCGGAGGTTAAGAAGTACATCGCGGACCAGGAGCGGCATCACCAGACGATGAGCTATCAGGACGAATTCCGCTGGTTGTGCCAGAAACACGGGATTGAAATTGACGAGCGATATGTTTGGGATTAGCGCGCCCCGTTGGGGCTTTTGAAATGGCGCTTACCCTGTTACCCAGGGCTTCGGCGGCTGCGCCGCCTTCACCCTGGGCTGACATAGACTGCCCCGTTGGGGCAAGGCAAGTGCCGTTCGTAGACAATCGTAGGATGGGACTCCCGTCCCGTCCGAAGAGACGCCTCGATCAGCGGAACGGACGGGACGGGAGTCCCATCCTACAACTCACGCCTGCGAGATTGGCAGATACCGGTTCGGCGAGGTCAGCACCAGGATCGCGGCCGCGGTGCAGAAGGTGCGGCTGGTGATGCAGTGGTGGCCGGTCCAACTGCCGTCCTGGTTTTGGACGGCGATGATTTTGTCGCGGACGGTGGGGAACCAGGTGGTCCAGTCGGCACCGCCCTTTTGCAGCATCGTTTCGGTGATGAGGTGGAAGGCCAGGAACTCTTCGCCGCCGGCTTGCGAGAAAGCGGTGTTGTCCTTGCTGATGAAGGCGGCGACGTCGGCGAAGGCTTTTTTGGCGATGGGCTCTTCGTCCATGCCCAGGGCATAGAGGACGCGGATGCCGGTGGCGTTTTTGTAGAGCGTGTGCATCCAGCTTCCCTGGTTCTGGTTGAGCTGCGAGGACATGCTGGCGACCAGGTGCTTGGCGGTCAGCTCCGGGGAGCCGCCGACGCGCATGCCGGAGTAGTGGGCGGCCCGCAGGCAGACCCAGCCCATGACGGTGCCGAGCGTGGGGGCCCAGGACTGGTTGCCCCAGTGGCCGTCCGGCGTTTGCGAGCCGACGATGGCGGTGATGACCTTCTTCAGGCCGTTGCGGACAGGCTCGGTGTCCCAGCCTTCGCCGATGACCTCGGCCAGGAACAGGGCGGCGAAGAAGCTGTGGGCGTGGCGGCCGATTTTGTTCTGGAGCTGCGTCCCTTGCTGGGCGGTGATGTCGTCGTTGGGCATGTTCTCCGTCGCTCGCAAGATGAACGACACCAATCGCTGCACCTCGCGGCTGCGGGGGCCTTCGACCGGCGTGTTCCCCTGGGCCATGAGGGCCAGGCCGACCATCGACGAGCAGCCGATGTCGGTCGGCTGGCCGATATCGACGCCGCAGCCGCCGTCGCGGTGCATCGTCTTCATCAAGAACTCGTCCCCCTTGCGGACGGCCCGCTCGCTTTGCGGGGTGAACTCGTTCCAGGAATCGTCCTTGTCCGATTTCTTTCCCTTCGATTTATCGGCAGGCTCGGGCTCCTTCGCCGGCTGGTCCTTGGCATCCTGACCGAGCAGCCGGGCGGTGAAGCCGGGGAGTGCGAGCAGACTCGAAGCGGCCAAGAGCGTACGGCGGGAAAGGGACATGGAAACCTCCGGCAATCGAAAGGGAACAAGTTCGATTATCGAGGGACGGCAAGGCTGAGTCAACGGAAAGGGACGAAAACTCAGGGACGGCCCGTCCGGCTTTGCACGGGGCGACTGGGGCAGTTCGTCCACCTGCCGGCAACGTTGACCCAACCGGCAAGTGGGTTGTGGGGCGGTGCTTTTTTTCGGCGGGCAAGGCAGAATGGGGATTCTCGATGGGGACGGTCAAGCTGGAGAGGTGTTCGATGCGTGGATTCTGGTCATTCTTATACTTCGCCACTCTCTTCCTTTTCGCTGCGCCGCATGCGCTCTGCCAGCAGCCGGCGGACATGAAGAGCCCGCTCTCGCCGGAAGAATCGCTCAAGCATTTTCAGCTCGACCCGCTGCTCTCCATCGAGCTGGTTGCCGCGGAGCCGCAGGTCGTGGACCCGGTGGCGATGCGGTTTGACGAAGACGGCCGGCTGTGGGTGGCGGAAATGCGGGACTATCCGCTGGGGCCGATCAAGAAGACAGACGGCAAGCGGACGGAGCAAGACGCCGAGCCGCTGTCGCAAATCAAGATTCTGGAGGACAAGGACGGCGATGGGCGGTTTGAGACCGCCACCGTGTTTGCCGACAAACTCCTGTTCGTCACCGGCCTGCAACCGTGGAAGGGAGGCGTGATCGTCACGCTCTCGGGCAAGGTCGCCTACATGAAGGACACCGACGGCGACGGCAAAGCGGATGTGAACGAAACCTGGTTCACCGGCTTCAGCGAAGCCAACTCGCAACTGCGGGCG
>JBKJNY010000087.1:0-12335 GCA_046593355.1 Pirellulaceae bacterium | reverse complement strand
TTGTTCCGTCGCCTTGGCCACGCCGAAGTCGATCACCTTGGGGACCGGCTTGCCGTCGTAGAGCGTGACCATCACGTTGGACGGCTTGATGTCGCGGTGGATGATCCCCTTCTGGTGGGCGTGCTGGATCGCCTGGCAGACCGGCACAAACAATTCCAGACGCTGGCGCGGCGTCAGGCGGTTGTCGTCGCAGTACTTGGTGATGGGGACGCCGTGGACCAGCTCCATGACGAAGTAGGGCCGGCCCTGTTGGAGTCCCGGCTTTAGCCGGTCTTGGAATTCTGGGACGGGGGGACCGCCTGAAGGCGGGACTCCAACAGTCCCCGCATCGAGCACGCGGGCGATGTTGACGTGATCCATCATCGCCAGCGCCTGCCGCTCGGCCTCGAAACGAGCAATGATCTGGCGGCTGTCCATGCCCGGCTTGATCAACTTGAGTGCGACCTTCCGCTGGACGGGCTCCGTCTGCTCGGCCATGAAGACCGTGCCCATCCCCCCTTCGCCGATCTGCTGGAGGAGCTTGTAGGGGCCGATTTGCGTGCCGGGACGCTCCGTCATCGGAGGCGGAGTGTCAATCGTCGCATTGCAGGCGGGCACCTCCAGCAGGCTGTCCGGGTGGTCGTGCGCTGCCAGGAGCGATTCGACCTGGGCTCGCAGAGAGGCGTCTTGGCCACAGGCCCGGTCAAGAAACGACGCACGCTCCGCGAGGGGCTTTTGAATTGCGGCGGAAAAGAGTTCTTCTTCGGTCAGGATGCCCATGGCAGCCCTCACTCCACGAAAGCCAACGAGCGGAGGTGGATTTTGCCCAGGGGGTTCACCTCGCGTCACCCTACAGTGTGCAATTGCGGCCGGTTTTGCCCCATCAATTCCTGGAAAAAAATGAGACTCGCTTAGTCGGACTTGGAGCCGCCGGCCGTGGCCACTTCCCGCTGAATCCAGGCCCGTGCGTAAGCCCAATGGCGGTCAGCGGTTGTGTCGGAAATCCCCATCGCGGCAGCGGCCTCGGCGATCGTGAGCCCCGCGAAGAATCGCAGCTTCACCAGCCGAGCCTGCTCGGGATGCTGCTGTTCCAGCCGGGTCAGTGCCTCGTCGAGCGCCAGCAGACGCTCGTCGCGGTCGGCAGCCGGCAGGAGGGCGGGATCGAGCTCGATCCGCTGGAGTCCGCCGCCCCGTTTTTCGGCGCACCGGCGGCGAGCGCTCATGATCAGGATCCGCCGCATGGCTTCACCCGCCGCGGCGAAGAAATGGCCACGAGAATTCCATTGCGGAGTTGAGTCTTGGAGGGGACTGCCGACCAGCTTGAGATACGCCTCATGCACCAAGGCCGTCGCCTGCAGCGTCTGCCCCGGCTGCTCGTGGGCCAGCTTCGCGGCCGCCAGCTTCCGCAACTCCTCATACACCAGCGGCAAGAGTTGTTCCGCGGCAGCCGGATCGCCGGACTCAATTTGCGACAGGATGCGGGTGACGTCGGACATGGGATTTAGCTTATCACGAACGTCATAAGCCTGGTTACGTTTTTCGGGCTAGTGCCCCCTGAGTTTTCCCCCGTTGCCACCCCTTCCTCCGTCGCCGACACTTCAGTAGTCCTGGAGTTTGATTTCAGTTTGCCACGGCACGGCTACATTCTAAAGGTCATCTTGTGTCTGAACCCTACGACGCCTTTCTTCTCGTCTCGTTCGGCGGGCCCGAAGGGCCGGCGGATGTGATGCCGTTTTTGGAGAATGTGCTGCGGGGGCGGAATGTACCCAAGGAGCGGATGCTGGAGGTGGCGGAGCATTATCAGCACTTTGGGGGCAAGAGCCCAATTAACGATCAGAACCGGGCGCTGTTGGCGGCGGTTGAGACAGAGTTTGCGGCGGCGGGAATCAAGCTGCCAGTTTATTTCGGGAATCGCAACTGGCATCCGCTCCTGCCGGATACGCTGCGGCAGATGAAGCAAGACGGCGTGAAACGGGCAATCGCGTTCTTCACGTCGGCGTTCAGTTCTTACTCCGGCTGCCGGCAATATCGGGAGAATATCGCGGCGGCGCAAGCAGATGTTGGGGAAGGCGCACCGCAGGTGGACAAGCTGCGAGTGTTCTTCAACCATCCGGGGTTCATCGAACCGATGGCAGAGAATACTGCCACAGCGCTCACGCAAATACCCGCAGAAAAGCGCGACAAGGCACAGTTACTATTCACCGCCCACAGTATTCCGCTTGGCATGGCTCAGAATTGCAAATACGAAACTCAGCTCAAGGAAGCTTCCGGCCTCGTTGCCGCCGGTGTCGGTCGCACCGACTGGCGGCTGGTCTATCAAAGCCGCAGCGGGCCGCCGAGCCAGCCTTGGCTGGAGCCGGACGTGGGAGTTGCACTAAAGGAGGTTGCCGAGGCCGGTGGGAAGGACGTAGTGGTCGTTCCCATCGGCTTCATCTCGGACCACATGGAAGTGCTGTTTGACCTGGATGAGGAGGCCCAGAACATCTCCAGGCAACTTGGCCTGAACATGGTCCGCGCGGCCACCGTCGGCACGCACCCGCGCTTCGTGCGGATGACTGTCGAGTTGGTGCAGGAGCGGCTCAGCGAGAATCCAGTGCGCCCGGCGCTCGGTAACCTCGGCCCCAGTCATGACGTTTGTCCCCTAGACTGCTGCGTCTATCAGCCCAAGCGCCCCGCCTCGGAGTAGGATGTCATTCAGGCCTTTCAGGCCGACTGGCACCAAGGACCATCCCGCCCAATTACCATGTCCCAGTTCACCCATCACATCTTCGTTTGCTGCAACCAGCGCGAGCCGGGGAACAGCCGCGGCTGTTGCGATCCCAGTGGCAACGAGAAACTCCGCGACGCCTTCAAGTCCGAGATCAAGAAGCGGGGTCTCAAACCGCTGGTCCGCGCGAATACGTCCGGGTGCCTGGATCAATGCGAGTTGGGCCCGACGGTCGTCATCTACCCGCAGGCCATCTGGTACGGCGGTGTGAAGATCGAGGACGTGCCGCGGATCGTGGAAGAAACCATCCTCGGCGGCCGCGTAATTGAGGAGCTGCGCATTCCGGATGAGCAGCTTAACTGCCGGAAGAAGTAGGTCGCGTGTAACGCACGTTCCACGCCCACGCAAAGCCGTGGGCGTGCCACCCAGTTCATGTGCCGGGGGGCGGGAATTTCACGTCCGTCTGTTTGCCGCCAGTCGCGCTGTAGTGTCGCCACAACAGCATCCATCCCCAAAAGGCAACGAACACGAACGTGCAACCGAATATTAACAGGGCGCGATAGATCGCGAGTCTGCCGGGATACACCATGGTCCCCACGGCCAGCAGAATTCCCCAGGCCAGCAGTCCCCCCATGATGATCCAGAGGATGCGGTTCGGATGGGCCGGCGTCACGACAGCACTTCCGGGATCACTTCCCCGTCAACGAGCGGCAGGGGTCGGCCGCCCCGGTCGTGAATCGTGGTGTGGGGGTGAATGCCGAGCAGGTGGTACATCGTCGCCAGCAGATCCTTGGGGCTGCACGGGCGGTCGGCCACGTCCCCCCCTTGATTGTCGGTCGCGCCGACGATGCTGCCGCGCTTGATTCCCGCGCCGGCGATGAGGGACGAGTAGGCCCGCGACCAGTGGTCGCGCCCGCCCCCTTGCGCCGAGTTTATTTTGGGAGTGCGGCCGTGCTCGCTGGTGCAGACGACCAGCACATCGTCCAGCAGGCCGCGGCGGTCCAGGTCGCTGATCAGGCCGTACCAGCCCATGTCAAAGCCGGGGGCCAGTTCTTCCTTCATCCGCTGGTAGTGGTTCCAGTGCGTGTCCCATCCCATGCCGGCCAGGCCGAATTCGTCCCAGAAGACGCTGACCACTTTGCTCCCCGCTTCCACCAGCCGGCGGGCGGCCAGGCAGGATTGGCCGAACAGCGACGAACCGTAGAGCCGCCGCGTTTCCTCCGGCTCTTTACGGAGGTCCAGGGCTTCCGCCAGCTTGGGGGATTCCAGCAGCGACAAGGCCGACTGCTGATGCTTGGTGAGCGAGCGTCCGGTGCTGGTGGCGGCCAGGCCGGGGATGGCGTCGTTGAGTTGGCTGAGCAGCGACTTGCGGGTATTGAGACGGTCGAGCGTCACTTCCGCTTGCAATTGCGAGGCGCTCGGCACGACGAAGTAGCTGCCGTCCGCGACGCCGATGTACGGGTCGTTGTCCGTATAGACCATGTCGCGGAGCGTCTTCGTGATCCCCTTGTTGGCGGTCCCAATCCAATCCGCCCACAGCGGATCATACTGACTGCCGAGGAATGCTCCGTACGGCCCCGCGCGATGCACTTCACCCACGCGCTTGGTGCTGAAGCGGAACGGCAGCAGGATGTTGTTCGGCATCTGTGTCGTTGGGCGCGGGTCTCCCGACCCCGCCCGTATCCGCTTCTGCTCCTCCACATACTCCACCACCGAGCCAAAGTACGGCCAGTGCCGCGGATCGTGCGGCGCCAGTTCCATCGGCGCATCGATCACGGGGACGCCGGTCGTTGCGAACGCCACGCCGTGCAGCGGATACGGGTGCGTGAGCGAGCGAATGACCGTGGTCCGGTCCATCACCTTCGCCATGTTCGGAAACAGCTCGCAGACGTCGCACCCCGGCAGCGTGGAGGGGATCGACTTCAGATCGCCGCGGATCTCCAGCGGTGCATTCGGCTTGCAATCGACCCATTCGAGCTGGCTGGGGGAGCCGTAGAGATGAATCAGAATCACCGATTTGGCTTTGCCGAAGTTGGCTTCCGCCGGCTTTGATTCCGCTGCGGACAATTCCTGCAACTGCAAGACTTGCGGCAGGCCGAGTCCGGCGATGCCCAGTCCCCCCACGCGCAGCATGTCCCGTCGCGTCATGCCGCCGCACAGTTGCTTCGCCGAGCCCAGAATTCGGAGCATAGGTTCTCCACGTATCTCTAAGTGATAGTTCTGCATTATCCATTTCTCGCCCGCTTCCCGCCAGTGGAACGAGCAATTTTTACCGAAATTCCCTGTGCGGCTGAAATTCCCTCAACACTTCGCCTATGCTGCGCATTGGAAGGAGTGGTGATGAACGCCAATGCCCATAGCCTGCTGTTGCCGGCGGGACTGCCAGGCACGCTGGAGGCCGGTGTGCAGGAGGCGATTCCGCGCGTGGAACCTGGGGGCAAAGAACTGGAGGCGGGCTGGGCGCTGTGGCGGGCCGATTTGACGCGGCTGGCGGCAGCGTTGGGCATTCAGGCGGCGCGGCGAGAAGACGTTTTGCAAGAGGTGTACCTCGCGGCCAGGGCAAAATGCCCGGAGGGACTTGGCGGGGATGCTTTGCGGCGGTGGCTGTTTCGGGTCACCGCCAACCAGTGCCGGCTGGAGCATCGGCGGCGGCAGCGATGGGAAAAGGTCTTCACCGCACTGACGTTTTGGCGATCCGACCTGACAAGCATCGATTCCAGTGATCGGGCTGAGCAACGGGAACTGACGACACAGGTGGAGAGTGCTCTGGCGAGATTATCGGCGGTCGAAAGAGAAATTGTGGTGCTACGATACTTCTGTGACTTTGATTCCAGCCAGATTGGCGAGCTGCTTTCGCTCCCTTCCGCAACAGTCCGCAGCCACCTCGCCAAAGCCCGCCGGCAGTTGGCAACAGAGTTGGCGGATTGGAAATAACTTTATGACCATGTTCCTCTGTAACGGCGACTGGCTCCTCGAATTCGCCGACGGCGACCTCTCAGCCGCGGATTCCCTGCGGGCTGAGTCGCATCTTGCCGCTTGCCCCGGCTGTTCGCGCGAAGTTGCCGCTCTCAAGAACAGCCGCGAGATGTTATCTGCTTACTTTGCTACGGCGGACAGCATTCGCCCCGTGGCTGCCCTATCCCAACGAACAAATCCCCAATCCGGCTGGAACACCGCTGTTCTGGCTCTGGCCTCGACAGCCGCGACGGCGCTGCTGGTTTCCATGTTCTTTTTCCTCGCAGGGGAGAAGGGCGAAGTTGTCAGGGCCGTCACTCCACCGGCTGAATTGCCTGTTGCTTCGCCTGTCGCGGAGGAACCGGAGGAGGAGGACGTGCTGGCGATGATCTCCCGCGAAACCCAGATTGCCCGCCTCCGCATGGCCAGCGAAATCCTGGCCAAGGAGCCTGGCATGACGGAACGGCATCTGGCGTTGGAAAAATATCTGGCCGAGGCTTACGGCGTGACGGCAAAACCACAACCTTTCGAGATGTAAGAAGTAGTGAGCCTACGGGCTTGCCCCGTAGGTTTTCCGCGCCACGGCGTGAGGGTACACCTACGGGGCAAGCCCGTAGGCTCATGGCCGCAGGCATCCCGATCCCCTTTCAAGGAGCAATCCATGCGACTTCGATTTCCCTTGCTTCTCCCATTTGCGATGGGAACATGCCTTGTCACTTCGCTGTGGGCTCAGGAGCGCGAGGTCAAGCAGCCACAGCCAGCGGCGATTGGCGTCATCAACGACCTGGATGTGACCGTCACGGATTTGACGGAAGAGAAGCTCAATAATCCGCCCAAGCGCGAGATAAAATTCGAGCGCCTCACGGAGCCGCTCAAGCGGAAACTCACCAAACCGGACCCCAAGCTGTTTGAGCAGAAATACGTAGCGAGATTTGATCTGGAGTTGCCAGACAATGGCTCATACTATGCCCAAGTTATGGCGCGCGATGTAAGTGTAGCGCAATTGAGCCAGCTTGACGAGCGTTTTTTGATCGCTCCTGATCATGCCTCCGGCCCAAATAGTGTTTCGGAGTCGTTCGTACGGATGATTAAGGCATTGCCGACCGACGGTTCACCAGCGAAGGCCGAGAGGGAGTTTTTCGCTAATCCAGAGACCGGGGTGATGCTCGATTTCATCCCTGTATGGGCTCCTGATCAGAAACCCTCGAGGTATAGCACCTGGAGTTTCACAATTCTGGGAAGTACTCCAGAACAGTTGGAATTACGTTGCAAAGCATTGTTGACGATCCTGGATCAAGGCGCTTGCCGCTCGATTCAATTGTCCATCTTCAAGAAACGCGAGCCCTTGTGTGTGCAACTCCGAGAGCAGCGGAAGGCGACTGAGGCAAGTCTGCGCACATGGAATTCCGTCCAGGAACAGATGAAGTCCTATGCCAATCTCACCCCGGACATGCTCTCCGGCTTGCGAGTGCAACAGCTTCAACTGGAGGTGGACCTGGCGGGCGTCAAGGCCCGAATTGCCGCGTGTGAGAGGCTCCTCGCGCAGCCTGCCCTGAAACCAGAACGAAGAAGCCAAATCGAAGATGTGAAGGTCTCCGCCGAAATTGAGTTCTCCGGATTCGAAGCGCGGCGGACGAAGTCAGATGAGTTTATCGGCAAGGTGACGACCAAGATCGATCTCCTGAACAAGCTCTCAACAATCGAAGACAATCGAAAAGCAGCCCTCGATAAAGTCCGCGCCTGGGAGAGGGAGATCAAGAAAATCGACGCCGCCATTCACGCCTACGCTCCACTCCCCCTCGTCGATAACAAAGTCACCGTCCAGCCGCTGGAGTGGACGCAGTAAGAATGGATCGAAAGCAACTTCCCCTCTTCTAGCGCAAAATCACTTCACCAACCGAGGCAAGCTCGGTGGGTTCCTCCTGGAAGGGTCAATTTCGGGCGACGGCTTTGACTTCAATTCCTTCTTGATTCAGCCGCTCACGGATGGCTTTTGCCAAGTCGGCCGCACCTGGAGAATCGCCGTGGATGCAGATGGTGTCGGCGCGGAGCGGAAATTCGGTTCCTTGCTGTGAAGTGACCGTCCCATCCAGGACCATTTTGAGAACTCGCTCGGCAGCGGCGGCGGGATCATGAATGAGGGCATCTGCCGACTGTCGCGGCGTGAGTGAGCCGTCGGCTTGATAGGTCCGATCGGCGAAGGCCTCGCTGGCGGTTGTCAGCCCGGCGTTTTCGCCCGCTTTGATGAGCTCGCTGCCGGCCAGGCCGAAGAGGATGCAAGCGTGGTCGAAGTTGTGGGTGGCCGCGGCGATTGCCTGGGCGATGGCGGGATCCTTCGCTGCCATGTGGTACAGCGCCCCGTGCGGCTTGAGGTGGGTGACGGTGGCTCCGGCAGCGCGGACGATAGCGGCCAGAGCCAAGGCTTGATCGAGGACCAGTTCATAAACCTCCTGGGGCGTAATCTGCATCACCCGCCGTCCAAAACCCGCGAGGTCCGGCAGCCCCGGATGAGCGCCGATTGCCACGCCATGGTCCATCGCCAGCCGGACCGTCGTCCGCATGGTCGCCGGGTCTCCCGCGTGATAGCCGCAAGCGATGTTGACGGAAGTGACGTGCGGCAGGATTTCTTCATCGCTGCCAAAGCCTTCCCCCATGTCGCAGTTCAAATCGATGCTCGTTGCCATTGTTAAACTCCCCGCTTAGCCCCCGCGTCCCCGCGGGGAGGCACCGCGTGGGCGCGGCGGCTAAGCTTGAAATCGATGCCGACCTTCAGCCGGGCGATGTCCGCTTCGCGCTGTCGGTACAGCGACTGGGCCTCCTCCAGCGAAATCGCGGTAAAGCGGAGCTTGGCTCCGGGCCGCAACTGGGCCGCCAGGGGCAGGTCCACGCTGGCGACGCAGGCCACTTTGGGATAGCCCCCGGTCGTGGCGCAGTCTGCCATGAGCAAGATGGGTTGTCCATCGGCGGGAAGCTGCAGGGTTCCGGGACAGACGGCCTCGGAAATGAGCTCGCGGGGAGAGTTCAGTTTCAACCGCGGGCCGGAGAGCCGGTATCCCATTCGGTCGGATTGAGGCGTGACCTCGAACTCCGCGGAGAAGAGCTGCTCCTGGCTTTGCGGCGTCAGCCAGTCGAATTCGCTGCCAACAAGAACACGAAGAGCCGGACAATCCTCGTAGGCGGGAACGAGCGCGCCAATTCCCCAGTTGCAGTTTTCGGGCAATACCCCCAGCGTTGGCGACGTGGAAAGGAGATCGCCTACTTTCAACGCCCTTCCTTTGTAGCCACCAAATCTCCCGTGCAGATACGTGCTGCGACTTCCGAGGACGAGCGGCACGTCGACTCCACCAGCAATCGCCAGATATCCGCGACACCCGGAGACGGCGGAGCCAAAGTTCACAACTGCACCCGGCCCCATGACGATGGGCCGCCAGGTTCTCAGGACTTGGTTTCCCATCGTGGGGCGGAATTCGCCACCGCACAGAGCGATGAGCGTATCTCGCTCGAATTGGAGCGTCGGGCCGAGCAGCGTCATTTCTATTGCCGCGGCACCTTCGTCGTTGCCGACCAGCAGATTGGCCATCCGCAGCGCGAAGGGGTCCATTGCTCCACCGACGCCCACGCCGTAACGCTGCTTTCCCCAGCGGCCGAGATCCTGCACTGTCGTGAGCAGGCCTGGCCGAAGCACGCGGATGCTCATGCGGGCTGCTCCTGGAGCTCGCGGAACTGCTGCGGCGAAATGGACCGGAAGCGGACGACGTCGCCGGCTTGCAACAGCGTCGGCGGATCCTGGTTCGGCTGGAATAGCTCAAGCGGAGTGCGGCCAATGAGCTGCCAGCCGCCGGGAGTTTCCAGCGGATAGATGCCGGTCTGGTCCCCTGCGATGCCGACCGAGCCGGCCGGAATCTTCAGCCGTGGCGAGCTGCGGCGAGGGGCGGCGATTTTTGAGGACATGCCTCCGAGGTACGGAAAGCCGGGCGCGAAGCCCATCATGTGGACGAGATAATCGGCAGCGGAATGGACTTCGATGACTTCGCTTGTGGAAATCCGGGCGTGCTTCGCCACGAATTCCAGATCGCTGCCGAACTCGCCGCCGTAGCAAACGGGAATTTCGACAACCCGCGGCGGAGGCTCGGCAGTGGAATCGAGCAGGCTCTCAAGGCCGTTGATATGGGAAGTCAGCTCCGCTTCCGAAGTGCAGAGCGGGTCGTAGTAAACGGCAACGGTGGTGAATGCGGGGACCACCTCAACCATTCCCGCCGGCGGATTTGCTTCAAGCTGCCGGCTCATCGAACGGACGGCGCGAAACATCGCCGTATCGATCTGGTCGCCGAGATGCACCACGAGGGCGCGGTCACTGAGTGTCGCGAATCTGGGAAAAACTGGATTTAGCATGATCGCCCCCGAACCCGCACTCCCTCCATTTCCAGGCTAACAATGCCGGGACGGCCAATTAGAATTGCAGCAGGATGAACCGATCCGAAAAATGGCAGCCTGGCGTTACCGCCGCAAGCAAGGTTCGCGCGATCGCGCGGCAGGCTCTCTCTGCGCGCCTGGAGCGGGTCGTCAAAAACTTGAAGCGGGCCGTGAAGGAATCGCAGGACCAGGCCGACAACATCCACAGATTGCGGACTTGGTGCCGCCGCTGTGCGGCCGCGGTGGAGTTGTTTCGCCCGCTCCTGCCGAAGAAGGAGGCAAAGTGGTTTGCGCGTCAGCTCAAGAAGGTTCGCCAGGCGGCAGGCGACGTGCGAGATCTGGATGTAATGCTGGAGCAGGCCGCCGATAATCCGCCACTTGTCGAGGAACTGAAAAAACAGCGCGACAAGGCCAGCAAGCCGCTGGGAAAGCTGCACAAGCGGTTGCTGAGTGGCAACGAGTTTGAACAGCGGCGGCGGCGGCTGCTCAAAGCCATCGACCAGCCGAAGAAGCGGCTGGGAGAATGGAGCGCGAGTCGCGTGAGCAAGCAAGCGGCAGCGCTCGTGGCACTCGGCGAGCGAAGTCTTCGGGCGCTCGAGGCCGCCCACGAATTCCGCATCGCCTGCAAGGAGCTGCGATACGTCCTGGAAATCGTCGGCAGCGCGCTCCCGATGACCGCGGTGAGAGTCTACGCCCTGCTCGGCGACTTGCAGCAGCGGATAGGCGTCGTCTGCGACCACGCGGCTGCGGAAAAGATATACCGGCAGTTGCTGACCAAGGTCGGCCGCTCGCAGCGCCAGCCATGGCGGGCCGCCATCACTACGGCGAAGAAGGAGCGAGGCAAGACGCACAAAGCATTCTTGCGGTGGTGGACGCGAAGGCGGCGGGCGGCATTCCATACGATGCTCGTCCAGGCAGGCTTACTCAAGGAATAAACGTCGGAGGTGATGCAGCACGAGGGGGTCGGGAGTCTTTGGCGGCATAGTCTTTTCCATCGGCGTAATCATCGACGCCAAAGACTCCCGACCCCTTTTTACTGGAGGGATGAAAGCCGCTCGTGGAATGGTCCGTCGCCAAGCAGGTCGAGGCTGCGCGCCAATCGCTGCTTGTCCGCCGTACGCGGCAGAGATTCCAGCGCCGCGAACACTCGTTCTATCTGAGCTTCGCTGACTTCGCCCGTGAGCGGCTGACCGAGTCCCATGATGAACTTGGCCCGCTGGAGGTCGGCGAATTTCTGGGGGTCATCCTGCATCGCCTGAAAGAGGGCCGTCACCGCGCTTTGTGCCGCGACAGCTTCAGCGAAGTCTCCGCGGCCGGCTGCGGACAGGATGTGGAGATATTGATGGATCGCGAATGACATTGGCCCGGACGTGACGCCGCACCGCTGCCGCTGCCAGTCATCGTGCTGCGGTCCGTCTTGCAGCGCCCGAACCAGATGCGGATCCCAGCCTTGCACTATCTTGAGGTGCGACAGCCGTGCATCCGCCAGAAAGCGCGCGGTGCTCTGGTCATAGTCCGCTTCGGTCACTTTGATGGCGACGATGTTCTTGCCCTCCGGTCCCTGCACCAGTTCCGCGGCGGCAGCGGGTGACATGGGGACGCCACTGACGTCGGGAATCGAATACAGGCCGACCGCTAATCCCCTTGCCGCGGCCAGCTCCAGCAGTGGCCACATGTTCTGGGCAATGAGTTCATCATTAGCGCCCTTCGGCAAGTCCGTGCCAGGCCGGATGAAGATGACCGGATACTTGAGTTCCGCCAGCAGGCTCACCAAACGAGAATTTGCCTCCGCGCCGTCCTCCGGCCGCAACAGGGCAGAAAGCATCGTCCCGCCCAGCTTCGCCTCCGCTGCCACTCGGAACCACTCTTCCAATTCTGACACCGTCCGCACATGCCCATGTCCCGTCGAAGCCGCAATCAGCACGGCCGGAGCGCCGGCAACGGACAGCGCTTCCAGAAAACGCTTCGTCCGCGGCACGTCCAGCTTTCGCCGCGGCAAGTCTCCCGTCGTCGGGTCAAAGCAGGCAACCGTCGCGACCGGATAAGAGCCGATGGGGTCGGCCAGCAATTCAGTAGCCGTTGGAGTATTCATCGGAGCGTCGCTCCCGCCTCGAAAAACCGTCATTCTAGCAGTTGCAGGCCACTTCGGCTCCGCAATGCTCGCGAAGCCCGAAATGCTCGCGGATTACCGGAACGGGTTCTTCGGCAGCCAGCTTTTCATGCGCTCCATCATGCCGGGCTTGTCGGGCTTTTCGGCGACTTCGGCTGGGGCGGGATCAGG
>JBKJNY010000066.1:0-14378 GCA_046593355.1 Pirellulaceae bacterium | reverse complement strand
TTGTTCCGTCGCCTTGGCCACGCCGAAGTCGATCACCTTGGGGACCGGCTTGCCGTCGTAGAGCGTGACCATCACGTTGGACGGCTTGATGTCGCGGTGGATGATCCCCTTCTGGTGCGCGTGCTGGATCGCCTGGCACACCGGCACGAACAGCTCCAGACGCTGGCGCGGCGTCAGGCGGTTGTCGTCGCAATACTTGGTGATGGGTACGCCGTGAACCAACTCCATGACAAAGTACGGCCGGCCCTGCTCCGTGGCCCCCGCATCGAGAACGCGGGCGATGTTGACATGGTCCATCATCGCCAGCGCCTGCCGCTCGGCCTCGAAGCGAGCGATGATCTGCCGGCTGTCCATGCCCGGCTTGATGACCTTCAGAGCGACCTTGCGCTGCACGGGCTCGGTCTGCTCGGCCATGTAAACCACGCCCATGCCCCCTTCGCCGATTTTCTGGAGGAGTTTGTAAGGCCCAATCTGCGTGCCAGGCTTCTCAGCCGGCTGGTCGATGGTGACATTGATTGCCACGGCGGGCGACTCCAGAAAGCTCTGTTCCTGCTCATGTACCTGGAGCAGCTCCACCACCCGTTGCAGCGCTGCGGGATTGGCACCACAAACCTGCTGGAGATATTCGGCCCGTGCTTCGCGACCGTCGATTCGACGCGCGAGATTGAAGACGGCCTTTTCGTCGATGAGTTCTGCGGACATGGCGATTCCTTGGTCAGCCGTTAATGGCTGCTCTCCAGAAACCAGTGCGCAAAAGGCACTCGGTTCCCCTAATGAAATCTCAAAACTTTTCTTACTCGGCGGCTAAGAAATGCGGCTGTCCGAATCTGAAATCTGCAGCCGCAGCCAGCTTTTGGCGTAAGCCCAATCATTTTCAACGGTGGCGAGCGAAACGCCGAGGGCCTCGGCAGCCTGCGGCATGGTCAGGCCGGCAAAGAATCGCAGTTTGACCACGGCTGCCGCTCGTGAATCGCGGGCCGCGAGTTGCTCGAGGGCCGCGTCCAGGGCGAGCAAATCCAACTGTGGCCCCTGGATTTCGGGCTCCGCGCTGGACAAATCCACGCGCTGCCGCTCCCCGCCAGCCTTGAGACTGGCCTTCCGCCGAGCTTGTCCGATCAAGATTCGCCGCATCGCCTCCGCGGCCGCCCCGAAGAAATGCCCGCGGCTGTTCCAACTTTGCTCCTGGCTGCCCCCCACCAGCCGCAAGTACGCCTCATGCACGAGCGCCGTCGCCTGCAACGTCTGCCCCGGCTTTTCCTGGGCCAGCCTGACCGCCGCCAGCTTCCGCAATTCGTCATAGACGAGCGGCAGCAGCTTTTCCGCCGCCGACGGATCGCCGGATTCGATCTGCGACAAGATGCGGGTGACGTCGGACATCCCCCGTAGCGTAGAGTCCGGCGGCGTCTGAGGGAAGCAAGCGGTTCTGCCTCGCAGGCGGAGACAATCGGCGGCCGGTTCACTTGGGCTCGATCACGCCGCCGTCCCATTCGATCTTGTAACAACCGCCGCGCTACTCCTTGAACTCCCCCTTGTCGTAGCGAGCCCAGAACTCCGCCGCCGGCCAGGCTTGGTTGGCCGCGCTGCCGATGCCGATGGTTTTGAGGCTCTGCATGTCGCGGAGAATTTCGATCCCGTGGGTGATGTTCTGCGGGGTCAAGAGGAGTGTTTGGAGAGTCGACATGCCTTGCAGAGGTCTCAGGTCGGTGACGCCGGTCCCGTAGAATTCGAGCCTCACCAGCGGCATCCCTTTGAGCGGCGACAGGTCGGTCACCAATTTGTCCCGGAGAATGAGGGTTGTCAGCTTCAGGCCCGCCAGTGGGGTCAGGTCGGAAACTTCGCTCCCCGCCAACGCGAGAGTTCGCAAGGTTGTCATGCCTTTGAGCGGCGAGAGGTCAGACACAGGGACATCATGAAGATTCAGAACCACCAACGGCATTCCCCGGAGCGGTTTGAGGTCCGTCACGCCGGTGTGGTACAGGTCCAGAACCGTGAGGGGCATCCCTTCCAGCGGCGACAAATCGGTCATCCAAAGATTCTGTGCCCCCAGCGATTTGAGCTTCATCCCCTTGAGGGGTGACAGGTCGGACATCCTCGTGTCCGCACATCCCAGGTTGTCCAACGGCATCCCCTTGAGCGGCGAGATGTCGAACACCGGATTGTGGTTGAAATGCAGCCAGGTCAGCGGCAGGCCGGTCAATGGCGTGAGATCGGCCACCTGCGTCGATGAGCAATCCAATCGGCGAATCGTCATTCCCTTGAGGGGCGAAAGGTCCGATAGCTTTCCCTTGTTGGGATAGGTGCCGCGGCAATCAAAATAAATCAGCCCCGCGAGTGCCCGCACCGGCGCGATGTTCAGCACCTCGTCGGTGTTGACGGACAGTTCCGTGACCACGTCGCCTTCGATTTTGTGCTTCAGTTTCCCGTCGAATTTGGGATTGAGCCGCCTCAACTCCTTGCGAACTGCCTCGACTTGCCCGGCAGCGGGCAGGGCTGCGATGCGCTGGACGTAGGCGTCGGTGAACGGGGCGACGGCGAGCGGCGGCGTCTTCGCTTCGGACGAAGGAACGCCGGACGGAACTTGGGCTAGGCGAAAGCCGATATTGCTTGACCGTCCCGAAGTTGAGTGCGTCCAGGTTAGCTTGGTTCGGCAGATGTCGGCGCTCCAGTCCCAGCCGCCGCCCCGATGTACTCCACGGGGTCGCTGATCGGCCACTTTCACGATATCTTCGCACAGTTCCGTCACGTTACCGTGCATATCAAAAAAACCCAGCTTGTTCGGGGCGTACGAGCCGACCTTGCACGTCCGCTCCAATCCACTGTCGAAATTCGCCTGCACAGGCAACAGGGTGTTCGTCGGCTTGGCCAAGTAGTAGTCGAAGGCACTGTCCAATTTGTCCGACATCGGGCCGCCCCGACACGCGTACTCCCATTCCGCCTCCGTCGGCAACCGATAGACCCAGCCCGTCTCCTTCTCCAGCTTGTTCAGCTTTGCCACAAATAACTGGATTTGATCCCACGACACCATCTCCACCGGAAATCGCTTCAGTTCCGCGTCTGCGATGCCCGTTATTACCGCGGGGTTGCCGCTGGCCTTGCGCGAGAAGTAACTGGGGTTCTCGCCCATCACCTTCTCCCACTCCTCTTGCGTGACCTCGTACTGGCCCAGGTAGAAGTCGGCTGGGATCTCCACCTCCTTGTCGCCCGGCTTGTCCTTGCCCCCGCCCAGCCACGACTTGCCCTTCGGCACGACCACGAACTCCATGCCGATGCCATTCTTGAACGTGGGCGGCAGTGGCTCCTGCTTCGCGACCGATACCGGCGTTGGCTCGGCGACGGGCTTGATCGGATCAGGCGTCGATGGCTCGCTGCTCCCATTCCCCGCCACTTTCGGCTGTGATCCTGGGCGAGTGACGGCGTACAGACCGATGGCCAGCAAGGGGAGCACGAGTGCTGCCACAGCGACCCATTTCCACCACCCCGCAGGCTGTGCCTTCCCACGCGGAATGAGGGAAAAATCCTTCAGTCCTGCGTGCGCCTTGAGCTGAGACTCGCAGTTGGCGAGCACATCGGCAATTTCCCGCGCCGATTGGTAACGCTCGTCCGGGTTCTTGGCGTGCAGCTTGGTGATGATGTCGCAGAGCCAGGTAGGCGCTTCGGGGATGATTTCACGGATCGGGCGGGGAGTGTCTTCGGTCAGTCGCTTCAGGACGGCCAGCGTGGAAGAGGCGCGGAACGGCGGTCGGCCGCTCGCCATCTGGTAGAGGACGCTGCCGAAACTGAACAGGTCGGCCCGCTGGTCGAGCTTGTGCCCCAGGGCTTGCTCGGGGGCCATGTACATCGGCGTGCCGGCGATCGTGCCGCTCTGCGTCATGCTGGCGTCGTCGGCGGCGCGGGCCAGGCCGAAGTCGGTGATTTTGACCCGGTCCCGCATCCCCGCTTCCAGCAGGATATTGCCCGGCTTGATGTCCCGATGGATGAGGTCCTTGGCATGAGCAGCCGCCAGCCCTTCGGCAATTTGCGTCCCCAGCCGCAGCACGGTGGGGACATCGAGCGGCCCCTTCTCGTCGAGCCGATGCTGCAACGTCACGCCGGGAATGTACTCCATCACGAGGTAGGGAATCGGCTTTTCCTCGACGGAGTAGACGCTGACGACATGCTCGTGCCGGATTGCCGCCGAAGCCTGGGCCTCGCGGACAAACCGCTTGCGGGCCGGCGAAGTAGCCGCCAGTTCCGGCGCCATGACCTTGATCGCCACCACCCGCTGCAGCTTTTCGTCGAACGCCCGGAGCACCGTCCCAAAGGCCCCTTGGCCAACCACCTCGAGAATCTCGTAATGAGCCAGTCGCCCGAGGGAACCTGGCTTGGTGGAAGGCTCCAAGTAGCCCAGAGGGATTTCGTCGGACATTTTGACTCGCTCCTGAAGCTGCGAAAAATCGAGGATGCTGGTGGCTGAATCGTCGCCGCTCGGCTCTTCGTCTTGCGTGGAACCGGTCCCCATGACGATGGTGGCCGCGATCTCCCCGGTCCTATTGTCCTCCAGCTGCTCCACGACGGGGGTCTGGAGGAATCGGCTCTCCCCCTCGTGGGACGCTAGCAACGACTCGACGCGGGTCAGCAGTTCCCCATTGTCAGCACAGGCCGATTGCAAATGAGCCTTGCGGGCGGCTGGATCCTCGATCTCCAAGGCGGACAGAAAAAGATCTCGTTCGTTCATGACGAGGGCCTCGGCCGGGATTGGGAGGGAAGGTACGTTACCTACAATGCGACGTTTCCCTTTCGGTCACGCCAAAATAATTGTCGCCTTTCGCTCCGCGAAAGAACTTCCTTTCGCGGAGCGAAAGGCGACTATCCCGCGATTTCCCGGTGTAGCCAGGCCCTCGCGAAGGCCCAGACCCGATCCGCAGTACGGGGGGAAATCCCCAACATTTCCGCCGCGTCGGCGACCGAAAACCCCGCGAAATACCGCAAATGGACGAGCTCGACGGCCTGTGGGTCCACCGCTTTCAGGCGATCCAGGGCCACGTCGAGGGCCACCAGATCCTCGTGAATTTCGGGTGCGACCACCGGCACTTCGTCCAGCTCCCGGCGGGTCAGTTCACCGCCGTGTTTGACGCGCTTCTTGCGACGCGCGTTTTCCACGAGAATCCGCCGCATCGCCTCGGCCGCGGCGGCAAAAAAGTGACCGCGGCCGTCCCAGTGCTGCTCGGCCTGGTCGGGCTGGTCCTGGGGCGACTTCACCAGGCGCAAGAAGGCTTCATGGACCAGTGCCGTCGCCTGCAAAGTCTGCCCCGGATTCTCCAGGGCCAGCTTCGCCGCCGCCAGTTTTCGCAATTCGTCGTAAACCAGCGGCAGCAGCTTCTCCGCCGCCGACGGATCGCCGGATTCGATTTGCGAGAGGATGCGTGTGACGTCGGACATGGGGAGCAGCGGCGATTGTTGGCGGGCACATCGGCTTACTTACTATACTGGCCGCGCAGCCAATTACATTCACCCCATGCATTCGGCCAGCTTGTCCACCACCAGCTTCCCCACGTTCAGCGACGAAGTAGCGGCGGGGCTGGGGGCGTTGAGGACGTTGACAACGCGGCCGTGGGCGTCGATGAGGAAGTCGTCGATCATGTTGCCGGCGGGGGAGATGGCTTGGGCCCGAACGCCGGCGCGGTGAGGGATGAGGTCGTCGCTTTGGATGAGGGGCATCAGGCGGGAGAGGGCGCGGACAAAGGCGGCTTTGCTGAGGGAGCGCCACATCTCGCCGGCTCCCATTCGCCAGTGCCGGGCGGCGAGTTTCAAGAAGCCGCCGTAGGTCAGCGTTTCGGCAAGATCGCGGAGGTTGATGTCGGTCATCTTGTACCCTTCGCGGGCGAATGCCAGCACCGCGTTGGGGCCGCATTCCACGCCCCCTTCGATCATCCGGGTGAAGTGGACGCCGAGGAACGGAAAGCTGGGGTCGGGGACGGGGTAGATGAGATTGCGACAGAGGTATTGGGATTCCGGCCGCAGCTCGAAATACTCGCCGCGGAAGGGAATGACCTTCTCCGGTGTTTTCCGCCCTGTCAGCCGAGCCACGCGGTCGCTGAACAGGCCGGTGCAATTAACGACGTAGTCGGCTGTGAAATCGCCGGCCGTGGTCTGGAGGACAATCAGCCGCTCTTCGTGCCGGATGCCGATGACGCGGCTGCTGGTCTGAATATGGCCATCGCGTTGCTGCACCAGTTCCGCCATTTTTCGGCAGACGGCGCGGTAGTTGACGATGCCCGCTTCGGGAACGTGAATCGCCTTCACGCCGGCGGCGTACGGCTCCAACTCCTTGAGCCGCTCGCGCGAAATGATTTCGCAGCGGACGCCGTTCTGCTGGCCGCGTTCATGGATTCGCTCCAGGGCCGGCAATTCCCGCGCATCGACGGCGACGATGACCTTGCCGCAGATGTCATACGGCACGCCGTGCTCCAGGCAGAACCGCTCCATCGCCTGCTTGCCGATGCGGCAGTTGGCCGCCTTGAGAGAGCCCGGCTTGTAGTAAATCCCGGAATGGAGGACGCCGGAGTTGTGGCCGGTTTGGTGCGAGCCGACCTCGTGTTCCTTTTCAATGACCCGCACGGAAAGTCCGGGATACCGTTGCGTTAAGTTGTAGGCCGTCGCCAGGCCGACGATTCCTCCCCCGAAAATAGCAACGCGCGAATGAGACATGCGGCAGTTTTAGCGGTTTGATGATGTCGTGCCAAAGGGGGTCGGGAGGAGTTTTCGCGGGAGTGATGCCTGGATGATTCAAAGTCGCCGGCCGCGAAAACCCCGGCGGACCCCGTCCGTGTCGCCTATACTTGAAATGCTGGTTCTACCTTTGCCACTTGGCCCCGAGCCTCGCCATGAAGAAATCGTCCGCTTGGCATTATGCCCTCCTGCTTCTGCTCGCTTTCCCGCCTGTCACATTCGCCGACGACCCGCCCCAGCCCGCGAAAACTCCCGAGCAGCTCAAGGCGGACAAGGAATATGAGCTGCTGAAGCTGTTTGCCGATGCGCTGGACCAGGTAGAGCGGAACTATGTCAAGGAAGTGGACCGCCGCGAGCTGATGGAAGGGGCGATCAAGGGGATGCTCGCCAAACTCGATCCGCACAGCAGTTACATCGGGCCGTCGGACCTGGAGAAGTTCAAGAGCAGCGTCGAGAACGAATTCGGCGGCATCGGAATCACCGTCTCGACCGAATCCGGCGAGCTGGTCGTCACGACGCCCCTTTACGGAACGCCCGCCTACCGGGCCGGAATCCGCGGCGGCGACAAGATCACGGAAATCGACGGCCAACCCACCAAGGGGATCACGATGGATGAGGCCATTCAGCGGATCAAAGGAAAGCTGGGGACCGACGTCAAGCTGAGCGTCCTCCATTTAGCCGACGGGTCAACGGATAGCAAGGATGTCACCCGCGAGTTGATTCGCATCGATTCGGTGATAGGCGATCATCGCAAAACCGACGATACCTGGAACTTCTTCCTCGATGAGCAGAAGAAGATTGGTTACATCCGGATTACGACCTTCTCGCGGCACACCGTGGATGAAATCCGCAGCGCTTTGCAGCAGCTTTCCGCGAGCGGAGTGAAGGGATTGGTTCTGGACCTCCGCTGGAATCCCGGTGGCCTGCTGACCGCCGCGATTGAGATTTCCGATTTCTTCGTCGCGGAAGGCCGCATCGTCAGCACGTCCGGGCGCAGCGCGGCGGAGCGGAAATGGGAGGCGAAGAAGGAGGGCACTTTTGAAGGCTTTCCCATCGCCGTGCTGGTCAATCATTCCAGCGCCAGCGCCAGCGAAATCCTGGCGGCTTGCTTGCAGGATCACAAAATAGGCGTCGTCATCGGCGAGCGGACTTGGGGGAAGGGGAGCGTGCAGAACATCATCGAACTTGACGACGGCAAGAGCGCCATGAAGCTAACCACCGCCGGCTACAAGCGTCCCAGCGGCCAGAACATCCATCGCGAGGAAGGGGCCAAGGAGACTGACCAGTGGGGCGTGAAGCCCAATGACGGCTTTGAACTGAAACTGACGGACGCGGAAGTGGAAGAGTACTTTGCCGGCCGCAGAGCGCGGGATGTGATTGCGGCCCAGCCCAAGGAACCAGCCGCTGAAACTGCGAGGAAACTCGACAAGCAGGTGCAAAAGGCGGTGGACTATCTGAGCACGGAATTAGCGAAGAACGAGGGGACCGAGGCAAAATAGTATTCCTCACGCTCCGCGTGAGGAATCATCTCGCGGAGCGAGATGAGTACTTTTCTTGCGGTGTGCCACGCTAGAAATTGCCAGGGTTGACGACGTCCACAGTCTCCACACAGGCGGTCACCTGGTGTTCTTTCAAAATGTCGCGGCGGAGATAGTCCAGGATTGCGTCGCTCGTCGTTTGCGGCGTAACGATTTCAATGCGAATTTGCGAATCGCGGGGCGGCCCTCCCGCTGCCAGGTCGCGGCGTCCGGCTCCCACGCAGGGAATCAGCGTATAGCCCGAGACCCCCAGCCGCGTGATATCGCTGACCAGCCGGTCCTGAAGCGCGGCATCGGCCACGATGGTCACCCGCTTGAGCGCCTTGAGACTCCGCTTGCGAGTGGCGAATTCATGCTCCGAAAGCGAGCGGTGCAAATCCAGGCCGGTGATCGTTAGGGAAAGTCCCTCCTGCTCGAAATCGCGCTGCATCTCATGCAGTTTTCCCATCACGCTGGAATCGACCAGCTTGGTATCCGACAGGTCGAGAATGACGTTGTTTTTTTGCCCCAGGCCGATGTCCTCCAGTTGCCGTTTGAAGGGAATCCAGTTGCTGAATACGGCCGACTCCCTGGCCCGCACCAGAAACGTCTTTTCGCCTTGCTCTTCAATGTCGAGGTAAGGCTTGAACAGCGATTTGAGCGGCACGCCGTTCAGCATATGCACGGCGAATTTCACGGTGATGCCGATGGCGATGCCAATCAGCAGGTCCGTGGCCAGGACCCCGACCAGCGTGCAAACGAAAATCAAGAGTTGTTCCTTGCCGACATGATAGACGTGCAGGAACTCCCGCGGGTGAGCGAGTCGAACGCCGGTGTAGACCAGCATGGCCGCCAGCGCCGCCAGCGGAATTTGGTGAATCAGGCCCGGCACCAGGGCCACGAACGCGAGGAGGAACAGGCCGTGCCACAAATCCGCGAAGCGCGTGCGGGCGCCGTTGTCGATGTTGGCCTTGCTGCGGACGATTTCGGAAATCATCGGCAAGCCGCCGATAAAAGCAGCCAGCGTGTTGGCGACGCCGACCGCCAGCATGTCCCGGTTGAAATTCGTCTTGCGCTTCCAGGGATCCATCAGTTCGACCGCCTTGGCGCTGAGCAGCGATTCCAGGCTGCCGATCAACGTGAACAACACAACCCACTTCCAGGCCACAAAATGCCGCAGCGCGGAAAAGTCGGGATGGGCCATTGCCGCCAACAGGTTTTTTGGCACGTTGACCAGAAAGTTCTCGCCTAAGTTGTATTTATGTCCGGCCAGCGTATACGTGTGCTCGTGCGACAGATCAAACCAATACCCCATCGGAATCGCCAGCAGAATCACGACCAGCGGCGCCGGCACGCGCCGCAGGCTTTTGTACGGGATGAGCGGCCAGAGAAATAGGATCGCCAGACTGATGAGGCCGATCAGGGCGATTTCCGGGTTCATGTCCCGGAGCGACTGCGGAATTCTGGCGAGCAAATGCAGCGGCTCGCCCGTTACGTTCGAGACTCCCAAGACGACATGAATCTGCTTGGAGAAAATGATCACCCCGATGGCGGCCAGCATTCCATGCACGGCGGATGTGGGAAAGAACTCTCCCAAAAACCCCAAGCGAAAGAGCCCGAAACCGATCTGCGCCAGGCCGGCGACGACCCCCACCGCGAGGGCCATTTGATAGGCCTGAGCCGCGGCAGCGGGATCATCACCGAGAATCGCCTTGAAATCCGTCATTGCTCCCAAGGCGATCACGATCAGTCCAGCCGCCGGACCCTTGATCGTGAGCTCCGAGTTACTGATGAACGTGGTGACGATGGCGCCGACAATCGCGGTGAAGACGCCGGCGATTGCCGGGTATCCGCTGGCGAGCGAGATGCCCAGGCACAAAGGCAGGGCAATGAGGAATACCAGGAAGCCGGACAACAAGTCCTTGAGCAGGAATTTCTTGAAACCGTGCAGATCGCCGCGCGGGATGTCAGATTCGGAAGGACCATCTCCGGAAGATTGAGCCATAGTGAGCCGCGCCGGGACATTTGGAAAGCGAACAACGAACAATTGCCTTTGTCACCATCGTCGAATCCAGCCGTCGTGGCAATTGCCGCGGAAGTTACATTTGCGTAACGCGGGCAAGAATATAACGCCGCCGTAAGAAATGGCGGCGGTCATTCACCAGAAATGCTCTCGCTAACTATTTTGTGTCGTCATGCGACTCCGTCAGGATCTTGGCGTACGCCGCAGTCGCCACATCGTAGGCGGCTTTGGCGGCTTCCCGCTCGGTTGCGCGGGTGGCTCCGACTTTCTGCTTCCAGCAGGTGTCCACGGCATCGACGCACCACTGGGCGGAGCGTTTGCTGGCGCGGATTGGCTTGTCCCCCACTTCCACGAAGACCGGGTTGGTGTGGCACGCGGGGAAAATGCGGAGAGCGACCCAACTGGAAATCGCCGGCGTGTAGTCGAACGTCAGGTCTTGCACGCTGCCGTCAGCTTCGATCTCTTTCTTCGCCACGGCAATGCCGTTGACGACGAGCTCTACCGGCACCTTGCGGCTGTCGCCGATGCGAGCCCGCTCGACGTGCCAGTAGGGCTTCTCGTCCAGGCGCCGGCCGCGGATGGTTTTGGATTGGGGGTCGTTGGGGTCCGCGGTCAAGAGAGCGGCCGCATCGACCTTTACGGTAAGCATTTCGCCCGATTTGATGCCGAGCGTGCTGACGCGGCCATCTTTTCCCTTCTCGCCGACTCCCAGCCCATTGACCGAGAAGTCCACCAGGTGCGACAGCCCGTCGCAGCAGTAGCTGCGGCCGTCCTTCAGGCCCAGCACCCAGTCATCAAAGTTGAGCTGCTGCTTCTGCTGCTCGGAATCGAGCTTGACGTAGATTCGGCCCAGTCCGACGCGGTCCCCGTAGATGCAAGGGAAATCGGTCTCGCCACTGATGCGGCATTGGTAGCCGCAGTTGAGCGTGTGATACCAGCAGTTGAGCTCCCAGACGCTCGGCGTATCGACCGACGAGATGAAATCGCACACGTCGTGGACGACATCGACGACATATTCATTCGCGCCAATGCCGTTGAACGGCGGCATGGCATAATCCGGCAGCTTGTCGGCGGCGCGGCCGGAACGAGTCGGCACACGTTGACCACCGGGACCGTAGTCCGGCAACTCCAGCCCCCAGCCGCTGTGCGAGAAACCGACAACGCCCCCCTGTTCCTTGCCCCACTTGAGAATCGGCAGATCCCACGTCGGCCATTCCCCGATGGCCGTCGTCTTGGTCCCTTTGAAGTGCCCGTTCAGACCGCCGAATGCCCAATCGAATTCCGCTTCCTTCGGATACTCGTAGTCGTCCTCCTTCAGCCGCAACAGGCAGAGGTGGCCGGCGTGCTGGCTGGGGAAGCCGGAGACCTCCACGTCGTACCGCATCACATAGTCTTTGGTCGAGAGCTTGTGGACTTTGCCCTCAAAGAATTCCTTTTGGTGATACCAGCAGGGCCCCCACGACAAAACGCAACCAATGTTGAGGTCTTCGCCGAGAATGTGCAGCATCATGTCCGCGGGAGTCACGCCTTCGGTCGGGGCTTCGTAGTGGGCACAGCCGGCAGCGTGGACATGATGATCGCCGCTATACCAGCCGCGGTCGGTGAGCTTGATCCAGCGTTTGAGGCGGAAGGATTCGGCATGTTCCTTATCGCTGGGAACGGAGATGCTTTTCTTGGCGATTACATACTCCGGACCGCGCGTGTAGGTAACTTCGTACTGTCCCGGCGGCAGCAACACGTTGTCGCCGCTATGGCGATAAATCTGATCGTGAAAAAATAAATCGGGTGCTAGACGGCGCGAGCGGGCGGGGTAAACGCGCCCCTGCGTGTCTCGAATGACAAACTGCCCCGTCGTCGGCGTGCCGTCGTCGTCCAAAACGGTCAATTTGACTTTCACCGCCGGCACGCACTCGAACAGCACGTTGATTTCGTTGCGGAAGCCGAGGTCCTGGGTGCCCTGTCCCACGTCAAAGCCGATCTTCGCTTCCCGCTTTCCCATATCGCGGCTGTAGAGTTGCAGGATTCGGTATTCGAGCGCGAGACCGGAAAGCGTGGGATTGAGCGGCTGAGTGTCGAAGGTTTGCAGATCGAGCCAGCGATCCGGCACGTCTTCCAGCTTGACCGACGGCTTGGGGGAAGGACTGCTGGTGGAACGTTGATAAAGCGGCGCGGCATTGGGGCTCATGGCTCGTAGCTTCGCCGTCACGCCCCCTTCGTTGTGGACCTTGACCAGGAACACCCGCCAGCCTTGCTGCACCAGTTCGCCGGCCGCCGGACCGCGAGCCACCTTCACGCGGCTTTCGGGATTGATATTCACGCCGGCCAGGCAGCGAGCATCCAGGACTTTCTGAATCGCTACCACCGCCTCCGTCTCGTCCTCCATGGCGAGCGCCTTGTCGAGCGCAGCCCTTTCATCCTTCTTCAGCGGTTCGCCAACGATTTCGAGCGCATCCGCGATCCGCTTGGCCTGAGCCTTGAACGGCTGAGACTCGATCCCTCCTTTAAGGACGGGCAAGGCATCAGCAGCGAGAGTGATGGACGCGGCGGCAGATGCCAGCCAGCAGGCAGCGCTGGCGAGGAGGCGTTTCATGGCGGATCTCCAAGAAAGGGCAACCAAATCTGCCGTTAGCGTACCGCAGCGGCTGGAAGATTGCGACATGAGGGAGAGGGGGTACAATGGAGGCTAATGCCGCGAGGCCATATTTGAGTGATGTTTTGGTTTGCGGCGTCATAGACTTTGCACAACGTACTCAATACTCAGTACTCAGTACCCAGTACGGCTCGCCCTCATTTCCCGCCACAAATCAACTTCCATGTCCCCCACCCGTGTTCCATCCGTGTTTCATCCGTGGCTCCTGCTGCTTCTTTCAGCGGCTATGCCGACGCTGGCGAGAGGCGAAGAGGCGAAGCCCGATCCTAAGATGGAGTTCGACCCCGCTCACGCGGAGAAAATGAAGGAGGGTCTTGACCTCTTCAAAGCCAATGTCCGCCAAATCCTCATCAAGAGCTGCGTGGAATGCCACGGCGGAGCAGAGGTGGAATCGGGGCTAGACCTGGCCACCCGCAAGGGCCTGCTTCGCGGCGGCTCGAAAGGACCGGCCGTCGTCTCCGGCAAATCGCGCGACAGCAACATGTGGCGGTTCATCGCCCACAAAGAAGACCCCAAAATGCCCGACGGAGCCGAGAAGCTCCCCGAGGACCAGGTCGCAGCCGTCGCCAAATGGATTGACCTAGGCGCGCCGTACGATTCGCCCCTCGTTCCCAATCCTCGCGACCCCGACCGCTGGACCAACACCGTCATCCAGGACGACGCTCGCAAGTTCTGGTCCTTCCAGCCGCTCGTCCGCCGCAATCCTCCTGCCGTGAAGAACAGCGGCTGGGTCCGCAATCCGATTGACGCCTTTGTATTGGCGAAGCTCGAAGAAAAAGGGTTGACTCCGAACGGACCTGCTGAAAAGCGGCTCCTCATCCGCCGCGCTTACTTCGACCTGATCGGCCTGCCGCCGACGCCCGAGGAAGTCGAAGCCTTCGTCAGCGACAAAGACCCGGAGGCCTATTCGAAGCTCCTCGACCGGCTCCTGGAAAATCCGCATTACGGCGAGCGGTGGGGCCGCCACTGGCTCGATGCCGCTCGCTTCGCGGAAAGCCATGGCTTTGAGCAGGACTACGACCGGCCGTATGCCTTTCATTTCCGCGACTTCGTCATCAAAGCCCTGAATCAGGACATGCCCTACGACCAGTTCGTCCGCTGGCAGCTTGCCGGTGACGAAATCGAGCCGGAGAACCCGCTGGCGATGATGGCGACGGGCTTTCTCGGTGCCGGCGTCTTTCCGACCCAAATCACGGCCAATGAAGTGGAGCGGTCGCGCTACGACGCTATCGACGACATGGCCGCGACGACGAGCAACGCCATGCTCGGCTTTTCCATCGGCTGTGCCCGCTGCCACGACCATAAGTTCGACCCGATTCCTCAGGCTGACTACTACCGTTTCGTCTCCACATTCACCACGACGGTCCGCAGCAACCTCGATATCAACATGGACCCCGCGCCGTACCTGGCGGCCAAAGCGGTGTGGGACATGGAGCATGCCCCGCTGGCGGAGGCGCTCTCCAAGTTTGAGACGGAACAA
>JBKJNY010000142.1:0-14930 GCA_046593355.1 Pirellulaceae bacterium | reverse complement strand
GGATAGAAGGTAGTTCGGGACGCACTCCCAACTCTTCACGCAGCCCCCGCATCACTACGACGACCCCAAACCACCCCGACCCTTGACACCCGCGCGAACATAGAAGGCTTGTGTCGGCCGGCTGGTGTCGCTTAATACTCCCCATCATCCCGCCACATCCGCTTGAACAACCCGCCGCCGGCCGGCGAATGATGGGACGCGGGGGTGAAGTTGGTGTCGGTGGTGGGAAGCTTGTTGCCGGAGCCAATGGGACGGCGGTCGAGGACGCCGCGAACGCCCAGGATGCTTGGGTCGCGGGCCAGCTTATCGGAAACGACCCGGGCGTCATCGACAATCGGCCGCAGCTTCCAGGTGATGTCCTCCACGTTGGCCAGCGACCGCTCCAGCCGGTTGTACAGCTCTTCGTCATTGAGCAGGCGACCGAGGGTGCCTTCGCGGTTATTGAAGGTGGAGGTCAGCTCGTTCAATGTTTCCGTGGTGCTGTTGACGTTCGAGAGGATGCCGTCGATGTTGTCGACCATCGCGGGACCTCGCTCGGAGAGCGGGCCGGTAAATTTTTCCAAGTTGGCCAGGTTGCGGTCGGCTCGCTCGGTCACCTTTCGGAAGCCCTCAAACGTGGTGTTCGCATTGTCCAGCGCGGTCTTGGTCTTGTCGAACATCTCCGGCAGGTCCTTGAGCGACCGCTTCAGCCCGTCCCGCAGCTCCGCATCGCCGAAGACGCTGTCGATGGTCCCCAGCGTTTTGTAGGACTGGTCGAGCGCCCGCTCCATCTTCTGCACGACGCGTGGCAGATCCCCTTCCGTCCCGGCGAGGGCAGAGTTGACATTGCGGGCGGCCAGCTTCATTTCGTTCCCGGCATCGCGCAACGCGCGAGCGGCTTCGCCCAGGTCGCCTTGCAAATTTTGGATGACTTCGAGCGGATTGCCGGTGACTTCTCCGTCAATCTCCGAGCCGTTCTCCAGCGGTATCGGCTTGGTGTTATCCACGAGTTTCTCTCCCAGAAAGAACTCCAGCACGGGATCCCCCAGAACGGACGCGCTCCCAATCCGGCAGACTTCGATGTCCAGTATCTTGCGGCGGGCCTCAATGTCCGCGGTCACCTGCACGCCCCCGTCCTCGAGCAGTTCCACGTTGGTCACGCGGCCGATGGAAATGCCGCTCTTGCGCACCGGCGTTCCCACCGTCACTCCGGGGGCACGCGTGAAATTGATGAAGATCGTGTACTTTGACGTCCCCGGCAATTGGATATCGCCAAACCGCCAGATCAGGATGCCACAGATGATGGCAGCCGCCAGCACGACGATGCCGACGCGGAGTTTTAGTATTCTCTCGTCCATAGCCGTAATCCTATCGTCTCATCACTCTCAAGGTACGTCGCTACCCACTGCTTCCGACCTCTCCCGCATCTCCATCAGCCGTTCACCCGCTTCTCCGCGGACAAACTGTCGCACGCGACGGTCGGGGGAGCGATCGAGATCTTCCGGCGGGCCGTCGAACACGATTTGCGGTTCCGTCGGGCCCAGACGCGACAACGGATACAGCATGATGACTCGCTCGGCGACCTTGCGGGCCGTGTGCATGTCGTGCGTCACCACCAGGCCGGTCACGTGATAGTTGCGGCGGGTGCTGAGCATCAATTCGTTGATCACGTCGCTCATGATCGGATCCAGGCCGGTTGTCGGTTCGTCGTACAGGACAAGCTCGGGTTTTAGGATCAGCGCTCGCGCCATGCCGACCCGCTTTCTCATGCCGCCGGAAAGTTCCGCGGGCTTTTTGAAGACGACGGATTCCGGCAGCCCGACCTCCGCCAAGCGGGCCAGCACCATCTGCTGCAGCTCCGGCTCCGGCAGCCGGCGATGCTGCCGCAATGGGAAGGCGACGTTCTGCCCCACGGTCATGCTGTCAAACAGGGCCGCGTTCTGGAACACATAGCCGAAGCGAATTCGCTGAACGACCAGCTCTTTGTCGGTGAGCTTGAACAGGTTCTTGCCGTCGAACAGGATTTGCCCCGACGTCGGCTTGATCAGCCCGATGATGGCCTTCATCAACACCGTCTTCCCGCAGCCGCTCTCTCCCACGATCGCCACGGTCTGCCCCTTGGGCACGGAGATGCTGATGTCGCGCAGCACCTTCTGGCGGCCGAAGGTGACGTGGAGGCCGGTCACTTGGACGAGAGGGATTTCGGAGGTGGTTGAGGAGACAGGCATACTTCGGAATGACTAAGCACTAATGTCTAATGACTAAGGGAAGAAGACGTGTACATTAGTCATTAGGATGTAGTCATTGGTCATTTCCTAAAAATGTTTAATCGCATCCGGAAACAGCCTGTAATACGTCGAGTACATCACGTTCCCCAAAAACAAATCAATTGCCAGAATCAGCACGAAGGACCAGACGAAGGCGGTTGTGGCGGCGCGGCCGACGCCTTCCGCGCCGGGGGTGCAGTGGAAGCCGCGATAGCAGCTGACAATGGCGATCGCGCCGCCGAAGAAGAAGCTCTTGATGATGCCGCTGAAAAAGTCGAAGGCGTCCACGAACTTTTCGGAATTCGTCCAGTAGTGATGCATGTCAATGTCCAAAATGACAATACTATAAAAGTAGCCTCCCACCACTCCCATAAAATCCGCCATGATGGTCAGCGTGGGTATCAATAAAAAACACGCCAGCAGCCGCGGTACCACCAGGTAATGAATGGGATCGGCCCCCATGCTTTCGAGGGCGTCAATCTGCTCGGTGACCCGCATCGTGCCGAGCTCCGCGGCCATCGCCGCTCCGACCCGGCCGGCGAGCATCGTGGCGGCGAGCACCGGGCCGAGCTCCCGCACCAGGGACATGTTGATGACCGCCCCCAGCCGCGTTTCCAGCCCCAGGTCCTTGAACGTGAAAAAAGCCTGCACCGCCAGCACCATCCCAATGAACGTGCCGGTGAGCGCGATGACCGGCAGACTGAGCACCCCGACCTGATAAAAATTGGGAAGCAGCGTCTCCTTCCGCGGCAGCCGCCAGAAGAGCCAGGAGAAGGTGCGGTAAGTGAATATCGCCAGGTCGCCGGTGACGACCAGCGAGTTCAGGATGACCCCGCCCCAGTCGGCGACGGCATCGGCGAGGCCGGACAGGACGCCGCCATTGTGGTTGGCAGGCTCGGAAGCGGAAGCGGTGGACATGGGCAGGCGGGGGTCAGGGGGTCGGGAGTCTTTGGCGGCAGTAATTGCTCGTATTGAGCAGACTATACCGCCAAAGACTCTCGACCCCTTTTCATGAGGGCGCGCAGGACTGCGGATGCGTTTATCGACGGGGGAATTATAGCGCTTGAGGGAAGTTTGCCTGCTGGCGAGACTTGGTAGGATGCGTAATCCATTCCAGGAACCTCGCCCGTGACCACCACCTCCGCTCCAGAGCTCGCCGTTCAGCTCGGCAAGCTGAACGCCGCCCAGAACGCCTACGCATCGCAATTTGTCAGCGAACTGCTGGCAGCGGCATGCCAGCAGGGGGCCAGCGACGTCCACCTTCATCCCACCGCGAGCGGCCTCGAAGTCCGCTGGCGCATTGATGGCGTGCTCCAGAGCGTCGGCACTTTTCCCCCTGGTGAAGCCGCCGACGTGGTCTCGCGACTCAAGGTGTTGTCGGGGCTTTTGACTTACCGCACGGACGTGCCGCAAGAAGGGAGACTGGAGGAGGAAAAAGTAGGTCGGAGCAGTGCTCCGTCCCACGACAAAGCCGGTGGGGTAGGTTTCCAGGCTGCCCAAAAAATCGAAATGCGCGTCAGCACGTTTCCCACTTTGTATGGCGAGCGGGCCGTCGTCCGCATCTTCGCGGCCGAAGGGCGATTCCTCTTTCCCGAAGAGCTCGGTCTGCCGGAGGAGGTACATACCGGCCTCCTGCGGAAATTGGACGAGACGAGTGGAGCGCTGCTCATCACGGGACCGGCCGGCTCGGGCAAGACGACCACCGCCTATGCCGCCCTCCGACACTTGGCGCGAAAGGTCGCGGGGTCGAAGAGCCTGGTGTCGCTGGAGGATCCGATCGAGGTCGCCATTCCCGGCGTCGCCCAGTCGCAGGTCAACGTGGCGGCCGGATTCGATCTGGCCGCGGGACTGCGGTCGCTCATGCGACAAGACCCAGAAGTCATCCTCGTCGGCGAAATCCGGGACCGCCCCGCTGCGGAGACTGCATTTCAAGCCGCCCTCACCGGCCACCTAGTGTTGACCACCTTCCACGCCAGCAATTGCACCAGCGCCCTGAGCCGATTGGCGGACATGGGCATCGAGCCCTATCTCCTCCGCAGCGGCGTCCGCGGCGTCCTCAGCCAGCGATTGGTGCGCAAGCTCTGCGCTTGTGGCCAGCCCATCGAACGCGAGGAGCAGAAGCTGGGCCTGCCAGTCGCCTCTGGAAGAGTCGCCAGCAAGTGCGAGGCCTGCGCCGGCACCGGATACTCCGGCCGCCTGGTACTCGCCGAACTCCTGCCGCCGCTGGAAGGAGAACTCGCCACTGCTGTCCTCGCCCGCCGCGACAGCCAGCAGCTTTTCTCCACCGCCGTAAGCGTCGGCCTCATCCCCCTCTTCACCCGCGCTTGCCAAGCCGTCGAAGCCGGCCAGACCGACCCCGCCGAAATCCGCCGCGTGCTGGGATTCGAGTTCTGATTTCACCTCCTGCTTCACATTTAGCATTTAGCATTTGCCTTTTAGCATTGACCTTTGCTTCTCACCGGAATTAGGCAGGCGGAAGAGATGCTAAATGGCAAATGCTAAATGCTAAATGCTAAAAGTCAGAGTGAGCGGACTACTCTTTCCCCTTCCCCTCCAGCTTCTTGAGCCGGCTTTCCAGATCCTCGTTCTGCTTCCGCAAGGCTTCGACTTCCTTGCGGAGGTCCTCGGCGGATTTGTCCTTGTCGAGGAGCTTCGCGATGGCTTCGTCGATGTCGCGCAAGGTGCGGCGGTTCTGCTCTTTTTCGCGGCGGGCTTGGAGGGCGGGGATGGCGGCGGGCTGGGCGAGGGCGACGAGGCTTTCGACGGCGGCGCGGCGGACGCTGACGCGGTCGTTGTGGAGTTGCTCTTCGACCTGCTTTACGACGGAAGCATCGCCCCCTTTCAGCCGGGCAAGCGCGCCGAGCAGAACGATGCGGCGCTCGGGGCTGAGTGGCGATTTCAGCAGGGTCGCAATTTTCTCCGCAGCGGCGGTGTCCTTCAGCTCGGCGAGGCCGTCGCAGGCGGCTCGCAGGAGGACTTCGTGATGGCTGGGGCGGTCGAGAGCGGCAACCATCAGGTCGCGGACGTTGTCGCGGTCGATCTTGAGGAGGGCTCGCAGGGCTTCCGCCGCTGCGTAGTAGCTGCCGTCCTTGTGAAAGACCTCCCGCAAAGCAGTCCGGCTTTCGTCGTCGGCGAAATTCCCCAGGGCGCTGACGGCCGCGCGGCGGACGAGCGATTTGGGGTCGGTTTTCGCGGCGGAAATGAGCGACTTCCGGGCCTCATCGCCATTCAGCTTGCCAATGACCTTCACCGCTTCCTCGCGGATCCCCCAAAAAGCGTCCTTCGCGGCAGCGGTCATCAGGGCGGTGGAAACTTGCGGGTCTCCCTTGTGCGAATCGAGTCCCTGAATCGCCTGCAACCGGCAGATGACGTTCTTATCGTTCGCGAGCTGGTCAAGCAGTTCTTCCTTGCTCTTGGAAAAACTCATTTTCTTCAGCAGCCAGTCCTTGGGGTCAAAGCAGACTCGCGTCGGCCGCTCCGCGACTGTGAAGTGATAAGTCTCCTCGGGCTTGGTGATTTGAATCTTCTTGGTCAGCGTCTCGCCGGGGAGGGCGATTTCAATTTCCGCCGACGTGCGGAACAGCGGCGTCACGTCGTCCACCTTCTGCGTCTGCTTCACGGTCAACTTCACGTCTTTATTCGCACTGTCCCACTCCCAGCTTACGGTGAATTCCGGGTGACCGCCGTGGTAGAGCCACTGGTCGCAGAACCAGTTGAGCCCCTGGCCGGTGGCGTCCTCGATGGCGATGCGGAGGTCGGCGGTTTCCACGGTGCGGAACTGATTGACCTCGGCGTAGCGGCGGAGGGCCCGCCAGAATTGCTCGTCGCCGAGCTCGAAGCGGAGCATGTGCAGGACGCGGCCCCCCTTGGGGTAGGCGTGGCTGTCGAACACGTTCATCGGCGTGTCGTAGCGGTAGTTGACGATGGAGCGGCGGTATTTCGCGTCCTCGCCAAAATAGTCTTCCGCCTCGCGGTGCCGTGCCCAGGCCGCCTCGTCCCAGCCTTCATCGTGCTCGGTCCAAAGCGTGGCGAAGTAGGTGGCGAAACTTTCGTTCAGCCAGATTTCCCCCCAGTCCTTGCAGGTCAGCAGATCCCCCCACCACTGATGGGCCAGCTCGTGGGCGACCAGGTTGATGCTGGAGACGTCCGCGTGGGCCCGCTCGTCGTGCAGCGTGTTCAGGTTGAGCGTGGTGGCCGACGTGTGCTCCATCCCCCCCCAGCCGTATTCGTCCACGCAGATCTGGGCGTACTTGGGCCAGGGATAGCGGTAGCCGATTTTCTCGCTGAAGAACGCCATCATTGCCGGCGTTTTGTCGAAGCTCCGGGCCGCTTCCGCCAGCCGGCCGCGGGGGACGTACGACAGGACCGGAATGCCGTCCCAGTTCTGCTCCAGCACTTCGAAATCGCCGGCCACGACCGACATCAAATACGGCGAATGGCTTTTAATCTGCGACCAGTGCCAGGTGAGCGTCTTGTCGTCGTTCTCCCGCTTGCTGATGAGCGACCCATTCGACAGCACGATGAAATTCGCCGGGGCGACCGTGACAATCTCGCTCGTCAGCCGGTCGTTGGGAGAATCAAAACAGGGGAACCAGTAGCGGGCATCCTCCGGCTCGCTCTGCGTCCAGACCATCTTGGGCTGGCTCGGCTCGCTGGCGTCAGGGACGACGAAGTGGGCCCCCTGGTTGGGCTTGGTCACCACATAATCGATGGCGATTTGCAATTTCTGCCCGGCGGGGTATTCCTTCCCAAGCTGAATCGTGAGCTTGCTCCCCTGGTGGTTCTTCTGCAGCTTCTGCGACGGGTTCGCCGTCTCCTCCGTCGCCAGCGTCACCTCCCCAATCGCCATCTCCGCCGCGTCGAGCTCAATGCTTGAAGCCGGGGCAAGCAGCGACAGCGTGTGCGACGCCTTTCCCTTCATCTCCTGCTTCTCCCAATCAAACTTCAAATCCAGCCGCACATGCTGCTGGTCAATCGTCCTGCTGCGCACCGACCGCGGCGGCTGGGTGAAAGGCCCCGTCCTCGGCCCCGGCTGCTGGGCGAGAAGGGTGGAGGGGAGAAGGGCGAGAAGGAGGAGGAGAATGAAGCGCGGCATGGTAGTGGGTCTGTGGTTTAGTGATGGTGAGGGTGATTCCAGGATAGCTGGATCGCAAGGCAGCCGGAAGTCAACGACTTTCGGGTCTTGCGAAACTGGCTTGGCGACGGTCCAAGTAAATCTCATTTTCCCTTAGCGGGCGATTCCGGCAGGAAACCCAAGAAAGACGTATAAGCCCGACTCCACGCCAATGATTCCACTTGTTTTGCCCTCCAGGGCGGCGCTTCACCGTGGCCCTAACTCCTTCTCTTCCAGCGACTTCCGCTCTCCCGCCGCCCTGAACAACCCGGAATAATCTCGTTTCGATAATTCCGACCCATTCGGGGGATATCTGCGCAAGTTTATAAGCTATTTCTAAGCACATAGCACACACTCCACCACAACCTTAATGGAACTTTTTCTTCCCTTGGACCGATTTGTCGCAGTCCGCACTAGTCCGATCCAACTCTCCCTCGCTGGCGCGTTTTGATGTTGCGCTTTGTGGATGCCGCCGGGTTCATCCCGGCGGAGGTTCACCTTTTGCCTAGAATAATTGTGCAATAATCCTGGGATGCCCCCCGGCTTGTCCGGGGGGAGGCTCACCTTCTCCCTCACGGTGTGGCCCAAGGTCGAAGGTGACACTCCGCCGGGATGAACCCGGCGGCATCTGGCGATTTTTGATTCCGATTCTCTAGGTTGATGGTGAAACTCCCCCCGGCCAAGCCGGGGGGCATCCAGGTTCGTTGTGACTAAAGCGCAACACCAAAACTGGCGCGTCGGGTTCGTGTCCTCGTTCGTCTCAATAAAAACTCCAGGTGCTTTCCAGGTGTTGAAACTTACCCCCTCTCTTTCAACACGGTCACGGGATGAAAAACAGGGTCCGTGTTGAATCTTCCGGAAAAGTTTCAACACCAGGGGGGATTTGTCCAGTCTCAATAAGGCCAATTTCTAACCGCAGTCCGCGTCAGGATTCGCCCTGGAGGATGTGCGGCGAAGGTATTATACAAAACATCACTAAAATACCAAGTGTCCAGTTCGCGCGAGGCGGTAGTCGAAAGGCCGTTTCCCATGAAGCCTGAAATCTCCGTCATCTCCACTGGCCGCCTATGCTTCGAATTCCCTGCTGCGGCAGGGCGGAGAAAAAGGGGTAACCGCAAGAAAAAGCAGTCCTGTACCTGTCCCGGGAATGTCCCCATTTCTGGCTTCCTCCTGATTGATCCAGCGATGGCTCTCATCCATTTGTCATGATCTGACGAGAGATATCCAGGAGTGCCCGTAACCCGGCGACGAAAAAGCGGGCCTCTTCATAGGAGCAACGAAAGTCGCTCATTTCGTGTTCGCCCCGATTACGGTAACTGAGATGGAGAAGTCTCGCAATAAATGCAAAGCGTTCGTGAAGGTCACCCTGGCGTTCCGATATTTTTTTCGTGAAGAAGGCAGCGAGCCCTCCTTTCCCGAAATCTTCATTGGGCCAAACAAGCTTTGTAATGGCTTCAATCGCGTTCGATGTTGCGAAAATGACAAACTCCGGAGCTCCCTCCTTTCCAGTCTTTTGAGACAGATTCCATTCTGCTAAACGCAAGCATTTCTCAATCATATCTGGTGAGTCTGTCACCTGGATATTCGCCCTTGCGAGAAACTTATCGGAAAGTTCGGAAGCACCGTCGATTTCTCGCAATATCCCAAGAATCTCGCCCACCGCGATCCAGCAATCCATTTGCAGGCGATTGGCGACGGTGCGAGGCGCCGCGTACGTCAACTGGGTATTGTCCGTCGATGACATGATGAGGTCATCCAGCGATTTCGACGCATACTGGTTGTTGCTGATTATGTCGTATTCGAGGAGGCCTGTCTTACTTGGTTCGTATTGTTGCGGACGTCTTTTCCGAGTCGCTTTGCGGTATGCAGCTTCTCCTCTGATGGCGGGATAGACGGCGTGCCAGAGTTTACTGAATTCATCTTTCCTCACGAAGTCTTCGTCGAGTGTTCTGTCTGCAAACGAGTCCAATTCCGCCACGAGAGTCCCAAATAACTGACCGATTTTGAAAAGCCTCCCGTCACCGAACTTATTGATTTGTTCGTCAAGAGTCCTTCGAATTGCAGCGGGAATCTCCTTTCCGATTGTCTTTGCGTCTGCCACTTCATGCCCTTGCGCCGCAACGGAACTCCAGTATTCAAAATACGCGCCGGCTACTTTCGACGGCTCGTGCGTGTCACCGATGGAAAAGTGGTCTTGAAGCGACAGGCACATGTAGGGCGAGAGAGAGTGAATCAGAAGCTCAACCAAGGATTTTCGTCCAGGTCGCCACGTATGAGCGGTGATTGGCCCAGCGTGCGGCGCGTCTCTCTCAATCTCTTCCTTTTCGAGATCGGTGAGCGCTTCGCCAGAAAACAGAGTCTCGAGCCGTTCCTCTGAGAGTCTGGATAGAGGGTCGGTAAAAACACTATACACAGAATCTGGCCGAGAATTTGCCCTTCCCCATTTCCACCCGTTGCAGTTTTTCCAAGTAACATCCGTAGGAAGCTCATTCGGTCCCAAGTAGGTTGTTACTGACTGCCCGAGCGTGTCAATGAACGGGATGAGTCGATCTTTAATGATCGAAATGAAAGTCACTTCCGGGTCAGCCGAACGCTTTGTCGCGTACTCACCAAAACAAAGTCCGAGAAGTAAAGATTCTCGCGGGGAAAGGTACGTTAGATCGAGCATTTTTTCACCATGTTCGGTTGCATTCCCGTTTTGCAGACGTATTTTACTAGCACAAATTAGAGGGATACCTTCGACGATCTCACCGCCGCCAACGCAATTGCGGGTGGCGGCTGCGGGAATGAACTTTTTGCCCGTGGAGGTCATGCTCCAGTGTGACTCGTTTCCATTCAGGCTTCATGCATGTTCCCTTTGTCAGGAATCACAGTTTGGTAATCTGAACGACAAGATAGTCCCCTGCCGAGAATGACTCGGGAAAGTCCGGGTAGATTTTTTTGCCGAAGAAAACCTCTCCGCCAGAGCCTGGTTTTACCATAATCGGGGCCAACGGCTTTGGACTTCCACCGTGGGAAACCACGATCACTTCAAACAGGCAGAGCGATCCATCAAGGGCAACGTCACTTTGTTTCCCAGCCAAATACGCGATGACTTCGATTGGAATCCGGTGGTTTCGAGCTTTGCTGTGCGGCGTAGCTGCATACCGTGCGGTCTTGAGCATTGATCACCTCAAACAGGAGTGGATTTTCAGATTATCTGTATTTCAGAATACGCCAGCTAGGCTACGCCGTCAACCCTCCACGTTCGGCGCGGGTCTCTGACCCCACCGAAACCGCCGACCGAAGGTCTCCCCTCGCCGTTCCAGCGCCCGGCGGTCAGAATTGCAGTTTGCCAAGCTTCACGTCCGTAGTCTCCTGGCCATCGCTCACGTACCAGCGCGCCGACGAGAACCGCCAATCCATGGTCCGGATTGCCAGGCCCTTCCGGCACGGATTGTCGTACAGATAGTCCAGCTTCTGCCGCCGTCTTCAGCCGCGTTGGGCAACGCCGTGAAGGATTTTAGGCGGCCAGGTTTTCTTCGATGGCATGGAGGATTTTCCTTTCTTGCGACGTGAGCGTACGGAGTTTCGGTGTACCCAGCGGTTTCTTATCAGGGTTGGGCGGTCGGTAGCGTGCGCGTTTCGCGGCCTTGGGGTGATAGTTGTCGGTTACGGCAGCGGCCAGCAGGGTCCGCAGATCCCGGCCTGGTTCGGGAACGTCGCGCATATTTCGCAGGCACTGTCGCAAGGCTCGGATCGAATGGGCCAGACTGCGTTTCGCGGGGTTGGGCGGCGGCCGGTGCCGGTCGGCGGTCGGCGTTTTCTCGGCCAATTGCTCTTTCCAGGCAAACAGTTCGGCGATCGCCATCGCCATGATCGACCAGTCGAGTTCCGCCAGCAGTCGCTGGTCGTTGCGGCTGCGAAGATTGGCACGCTCCAGCGTTTGCTTCAGGCCGCGGAATTCGACTTCAATTCCCCACCGCATTTTGTAGAACTGGATGATTTGTTGGGCCGTGAGGTTCGTCGATTCTAGAACGCTCGTGAGCAGGCAGTCCTGGAGCCTGCCGATGCGGACCTTCACCAGCCGCAACCGCAAATGCCGTTGGTTGGACTTCATCATCGCTTTCGGCCAACAAAGGACGAGGCCGTTCCGCAGCAGCTTGAAATCCACGCTCTCCGCCAGCAGGCTCACGTTGGCTCCGACCCGGATCAAAAACTGACCGCCGTGCGCCAGAATTTCCGACCACAACGGATAGCCAACGAACCCTGCATCGCCGCAAAACAGTGTGTTTAGCGGGAATATTCCCGCCTGAAGCATTTCGATGACATGCCCGCGTTCGCTGGAGTTCGACGGCCCCAGCCGCCACATCCAGGGCAGGCGCAAAGCCATGTGCCACAGCAGCGTGATCCACGCTTGCGGTTCCTGGGGGTGCGCTGGGTTCTTCTGATTCTTCTTGCGACACAGGCCTGTGGACTTCTTCTGGCGATACCGGGCCGTCTTTCCAGTGCCGTAGTTGGCGGCACAGAAAGCCGTCTCGTTGGCCTTGGTCCTGGGGGCGGTGCTGCGCGAACCATCAAACGCGATCGGAACCCACCCCCCCGATTCGCCAGAACTTCCCGCCGATCTCGCGCATGCGTTTCTGCAGAAGCAGGCATAGTAAGTTGATGAATTCGGACGTCCATCTGGTCAGCGCTCCCAGGAAGCCCTGGTAGGTGCTCAGTGCCGAGGACTTGGAAATGATTTTGCAACATCCGACCGCCTCGGTGAAGGCGTCCGTCAGGTTCCTGGACTCCGACCAGGCCCAGAAAATGGCCAGCCACACCAGGCTTCTGGGCAACCAACTGGTATTGCCAGGCAATTTGACTTTGGAGAAGATGCCCTCGTCAGGCAGAAACCACTCCAGCATCGCGGTCAAACTCTCCTTGTTGGGTGCCCGAGGGTTCCTGCTCGGCTTCTCAACCCTGCCTGCTCACTTCCCTGCTGAACGTCTTCTTTGAGACATAAGCCAGATTCCTTTCTGACGGAAGTGTTTTCAGTTAGCGGTGAGGGAATCTGGCTTTTTTCATATTCCGCCTTTCACGGAAACCCCGGTTTTTCTCGGGTGAAAATCCTTCGCGGCGTTGCCGCGCGGGGGCTTTGATTCGTTTTACATCCTTACCCACGGCTTGCGCCTTAAGTTTATCCACTTCTTTCCTCAGCTAGGGCCGCCGCAAACTGTTCCATCCATTGGAGTTTCGTCCAACCGCGCCAGAGGACGAGCCAACCGGGTTGGCGGTCGCGTTTGCGGTTTTGGTGGCCGCCCAGCCGCGCGAGGGCGAAGCAGAACTCGTGGACGGTCAAGTCGGTTCGGCGTTGCTTGTAACGCATCACGCTCAGTATTTCGACTAGCCGCGACGAGAAGATTTCCGTCGCGGGAAGCGTGTGCGCGTCGGGGCGGCGGCTGATGTCGCGGAGCTGCAGCAGCCACACCGCCACCACCGAGAGCAGCCCAATCGCCGGTTGCAGGCTGGCCTCCGTCGTGAACTGCAGATCCTCGATCTGGCAGCCGGTCTTCAGACCCTTGTGATACTCTTCGATGATCCAACGCATGTGATACCAGTCGATCCGCTGGCCCGCGTCGGCAAAACTGTTCACGGGCACGTTGGTCAACAGAATCCACTCCAACGGTTCGACGCCTGCCGGCGGATCGATCTCGCGGAGGCAGACCACCCAGGTGGTCAGCGGCTCTCCGTGCACTTCGCCGCGCGGCTGCGAGGGGATCAACAGTTGGACGCAGGCCCACGACACGGCGACGGTGGCACTTCGCGCCGCACGCCCTTCGTTGGCCGGCACATCCACGCTGCGACGGCCTCCTTCCGGCAACTGCCGCGCGAAGTCGTGCAACTTGGTCTCGTCACCGTTTTCCAGCCTGATTTTGCGATTATGCTTGGATCGCAGGCAATACTTCTTGCCCGCGGCGTCGAGATAATCGAGGAACTCCAGCACGTCCGATCCGCGGTCGCCGACCTCCACGTAAAGTTTGCCCGGCGGCGCGGGCGGAATGTGTTGGCTGGCGTCTTTCCACCACCGCGATTCACGATCCGAGCGACCGCGGCGATGCTCCCGAGTCTCGCCCTTCTGCGGTTTCGCGCGCTTGACCAAATGTTGATAGGCCATCCCGATCACTTCTCGCGTCTGGGCGTTCACGGCCAAGGCGTTATGAGCGATGTAGCCACGGTTCTGGCCGTTCCCCAGTTGGCCCAACGTGGGGATGGAGTTCAGGCCGGAGTAGTCCAATTCCGTGCCGTCGTGAATGATCAGCACCGCGCCGTCCACCGCGGCCATTTTCTCGCGCGTCACCGCACACGGTCCCGCAATCACGGCGGCATGCGTCACCAGCTCGCGATTCATCAACCGATACATCGCTTTGAGATTGGCCGGGTCGTTAATCTTGTCCGGCAGCGTGCCGCCGGGATGACGCAGAATGTCGTCCGCTAGCTTCACAAGCCGCCGCGTCCGACGCACGTCCCCGAGTTGAGCCGCTCCAAATTGCTCCTGGCCCGACGTCCACACCACCGCCTGGTCATCCATGACCCGCCCTCCTCACTAAAACTTGGCGCTGTCATCCATTACGCCACGCCAAAGCATAGCACAGATGTGGGTAAACGGTCCTTCCGGCTTTTCCGTGGGTGAATTTGGGGCTAAAACGGCTGGCCACAGGAGGGCGAGCCGATGCGGGATATCGAATTGTACCAGCAGATCTTGGGACTTGAAGAACCTTGGAGTGTGCAGGAGGTGGAGCTGAACATCGACGAGGGTCGGGTGGACATCCACGCGGAGCATCCAGCGGGGGTGAAGTGGCAGTGTCCGCACTGCGAGCGGGAGTTGTCGTGCTACGACCATTCCGCGGAACGGACTTGGCGGCATTTGGACACGTGCCAACTTAAGACGCATCTGCACGCCCGCATTCCGCGGGTGAAATGCGAAGAGCATGGCGTGGTGCAGGTGGCCGTGCCGTGGGCGGAGGAGCATGGGCGGTTCACGCTGCTGATGGAGCGGATGATCATCCAGGCGCTGCTCGCTTGCCAGACGACGAAGGGAGCCTGCGAGTTGATGCGGATCAGTTGGGACCAGGCCTGGCACGTGACGCAGCGCGCGGTAGCGCGGGGGCAGGCCCGGAAGGAAGCGGTGGTGATCCCGCAGATCGGCGTGGACGAGAAGGCGTTTCGCAAAGGTCACTCGTACATGACGGTGGTCAACGACATTAACCGCGCCACCGTGGAGTTTGTCACGGAAGACCGGGAGAAAGCCAGCTTGGAGCGATATTTTGCGACCCTCACGGACGAGCAACGGCAAGGCATCGAGGGAGTGGCCATCCCGGCGCGCCGGGATGTGGGAGCCCTATGTGCAGGCCACGCTGGAAGCCCTGCCGCTGGCCAAGGACAAGATTGTGTTCGACCGCTTTCACATCATGCAGCACATGACCAAGGCAGTGGATCAGGTGCGGAAAGGGGAACACCGCAAACTTTCCTCGGAGGGTGACGAGCGGCTGAAGAAGACCAAGTATCTGTGGCTGACCAGAGAGAAGAACCTTTCGGAGAAGCAGGAA
>JBKJNY010000049.1:0-1795 GCA_046593355.1 Pirellulaceae bacterium | reverse complement strand
AGTCAAGGCGAAGTTCGGCGGCATCTATTCGGTAGCGTTCGATGCGGCGGGCAAAAACATCGTCCTGGCGGACCTCGATAACCGCCGCGTCCGCAAGATTGAGTTGGCCAGCGGCATCGTAACGACCGCCGCGGGCAATGGAGAAAAGGGCGTGCCCGCTGATGATGCGGTTGCCGCGAAGTCGCCGCTCGTGGACCCCCGCGCGGCCTGTTTTGATTCCCAGGGGAATGTCTACGTCCTGGAGCGAAGCGGCAATGCCCTGCGTGTTGTCACTCCCGATGGCAAGATTCGCACCGTCGCCGGAACGGGCAAAGCGGGAGCAACCGGCGATGACGCGGATGCCAAGAAGGCTACGCTTAATGGCCCTAAGCATCTCTGCGTCGACAAGGACGACAACGTCATCATTGCCGACACCGAAAGCCACCTCATCCGCAAATACCTCGTGAAAGAAGGCCAGCTCATCCGCATCGCCGGCAGCGGCAAGAAGGGGACCGCCGGAATCGACGGGCCTCCGCTGGCGGTGGAATTGAATCAGCCCCACGGCGTCTACCTGCATCCGTCGGGCGAGCTCTACATCGTGGACAGCGGCAACAACCGCGTGCTGAAGATCGTGAAGGAATAAGTCGCCCATGGCCACGCCGATGATGCAGCAGTACATGGACGCGAAGCAGGCGTGTGGTGATGCGCTCCTGCTGTTTCGCATGGGAGACTTTTACGAGCTCTTCTACGAGGACGCCAAAACCGCCTCCCGCACCCTCGGCCTCACTCTCACCAGCCGTGACAAAGGGGAGAACCCGATCCCCATGGCCGGCTTTCCGTACCATCAACTGGAAGGATACTTGGGAAAGCTGATCGCGGCCGGCTTTCGAGCGGCGGTGTGCGAGCAGGTGGAAGACCCCAAGAAGGCGATCGGCCTTGTGAAGCGGGAAGTCACCCGCTTGGTCACGCCAGGGACGGTGACCGACGACGCATTGCTCGACCCGCGGGAGAGCAACTTCCTGGCGGCCGTGGTTATTTCGGCTGCTGCGAAAGGGAAGGCATTAAACCCTCACCCCGGCCCTCTCCCAAGGGGAGAGGGGGCAGTCGGCATCGCCTGGGCGGAGCTCTCCACGGGTCGGTTTTATGCAGCCGTCTTCCCCGCCAGTCGGCTGGCCGATGAGTTGGCCCGAATTGGACCCGCCGAGGTTTTGCTGAGCGAGGACGCAGCCGAGCTGCCGTCACTATCCGGCAGTCCCATGATTACACGCCGGCCTCCCTGGTCGTTCGCACTCGACAGCGCGAACGCAAACCTGGCCAAACACTTCCGCACCGCCAGCCTTGACGGCTTTGGGTTTGGAGAGCACGACGCCCAGGCAATCCGCGCAGGCGGCGCGGTGCTGGACTATTTGCAAGAGACGCAGAAGGCCTCGCTCGACCACATTGACCGCTTGACGCCCTATCGCCCCGGCGAGCTGCTGGAAATTGATGAAGCGACGCGGCGCAGTCTGGAGTTGACGCGAACCATCCGCAGCAATTCGCGGGAAGGTTCGCTGCTGGCCGTCATCGATCGGACGGTCACCCCACTGGGTGCCCGCCTGCTGGCCGAATGGGTTGCCGCGCCGCTGACGAACATCCCCGCCATCACCGCCCGCCAGGAAAGCGTGGAAGAATTTGCGACGGATAGCGTGCTCCGCGGCAGCATCCGGGACGACCTCAAGGAAATCTACGACCTGGAACGGCTGCTCGCGCGCGTGATGACGCTCCGCGCCAGTCCCCGCGATCTCTCCAGCATCTCCCGCACGCTCGGTAGCTTGCC
>JBKJNY010000180.1:0-21195 GCA_046593355.1 Pirellulaceae bacterium | reverse complement strand
TTTGCTGATCCGGGCTGCCCCTATCAGCGCGGCACGAACGAGAATACCAACGGTCTAATTCGTCAATACTTTCCCAAGGGGACTGACTTTCGAGACATCTCCCATTGCCAGGTACGCGAGGCGGAAAACAAACTAAACAACCGTCCCCGCGCGTGCCTCGGCTTTCGGACCCCAGCCGAAGTTTTCTTCGAGAAAACCCCACCTACCGGTTGCGATTGAGATTTGAGACCGCCTAGACTCCCAGTGTGTCCCGCTGCGCCGTTTGTTGCGGGTTCTAGCTCCATCGGCGTATCATAGGCTCACCCCTTCCTTGCGGAGCCATCGCCTATGTCGGACGTTCGCCGCTTTCTCGAAAACCACGCCGCGCTCTCCCGCCGCTACTTCCTCCGCTTGGGCGTCGCTGGCTCCGCGGCAATCGGACTGTCGCCACTGCTGAGTGTCCGGGCGGGTGAGTCAAACGTCAAATCCCCCGAGCTCGCTAAGGCCATCGCGGCGCTGGGGCCGTTTTTTACGCCGCCGGAGGATTTTCAGGATGTGTCGCGGGGGAAGCCGTTGCCGCATGCGATTCCGGAGGAGAAGAGGAAGGAGGTGGGGCTGACCCGCGAGACCTGGCGGCTGGAGGTCATTTCGGACAAGGAGAATCCGGCCAAGCTGGGGAAGCAGTTCACGAAAGCCGATGGGACGGCGATTGATTTTATGGCGCTGCTGAAGCTGGGGGAAAGACATGCGGTTCGCTTCGCCAAGGTGATGACCTGCCTGAACATCGGCTGCCCGCTGGGGATGGGGATTTGGGAGGGGGTGCCGCTGCGGGAGGTGGTCTGGCTGACGAAGCCACGGGAGGACGTTCGCCGCGTCTTCTACTACGGCTATCACAACGACGACGAGGGGCAGATGTTCAAAAGCTCGCTCCCCATCGGCCGCGTGCTGGAGGATCCGTTCGATCTGCCGCCGGTCATCCTCTGCACCAAGCTCAACGGCGAGTGGCTCAGCCCAGAGCGCGGCGGGCCGGTCCGGGTCGTGGTGCCGGAGCATTATGGCTTCAAGTCCATCAAGTGGCTCTCGCACGTCGTGCTCACCAACCTGGCAAGCGCCAACGACACCTACATCAGCGGCAATAACGACGTGGACAGCCCGCTCAAAAGCTTCGCCGCCACTTTGTCTGTGCCTGAGGGAGTTGCCGCGGGCCAGCCGCTGCCGGTTAGTGGCTATGCCCAGGTTGGCATTTCGGGGCTGACGAAGGTGCAGATCTGGTTGACCAAGGCGGATGCCGAGTGGCCGGCGGAGGACAAGTATTTTGCCACCGCTCCCTGGGCTGATGCCGAGATTCTCTCGCCTCCTGAGCACTGGGGCGGCAAGCTTCCCGCCGGGGAAATCCCCGCCGGCACGCTCGGCTTTGATGATTCCCGCAAACCCAAATCCTGGCCGATGCGACTGGCCAAAATCCACTGGGCTATTTTGTTACCTGGTGTTGCTGCTGGCGAATACACCCTCCGCTGCCGGACGATTGACGAGAAGGGAATCGCTCAGCCGATGCCGCGACCGTTCCGCAAATCCGGCCATGCGGCGATTGAGGAAGTGGCGGTGAAGGTGAAGTGATTCAGGCACTAACCCGAAGCGTCAGCGAGGGAGGACTCTGTTCGCCCTCGCTGACGCTTCGGGTTAGTGGAGTCGTGCGGCCGCTGCCGCCAATTGTGCGATATTCCCCGCCCCTCCATAATCGGTTTGTGCAACTCCTTCGCTCTCTCACTGACTTTCCTCCCTCTCTTCGCGGGGGTGCGGTGGCGATTGGAAATTTCGACGGAGTCCATCGTGGCCATGCCCGGATTGTGGAGCGGCTGCTCGCGCGGGCGAAGGAGGTCAGCGGCCCGGCGATTGTGTTCACGTTCGACCCGCATCCGGTGCGGCTGCTGCGGCCGGAGCATGCTCCGCCGCCGTTGACGTGGACGGACCGCAAGGCGGAGCTGTTGGAACAGCTTGGCGTGGATGAAATGATTGCGTATCCCACGGATGAAGCCCTGCTGGCTCTTTCGCCGCAGGAGTTTTTCAGCCGCATTGTCCGCGAGGCGCTGGCGGCGAAGGCGATGGTCGAAGGGCCGAACTTCTACTTCGGTCACAATCGAGCGGGAACCATCGACGTTCTCCGTACGCTATGCGACGAGTCCAGAATCTCTCTCGATATCGTCGAGCCGCTCAAAGTCTCCGGCGACTTCGTCTCCAGCAGCCGCGTCCGCAAGCTAATCCAAGCCGGCGACGTGTCAGCAGCCGCGGAGCTGCTGACTCAGCCGTACCGAATTCGCGGGATGGTGACGCACGGAGCAGCTCGCGGGGCCAAGCTCGGCTTTCCGACGGCCAATCTGGATGCGATTGATACCCTGCTTCCCGCGCTCGGAGTCTACGCCGGGCGCGCCATCTTGCCGGATAAAACCTGGCCCGCGGCCATCAACCTCGGTCCGAATCCGACGTTCGGTGAGCAGGCAGTGAAAGTGGAAGTCCATCTAATTGGCTTCACCGGCTCGCTCTATGGCCAGCCGATGGAGGTTGACTTTATGGACAGACTGCGGGACATTCGGCGGTTCGCGGGAGTCGAAGAACTGAAAGCGCAGCTCAATAACGACATTGCCGCAACCCTCACCCTCGTTCCCACGCGGAGCGTGGGAACGAGAAACCTTGAACTTTGAACCTTGAACTTTGAACCCAACATGACCATCCACTGGCCCCGCTTCACCGAACTCATCCGCTCTCATCAGCGGTTCCTGCTGACCAGCCATGTCCGCCCGGATTGCGACGCGCTGGGGAGCGAGCTGGGGATGGCGCATGTGCTGGAGGCGCTGGGCAAGGACGTCCGCATCGTCAATGGCCAGGCGACTCCGCCGAATATTGCGTTCATCGACCCGGAAAGGCGAATTGGTGTCATCCATCAGACTGTCAAGCCGGAGGAGCTGGCTGACCGCGAAATCCTCTTAGTTCTCGATACGAGCGCCTGGGTGCAGCTCGGGCCGATGGCGGAGGTGGTGAAGACCACCAAGGCCAAGAAGATGATTTTGGACCACCATCTCAGTTCCGATGATTTGGGGGCGGAAGCGTTCAAGAATGTGCAAGCGGAAGCGACCGGCCGACTCGTCATGGAGGCGGCGGAACAACTGGGAGTGAAGCTGACGGAGAAGATGGCGACGCCGCTGTATGCTGCCATCGCCACCGATACCGGCTGGTATCGCTTTCAATCGACGACGAGCGAAACCTATCGCTTTGCGGCCAAGCTCATGGATGTCGGCGCGAATCCCGCGGCAATCTACAACGCGCTTTATGAACAGGACACGCTCGGCCGGATGAAACTGCGGGGCACCATTCTAACCCGCATCATCGCGGAGCTCGCGGGCCGTCTGGCGTATACACACGTGCTGCTGGAAGATTTTGAGAAGACGGGCTCGCTGCCGAGCGACACCGAGGACGCGATCAACATGCTACTGGCGATCGCGGGGACGCAGGTCGCCGTCATTTTCGTCCAACTCCCCGACAATGCCTTCAAGATCAGCTTCCGCAGCCGCTCCAGCGTCGATTGCAGCAAGCTGGCGGAGCAGTTCGCCGGCGGTGGACACAAGGCGGCAGCAGGCGCGACGATGACCGGCAGCCTGGCCGACGTGCAGCCCCGCGTTCTTGACGCTGTCCGCGCGGCCATGCAATAATCATCAGTAGCGAAGCTGGTCTTAGTGACTCGCTTCAGCGGGTTTGATCAGACCGCCGATGCGCGGTGTTGCATTAAAGACAAACCCGCTGGAGCAAGTCACTACGAACAAGTTTCGTCCCGCCAAGAACACAAATCCCGGCCTGGATGGCCCCCTCCTGGGAGCAACCACGATGGCGAAAACACTGAATCCTCACGCCACCTCCGCGCCTCAAGCAGCCCCTGCCTCGTCTCCGAACGATTCTCCCCGCCGCAACATCCTGGTCGCCTCCCTGGCGGCTGTTGTGGGGATGATTGTCGGGCTGTTCCCTGTCGGCGCTGGTATGCTGGTCTTTCTCGATCCGATTCTCAAACGCAAGAAAGCGGGCGGTGGCGAAGGCCGCGGCAGGCCGCGGCTCCGCGTGGCTTCGCTAGAGGCTGTTCCCGCCGACGGTACACCGATCCAGGTTCCCGTCATTGCTGACCTGACCGATGCCTGGATGCGCGAACCCAATCAGCCTGTGGGGGCGGTCTACCTGCGGAATAACGGCGGCAAGATTGAGTGTCTCAACGCCATCTGCCCGCACGCCGGCTGTTTTGTGGCCTACGCCTCGGAACGCAAAGTCTTTCAGTGCCCCTGCCACAACAGCACGTTTGACCTGGACGGCAAGCGGCTCTTGGAGAAATCGCCCAGCCCCCGCGACATGGACACGCTGGAGGTGGACCCCGACAAGGTCGCCGCCGGCGAGGTCTGGGTCAAGTACATCAACTACTATCCTGGCAAGCCGAAGAAAGAGGAGAAGCCGTAATGCGGAGGCTCGCCCAATGGTTCCATAGCCGCACGGGCATTTACGACGTTATCCAGCATGCGCTGTACGAGAATATCCCCAGCGGAGCCCGCTGGCGATATATCACCGGGAGCATGCTGGTGTTCGCCTTCGCGGTGCAGGCCATTACGGGCATCTTCCTGTGGATGGCGTACAGCCCGAGCAGCCAGACCGCCTATGAGAGTGTCTATTACATCCAGCACGAAATGACTGGCGGATGGTTATTGAGGGGCGTCCATCACTTCATGGCCCAGGCGATGGTGGTGGTGATGGGGCTGCACATTTTGCAGGTCATCATCGATGGGGCGTATCGGGCTCCGCGCGAAGTGAACTACTGGCTGGGCATCATCCTGATGCAACTAGTGATGGGACTGGGCCTGACCGGCTATCTCTTGCCGTGGGACCAGAAAGGCTACTGGGCCACGAACGTCGCCACGAACTTGATGACGCTGGTCCCCTTCGTCGGCAAGGAGCTGCAGCAGATTGCGGTGGGTGGCAATGAATACGGCCATCACACGTTGACCCGCTTCTTCGCCATGCATACCGGCGTGCTGCCGGCAGCGCTCATCGGCTTTTTGATCCTGCACATCGCCGCCTTCCGCAAGCACGGCATCATGGCCAAGATTACTCCTGGCCGGCCGGATCAATACTTCTGGCCGCACCAGGTGCTGCTCGATGCCGTCGGCTGCCTGGTGCTGCTGGGCATTGTGCTGCTTTGCGTTATTCATTTCGACGTGTCGGGCCTGGCTACCGGCAACCTCGCCGAGGCTCATCGCGGGGCGGAGCTCGGTGCTCCGGCGGACCCCTCGGAGGCGTATTCCGCGGCTCGCCCGGAGTGGTACTACCTGTTCCTGTTTCAACTTCTGAAGTATTTCCACGGGACGCAGGAAATCATTGGAGCGATCATCCTGCCGGGCATTGTGCTGACGATCCTGGCGTTGGCACCGATCATCGGCCGGTGGAACTTGGGGCACGCCTTCAATGTGGGTTATCTGCTGTTTCTCATCGCCGCTGTCGGAGTGCTGACTACCGCGGCGTTCTTGGAGGACAGTAACAACTACGAGTTCCAGGTGGCGAAGAAGGACGCGGCTAAGAATGCCGAGCGGATGGTGGAGCTCGTCAACCGCCGCGAGTGGGAGGTGGTTGATAAGAAGGGTAAGCTTTCCGAACGCCGCATGTTTCCCCGAGGTGGCGGCATTGACCTGATTCGCAACGACCCGCTGCTGCGCGGGCCGAAGCTGTTTCAGCAGCACTGCGCAAGTTGCCATAGCTACATCGATCCAAAGTACCCAGACAACAGCTTTTTGCTCAAGCAAGCACCGCGCAGCAAGCCGCAACAGGATGCCCTCGTAAAGGATCTCCAAATCCCCATCATCGAAAAAAATGCCAAGGGTGAGCCGGTCTATGACCCACTGCCCATCGGCAGCGGCGCGCCTAATCTCTTCGGCTTTGCTTCGCGGGAATGGCTGCGTGGCTTTTTGAATCCGCAGAAAATTGCCGCTCCGCCCGTGCCTGGCAAACCGACGGCGGCGAAGAACCCGGGCATCGCCGCGATTGCCGACCATGCCGAAAACCACAACCGGCCGCTCCTGGGAGCCGATTACTTCGGCAACACTAACCACCGCGAAGGGCGGATGGTGAAGTGGGTGAAGGAGCACGTCAAGCTCGCCAAGCCGAAGGAAGGCGAGAAGAAGAAGGAAGGAGACCTCGATGCAGCGGATGTCGATGCGGTCGTCGCCGGCCTTTCGGCGCAGGCCCGCCTCCGCACCCAGCAGGAAGCCGATGCCAAGGACGCGAAGCTGATTGAAAAGGGAGTCATCCTCATCCAGCAGAACTGCGCGAAGGGCTGCCACAAGTTCGGGGACCAGGGTGAACTGGGGCTGGCTCCGGATCTGACCGGCTATGGTTCGTATGAATGGATGCTGGGCATGATCAGCGACCCGTCTCACCGCCGGTTCTACAGGCAGGAGAATGACCGGATGCCTTCCTTCGCGGCTGACCTCGCCAGGCCGACTTCGCACTCGGCGAGCATCCGTGAGCTTTCGCTCATCGTCGACTGGCTCCGCGGCGAATACTACCTCGCCGATGACGAGCAGCCGGTACTGCCGCACAAGGAAGAATTCGCCAAGGCCGCGGTCACCGCCGCCCGGCCGGAACTGGACGATCGGTCGCAAATTGTCGGCGCACCCAAGCCCGCCGCCGAAACGAACACAGCCAAGGCGGAGCGGCTATTCACTCGCAATTGCTCCGCGTGCCATGATCACAAGTCCGGCGGCGAAGGAATCCGGGCGCGGCAACCATCCGCTCCCAACCTGCACGGCTTCGCCTCGCGCGATTGGCTGGCGGGGCTGCTCGATCCGACGAAAGTGAGCGGGGAGCAGTACCTCGGCAAGACCAGCCACCGCGAGGGGGAAATGGCAACCTTCGTGACCTCGGACCTCAGCGAGCCGGATGCCGCGATGAAGGAGAAGATCGCCCAGATCATCGCTGCCCTCTCCGCCGAAGCAGCTTTGCCCAGCCAGGCGGAAGTCGACAAGAAGGCGACCGACGACGGGACCATCGCCAAGGGGAAGACGGCGATGGGGGAGATGTTCGCCGCCTCCGCCTGTGCCGACTGCCACAAGCTCGGCGAAGGGAGCGGCGGCAGCGGACCGGACTTGACCGGCTATGGCTCGCGGGACTGGCTGGTGCGGTTCATCGGCGACCCGTCGCACGAATCGCTGTATGGGAAAGGGAACGACCGCATGCCGTCCTTTGCCGCTTTCGGTCCTGGCCCGAAGGGCGCGCTGCTGAAGCAGGACGAGATCGACCTCATCGCTCGCTGGCTGCGGGGAGAGAAGCTGGACTAAAGTAGCCGGCACACTCCGTGTGTCGGCCCGCGTTTCTGGAATACCGCGCAGACGGAGTGTGCGGACTACATTCCACGCTAGCAGCCCGCCCGTCCGCAAATTCGTTACAACCGGCAGAATCGGTAAGGTTTCTCACACCCCGCGCCGATGGAATGAATTGATGCCCCCGTGCCGCAACGGATTGCGCGCTCGGGCTTGGCTTGGTGACGCTCTCTTTCCGGTGTGCCTGCCTATGTTCTGCCCCGCCTGCCAGCAGGATGTTCCCGCCCTCGCCGTTCCGGAAGAGCCGGGCGTTGTTCGCTGCGCCTTTTGCGGCGAGGAGCTGGAGGTCCGGGGACAGGAGTCGGGAGAGTGGAGTCAGGAGTCGGGGCTCGGGGGTCAGGGGTCAATTGTTTCGGCGCGGGGTGCCGACCTTGAGGAAATGCCAAACTTTGAGCCGGTAAGTTCGCTACCTCCTCGACCGGACCTGGAAGATTGGGAGCTCGAGCCGCAACTTCGCGCGGCGGAGCGGCTGCTGAAGGGGCTACGACAGACAGCGCCCGCCGAGAGCGTGATGGCGACGCACGCCGCCCACGCACCAGCGCCGAGCTGGCATGTACCCGCGGCACCCGCGGAGCCGCCGAGAGCCCGGCAGGAAAATCTCGTCCCGGAAAAGGCGGAAAAAGCCGGCACGCTGGCCTGGGCTTGTCTCTCGCTGGGTGTGATGGCGCTGGCTTGCGGCTTGGTGCTCATCGCCTGGTCGCTCCTCGATAGCCGCGACGACCTGTGGTCCCTCGGCTTGCCGCTGGCGGTAGTGGGGCAAGGCGGTCTGGTCATTGGGCTGCTCTTGCAACTCAACGGCTTGTGGCAGAGCAGCCAGCGGACCGAAGAGACGCTGACCCAGCTCGACGGCAAGCTGCACGACCTGGCCCACACCACGACGATGCTCGGCACCACCCGCAGCACACCGGCCCAGTCGTTCTACGTCCACATGGCGGAAGGGGCCAGCCCGCACCTGCTCCTCGCCGACCTCAAAGGCCAGCTCGACCTGCTCGCCGAGCGACTGGCGAGAAAATAGGGTGCATGAGCGCCAGCGAAATGCACGCGTGCATTTCGCTGGCGCTCATGCACCCTACGCGAGGAACTTCCCCAGCCGCTCCAGCGTCCGCGGCGAACTCAAGCTCAACTTGCCAAAGCCGGGCTCCGCTCCGGCCGTGACCGCGGCAGCCTGGTGGTCCTCATAGTTGGTAATCAACATGACGGGCGTCTTGGCGAGCGCGGCATCGGCTTTGATGGCCTGGAGGATGTTCATCCCGTCGCTGTAATCCTGATCCAGCTTGCGGTTGACAAGGACCAGGTCGAATACTCCCGAACGTAGCTCGGCCAGCGCGTCATCGGGGCCGTGAGCCTGCACCACCTCCGCGCCGAACGTCCGCTCCAGCAGCGAGCGGATAGCGGCATGGTCGGGTACGCAGTTGCCGACGTCAAGGACGCGCTTGGACACTCCGCTACTTCCCTCCCCCCGCTGCGTCCGCTGATTCGCCTTTCTTGCCGGGCTTGATGGCGAAGAGATTGTTGGGGGTCGCGATGAATATTGTGTCGTTCGCCAGGATAGGAGTACAGAAGACCGAGCCGCCCATGTTGATCTCGGTCCTCACCTTTTTCTTCGCGCTCAGCTCGACAATGGCGATGTCGCCATCCTCGTCGCCGACGTATACGTAATCCCCGACAATCAGTGGCGAACTCCAGGAGCCGGCCAACATATCGTGTGTCCAGTGTACCTTGCCCGTCTTGGCATCCAGACAGTGCAGCAGACCGGCGAAGTCCTGAGCAAATACCAGGTCGTTCTTGATTGCCACCGTGCCGATGCAGCGGTTGAACTTCTCCAAAAAGCCGTTCGGATCATCTTCGGTGCCGCCGATCTTGCCATCGCCATCGTTGTCCTGTTCCGTGTACTTCCAGACCACGCCGGAATTGGGATTGGGAATTGCCATGTCCCCTTCCGCTTCCACCACGGCCTGGACCCGCTTGACTTCGATAGGGGTCTTGGGATTTTTGCGATTGACGGCCAACTCCTCGCTGATGTCGCCCCGCTTAGTCGGGTCGATGCACCACAAGATTCCCTCCGCGCCGGGACCATGTTCGGGATCCTGCCCGGTGGGAAAATAGACGAGCCCTTCGTAGATTACCGGCGTGGCGACGACGTCGTTGCGGGTCCCTCTCCTGCCGAGCTCCAGGATCGACTTCTTGGGGTTGGCGTCAAACTTCCAGAGCAGCTCCGGTTTGCCGTCCTTTCCGTGGTCCGCTTTGAAGCCGTACATCCAGCCGTCGCCGCCGGCGGTGATGACCTGAGGGACGCCGCCAATCACTGCCACGGCCGGGCTGGACCACTGGCCATGCAGGATGTTGCCGCGAGGGGAATTGTCGGTCCACAGAACTTTGCCCGTGTGCTTATCCATCGCAATGAAGCTGGGAGCGTCGGGTGCCGGAGGGGCGATGTGGGCATCGTCCACGCCGTTGGATGTGTTCACCAGCAGGATGTCGCCGTAGGAGGTCACCGAGCAGCTGCACATGTTGTGCTGAAATACGCCCAGCTCCGTCATCATATTGAAGACCCAGATCACGTCGGCTTCTTCTTTGTCATCCGGCGTGACGATTTTGAACGCCGCCAGCCGCGGGCCGGTGAGCGTGACGAAGAAGTCCCGCTGCTTGCCGTTCATTTCGGCTTGGAACTTCCATTTTCTGGCAGGGGCTTTGACCGAATCGTCCTTAGTCGCTGTCACTTTGCCGCTGATTTTCGCGCCGGCCTTTTCCAGGCGGGCTAAGAAGTCCTCCGTTAGTTCGCCGGCATCCAGGGCATCCATGATCGGCTGGACTTTGTCCCCGGCGGGATCGTCGCTGTCGTCGGCCTTGACCAGGTCGAAAAGCTTGGCCGGTTCGTTCTTGACCGGGCCGTCGTCCTCGCCGTCAGAGAAGCCTTCCAAATCGAGGCAGCGAACTTCGCCTCGGCTGGTGACAAACCAGACTTTGTCCCCTTCAATCAGCGGCGCGCAGCAGATGCCCATCAGCGGCCAATCGTTGACGCGGCCACCGGGGAGTTTTTCGCTGGAGTGCTGCCAGAGGAACTTGCCGTCCTTCTCATCGAAGCAAAGGAGGCAGCCCAGGTCAATGTCGCCAGGATAGCGCTTCAAATAGCCGAAGCTGTTGTTGGTGCCGACCAGAACTTTGCCCCCGGAAACCACGGGGTTGCCATAGGTTTGGCTGCCGAGGGAGGAAACCCAATGGATGTTCTTGGACGTTTCTTTCTTCCAGACTCCCGTTTTTCGGTCGAATTTGCCAGGCAGGAAACCGGTGAAGACTTCCGTGGACTCCGGTGTATTGTTGCGCAGGCTGTTGCCGCCCCATTGGGCCCAGGGGCCTTTCTGGAGGGGCTGCACCGGGAGCACGCCTTCCGCGGCAGCAGGTTTCTCGGCAGCGGGCTTTTCCGCTGCGGTCCGCGGGGCGGATTTTTCGGCAGGCTCTTTCTCGGCCTTGGTCTTCTCGGGCGTGGCGGCGTTCTTGGCTCCGGCCTTCTTCACTGGACCGGCAGGAGCACCACTGGTCGTCAGGGACGCTCCGGAAGGTGCCTTCAGCGCAATGGGCCGGGGCGCGGACGGGGGCTGACAGCCCGCAAGGAGCACCAGCGAAAGGGACGCGGCAATGGCCAGGTGGGCGGGGAGGGTTTTCATGGCGGAATAAGTCTCCGGGAAAGGAAGCGGCATTGCGCCGCGCTGGCAGGCTGTTTTTGGAACGTAGTTCGCCACTCCGTGAGCGCGGTATTTCAGGAATGCGGGCCGGCACACGGAGTGTGCCGGAACCTTAATCGTTCGGAGTCACTGTAATGTTGTCAATGAAAATTTCGGCATTCGTCGCGTCTCCGTACAGGCCGGGACTGCCGACCGTGTTCGGCTGGGGGTCCACGAGCTCCAGGGTCCAGTCGCCAGGTTCCTTTTCGCCGCGCTTCCAGATTTTGGCCCGCAGGACGGCCTTATTGTTGGAATTCTCGGCCCGCAGCTTGAGGGTGTACCAGACCTCGGGCACCAGGACGAACTTCTGACTGGCGAAGCTCCGCTTGTCGTGAGCCTGCCAGCTTTGGATTTGCATCCGCTGGATCGCACCCTCGATAAAGAAGGTGTAACCTTGGCCGATGATGCCAAAATCCGGCACCTTGTTCGCCTGTTTACTGGCCCGGAAGTCCCCTTGAATCGTGTAGTCGTGCAAGTCGCTCTGCCCCATCGAAAGGCGGCTGCGAGTCCCCTTGGGAATCGTGGTGATTTTCACCATCGCGCTGCTGTCGTCCACCTTTCGCATCACATGGCGGTGGCGGACTCCCACCCACGTGGCCGGCGGATCCTTCAGCCCCTCGAAGTCGAATTTCCAGGGGAGCGGCGGGACGGTGCGCAGTCGGGCCTTGCCGGCGAGGTCGCCGACTTTGGCGGTAATTGCCGTGGCGGAATGGCCGTTTTCCTTCGCCGCGGTGAATTCCCCCTCTTTCGAAATTTCCCCCGGCCCTGTCAGCGTGAACTCTGCCGGGCTCTCCTTCAAGAGTTGTCCGCGAGCGTTAAATAGTCGCACTTTAAACTGCTGTTTGTCGCCGGGACGGAGGAGTACCTCGAAGGGGACTAATTGCACTTGGGCCGGCTTGTCGTCTTCCGCCACGGGAGTAACGTCCGGTTGCTTGGGACGAGGCTCAGCCCTTTTTTCCTTCTTGGTGGGGTCTTCAAAACAATACAGGGCTCCGGTGGTCTGCAGGTAGAGACGGCCATGCGACGCGATGGGAGAGGACCAGCACTCGGTTCCGTCCTCAAAGGACCCAAATGTCTTTCTCGAGGGCTTTTTTACCCCCAACTCTTTGTCCGGCGTCAGGATGTACCAGCGGCTCATTTCCAGATGGTAGATTTTGCCATCCGCATAGAGGGGGCTGGCGTAGTTAATGTTCCCCAGGTTTTGCCGGCCAATCGGCTCGCCCGTCGCTGCCGCCAGAATGCTCATCTTCCCGGTATCCTCACAGCAGTAGAGGCGGTCCTCTATTTTAAGAATGGAACTTTTGCCGACACCCACGCCAATCTCCTTCCAGATTTCGCCCAGGGGCTCCAGCGACTTATCGGTGGCATAGTCGATGCCCGTGATGTTTCCCGCGAGGTTGCCTTGCAGGGCGGCGACCGCCCCCATTCTTGTGCCGGACGGGTTTTCTTCACTGTGCCCCACATAGACTACGTCCCCGTCGACCGTGGGGGAAATATTGAGGCCGCGGCGAGAGAAATGGTATTCCCACACCTTCTTCCCCGTCTGCGGCTGGAAAGCATACAGCCAGCCGTCGCCCGAGCCGGTGAGAACGACTTTCTGTCCATTGAAGACGGCGACCGTGGGGCCGCTGTGGATGGTGTCTTCGGGACGGAGACGGGTCGTCACCTGCCAATGAAGCTCTCCCGTCTTCTTGTCGAAGCCGAACACGCGGTGGGCGGGAATGCCATTCTCCCCCCAGCCGACCGTGACCGAGCCGAGAATGACGAGGTCGTCGACCACGATGGGATAGTTGGTACGGCCGCCGTAGGTGCTGACGAGCCCGTAGCGCTCGTGCAGGGGAATCGACCAGAGGGTCTTGCCGCTTTCGCCATCCAAGCACTGGAACAGGCCGTTGACGCCGAGAGCGTAGATTTTACCCGTGGCGGGATCCCCCACCGGGCTCGACCAGCCGACGCGGGTGTCGGGAACCGGGCTAGAACAGACGTTGAATTTGTTTTCCCAGACGGTCTCGCCGGTGGCGGCATCCAGGCACATCACTTTTTCCCGCTCCAGAGCGGTGCCGGGGTTGTCCCGCGCCAGCAGATAGATTTTGCCGCGGAGAATAATCGGCGTGCCGCGGCCGGCGGCCCCTTCCTTCTTCCAGAGCAGGTTGCTCCCCGCACCCCCGCGGGGATTGATGGTATCGGGCAGCCCCGTCTCGCGGGAAATGCTGTTCCCCTCCGGCCCCCGCCAGTACGGCCAATCGAGCGGGTCGATTCTGGCTTCGTCCGCAGCTCGGGAAGGGAGAGAGCAGGCCAGGAAGGCAAGCGAGAGAAATACGTGCCAGATACGTTTCATGGGTGTACCGGGGCGTGAAGAAACGGGGCAGGGAAAGGCAAGTCAACAGTCTTTAGGATAGGACTTTTCTTAGTCGCCGACAAGCCGATACTTGTTCAAACGAGTAATTTTTGGCTCGTCGATGGCATCGGGGGAAAGGCCGGGGAAGTTGGCAAAATGATGGATGGCAAAATCATGGGAGCCTTTCTGGCTTGGCCTTGATCATTTTGCCATCCATGATTTTGCCATTCCCTCCGTCACAACGCGGTCGCTGCCTCTTTGGCAGATGTAGAGCGAGAGGTATCATAAAGTATTGTCCCCACTCTCAAACTGCCCGCCATGTCCCAGCACGAACGCTACGAAAATCCCCTCATCTCCCGTTATGCTTCCGCCGAGATGAGCCGGCTGTGGGGGGAGCAGCGGAAACATAGCACCTGGCGGAAGCTGTGGGTCGCGCTGGCGGAGGCGGAGTCGGAGCTGGGGCTGCCTGTTACCCCGCAGCAGATTGCCGAGCTGCGGGCACATACCGACGACATTGATTTCGCCGTCGCTCGCGCCTATGAAAAGAAGCTGCGGCACGACGTAATGGCTCACGTCCATGCCTATGGGGATGTCTGCCCTTCCGCGAAGGCCATCATTCATCTCGGGGCGACGAGCTGCTACGTCACCGACAACACCGATCTGATATTGCTCCGCGAGGGCCTGCAGATGGTAGCCCGCCGCCTGGCCGGAGTCATCCAGTCGCTGGCCGCCTTCGCCGAAGTGCATCGCAGCCTTGCGTGCCTCGGCTTCACGCACATGCAACCCGCCCAGCCGACGACGGTGGGAAAGCGGGCCTGCCTATGGGCCTATGATCTGGTGCTGGATTTGGCGGAGGTGGAGCACCGCATCGCTAGTTTGAAGGCCCGCAGCGTGAAAGGAACGACCGGAACGCAAGCCAGCTTTTTGGCGCTGTTTGACGGCAACCACGCCAAGGTGCGAGAGTTGGAAAACTTGGTGGCCAAGAAGCTCGGCTTTGAGGAGAGCTATGCGGTCACCGGGCAGACTTACACGCGGAAGGTGGATAGCCAGGTGTTGGACGTGTTGAGCGGCGTTGCCCAGTCCGCCCACAAAATGGGGACGGACATGCGGATACTGGCCGGCCGCAAGGAGATGGAAGAGCCGTTCGAGGCGGATCAGATTGGCTCGTCGGCCATGGCGTACAAACGCAACCCCATGCGGAGCGAGCGGATTTGCTCGCTAGCGCGCTTCGTCATCAGTCTGCAATCCAGCACGGCGAACACCGCGGCTACGCAGTGGCTGGAACGGACGCTGGACGACAGTGCCAACCGTCGCCTCGTGATTCCGCAGGCCTTTTTAGCGGTTGACGCCATTTTGATTCTGCTGCAAAACGTCAGCACGGGCCTCGTCGTTTATCCCCAGGTCATCGCCAAGAATCTGGCCGAAGAGCTTCCCTTCATGGCCACCGAAAATCTGTTGATGGCTGCCGTTCAAGCTGGCGGCGACCGTCAGGAATTGCACGAACGAATCCGAGTCCACAGCCAGGAGGCGGCGCAGGTTGTCAAGCAGCAGGGGAAGCCGAACGATTTGCTGCAGCGGCTATCCGGCGACAAAGCTTTCGCGGGCATCGACCTCGCTAGCGCCATCGACAGCAGCCAGTTCGTCGGCCGTGCCCCGCAGCAAGTGGACGAATTCCTGGCCGAGGTCGTCGCGCCGATTCTCTCGCGTTATGACGGGGAAAGCCTGAGTGCCGAGGTGCATTTGTAGGGGCGTTATCTACGCCGCTTTGCGCCAGGTAGGCAACCGCTTCTCAATGGAATGCATGAGCTTACGAAAGCCGCGTCGGCGGCGCGTAGTGAGCGTATCGAGCTTCTGCAGTAAAGGCTGCTGCTGAGCCTGCAGTTCCTCGCGAATCATATTCCGCAGGTCCGTGGCTTCGATTTGAGGCGGCTGCTTGCAGCGGGACCAAGACTGCAGGAGCCTGGCCATGCAGCGAAGCTCTTCATCGGCAGACTGCGTTTCCGCACCTTGATTGGCGGAGATTGCCTGCTCGTAAAGCCGAATCAGCCGGTCAATCATTTTATCCAAGCCGCAGTCCAGGCGAATCTGCCGCGAAACTTGCCTCGCATCCGCCGCATCGTAGCGCTCGAGCTGCGCCTGGATCGCCTCTGCACTCAGGGGCGTTTGCAACAGGCGGCGGCCAAAGTTCCGTTGGCGAGCGAACTCGATGTTTTGCATGGTTACGAGTGGACCGACCCCGCCGGTATCGCAGACGATGACGGCAACTCCGCACGCGAGCGACTCCCAGGCGGAACGCCCTTTGGCGAAGACCACGTCGTAATGGCCGATGAGCTGTTCCGGCTGCGACGAGACGTTGCCTAAATGGGTACCGACGCCGTCCACCGTTATGCCGCGACTGGCGCACGCCGCCCGAACGAGCGCGTGCTGCTCGCAGGTCATGTAGTTGCTGAAGACCAGCGCCCGCCGAAGCGCCGCGGGAAGTTCGCCGCGAGGCTGGAACCTCTGCAGATCCACGCCGTTATTCACCACGCTCACGCGGCTTTCGGGGACCCCTTCGCGGAGGATGAGGCGGTCGCGGACGGTGTGGTCCACCGCGACGAAATGCCGGATGCGAGAAATCGTTGGCGGAATGTCATGTTCCCACGAAAAGTCATGGCAAACGTAAATCGCCGGCGTGCGGGGAAAGTGGAGCAAGGCAATTGCGGATTCCAGAGTATGTTGGCCGTGGATGATGTCCGGCGGCACGCAGAGCTGGCTCAAGTCATCCACAACTGTCACGGTGGCTTGCGACAACTCTTGGGCGAGCGGACCCAGGCGGGGAGAGTAGACAATCGGCGTGTGACCCTTCGCCAAGAGCCTTTTCGCCAAATCGTGGACGTACATTTCCGTCCCGGTGCGTCCGGACACCCTGATGTTGGTGATCAGCACTCGCAACGGACGTGTCATGCAGCCTCTTGGAGTTTCCGGCCAGTGCTGGTCGTACGGCAGCCCTGCTGGAGTGCTTGCAGAATGGGGAGGACGTGCTGATGATAGCGCACCACCTGCGAGTAGATCCCCGCGGCTACTTGACGCTCGCCATGCAATTCATAATGGTGCGACCGAAAGGAGTCGGCATTGGCTTCGCGGACCTGCGAGGGAATGAACAGCTCGCTGCGCAGCGCTTCCTCTCCCCCGCTCGAAATGGCTGCCTCAACCTCATGAGAGAGCTCGGGGTAGGAGCGGGCCGCGGCGATTTTCCCCTTTAGCTCGGCATCGCTAAGCCGGAGCAAGAGCGCCTCTGCGTGAGACGCGGCGGGGTTTGTTGTTGGTTCCTCCAGCAGAAGCTCATAGCTGGGCAGAGGGCGGCCGAGCGACTGCTGCGCCAGCCAGATCGCGCGGTTGACGACGCCGCGCCACAGGTCGTGCGTCAGGATCGCGCCTTCCGCGGCGTCTCCAACCACAACTTCGATGTGGTTTCGCACCAGTTCCAGGGCCACCTCTACGGCGAGATCCAGAAAGAGGCGCGCGTTTCCCTCCAGCACCGCCTGGTAGATTTGCCGATCGGGAAAACGGCCGAACAGGCAACCCGGCCTGGCCCCCGTTTGCCTCAGAATTCGCTCGGTCGACGCCAGCCGCGACGAGCCTTGCCCGCCGGAGCCATCAGTGAGCACCAAGACCAGCGGCCTGGCCCGCTGCATCCAGCCATGGACGCGCAGCTCGTGCCCCGGATGGGCAATGGCCAGCGCGGCGCGGCCCGAGGCGATTTCCAGGTCATGTTTCATGCCCGCGCCTCTCTGCCGGATGAAGTTTTCCCAGGGTTCCAAGGTCGCGGAGTATAGCCAGCTTGACGGCATGGGCAAGGGCATTCGCCGCTCCATGCCAACACTCTGACGCAGGTCTGGTGGTCTGCGAGGTGTGGGAAAAGTGCGACACTCTCCCTCTCCTGGCAGTACAAGATTTTTACCCCTCGCATCTTGCTCCCTGGAAAAAATCGCGTACCGTAGACGTACTCTCCGGGCAGGCTCTTTTTCAGGCCATTTTCCCTTGGTCTCATCCTCGCTGCTGGTCCCGCAATGTTTCCTCCATTTATCCCGCACCCGCTCGTTCGAGGCGGACACGCCCAAACAGTTTTTAGCTGTTACCTTCCTGGGTTGAAATGGACTGCCAGCGCCAAGCAGCACCTGGTGCCGCTGCCCGACGGCGACCGGCTGGTGCTGCATGATGACATGCCGGACAGTCAGACGTGGCAGGAAGGCGACCGCGTCGCGCTGCTCGTGCATGGTCTCGGCGGCTGCCACCAGTCCACATATATGCAGCGAACGGCGGCGAAGTTGGTGGGAAAGGGAGTGCGGGTCTTTCGGATGGACCTGCGCGATTGCGGCGCGGGGACCGGGCTGGCCAGGCTGCCGGTCCATGCGGGGCGGAGCGAGGACGTTGGGGCGGCGCTCCTGCACGTGATGGAGTGCTGCCCTGATTCGCCGGTGTTTCTCGTCGGTTTTTCCATGGGGGCCAACCACGTCCTCAAACTGCTGGGGGAGCTTGGAAGTCAGCGGCCGGCGAACCTGGCGGGGGCCATGGCCGTGGCTCCGCCGATTGATCTGGTGGCCTGCGCCCGAAACATGGAGATGGGGCTGAATACGCTTTACAACCGCAAGTTTCTCCGCGGATTGCTGCGGGCGGCTGCCGTCCGCAGCCAGCGCGTACCCAAGGAATTCGCTCCGCCGCTCCATCCGCTGCCCCGCCACATGCGAGAGTTCGACCACCGGTTCACGGCACCGCTCGGCGGCTTTGCCTCGGCCGAGGATTACTACGAGCGGTCCGGCGCCGGGCCGACGCTCAGGAACATTGCCGTGCCGACCATCATCATCGCCGCGGCAGACGATCCCATCGTGCCGGTCAAGCCCTTCGAGACTGCTTCCTATTCCAGCATGACCCAACTCGTCATCACTCCCTCGGGCGGCCATCTCGGCTTCTTCGGCACCGCGGGAACCGACCCCGATCGCCGCTGGCTGGACTGGCGGATTGTGGAATGGGCTACCACCAGCCCGGTGCCGCGGCGTCGAGATTCTCTGGCGACAAGTGATATTCATTGGGACATACCTCCGCTCGAATCGTCCCTCACATCGTCCCCCACGTCGTCCAGTGCGGCGGCAGGCCGATAATCAGCCGCAGCAGCACCGTGGCGCTGAGATACATGCAGCAGTGCAGAAGCGCGGTGCCGTACTCAAGGTCGAGCGTGACGTGCGCGACGAATGCTCCGGCCAGTATCAACAGTGGAACCACGATGGCCAGGGCCATTAGCGGCGGATTGATCCCCAGGTACACGAAAACTCCCGAGTACACGGCCCACATGGCCGGATAGGCGAGCGCGAAGATCGCCAGCCGCAGCCAGAGCGCCATACCACGGTACGGCTCGAGCTCGTCGTTCCGTAGGAAGGTGTAGCCCGCAAAGGCAATCGCGGGCGCGAGCAGTATGGCTCCCAAGGCCAGTATGACTTGCAAAAGAAAGGGCACGTCGATATTAACAGCCGCCGTTTTGTCGCCGGCCTTGTCGGCGGCTTTCTTGTCCGCCCCGGCTGGGGTTGGCTCCTTAGTTTTCGGCGGACTTCCCTTGGCCCCTTGGGCAGCAGTTTCCGGCATGCGCAAGTCTTTGCGAAAGCTAATCCGGAGCACCAGCGACAGGAGCAGCAGCAGCACGATGCTCCCCACGATCACCCCGATGTGTACCGGCGTCAGCCGAGTTTCTTTGCGAGCGATGGGCTTGAGAACGAGCTGCCCCTTGCTGTCCTTGGGCCCGGATTCCGGGACATGGATCACCACCTCGTCCTTCTTGGACGGCACGGTGATGATTTTCTTGCACTTGGGGCAAGGGCCTTGCTTGCCGGCGAACTTGTCGCTGACCTGAAAGCGGGTTTTGCAACTGGCGCAGGTTACGTCAATCGCCATAGGCCAAGGATCCCCCGGATGCGGCTCGTGGAGGCGAAGCAGAATCGCCGCAGCTAGTTTCGCACAAGGGCGGGCGGCGTCAAGTTGATGGGCGCAACTTTGGAGGGATACAGTTCGGTAGTGATACCGCGCGGCTGCGTTGAACCGCCGTGGTGCTTCAACTACCATCAAGACTGGCTTCTCCCCGTGCTTGAACCACTTCGCCACAGCCCCCTCATGCCGATCAAGTTCCTCTGCCCCAACGGCCATCAGCTCACGGCCCCTGATAACCTGGCGGGCCGGCCAGGGAAGTGCCCCAAGTGCAACACCCCTTTTGTCGTCCCCAAGCCCGACCCGGAGGAGCCGGCGTCCGAGCCCGCTGCCGAAACGCCGCCCGACCCCTCCACGGAAGCGGCCGTAGAGAAGCCGGCGGACGACAAGGCCCTCGCCGCGGAAATCGGCCAGGGAAGCGGCAAGGGGAAGCTCAACCCCGCGGACGTTTTTGTCTTCCTCTGCCCCAACGGGCACAAGCTCAATGGGCCTTCGAGCCTGAAAGGCAAAGCCGGCCAATGCCCGCACTGCGGGGCCAAGTTCCGCATCCCCGACGACGACGATGACATGGAGTTGCCGGAGGATGATTCGGCCGAGCCCCCCGCGACCACCGGCAGCGGGCAGTTCGTCTTCCCCGGTTTTGAAACGCAGGAGAATGCCGAGGAGGTCTACGAAGCGGTCGAAGTGGAAGACACCCTCGACCCGCCGCCGGACGGCATTCATCCCCTCAGCTACATCGTCGGCCGGCTGTGGGACCGCAAGGGGGACGACTCCGAGCTGGAAATCTTTCTGGCCGAAGGGGAAATCGTCTCCCCGGAGTTTTACTCCGAAATCCTCTCCATCCGCGAGTTCGGAGTCTTCGGCAGCCAGGACGGCGACGGCACCTACTCCGTCACCATCATCCCCTGGACCACGGTCCGCAAAATCGGCATCCGCAAGCTGCCGGAACTCTCGAACAAAGTCTTCCGGTAGACGTGTTGGGCGCGGGTTGCATGTTGGGCGTGGAACGGCACAGGGAGTTTTGCGGCGACCAACCCATAAGCGTTTTTCGCCGCACTCCATCCCCCCCGAAAGTTGAAGTATTATTCATATTTCACGACTCCATTTTTCGACCGCCTGTGTCCAACTTACGTCGATTCGGCTCCGCGCAACCCCAACTCCGCCAACCGTTTCCGTCATTCACCGTCGTCGAATGCATTATTCATAACGCTCCCTATTTAGTGATTTGTTATTCATCAATTTCCGTTGATTACTTGGCCTAACCCATAAGAGTTTTTTCGTACTCATTTTTCCCATCACCCCCTGGGAGAGGGCCGGGGTGAGGGTCTTCCACTCCCCGCGTCTACTGCCACTGCCTTCCGATTCCCCACCTCATTCCTACCTGTTGAATTCAACCCCCCCGGTTTCAACACGCTCCTCCCTATTGAAAAACAGGGTCCGTGTTGAAACTGCGTCCCAAACATTCAACGCCCTGGTGGAACACCCCCCTCCATTGAGTGCCCCCATCTCCGGCTTCCTTCTGCCTCAAATCTCAAATCCTTTCGGCCCTTCTCCCCGCGCCGCCAGGCCGACTACTGTACGGAAGTGTATAGTTCTAGGTTGGCACAGTCAATAGGTAGTCACAAAGAATTCTCACCTTTTTTCCACGCCACCCGCGGAATGGGCCGGTCATGGAATGACGGCTTACTTTGGACGGCCTCCTCTGGCCATTAGAGCGTGGAGGCCTCGACTGAGGCGGGAGAGTGGCATGAGGAAGGGCTAGATTCGCAGCGATTCTTCGATGAACCTCGCCTCTTCCGCT
>JBKJNY010000170.1:0-7967 GCA_046593355.1 Pirellulaceae bacterium | reverse complement strand
TGCACTGGCTGCTGGCCAAGACGACGGGCTACTATCTGACCACGCCTGACGACGCCGTCCGCAGGGCGACCGCCGAATACTTGGGGGAGCTGGCGCGACTTTGCCGCGACCTGGGAGGAAGTGTGATGGTGCTGGGCTCGCCCATGCAACGCAATCTGCTGCCGGGAGTGAGCCATGAGCAAGCAATGGAGCTGGCCGCGGACTGCATCCGCCAGGCTCTGCCCATTTTGGAAGAGTGTTCGGTGACGCTCGCCGTCGAACCGCTCGGCCCCGTGGAAGGGAACTTTCTCAACACGGCTGATCTGGCAAAGCAGCTCTGCGAAATGGTCGGCTCCCCAAATTGCCGCCTGCACCTCGACGTGAAGGCGATGTCCACCGAAAGCAAGCCGATTCCGCAGATCATCCGCGAGTGCGCCTCGCTCATCGAACACTTCCACGCCAACGACCCCAACCGCCGCGGCCCCGGCATGGGAGACGTCGATTTCCATCCCATCTTTCAGGCCCTGGCGGAAGTTGACTACCGCGGCTGGATCAGCGTCGAAGTTTTTGACTACGAACCCGGCCCCGAGCGGCTGGCGAGCGAGAGCATGGAGTATATGGAAAAGGTGCTGGCGGAAATGTGACGTTTCCGTTTTCAAATCACTGCCATGGAAGAATGCCTGATCTATTTCCGCCTGGCGCTTCAAGAGCCGGCTCGCGTGCCGCCGTGGTCGGAATGGTGGGCTTCCAACGAGACGCAGGTCCAGGAAGTGTTCTCCTTCGCGGACTATGTTCGACTCAAGCACCGCCGCCTGCTCGGCGCGCGGCAGATTTTGCAGCGTCTGGGCAAGCTTCCCAGAGAACCCGAGGCATCCCCCTGATTTGCAAACCCCATTTTTCTCAAGGAGGTCCATGATGAAGCCCATTGCTTGCGGATTTTTCCTCATCACCGTTTCGTGCGCTTGCGCCGCGGAGCCGCGCCTCCCCCGCGACAACCTGCTCGTCTACCGCGGTGAAGGGATCCAGCAGCTCCCGGTGCAAACGAAAGCAGACTGGCTGAAGCGCCGGACCGAGATCGTCCGCGGCATGGAAACGGTGATGGGGAAATTGCCCGGTGAGGAGAAGCGCTGCCCGCTCGAAATGAAAGTCGAGGAAGAAGTCGACTGCGGCAAATATATCCGCCAGCTCATCACGTACTCCTCCGAGCCCGGCAGCCGCGTGCCGGCGTATTTATGCATTCCCAAGTCGCTGCGGGAGAACACCGACAAGCCCCAGAAGGCTCACGCCATCCTCTGTCTGCACGGGACGGACAACGTGGTGGGGCATGGCGTGGTCGTCGGCATCGGCGGCAAGCCCAATCGGCAGTACGCCAGCGAGCTCGCCGAGCGAGGGTACGTCACGCTCGCTCCCAACTACCCGCTGCTGGCGAAATATCAGCCGGACGTGAAGGCCCTGGGGTGGGAGAGTGGCACGCTGAAAGCAGTCTGGGACAACATCCGCGGACTGGATCTGCTGGAAACGCTTCCCTACGTCCAGCAGAAAGAGTTCGGTGCCATCGGCCATTCACTCGGCGGGCACAACAGCGTTTACACCGCCGTCTTCGACGACCGGATCAAAGTTGTCGTCTCCAGTTGCGGGCTCGATTCGTACCTGGACTACTACGCCGGCAAAGAGGCCAACTGGCATCCCGAAAAAGGCTGGTGCCAGACCCGCTACATGCTCAAACTGGCGGATTATCGCGGCCGGCTGGAGGAGATCCCGTTCGACTTCCACGAGATGATTGGCGCGCTCGCCCCACGGCATGTGCTCATCATCGCGCCACTCAAGGACAGCAATTTCCAGCACGCCAGCGTCGACCGTATCGCCGCCGCCGCCCGCCCGGTCTTCAAGCTCCACGGCCACGAAGACCGGCTGCAAATCGAGCATCCCGACTGCGAGCACGACTTCCCCAATGAGATGCGGCAGCGGGCCTACAAGCTGTTTGACGAGGTTTTGAAGTGATGACAGGAAGAATTGTGACAGAAAAATGGGAGACAGAAAAATAAGAAGCCAGAATCAAGCCAAAACTGGTATCTCCGCCCTGTCCACCTCATTTTTCTGTCCTTCATTTTTCTGTTACGTCATCCGCAGGTTGCCCCGATGAGCCGATGCAGCTAACCTGAATGCGGGGCAATTTCAGGTTGGAGAGCCGATCATGGACCGCCGCACCTTTCTCGCCTCATCTGCTGTCGTTGCTGCCGGACTGACTTCCCGTTCTTTCGCCGACGATTTTCCCGCGGCAATAGACTCCTTCGCCCCTCAACCTCCGGCGTTCGCCGTCATCCCGGTCGTCGGTGATGGCAAGTGGATCTGGACCGAGCCGCCCAAGGACCAGACCGGTTATCTCGAGCCGCGGCTGTTCGAGCTTTCGATCGGCATGGAGCTGCAAGGGACTGGGAACGCCAGCGGCGTGATGGCGAGCACCCCTGTGCCGCTGGAATTGCCGGAGCAAAAGGTCGAGGACGTCCGCATACGGGCCGAGGGCTGTGCGGCCGAGATTCGCCGCCTGGCCCCGGAAGCCGGCCAGCTCTTTCTGGCCGCGGCAGGGATCGCGCGCGGCCAGACCATCCTCGCCCAAGCCGTCTACACGCTCACGCTCCTCAAGCAATATCACGGCTACGCAAAGGAGCAGTTTCCGGCCAAACAAGCCGCCCCTCCCAAGGAGCTGCGGCTGTATCTGGGGGACAGCCCCGGCATCCAGACGCGGGACAAGCCGGTTAAGGACCTGGCCACGAAGTTGGGGGGCCAGCTCGACCATCCGTGGGACAAGGCCAAGGCGTACCATCAATGGGTCTGGGAAAACATCACGGCCCGCATCGGCCCGTACACCAACGTCCTCGCCGCTCTCAAGGACCGCGTCGGCGATTGCGAGGAGCGGGCGGCCGTCTTCGTCGCCCTCTGCCGGGCCGCGGGCATTCCCGCCCGCCTGGTCTGGCTCCCCAACCACAACTGGGCCGAGTTCTACCTCGCCAATGAACAGGGGGAAGGGCACTGGATTCCCGCTCACACCTCCTGCTATTCCTGGTTCGGCTGGACCGGAGCTCACGAACTGGTCCTACAGAAAGGGGACAACATCCGCATCCCCGAGCTTGGCCGGCCGCAGCGCCTGCTGGAGGACTGGATGCGTCGCAGCGGCGCGAAGCCCGCCGCCCGCTACTTCGCCGACCTCAAACCGCTGCCACCGGCGGAAGGCGCGAATGCGCCAGGAACCACGACTGCCGACGCCGGCCCCGGTGAGCGGAGCAAGAGCGCCAGTGGCGAATGGCTCAACATGGGCAAGTACGCTAAAGAGAAGTTTGTGCGGCGATAGAGTTAAGTGGTTCGCTCAATTCCGGTTAAGTCGATATGCTCAACCGGAATCTCAAAATCGCGCTGATTTCGTCGATCATTCTTCTGCCGACTTTACTTGTCTTTCTGTTCTATGCTCTCTATTTCGGGCAGGGACTATTTACGTTCTGGCACCAGAGCTTTGCCGCCAACGGGGTTGCCCAGATTGAGCCCGCGTCCCAGATGGATGCAATGTACGGCGACTGCCGGCACTACATTACGTACGGTCCGAACAATGTCAGCATTTGGAATTCCGACGCCTACTTTGGCGGACGCTATGAGCTGACGATGCAGGTTCCGGTGCAAATCTCGTCCAGCACCAGCGGCAGAATGACCGGCCAACCGCGGTTCTACTTGCGGGAAATCAGCGCCATTTCCGGTGACCCCGGTGGACAAGTTGGCGCGACGTTTTCCCGCGAACTCGTATTTGGCCTTGCGCAATGGAAACAGGTAGTGGACGCCGAGGGCGACTTTGGCGCAATCAAGTTCAAGATGAACACCGGCCCGCCGGTCAAAGATTTTGAGGCGTATGCCAAGGCTTCACGCTGACCAGCAACTACCCGCGCCAAGCCGAAAATAATCTTTTGTTCATGTGAACAAAAGTGATGTTTCGAGCGTCTTACTTCTGGTGGGTGGGGTGCGCTCACCCAGAACCAAAACCGTGTCTTGGCCAGAGCAAACTTCCGTTCCTGTTCACCGCTTATAAGTTTTTTAGACGATTCACGCGCCTCGCCGCCGCAACTTCATTGTGAACAAGTGATTACATCAACAAGTGGAGCGACCTAGCACTCGAAAAACAGCTTATAAACTGATTGAGGCCGCACAGAGGAACCCATAGGAAACCCTTATGGGCTTGGTCGGTCCTTTTTCGCTAACTCCTTGGCGGACAAGGACTAACAAACATCGCACGACTGTAATAACTATTATGGAAAACTCATCGGCAGTTAGCAGCCTTCACAATCCCCTCTACCGAGGAGGCGGTGTTGAGAAACCTCGCTCGCAGTTCACCGCAAGTAGCGGTCAGCACGAACCTTACGACCATGCAAAGGAAGAATACTTCACCAATTGACCCCAGGTGCCGCCTAGTGCCCACTCTCGCCCGCCAACGCCTTCACGAGGTCGCCGACCACGGCTTTGGCGTCGCCGAAGAGCATGAACGTGCGGTCCAGGAAGTAGAGCTCGTTGTCGATCCCCGCGAAGCCGGGGTTCTTGCTCCGTTTGATGGCGAGCACGATTTTGGCTTTGTCGGCAGCGATGATCGGCATGCCATAGATCGGGGTGGCTTTGTCATGCCGGGCAGCCGGGTTCACGGTGTCGTTTGCGCCGATGACCAGGGCCACGTCGCACTGCGGCATGTCGGGATTGATCTCGTCCATTTCCACCAGGTCGGTGTAGGGGATGTCGGCCTCGGCGAGCACCACGTTCATGTGCCCGGGCATCCGACCCGCCACCGGATGAATGGCGAACTTGACGGTGACCCCCCGCTTCTTGAGCAGGTCATAGAGCTCGCGGACGCGGTGCTGGGCCGCCGCGACCGCCATGCCATAGCCGGGAACGATCACCACGAGGTTGGCCTGTTCCAGGATCTGGGCAGCTCCTTCGATTGTTTCCGACTTATAAGTCTTCTGCTCGCCGCCGGCTGCCGCGGCATGTACCTGGCCGAAGGCCCCGAACAGCACATTGGTGAACGAGCGGTTCATGGCTCGGCACATGATGATCGACAGGATCAGGCCGCTGGAGCCGTCGAGAGCGCCGGCGACGATGAGCAGCTTGTTATTCAGCACAAAGCCCATCGCCACGGCCGCGAGCCCGGCATAGGCATTGAGAATGGAGATGACGGTGGGCATGTCCGCCCCACCGATGGGAATGACCAGCAGCACGCCAAAGGCCAGGGCCAGCAGCACGATCAGGACCATCGCCAGGCCCGGAAAAATTCCCACCGGCTGGAACACAAGGTACAGCCCGAGCAGGCAGGCGAGCGCGAGCAAGCCGACGTTCGTGGCGTTCTGAAATGGGTACGTCACCGGCCGCTGGGGAATCCATTTGACCTCCTGCAGCTTTCCGGCGGCCATCAGGCTGCCGGTGAACGTCAGAAAGCCGAGGATGACTTCGACCACGAGGGCGAACATGCAAAACGGCGTCAGTTTTTCCGGCTCATGGGATGCCATCAGGCAATACTCTGCCGTGCCGACCAGGCCGGCGGCGAGACCGCCGAAGGCGTGCGAGATGGCGGTCCGCTGCGGAACTGCCGTGAGCGGGACCAACGACAACGGCACGCCGACCGCAACTCCCAGGACGATGGCGACGATGATCCAAACGTGATGGACGATCCCCGGTTGAAACCAGGTTGCGACGATGGCCAGCGCCATCGCCCCCGCGCCGGCGACGACGCTGCGGCGGGCCGTTTTGGGATCGTTCATCCAGTACAAGGAGAAGATAAACAGGACCGCCGCCACGAGGTAGGCGATCTGCACCAGGGCCTGCGGCATCACTTCTTCTCCGTGCGGGTCTGCTTGAACATCTTGAGCATGCGGTCGGTAATCAGAAACCCGCTGACGACGTTGGTCATGGAAGCGAATAAGGCAATCGCGCCCATGATGCGGATGGTCAGGTCGTTGCTCGAACCGGTGACAATAATCGCGCCGACGATGGCAATTGCGGAAATGGCGTTGGTCAGCGACATCAGCGGCGTGTGGAGCAGGCGCGACACCCGGGCCACGACTCCCAGGCCGATGATGGTGGCCATCACGAAGACGAACAGGAGGGCACTGTAATCGACCACTTCGTCAACTCCCTTTGCCGGTTCCTCCGCGATAGCCCGTTCGGGTGCGGTTGCCGCCTTTTCCGTGGTCTCTTTGACCGTGGGGAGCGCTGGCGCTTTCGTCGGCTCGGCCTTGGGAGCTGCTCCCTTTGGCTTTTCAGCCGCCTTGTCCTTGGTTTTGGCGGCAGTGGAGGGCTGAGCGGCCGCGCCGATCTTCTCCGCGCCGGACTTGCTAGAAGTTTGCGCGCGGGAACTGGGCGTCAGAATCGCCAGGTACGCGGCCACAATGGTCGCGGTCAGTATCGCAAGGTTCAGGAATTTCTGCGACGGTTGTTTCATGATGTCCCCAAGACTTCGCGGATTTTCGGATGCACAATTTGCCCCGCCTGGGTAGCCATTGTCTCGCGGATGATTTCGTCGTCGCGGTTGAGCTCGAGCTGTCCATTCTTCACGATGTGCTGGAGCAGGGCGGTGACGTTGCCGCTGAACAACTGGCTGGCGTGGGTGGGGGCGTCGCTAGCCAGGTTCGTGGGACCGAGGATGGTGACGCCATGAGCCACCACCCGCTCGTCCGCCTTGGTGAGGGCGCAGTTGCCGCCACGGTCCGCCGCCAGGTCCACAATTACACTCCCGGCATGCATCCCCGCCACGGCATCCGCCGTGATGAGCTGCGGAGCCGCCTTCCCGGGGATCGCAGCAGTGGTGATGACGATGTCGCTCTCGCCGACGACCCTGGTCAGCAACTCCCGCTGTTTGCGATAGAACTCCTCGCCTTGGGCCTTGGCGTAGCCCCCTTTGTCCTGGGCATCGCCGGCTTCCAACGGCAGCTCGACGAACTTCCCGCCGACGCTCTCCACCTGCTCGCGGCAGGCGGGGCGCAGGTCATATGCCCGCACCACTGCCCCCAGTCGCTTGGCAGTCGCGATCGCCTGCAACCCGGCGACCCCCGCTCCGATGACAAACGCCTTGGCGGCAGTCAGCGTGCCGGCAGCGGTCATCATCATCGGAAGCAGCTTGGGCAACTCCGTCGCCGCCAGCAGAACGGCTCGATAGCCGATGACCGTGGCCATCGAGGAGAGGACGTCCATCGACTGGGCCCGCGTGCTGCGGGGAATCAATTCCAAGGCGAAGAGTACTGCACCTGTCTTGGCGATTTCGTCCACCGCTTTGGGCTCGCCAAGCGGATCACACATTCCAATCAGCACCTGCCCGCTGCGAAGCCGCGGGAGATCATCGCGACCGGCCTTCAAATTGGCCCCCAGCGAGCGGACTTGCACGACAATGTCCGCGGCAAACGCCTCGTCTCGCGTGGCCGCGATTTTGGCACCCTTGTCGACATACTGCTGGTCGGCAAACCCCGCAGCCGTCCCCGCGCCGGCCTGCACCAGCACTTCCAGGCCGGCCTTGAGCAGATGCGGCACGCCGGCGGGGACAAGCCCCACGCGCCGCTCCCCGGGATAGGTTTCCTTAACAACTGCGACTTTCATGCTGCTCCCTGCTGAATACCATTCATCATCGTACTTCATCGCCCGTGAAGCTACGAAGATTCTAGCGGCTTTTGGCGACTTGGGGACGTTGCCAGCGGCCCCGAGGTCAACTCTTTTCCAGCTTCCCCAGGAACTCCTGCGTCGACAGCGGCCGCTCCGGCTCTGGAATGGTGCCGGTGACCGCGCCCGGGCCAAGCTTGCCGTCCGCCCGCCCATCAAGCATGTCGAGCTGGCTGGCCACGGCGGCGACTTCCTCCTACTTTGGACGGCCTCCTCTGGCCATTAGAGCGTGGAGGCCTCGACTGAGGCGGGAGAGTGGCATGAGGAAGGGCTAGATTCGCAGCGATTCTTCGATGAACCTCGCCTCTTCCGCT
>JBKJNY010000132.1:0-4413 GCA_046593355.1 Pirellulaceae bacterium | reverse complement strand
ACGTTGACCGCCGCAATAAGCTGCCGCAAAGCTCGGGATTCAGCCATGGAAACTCCTTTCGTGCTATCAGGTACAAGCCTCGGCTTACGAAGCGAGCCGGGTCGAACTGTGATTAGGTCAGACACCTAGTTGCTGGCTGGGTCGACCGGTGGCCGCGAGACCTTGCGGCGGCTGGCCGGCGTAGCAGCCGCATCGCAGAAAATGCCCCCCTGGTCGGCGCTGAGGCACCGGCCCGAGGCCCATTGCCGCAGCTTCTGGATCGACTCGGCCGAGGTCCTGGCTACCGGCACCACGTTCTGTGCCGCCGCCTTCAGAGGCACGTCGAGCAGCGCTGCCAGGCGGCAGCAAGACTTGATCTCGGCACCGGTAAAGCTGTCATCCGCCGGGAGCTGCTGGCGAGCATCCAGGGCAAATTTGGCGATGTAAATCTGCCAGATCGCTTGCCTTTGCTGGGCGCTGGGCAGGTCCACAAAGAACACTCCGTCAAACCGCTCCGCCCGTGAAAATTCCGGCGGCAGCTTGCTGATGTCGTTGCAGGTGCAGACCACAAACACATCCGACGTGTGGTCGTTGAGCCAGGTCAGCAGCGTCCCGAACAAGCGGGCCGAAACTCCGGAATCGGTCTGGCCGGAGCTGGCGACGCCGCTCAGCGCCTTCTCGCACTCGTCGATAAAGAGCACCGCCGGGGCCATCGCGTCCACGATCCGCAGCGTCTGGCGGATGTTCGACTCGGACTGCCCCACCAGCGAGCCCATCAGGCTCCCCACATCCAGCACCAGCGTCGGCCGCCCGGTTTCGTTCCCCAGGCTCTTGGCAAATTGAGATTTCCCGCAGCCTGGCGGTGAGAGCAGCATGATTCCCCGCCCGCGAACGGGATTCGCCTCGGCGGGCCGCGGGCGCATGGCCCGCCGGCAGAACGCTTTGAGGGCCTCCAGACCCCCCAGGTCGTCAAACCGCTCGCTGCCGCGGTGCAGCTGCAAGAGGCCGCTTTTCTTTAGCATTTGGGACTTGAGTTCCCAAAGCGTTTCGACCTCCAGCCTGCTGTGGCGGACCAGCGCGAGGCTGAAGGCCGACTCGGCCTCGTAGCGAGTGAGGCCGGCGGCCGCATCCAAGACGCGCTCCAGCTCCATGCCTGCAGGAAGTTCCCCCTCCTCAGTCGCCACGCCGCGGGCAATCTCCTCCAGCTGAGCGCGGCCAGGGAGCGGGTGCTCGATGACCACAAACAGCTTTTCGAGTTCCACGGGGATCTGAACCACCGGCGACAGGATCAGCAGGAAGGTCCGGTTCTGTTTCCCGGCAGCCAGTTGGCCGGCCAAGGCCTGTACGATCTCGGGGGAGTTTAAGAAGCGATGGAAGTTGACGAGGACGAGAACTCCGGAGGGGAGCTCCGCCGGGGCGTCTTTGTGGGCCCGGCGGGGAGCATTAGGGACAAGGCTTCCCGCTGAGCGGATTGCCGCCAGGGGGTCGCCGCCGCCTCCCGCCGCCGCAGTGCCGCCGACCCGCAGCCCCTGCTCCAAGTCCCAGACGGCCAGCTGCCAGTCCTGCTGATGGCAGAGCTGGGCAATTTCAGTAAGAGCATCCTCATGCTCATGGCTTTCGACCCAGATTCCGGTGAAACAGGCCTGGATGTATTCGGACAGTCGCTCAGCGAGCGTCATGGAATTCCTTTCTTCGTGGAGTCGGCCTCCAGTACTCTGGCGCGTGCGTCAGAGGACTGCGCCGGGGGAATGGAAAACGGCGAGAGTTGCCCGTGAATGACAGATTCCTTATCCGAGCAAGGCTTCCAGCTTGATAATTCGCTGATGCAAGTCTGTGACCGTGTTCGTGGCCCGCTTGAGGCGGGTGAGCCAGCGTTTCAGAGCCAGTCGGCTTTTGGCGAGCTGGTCTTGCTTGCGCTGCAGGCGAGCCTGCTGGCGGGGATCGGCAGGAGGAGATTCTTCGCGGTGAGGGCGAAGGATTCGGCGACGAGGAGTCGTCACTGACCACCTCCTTGCTGAATCACCTGCTCTTGAGGCTGAGTCTGATAGAACTCGGCCGTGGGCTTCTCGGAGACCTTGGCCCCCAATGCCTGCTCCAGGAATTGACTGGCCTCTTGGCAGGAGCTGCCGGCGAAGCCCTTGGTTTCGATCTTGGTTTCACCATTTGGTGAGATGACGACTTCAATAGTCTTCATTAGGTGGCACCTCCGGAAACCTGGATGGTGAGTTTGATCGAGCCGTCCTGGAGCTGCTGCTCAGTGACGCTGTGCCCTTTCCTGCGGGCCTCGATCTTTGCCCTTTCCACGGCATACGCTTGAAGGAACCTATCGAGCTCCTCCTGCTTTCCCCAGTTGCCACCAAAGTTGTCGAACTGGACCTGGCCCGTATCGAGCTGGCAGACCATGGGGAATCTCCAGCCAGGGAGCTGGACTGCCAGTCCGGTGGCGTCGGTAGTGAAGAGCCGGCTGGTCCCTTGCACCGGCTCCGCCAAGCCCAGACGCCGGCAGGCAGCGCGAACTGCCTCGGCGTCACGGACCTCGGTCTTAATCTGAACAACGTGAGACACAAATTCCCTCCAGTCAGAGTTTTTGAGAACACCGCGCGCGAACGGCGCGGCAGTAACAACGCAGCGACAGCTTTGGTTACGGCGAAACTCGGCCAGCTTCCGGGCCCAAGAGACTGGCGAGCGTTAAGAACCAGCGCAAAACCTCACCGGCCGGATCCCGCTCGGCTAGCAATTGTGGCGTCATCTGGTCGACGGCCTGAGTGTTGAGCCAGCTCTTGGCCCGGTAGGTCAGCCGCTGGCGAGTGCGGGGAGACAGCTTCTCCCAATGAGGTGCTGCAGGGAGTTTCCTGAGTTTGCTGCGGACCATAACCTGAGCGACACAGTCTTCATCTCCAAAGATGAGTTCACCGCCACCGGCTGCCTGAATGGCGGCAGGATGGAGATAATTCTCCAGGCTCCGCTTGTCCGTCACCTGGGCGTGGCAAGAGGGCCGGCTGTTGACCCGGCGGGCCAGCTCCTGTCGCTGCGACGTCTGGGGCCCTACCTCGCGGTCGTAGAGATGAAACTCAGGGCACCCCAGCGGAGCAAACCGGTTCCACAAGTCCTGCGAGATACCACCGCCAAAAGGAACGATGACCAGCCGGCGGCTAGCCACCAGGTCGGCAAGGTTGATTGCCGATGCTCCCGACTGGTAGAGAACCCGGGAGAGCCGGACCAGGAACTCCGCGTCATTGGAACCCTCGACCAATAGCAGCAGGGGCCGGTTCGTCGCTGACGGGTCTGCATCGTGGGAAGGGGGGAGAGAATCAAGGTCACCTGGGTGACCGGCATCAGGCATAAGCAGTGGCTCCTGGGGGTGAAGAAATGTAACAGCGACCACGAGGCCGCACCGGATCGCGACAGAGAGATTACGCTGGCGGGACGGCGTCGGGCGGGACCATGCCGCGGGGGGGACTTTCCGGAAGAGCCGGGCTGTCGAGGGCAGAATCTTGTACCAACGAGTAGGTGAGTTCCTCGATCAGAATTCCACCTTCCTCCTCCGCGGTCGGGCCCCGCCAGAGTCCGAGGAGCGAGCAGGCAGCCAGGACGAGCGGCGCGAGGCAGACCAAGATGATGGCAAAGCCCACGCACAGGGCTCCCGCCTGGGACTCCTGGACCCGCTGGCCTGCAATCAGCTTGCGTTCGGCTTCCAGCTTGTCCCGCTGCTTGCCGACCTCAGCTTGGTCCGCTCGCAAATCTTGCTGCAACTCGATGACATCCCGACGGGCGTTGGCATCAGCCTCTACGAGCTGCTTGCTCCCCTCGGCGATGGCCTTGGAGCCTTCGGCAATTCGCTGGTTTTGCTGGGCCTGTTCGTGGGTTGTTTGCCGGGCCATGTCGGACACCCGGTCGTCTGGGCTATCGCAACCAGGGAGCGCGACGATTGCGGCGGCGGCGACGACGAGTACGAGTTGTCTTTTCATGTGTCTCCTTTCTTCTGAGATTGATGAACCGCCCGAGCAACGACCGCGTAGCGCGCAACAAGCGTGTTTGCCGCACGAGTGCCACGACGACCGCTGCCAAGGCTAATGAAAAACAAACAATGAGAATCGCGTTCAACAAACGCACCTCCTTTCGGATAGCGGGTGAAAGACGGAGTGCGGCAGAGGCGACCATGCATCCTGAGAGAGGACCGCTGAGGGGCCGGCAGACAGATCACGGCCGAGGCTAAAGAGGGGCCGCCTAGCACCTGTATGAAAGGGGCCGTGCGGCCCAAGAGAGCCGAAGTGCGGGGCGGAACGCCTCGCCACAAAGCCTAAGCATCGCCATCAATTGATTATGACGCGGGGGAGGCCGTTTCTTTAGATGCGGCGCCTTCCTCAGACACGAGACGGCTCTTGGCGCATACGAGCTCAAAAGTTTCCGCCCAAGAGACCCGCAGGCGGTCGT
>JBKJNY010000117.1:0-3676 GCA_046593355.1 Pirellulaceae bacterium | reverse complement strand
ACGCCGACAATCGAGACGTCGTAGCCAATCCGCTCCAGAAACCGGACCGGCGCGGCAACGCTGGGATGCTCGACGGCCGAGATGATGACGTGCCCGCCGGCGCTCCGCCCCTGGTGCGACAGCGCCCCCTTAATGGCCAGGTTGTTGCTCTCCGTCCCGCCGGAGGTGAAGACAATCTCGTCAGCGTCGGCTCCGAGCAGACTCGCCACCTGGCCGCGGGCATCTTCCACCGCCTCATGCGCGGCCCGGCCCAAGGCGTGCGTGCTCGACGGATTGCCAAAGTGCTCCGCCAGGAACGGCAGCATCGCCTCCTTCACGCTGGGAGCGATCGGCGTGGTCGCGTTGTAGTCGAGATAGAGCTGGCGCATGCAGGCATTGTAACGATGCGCGGGTGAATTGCCGTAGGACGACTAGCTGCCGCCTTCGGAGGCCAGCTCCGCCGAAGTCTTGACATTGATCTGCTCGACCGCCTTGGAGAGGTCGGTGATTTCCTTCACCGTGGCATTGCGGACCGCGGCCAGGCCGCCAAGCACGCCGACGACGACGATGGTGATGAGCAGGATCCACTCCAGGGCGAGCGCCCCTTTGCGGCGGACGGCAGGATGTTTATTTGAGAAGGCCGATTTCATCGCAGACTCCTAATTACTCGTCATCGCCATGTTCTGAGTTGCCGTTCCCATTCCCATTATTGCCATTCCCGTTGCCATGTCCGTTCCCATGTCCGTTCCCATGTCCGTTGCCATGTCCGTTGCCATGTCCGTTCCCATGTCCGTTCCCATGCCCATGTCCATGTCCATGTCCCCCGCCGACGTTGATGGCACTGATGGCTTCGGCCAGGTCCAGCAGCTCGGCAGTGGTCGCGTTGCGGACCGCCGCCAAACCGCCAATGATACCGATGACCAGCACGGTCACCAGCAGAATCCACTCTAGCGTTAGCGCTCCGCGCCGCTTGCGGCTGCGTAGCTGATTCTTCTCTACCATGGCCCCACCTTTGCGATTGGTCGCTTTTAATGGTCAGACTGCGGACAGGGAAAGGTCCGCCACCCCTAAAGCACACGGCATACCAATCGCGCGAAGAAGATGCACGTGTCGAGCGGGCGAGCGGAAGTGCCCGTGCGGCAACGCCTTTTTAGGCCCGCGCGTTACAGACGGACTGCTGAGGATCTGCTCCGGTGTTGTGGATTTTGTGCGCCCGATGTTTACGCAACTGCGCAGAGAGTGAAGGAATCAGGGCGCGGGCGGAAGGCGCGTCTTGGCGATCAGTGGGCCGCGCCTATTCCCCGGAGCGCGATGGTAACGGATGTACCGAATATCTGGCGCGGAAATGCGGTATACTTGCGCTCATGCGCATCGGCATCCTTGCCCTGATCCAGGAATCCAACACCTTCATCTCCCAGCCGACGACCCTCCGCCACTTCCAGGAGGAGCTGCTCGTCAGCGGCGAAGAGATGCGGCAGCGGTTTGCCGGCGCGCATCACGAAATCAGCGGCATGTTTCACGCCCTGGAGGATCTGGGGGCCGTAGCCGTCCCGATATTTGCTGCTCGCGCTTTGCCGTTTGGAGTGATTGAGCAGGCGGCCATCGAAACGCTGTTTTACCGGATGTTCGCCGAGCTCGACATGGCGCTCGCGGCGGGAAAACTCGACGGCATTCTGGTGGCTCCGCACGGGGCGACGGTCAGTAAGCAGTATCCGGATGTCGATGGCCACTGGCTGAGCGAAGTCCGCCGCCGCGTGGGCCCCGATATGCCGATCATCGGCACGCTCGACCCGCACGGGAATCTCTCGCCGCAAATGGTGGCCGCCTGCAACGCCCTGATTGCCTACCGCACCAACCCGCACCTCGACCAGAAGGCCCGCGGAATCGATGCCGCCCGCCTGATGGTCCGCACCGTGAATGGCGAGCGCCAGCCGACGATGGCGGCGGCGTTTCCGCCGATGGCCATCAATATCGAGAAGCAATGCACCAGCGAAGAGCCCTGCCACTCTTTCTATAAACTGGCGGACGCCCAACTCGACGATGAGCGGATCCTGTTCAACAGCATCATGCTCGGCTTTCCTTATGCGGACGTTGCCGAGATGGGCTCGGCCCTCATCGTCGTCACCAACGGCGACCAGGCATTGGCTCAGAAACTTGCGAATGCCCTGGCCCACGAGCTGTGGAATCGGCGCGACGACTTCGTCGGCACCCTGATTAGCATGGATGATGCCCTCGATCGCGCGGTGGAGCTTCCCGGTCCAGTCTGCCTGCTCGACATGGGCGACAACGCCGGAGGAGGTTCACCGGCGGACGGCACGCACCTGGCTCATGCCATTCATGCCCGCAAGCTCGACCGTTCTCTCGTCATTCTCGCGGACCCGGAATCGGTACACCAGGCCATCGAGGCAGGCATTGGCAACCGCTCGCGGTTTCGCGCCGGCGGAAAGACCGACAACTCGCACGGTTCGCCGATCGAATGCGAAGCCACCGTCCTGGGAATCTACGACGGCAAATTCGAAGAGCCTTTGCCTCGTCACGGTGGGTTCACCGTGATGGATCAGGGCCCAACCGCGGTCATCCGCACGGACGACGGCCTGACGCTGATGCTCACCACCCGCCGGATGCCCCCCTTCAGCCTGCGGCAAATTACCACATTCGGCATCAAGCCCGAGGAATTCAGGCTGCTCGTCGCCAAAGGGGTCAACGCCCCGCTGGCCGCCTACCGCGAAGTCTGTCCCAGCTTCATCCGCGTCAACACCCCCGGCTGCACCACGGCGGACATCCTCTCCCTCTCCTACGACCACCGCCGCCGGCCGATGTTCCCCTTTGAGCCGGACATGGAGTGGCAAGATTAGTACTCCTCTCGCTCCGCGAGATGATTCCTCACGCGGAGCGTGAGGAGTACTTTGAGGGCAACTGTTGAAGTATTCCCGCCACCGCTGGCCGCAACTCATGGACACGTCATCACTTGCACAAACACTCCTCAGGACGTTTTCACCACCTACCCCGCCGGAAGAGTGGTCTTACGGCAGCGATACCGATTTCTTGAACCGCGGAGGTCGCTGAGAATCGTGGAGGGGTCCGATCTGCCTGCCAACTTTTTCTCCGCGCTCCTCCGCGAACTCCGCGGTGATTTTCCTCCCCGCTGGGAGTCCCCACGCATCCACTTCCCACAACCAGATTGAGAAAGAGCACCGCCCGCCCGGCACCGCAGTCCCCCGCTCCTCTTGGGAGAGGGCCGGGGTGAGGGTCCGCCAGCTCCACCGGGCTGGTCCTATTATACCAATGTCCAGTTGCGTATTTGGCACCTTTCCAAAACTATTTTGGAAATTCTGGACGGCCTGTTTGCGCCGCAAATGCCGCCGGGGACGGGAGTGCAGGGTTACTCAATGTTTCACTCTGTTTCGCCAACCACCACACCGGACGCGCGGTGTTGGGGGCGTTACCCACCGAGAAGACACTGGCGGCCCAGAGCTGCCGCCAGTGGCACCCGGCGGGCCTGGTCAGCCAACGAGATCGGTGATGACCAGCCAGGCCGCATCGATGAGACTCTGGCCCTGCGCTGGCGTCAGTTTGCCGTTTCCGACGAAGGCCTCTACCTGGTTGATGAAGGCAATCAGGTTGCCGATGGCGGCCAGCGCGTTGTTCGCGCCCAAGGCAGCGTCGGCAGCGTCTAGCTTGGCCAGCAGCGACTTTC